>NZ_CP032093.1:0-627394 GCF_003544875.1 Vibrio alfacsensis
GAACTGACCTCAGGTATTCAAAGGATTTAATGGGCAGATAAAAAAGAGCGGTATTTTACCTTTTTTATCAGAGAGAGAGAATCGTTTTCTCGCTTTTCAAATTTTAGCCTCAAAGACTATATATATAAGATCTATATATATGATCTTTTATTAGATCTATTATTAGGATCGACCATTTCTGTGGATAACTGAAAAATGATCAACAAGATCATGGATCTTTTGGGATCATATCTTGTGATCATGCATTGATCAGATCGAGGATTTCCTGAGATCAAAATCGATGGTTATGCACAGGGGTAAAAAAGGATCTAAGTTATTATTTGGATAACTAAAGGAAAATCACTGGATCTTCCCTGACTTATCCACAGATGGTTTGGGCGTTTTTTGAGCGGTTGAACAAGAAAACTGGAGAGGGGGTCGTAGTCAGGAGAGAAAATAGAGCCGCGACGCGACTCTATGAAAGACAGGTTAAGCTGAAAATTGGCTTAAGTTCTCTTGCAACCATGCTTCAGCAGCGTCTTCAGGAACTGCGTGGCTAAGTACATCTATTTTAAAGCAATCAGCCATCGGTGTTGCACCAATATCTTCTAGTAAGTCATATGCGTGCTGACCAGCGGCACAGAATGTGTCATAGCTTGAGTCACCGATTGCGATTACCGCAAACTTTACATTTGTCATCTTTGGTGGTGTATTTTGTAAAGCAGCAATAAACGGTTGAATGTTATCTGGGTAATCCCCCGCACCATGAGTAGAGGTGATCACAAGCCATGTGCCTTGATTATCGATCGAGGTCAGTTCGGGTTGGTTGTGGATCGTTGTTTCAAATCCGTTTTCGTTGAGGAGATCACTAATGTGATCACCAACGTATTCTGCGCCACCTAGCGTACTGCCTGTTATAATGTGGATCATGTGTCTTCCTTTATTGAGCCATACTGGCGCTTTGGATAACTGTCGTGCGTCAGCATAAAAAGAAGCGCGGTGTTAAACTTATGCTTAACACCGCGCGTTTTGGTTATTTACCGATACAGAATGAAGAGAAGATTCGGCCGAGGAGGTCATCAGAGCTGAACTCACCGGTAATCTCATTGAGGTGCTGCTGAGTAATACGTAGCTCTTCTGCTAGGATTTCTCCAGCCATGAAGCCCTCAAGCTGTTCCTGGCCTATTTGGAGGTGCTGAGCGGCACGTTCGAGGGCGTCTAGGTGACGACGGCGCGCCATAAACCCACCTTCTGTATTACCAGAGAAGCCCATGCACTCTTTTAAATGCGTACGCAGGGCATCAACACCAGCGCCCGTTTTTGCTGATAGGCGAATCAGAGTTGGATCGTTAACATGGCAGATCCCCATCTCTTCATTTGTTTGATCCGCTTTATTGCGGATCACGGTCATGCCCATGTTACTTGGTAGGCGATCGACAAAGTCCGGCCAAATTTCTTTTGGATCCGTTGCGTCGGTTGTGGTGCCATCCACCATGAACAGAACACGGTCTGCTTGGGCGATCTCATCCCAGGCTCGCTCGATACCGATTTTCTCTACTTCATCGGAAGCATCACGCAGACCAGCTGTATCAATGATATGCAGAGGCATGCCATCGATATGGATGTGTTCACGCAATACGTCACGCGTAGTACCGGCGATATCGGTTACGATGGCGGACTCTTTGCCTGACAATGCGTTGAGTAGGCTTGATTTACCTGCGTTAGGACGACCAGCGATCACGACTTTCATCCCCTCACGCATAATGGCTCCTTGATTGGCCTCTTTGCGCACCGCTTCTAGGTTGTCAATGATGGTTTGCAAATCAGCGGACACTTTACCATCGGCAAGAAAGTCGATTTCTTCTTCTGGGAAGTCGATAGCGGCTTCTACGTATATACGCAGATAGATCAGAGATTCCACTAATGTTTGAATACGCTGTGAAAACTGACCTTGCAATGATTGTAACGCCGATTTCGCCGCTTCTTCAGAGCTTGCATCAATCAAGTCTGCAATCGCTTCTGCTTGGGTTAAATCCATCTTATCGTTTAAGAATGCACGCTCCGAGAATTCACCTGGGCGAGCCGCTCGAACGCCATCAATGCCCAAAATGCGCTTAATCAGCATGTCCATTACCACAGGGCCACCGTGGCCTTGCAGTTCAAGTACGTCTTCACCTGTAAAAGAATGTGGGTTAGGGAAGTACAGTGCAATGCCTTGGTCGAGTACAGTTCCATCCGCTGCTTGGAATGGCAGGTATTCGGCATAGCGTGGCTTGAGTGTCTTACCCGTTACTTCGAGCGCCACTTGATTGGCCTTAGGGCCTGAAACACGAATAATGCCAACACCACCACGGCCTGGTGCGGTTGCTTGGGCGACAATCGTATCTGTAGTCATAATATTGCCTTTTGAGCTGGGCTATAGGTCAACAGAGCCTAGGGAGCCATAACCATTAATTAGCTGAATTGTAATCAGCCAAAAACAAAAAGGCGACCTTTTGGCCGCCTTTCTCATGTTTTTATGCAAAGGTTACTTGGTGTGTAAGCCTTTTTTCTCCAGCGCTTTGTAGATCAAAGTTTGCTGGATTAGCGTAACGATGTTCGACACCAACCAGTATAGAACTAGACCTGATGGGAAGAACAAGAAGAAGAACGTAAACATAACCGGCATAAAGGTCATGATCTTCTGTTGCATTGGATCCGTTACCGTCGTTGGGCTCATCTTCTGGATTAGGAACATTGACGCACCCATCAATAGTGGCAGGATGTAGTATGGGTCCTGCGCTGAAAGGTCATGAATCCAACCAAAGAATGGTGAGTGACGTAGCTCAACCGATTCCATTAGTGCCCAGTATAGCGCGATGAAGATAGGCATCTGTAGGATAAGAGGTAGACAGCCACCCAGTGGGTTCACTTTCTCTTTCTTGTACAGTTCCATCATTTCTTGGCTCATGCGCTGGCGGTCATCACCGATGCGCTCACGCATTGCTTGCAGCTTAGGCTGTAGCATGCGCATTTTTGCCATAGACGTGTATTGCGCTTTTGTTAGTGGGTACATTGCACCACGAACAATGAAAGTCAAACAGATGATTGCTACACCCCAGTTACCTACAAAGCTTTGAATGAAAGCAAGCAACGAGTGTAGTGGTTTCGCGATGAACCATAACCAGCCATAATCCACTACTAGGTCTAGGTTTGGTGCAACCGCCGCCATTTCATTTTGTAGCTTAGGACCAACCCAAAGTGTTGCTTCAAACTGAGCTTGATCACCCGTTGCGATGGTTTTGTTCGGCATACGTACACCGATATCGCCTAGGTTACCAATAACTCGAGTGTATAGGTTTGTACCTGGTTCGTTGCGTGGGATCCACGCGGCAGCGAAGTAGTGCTGGATCATTGCTGCCCAACCTTCACCGTTTGCTAGGTTGATAGACAGGTTACGGTCCTGCATATCTTCAAAGCTGTATTTTTTGTAACGAACGTCTTCTGTCGAGTAAGCACCGCCACGGTAAGTTGGCATTGTAATGCTGCCACCCGCATCCATTAGGTTTTGACGCAGGTGAGCGTACATACCAAAGGTTGCGTTGTTACCAGAGTTGTTCACGATATCGTACTCTACGTTTAACGCGTAGCTGCCACGTTTAAGAACGTAAGTTTTCGTGTATTCGATGCCGTTTGTAGTGAAAGTCATTGGAACGCGCAGTTCGTCTTGACCATCAGCGAGCGTAAAGCTGTCTGCACTCACGTGGTAGTGAGGGCGATTGGTGCTGCTTAGATCGATACCCTGAGGACCCACTAGACCGCTTTGGGCGATGAACTGGTGACCTTGAGTGTCTTTAAGCAGAACGAAAGGATTGGATGAATCTAGTTCAGCATCGTATTTGTTTAGATCGGCATGTACTACATCGCCACCAACGGTGTCGATCGACAGAGTCAAAACATCAGTCGTTACTGTGATAGTTTTTGCTGATGCTTGTTGTTGACCCGGAACTGGATCAAGCTCATCCGCAAAAGATGGTGCAGGTAGAGTACTGCTTGATTGAGCCTGTTCAACCGCTTGAGGTGCTGGATTCTTTGCGACTTGCCATTGTTGGAATAGCAAGAAAGAAACCAGTGCCAGAGCGATGAGCAGGATATTACGTTGAGAATCCATCGTTATTTATCTCTGTCTTGTTTTTGGACTGGTGGAATGGGGTCATACCCCCCTTCATTCAAAGGGTGGCATTTTAATAGACGTTTGCCTGATAACCAACACCCTTTTACAAAACCGTGAGCTCTCAGTGCTTCTAAAGCATAAGTTGAGCAGGTTGGAGTAAATCGGCAGCGAGGACCAATCAGAGGGCTTATAAACCAACGGTAGAGATAAATGAGCCCAATGGCTATCCACGAGAGGGGCGAGACAGGCGATGCCATAGCTTATCAAACAACTTTAAAATTTCCTCATTGCTTAAATCTTGCGCGCTTTTCTTAGCAATCACAACAAAATCTTTATTTGGAAGCTGATGTTGTTTGTTACGAAAGCTTTCGCGAGCCAAACGTTTAAAACGATTTCGGCCAACGGCAGTTTTGATTTGTTTTTTCGGAACGGCTAAACCTAGTCGAGGATGAGATAGGTCGTTATTACGAGCAATGATGGTGAAATGAGGCGAGCCAGCTCGATGAGCTTGCTGAAAGACGTTTTGATAATGCTCGGGAGTTAACAAACGTAACTCCCGATTAAACGCGTACGTGTTCAAAATAAACTAGCGATTATTTTGATAGGCGCGCACGGCCTTTTGCACGACGTGCGTTAATAACTTTACGACCGTTCTTAGTTGCCATGCGAGCACGGAAGCCGTGAGTACGCTTGCGCTTTAGAACTGTAGGTTGAAAAGTGCGTTTCATGATAATTACCTTTACTGATCAGTAGTTTTAGGTTCTTGTTAAACCCGGCGTGGGCAATATGCTTTCTTTATATAAAGAAGCTCTTTATATAGAGAAGAACAACCGACGCCTCTCAACAAAGAGGCGGAATTGTAATCACACTCACATAATGTGTCAATGACTCATGCGTATGAAATTCCGGCCGGGCGATTATACGTAGTGTGAGTAAAATCTCAAGGATCGATTGATCTTGATGCTTGATCTTTACTCTATTCCCACTTGGTTAAGGAATTTTTGCAAACGAAGATCTTGTGGATTGTCGAAAATATCCTGTGGAGAACCTTGTTCGACAATATTACCATCGGCCATAAAGATCACTCTGTCGGCGACTTCTTTGGCGAATTGCATTTCGTGTGTGACCACCAGCATCGTCTGATGTTGATTCGCTAACCTCTTCATTAATGAGAGAACTTCTCCGACCCATTCTGGATCCAATGCAGAAGTTGGTTCATCAAATAGTAGCAATTCTGGCTGCAACGCCATGGCTCGACCGATACCTACTCGCTGCTGTTGACCACCTGACAGTGCCGCTGGATAACTTTCGCCTTTATCACCAAGGCCAATGTCATCCAGAATCTCTTGCGCGCGCTTATGAGCGTCGTCTTTCTTCCAACCACGCACGGTGATCAAGCCCTCTGCAATGTTTTGGCGAGCCGTCATATGAGCAAATAACGCGTAGTTTTGGAAAACAAACCCAGTTCGACGGCGTAATGCCAACACTTCTGCTTTAGTGTGCTTCTGCGTATCAACAGAAATATTATCAATGGTAATTCGGCCTTGGTCTGCTTGCTCAAGAAAGTTCACAGTGCGAAGTAGCGTTGATTTACCTGTACCACTAGAGCCGATAATTACAATGATCTCGCCTTGTTTTATGTCGAGATCGATGCCTTTGAGCACTTCTGTATCACCAAAACGCTTGTGGATATTTTCTAGTTTGATCATCGTACATACGCCTTATTTAATTTCGCTTCTGCCCAAATCTGCACTCGAGTCAAAATGACCACTACGCCCCAGTAAATCAGTGCAACGGCAAGGAAAGCTTCAAAGAAACGGAAGCTAGAGGACGCTTCCATCTGCGCTTTGGCCATGATTTCTGCCACGCCAAGTGTGAATGCGAGGGAAGTCGACTTAATCATGTCGATAAAGTAGTTCATTAGCGATGGCAGCGCGACACGAGTTGCCTGAGGCAGAATGACACGACGCATTGCCTGGGGCGTCGTCATACCGACAGATAAGCTCGCTTCCATTTGGCTGCGATCAATACCAATGATGGCGGCACGAATGCTTTCTGCCATATACGCGGCGAAGTGCAGAGTTAAACCAATGACTGCCGCTGAAAAGGCATCCAATCCCACCATAAATGGAAAGACTTGCGGTAAGCCGTAGTAAAGTAAAAACAGCTGTACTAAGAGCGGTGTTCCGCGAAAGAAGCTGATGTAAAGTTGACTTAATTGATCGAGAACTGGCAGCTTGAATACGCGAATGTTAGCTAAAATCACGGCTAGAATGAGTGAAAACACCAATCCCCATGTTGCCATTTCCATGGTGGTACCAAGATACTTGAGCAGTATCGGTAATAGCTCCAACATGTAATTAAAATCAAATCCCATACGACGTATTACCTTGAGAAAAGAAAAGGTGGAATCCGAAGTTCCACCTTGTCATTGAGTTAAAAAAGGGTGCGAGATAATGTTCCGCACCCTAAAAGAAGAGAAGTTTTACTTAGTGATGTCGGCACCAAACCATTTCACAGAAATTTTCTCTACTGTTCCGTCGGCGCGCATTTCAGCGAGTGCTTTATTCACTTGATTCTGAAGTTTGCGACCTTTTTCGTTGTCCACGAATGGCCAAGCGTTCTCGATGGTTTCAAAAGGTTCACCAGCAAGTTCTAAAGGCAAACCGGTTTTCTTGATCAGTTCTAGCGCAGAAAGGCGATCCATGATGAATGCATCAGCACGACCCAGTGCGACGTCGTGTTCAATTCCCGTGTCGTAGGTCTTGATGTTGATCTTGCCGTCTTTGTCATAGTTACGTAGGAGCTGTTCAAAGTTAGAACCTAGGTTAACCGCAACGGTTTTTCCTGCGAGATCTTCAACGTTTTGAATGCTGTTGTTGCCTTTACGCACAGTGATTTGCGCACCATCGATGACGTAAGGGTCAGCGAATAAGAATTTTGCTTTACGTGCGTCCGTCATCGTAATTTGGTTTGAGATAGTATCGATACGACCGGTTTCTAGCAGACCAAATAAACCAGAGAAGTTTGCGGTGACGTATTCGATCTTGTAGTTGTTACGTTTGCCTATTTCATCCCACATATCGACTTCGAAACCTTGAAGCTTGTCTTGCTTAACAAAGGTAAATGGGAAGTAGCGGCCTGACATGCCGACTTTTACTTCAGTTGTGGCAGTGTCGATTGCCGCTTGAGCGGTTGTAGCAGACAAAGCGATAACAGCAACCGCCATCTTAATCCAGTGTTTCATCATACATCTCCAAACTTTTATGGTAGGAAATACTACTGTCACTTCGCTCAATTAAATAAATAACCAAGTGCAATAACCTAGTCCAGAGAGTAATAAGATCCTATTTGGTATAAATTGTAGCCAACTGAGAAGCATGAGTGATGAAAGCGTCATCAAAAAGTGGGGGAAATATGATCAAAAAGAATCAGGCACAGAAATTTCATTCACAGAGTTATCACCAGAAGCAAGATCTGTGCATTTTCGACCAAATGTGGATCATTGTGTGGGCAATCTTGGGGCAAGATGTGTTGATCTCACTATCTAGCGCGAAATAATTGTGAATAACTTAGATCTTATTCACTGGATCGTCGATCAATTGCTGGCGATCTTGGTTATCAACAGGTAAAATTGCCAGTCTTTTCCGATAATTCAAATACTCAGTGGGGGCACCGTGTCATCTTCGCTTTGGTTGCAATGTTTGCAGCAGCTTCAAGAAGAGCTACCAGCTACAGAATTCAGTATGTGGGTTCGTCCGTTACAAGCGGAGCTCAATGACAATACTCTCACTCTATTCGCTCCAAACCGCTTTGTGTTGGATTGGGTTCGCGATAAGTACCTGAATAGCATTAATCGTTTACTGCAGGAATACTGTGGTAATGATGTTCCTAACTTGCGCTTTGAAGTGGGTAGCCGCCCTGTAGCTGCACCAAAACCGGTACCGACACGTACACCGGCTGATGTTGCGGCTGAATCATCGGCACCTGCACAATTGCAAGCACGCAAGCCTGTCCACAAAACGTGGGATGACGACCCTCAAGCGATCGCTAATATCAACCATCGCTCAAACGTGAATCCTAAACATAAGTTTAATAACTTTGTTGAAGGTAAGTCGAACCAACTGGGTTTGGCTGCTGCTCGTCAGGTTTCAGATAACCCAGGTGCGGCTTACAACCCATTGTTTCTATACGGCGGTACTGGTTTAGGTAAAACGCACTTATTGCACGCCGTGGGTAACGCGATTGTGGATAACAATCCAAATGCGAAAGTGGTGTATATGCACTCTGAGCGTTTTGTACAAGACATGGTAAAAGCTCTGCAGAACAACGCGATTGAAGAGTTCAAACGCTACTACCGCAGTGTGGATGCACTACTTATCGATGACATTCAGTTCTTTGCAAACAAAGAGCGTTCTCAAGAAGAATTTTTCCATACTTTCAATGCTCTGCTTGAGGGTAATCAACAGATCATCCTAACTTCGGATCGTTATCCAAAAGAGATCAGCGGTGTGGAGGATCGTCTTAAATCGCGTTTCGGTTGGGGCCTAACCGTTGCGATCGAACCACCAGAGCTTGAAACGCGCGTTGCGATCTTGATGAAAAAAGCGGAAGACCACCAAATTCATCTAGCGGATGAAGTGGCATTCTTTATTGCTAAGCGATTGCGTTCTAATGTTCGTGAGCTTGAAGGCGCACTTAACCGTGTTATTGCCAACGCGAACTTTACAGGCCGTCCAATTACGATTGATTTCGTCCGTGAAGCGCTGCGCGATCTTCTTGCTCTGCAAGAAAAGTTAGTGACCATCGACAATATCCAAAAGACGGTGGCGGAATATTACAAGATTAAAGTGGCGGACTTGCTGTCAAAACGTCGCTCTCGCTCGGTTGCTCGTCCTCGCCAATTGGCGATGGCACTGGCAAAAGAGTTGACCAACCACAGCTTGCCAGAAATTGGTGACGCATTTGGTGGTCGTGACCATACGACGGTACTGCATGCTTGTCGCAAGATTGAGCAGTTGCGTGAAGAGAGCCACGATATCAAAGAAGATTACTCTAACTTGATTCGCACCCTGTCGTCTTAATCGGTTAGAATGACAGTATTCTAAGCAAATCACTAATTGAGCTGACAGCGTAAAGAGCCAAGCATGAAATTTACCATTGAACGTAGTCATTTAATCAAACCGCTACAACAAGTGTCGGGCGCTTTAGGTGGCCGAGCAACCCTGCCAATTCTTGGCAATCTACTGATTAAAGTAGAAGAGAACGTGTTATCCATGACTGCGACCGATTTGGAAGTAGAATTGGTGAGCAAAGTGACTCTAGAGGGCGATTTTGAAGCTGGCAGCATTACTGTTCCTTCTCGTAAGTTTCTCGATATCTGTCGCGGACTACCGGATGACTCGATCATTACTTTTGTATTGGAAGGGGATCGCGTCCAAGTTCGTTCTGGTCGTAGCCGTTTTTCATTAGCCACGCTTCCAGCGAACGATTTTCCAAATATTGAAGATTGGCAGAGTGAAGTTGAAGTCTCTTTGACACAAGTTGAACTGCGCACTCTGATCGAAAAAACACAATTCTCAATGGCGAACCAAGATGTTCGTTATTACCTAAACGGTATGTTGTTTGAGATTGACGGCACAACGCTACGCAGTGTGGCGACTGACGGTCACCGTATGGCAGTATCTCAAACTCAGCTAGGTGCGGATTTTGCTCAAAAACAAATCATCGTACCGCGTAAAGGTGTGCAAGAGCTGGTTAAGCTAATGGATGCACCGGAGCAACCCGTTGTACTGCAAATTGGTAGTTCTAATGTGCGTGCTGAGGTGAATAACTTTACCTTCACTTCTAAGCTTGTTGATGGTCGTTTCCCTGACTATCGCCGCGTAATGCCGCAAAGTACGACTAAAACACTTGAAGCGGGTTGCGATGAATTGCGTCAAGCCTTCTCTCGTGCTGCGATTCTTTCGAATGAAAAGTTCCGCGGCGTACGTGTTAATCTTGCAGGCAGTGAAATGCGCATTACAGCGAATAACCCGGAGCAAGAAGAAGCCGAAGAAATGCTAGACGTGAGCTTTGAAGGCGATGCGATTGAAATCGGCTTCAACGTTAGCTACGTGCTTGATGTGCTCAATACATTGCGCTGTGACAAGGTACGCGTGTCAATGTCTGATGCGAATGCCAGTGCGTTGATTGAAAACGCAGACGATGACAGTGCCATGTACGTGGTGATGCCAATTCGACTATAAGTCATCTGAATGCCACTTTCTCGCCTCATCATTCAGCAATTTCGCAATATTAAAGCCTGTGATATTCATTTATCAGCAGGCTTTAACTTCTTATTGGGCCAAACGGCAGCGGAAAAACCAGTATCCTAGAAGCGATTTACTTGCTCGGACATGGCCGATCTTTCAAGAGTTCACTAACGGGACGAATTATCCTAAATGAATGTGACGAACTGTTTGTTCATGGTCGTTTTTTGAACTCGGATCAATTTGAGCTACCTATTGGTATTAATAAGCAGCGTGATGGGTCTACAGAGGTTAAAATAGGCGGTCAATCTGGACAAAAACTGGCGCAGCTCGCCCAAGTTTTACCGTTGCAGTTGATCCATCCGGAAGGATTTGATCTGCTTACCGATGGCCCAAAACATCGCCGTGCATTTATTGATTGGGGGGTATTTCATACTGAGCCCGCTTTTTATGATGCATGGGGGCGATTTAAGCGCCTTAACAAGCAACGTAATGCCCTGTTGAAAACCGCCAGAAGCTATCGCGAGCTCAGTTATTGGGATCAAGAAATGGCTCGATTGGCTGAAAACATCAGTCAGTGGCGAGCACAGTACATTGAGCAGATGAGAACCGTCGCGGAAACCATCTGTCAGACATTTTTGCCAGAATTTGAGATCCAATTAAAGTATTATCGTGGTTGGGACAAAGATACACCTTATCATGAGATACTAGAGAAAAATTTCGAGCGTGATCAGGCGTTGGGGTACACCTTTAGTGGCCCAAACAAGGCGGATTTACGCATTAAAGTGAATGGAACACCCGTTGAGGATGTTTTGTCACGCGGTCAATTAAAACTCATGGTGTGTGCATTACGCGTGGCGCAAGGGCAACATCTGACAGCGATGACCGGAAAACAATGTATTTATCTAATTGACGACTTTGCGTCGGAATTAGACAGCCAACGTCGCAAGCGTCTAGCAGACTGCTTAAAAGAGACGGGCGCACAAGTATTTGTAAGCTCTATCACTGAAAGCCAAATCGCCGATATGTTGGATGATACTGGCAAGTTGTTTCATGTGGAACATGGCAGGATAGAGTCAAACTAGAAGAGAGAAACTCATGTCTGAAAATTACGATTCATCGAGTATTAAGGTACTAAAGGGTCTGGATGCGGTTCGTAAGCGTCCAGGTATGTACATCGGCGACACGGACGACGGCACCGGTCTTCACCACATGGTATTTGAGGTGGTGGATAACTCAATTGATGAAGCGTTGGCAGGTCACTGTAAAGACATCGTTGTGACAATTCATGAGGATAACTCGGTTTCAGTTACGGATGATGGTCGTGGCATTCCAACAGAATTGCACCCAGAAGAAAAAGTATCAGCAGCAGAAGTTATCATGACGGTACTTCACGCGGGTGGTAAGTTTGATGATAACTCATACAAAGTATCAGGCGGTCTTCACGGTGTAGGTGTTTCGGTAGTAAACGCGCTGTCTGAAAAAGTGGTTCTTACCATTCATCGTGGTGGCCATATCCATACGCAAACATACCACCATGGCGATCCTCAAGCGCCACTAGCCGTGGTAGGTGATACAGATACCACTGGTACTCAAATCCGTTTCTGGCCAAGTGCTGAAACGTTCACCAACATCGAATTTCATTACGATATTCTAGCAAAACGATTACGTGAACTTTCTTTCCTAAACTCTGGTGTATCCATCAAACTGGTTGATGAGCGCGAAGCCGATAAGAGCGACCACTTCATGTTTGAAGGTGGTATCCAAGCGTTCGTTGAGCACCTAAACACCAACAAAACACCAATCATCGATAAAATCTTCCACTTCGACTTTGAACGTGAAGATGGCATCTCGGTAGAAGTGGCGATGCAGTGGAACGATGGTTTCCAAGAGAACATTTATTGTTTTACTAACAACATTCCACAACGTGATGGTGGTACTCACCTTGCTGGTTTCCGTGCGGCGCTGACGCGTACACTGAATACGTTCATGGATAAAGAAGGTTTCTCTAAGAAAGCAAAAACAGCGACTTCAGGCGATGACGCGCGTGAAGGTCTAACTGCGGTTGTTTCGGTGAAAGTGCCTGATCCTAAGTTCTCTAGCCAAACTAAAGACAAGTTGGTTTCCTCTGAAGTGAAATCGGCAGTTGAATCCGCTATGGGTGAGAAATTGTCTGAGTTCTTGATTGAGAACCCATCTGAAGCGAAGATGGTTTGTTCGAAAATCATCGATGCAGCACGTGCTCGTGAAGCGGCGCGTAAAGCTCGTGAAATGACTCGTCGTAAAGGTGCACTAGACCTAGCGGGCCTACCAGGTAAACTTGCAGACTGTCAGGAAAAAGATCCGGCACTCTCTGAATTATACATAGTGGAGGGTGATTCGGCAGGCGGCTCCGCAAAACAAGGCCGTAACCGTAAGAACCAAGCAATCCTACCGCTAAAAGGTAAGATTCTTAACGTAGAAAAAGCGCGTTTCGACAAGATGCTGTCTTCTCAAGAAGTGGCAACGCTGATCACTGCACTAGGTTGTGGTATCGGTCGTGACGAGTACAACCCGGATAAACTGCGTTACCACAATATCATCATCATGACCGATGCTGACGTCGATGGTTCGCACATCCGTACGCTACTGTTGACTTTCTTCTACCGTCAAATGCCAGAGCTTATCGAGCGTGGCTACGTGTACATCGCTCAGCCACCACTATACAAAGTGAAAAAAGGCAAACAAGAGCAATACATTAAAGACGAAGATGCGATGAACCAATACCAAGTGTCATTAGCACTGGATAATGCATCGCTACATGTTAACTCTGAAGCGCCAGCTCTTGCTGGTGAAGCGCTAGAGAAGCTCGTTCAGCAATACAATGCAGGTATTAAACTGGCGGACCGTATGAGTCGTCGCTACCCAAGCGCATTGGTTCACGAGTTTATCTACACGCCGCGTCTAACGGCAGAGCAGTGTCAAGATGCAGCGAAAGTTGAAGCTTGGACTAAGCAACTTGTTGAGCAACTAAATGCGAAAGAAGTGGGGGCAAGCCAATACAGCTTTGAAGTCGAGCAACACGAAGAGCTAGGTCTAAACCTACCTAAGATCATCGTACGTACTCACGGCGTGACGCATGACTACGCATTAAGCATTGATCTTCTCAACTCGAAAGAGTACGGCAGACTAGCGGATCTATCTGAAGCGCTAGACGGTCTATTGGAAGATAGTGCGTACATCAAGCGTGGTGAGCGTACTCAGCCTGTATCGAGCTTTGCTTCTGCACTAGAGTGGTTAATTAAAGAGTCGCGTCGTGGCCTAAGTCTACAACGTTACAAAGGTCTAGGTGAGATGAACCCAGATCAGCTTTGGGAAACCACAATGGACCCAGAGACACGTCGTATGATGCAAGTAACGATTGAAGATGCAGTCGGTGCAGACCAATTGTTTACAACGCTAATGGGTGACCAAGTTGAGCCGCGTCGTAACTTCATCGAAGAGAATGCGCTGAAAGTAGCAAACCTAGACGTGTAGTTGTACAGACTCAGTCAAATCATGCTAAAAACGCCATCTCGCAAGAGGTGGCGTTTTTTTATGGGGGTAGAAACGAGATAAAAGAGTCGAGATACGAGAACGGCTGCGTCCTATGGATATGGGAACGCTTCGCTTCGAGAGGAAGGGATGACCGAGTCGGGGAGCTAAAAATATTTTCACCAGAGCCCTTGAAAGCGTATTTATCGACCTTATATCTAGTTATGAAGAGGATGATTGGCTTGCTAGAGAGTAGAAGTTCAACTCCTCTGGAATCGCTAAACGAGATCGCTCAGGAGAGGATACTCAGTATTAGCACACAACTTGACCCTAGATTCGACATCATGTCCCCGAACCTAAAGAGTAGGTCTGAGGAATGAAGTATCGGATCCCTTAGTTCGGCGTTTACTGCATAAATGCGCTATTTGGATGACTTCATCCGGGCTAAGACTATTGCTTAAAAGAGGATAGAATTATGCGTAATGTAGATTTCTCACCACTATACCGTAGTGCAATCGGCTTCGACCGTCTGTTTAACCTGATGGAAGCAAGCTCTGCGAAGAACACTTCTGGCGGTTACCCTCCATACAACATCGAACAAAAAGACGAGCATAACTACCGTATTACTATGGCAGTAGCTGGTTTTGCTGAGGAGCAGTTAGATCTGACTCAGAACGAAAATATGTTGATCGTGAAAGGCGAACGCAAAGCAGAAGAGAGCAAAAACTACGTCTACCAAGGCATTGCAGAGCGCGATTTTGAACGCAAATTCCAACTCGCGGATTACGTAAAAGTTGTCGGTGCATCCATGGAAAATGGCCTACTTCATATCGATTTGGTTCGTGAAATTCCAGAAGCCATGCAGCCACGTAAGATTGCGATTGGTGGTAATAATCTGATTGAAAACAGCTAATCAGCTAATGGCACTTCAGTTAACCACACGGTTATAGAATGAGAAAGAGCGCCTTCCATTATGGAAAAGGGCGCTCTTTTTAGTTTTGGGTTTTCAAAGCCGCTACTCCAAAGAAAAAAACGGCTGAGTTTAATCCGTTATTTACCCTCTCGGTAAGCCTTTTCCACTTCTTCTGCGATAATCGCAATGCCTTTTTGCATCATCTCATCGTCTTGAACGTAGTTCATACGCAAGCATTGGTGCGCATGATCCCACTCGTCCTTCTGACCAATAAAGAAGTATTCACCCGGGACAATCAATACACCACGCGCTTTCAAGCGTTGGTACAGCTCCATCGTAGTGATTGGCAGTTCATCAAACCATAGCCACAAGAAGATAGCGCCTTCCGGCTTGTGAATACGGAATCGCTCATCGGTAATCGCTTCTTGAAGCAGTTCAACCGCACGTTGTGACTTTTGTTTGTAGAACGGTTTAATCACCTCAGAGCTCAATTTAAGCAGATCGCCTTTGCCAATGATGTGGTTTGCTAGCGCTGGACCAACACTGCCTGGAGCTAGGCTGATGATACCGTTCATATTAGTCAACGCTTGCGTGATTTCTTCACTCGCAATCACAATCCCACAACGCACGCCCGGCAAGCCAAGCTTAGATAGGCTCATGCATAGGATGGTGTTTTCATTCCAAAACGGTTCGACATCTTCAAAGATGATGTTCGGGAAAGGCAGACCGTAGGCGTTATCGATGATCAGCGGGATGTTGTTTTCACGTGCCAGTTTATCCAGCTTACGTACTTCTTTGTCTGTCAGTACGTTACCTGTTGGGTTGGTTGGGCGAGACGCGCAGATTGCCGCAACAGAGTCATCAACTTTTAGCTGCTCAAAATCGACGTGGTATTTAAATAGACCGTTATCTAACAGCTCGATTTCTGGATGGTAAGAGACAAAGATATCTTCATCAATGCCCGCGTCACCATAACCGATGTATTCAGGCGCGATAGGCAGTAGCACTTTCTTGTGTGAACCGTCTGGCTGTTTACCGGCCAACAAGTTGAACAAGTAGAAGAAGCCACTTTGGCTGCCGTTAGTTAGGCTGATGTTCTTTTCTGAAATATCCCAGCCGTAATTTTCACGGAATAACTGAGCCAACGCTTTAACGAACGCGTCTTTGCCTTGCGGCCCATCGTAGTTGGCGAGGGCGGCGACGAGCTCCCCACTGGCGAGCATCTCCTCACTGGCTTGGCGAAAGTAATCGAGCATGGCAGGAATGGCGGCTGGGTTACCCCCACCGAGCATGATGGCGCCTGGAGTGCGCAGACCATCATTCAAATCGTCCATTAACTGCGTGATACCTGAATACTGATTAAATTTTTCACCAAACTTCGAGAACTGCATGCCTTGTGATACCTAATTCATTGTGATTGCTTAATGTGATTACGCTAGCGTGATGCCAGTCAATAGGATAATCCTTGACCTTACATGAATGTGGAAACAACGCAAAGTGTGAATTTGCTCGAAGAAGAAAAAAGTGAGTCATCAGGCCAGAGGCACGAGATAAATGGATAAAAAGCGTAAAAAGAGCAATAAAAAAGGGAAGCCTTTGCTTCCCTTTCAATCGAACGTATCTCAATAATCTTACTTCTGAAGAACAGAGATATCTGCAATCTGTAGGAACAGGTTACGTAGATTGTTCAGTAGAGTCAGACGGTTCTTCTTAAGTGCTTCATCGTCTGCCATTACCATCACGTTATCAAAGAACGCATCAACTGGCTCACGTAGGTCAGCTAGCTTGCTTAGGGCTTCTTGGTAGTTACCCGTTGCAAATGCAGGCTCTAACGCTTCTGTCATGACTTCAACGCTTTCTGCTAGTGCTTTCTCTGCGTCTTCTTGTAGAAGTGCTAGGTCGATGTCTGCTGCTAGTTCGCCATCGAATTTCGCAAGAATGTTACCTACACGCTTGTTCGCTGCAGCGAGCGCTTCTGCTGCTTCCAACTCACGGAAGTGGGAAACGGCTTTAACGCGTTGGTCGAAGTCTGCTGGTTTAGTAGGACGACGAGCTAATACTGCTTGAATGATGTCTACGCTAAAGCCAGCATCTTGATACCATGCACGGAAGCGACCAAGCATAAATTCAAGAACGTCAGTTTCTACGTTTTCATTCGTTAGTTTATCGCCAAACAGTACTTTTGCTTCGCGGATCAGATCAACCAAGTCTAAGTTGAAACCATTTTCTACGATGATGCGCAATACACCTAGTGACGCACGACGAAGGGCAAATGGATCTGAACCTTTCGGCGCTTGACCAATACCGAAGATACCTACGATAGTGTCCAGTTTGTCTGCCATTGCTACCGCAGATGACACGCCGTTAGATGGCAGTTCATCACCCGCAAAACGTGGCATGTATTGCTCGTAAAGTGCTAAAGCGACTTGTTCATCTTCGCCATCATGACGTGCATAGTGCATACCCATTACACCTTGAGTATCCGTAAACTCGAATACCATTGATGTCATTAGGTCACATTTGGCCAGTAGGCCTGCACGTGTTGCTTTCTCAACATCGGCATCAATTTGTTTTGCAATGTAGCCAGCAAGAGCTGCGATACGATCAGTTTTGTCTTTGATGGTACCGAGCTGCTTTTGGAAGATCGCTTGCTCTAGTTCAGGCAGACGATCGATAAGCGGACGCTTACGGTCTGTGTTGAAGAAGAACTCTGCGTCAGCAAGACGAGGGCGAACCACTTTCTCGTTACCCTCGATTACGTAACGAGGTTCTTTTGATTCGATGTTTGATACAAAGATGAAGTTCGGTAGTAGCTTCTTGTTTTCATCGCCATTCTCATGTGAATAGACGGGGAAGTATTTTTGGTCACCTTTCATGGTGTAAACCAACGCTTCAGAAGGGACTTTTAGGAACTCTTCTTCGAACTTTGCTGTAAGTACTACTGGCCATTCAACCAGAGACGTTACTTCTTCTACTAGGTCATCTTCTAGATCAGCGATACCGCCAACTGCTGCTGCCGCTTTTTGTGCGTCAGCTAGAATGATTGCTTTACGCGCTTCGTAATCTGCCATTACTTTACCGCGCTCTTCTAAGATTGCAGGGTATTGCTCAGCAGAATCGATCGTGAACTCTTTTTCACCCATGAAGCGGTGACCACGGATAGTGCGATCAGAGGCGACACCAAGGATTTCCCCCTCGATTAGATCGCTGCCCATAAGCATGGTTAGTGTTTTTACTGGGCGAATAAACTGAGTTGTTTTGTTGCCCCAACGCATTGGTTTAGCAATAGGTAGGTTAGCCAGTGCTTTTGCAGCAAGTTCTACAACAACTTCTGATGTCGGTTGACCTTTCACTTCTTGTTTAAATAGAAGCCATTCACCCTTGTCTGTCACCATGCGCTCAGCTTGATCAACATTGATACCACAACCACGAGCCCAACCTTGAGCCGCTTTTGTTGCATTACCGTCTGCGTCAAATGCTGCAGAAACCGCAGGGCCGCGTTTTTCTACAACTTTGTCTAATTGGCTTTCTGCTAGCGCTGCTACTTTAAGAGCCAGACGACGAGGAGCTGCGAACCATTTCACGCCTTCGTGAGCAAGCTCAGCGCCTTTTAGTTCTGCTTCGAAGTTTGCTGCGAATGCTTCCGCTAGAGTGCGAAGTTGCGTTGGTGGTAGCTCTTCTGTGCCTAGCTCGATTAGAAATTCTTTTGCCATGTTATATCGCTCCCTTACGCTTGTTCTTTTTTACACATTGGGAAGCCAAGTGCTTCACGCGATGCGTAGTAGGCTTCTGCTACTGACTTAGTCAGATCACGGATGCGCAGGATGTAGCGTTGACGTTCAGTTACTGAGATCGCTTTACGTGCGTCTAGAAGGTTGAACGCGTGAGCGGCTTTCAAGATGCGCTCGTATGCTGGTAGAGGTAGTGGCTTTTCTAGCTCAAGTAACGCTTTACATTCTTTCTCACATTGCTCGAAGAAACCAAATAGGAATTCCACGTCAGCGTGTTCAAAGTTGTAAGTCGACTGCTCTACTTCGTTTTGGTGGAAGATATCACCGTAAGTCACTTTGCTGCCGTTTGGTGCAATGTTCCAAGTGAGGTCGTAAACGGAGTCTACTTCTTGGATGTACATTGCTAGACGTTCGATACCGTAAGTGATTTCACCGGTTACTGGTTTACACTCAAGGCCACCAACTTGTTGGAAGTAAGTAAATTGAGTCACTTCCATGCCGTTTAGCCATACTTCCCAGCCTAGACCCCATGCGCCTAGTGTAGGGTTTTCCCAGTTGTCTTCTACGAAACGAATGTCGTGTACAAGTGGGTCAATACCAAGAACTTCTAGAGAACCTAAGTACAACTCTTGGATATTGTCTGGTGATGGTTTCAATGCTACTTGGAATTGGTAGTAGTGTTGAAGGCGGTTAGGGTTTTCACCGTAACGACCATCGGTAGGACGACGAGATGGTTGTACATAAGCTGTAGACATTGGCTCTGGGCCAAGCGCTCGTAGACAGGTCATTGGGTGAGAGGTACCCGCACCTACTTCCATATCTAGCGGTTGAACAATGGTGCAACCATTTTGAGCCCAATAATCCTGCAGCGCGAGGATCATTCCCTGGAAGGTTTTGATATCGTATTTTTGCATAAGTCGGTTCGCGCGATTCTCTAATTACTCGCATTGTGTCAAACAGTAAGGCTTTGGTGCCTAAATGATGACGTTTGGAGTAATGACGGTTGAATAAAATAACGATCAAGTATACCCAGATATTGTGCGTGGGAGTAGAGCTAATCTTGCTTATTTCATAGCCAGAACCGCTAAGTTTGCCTAATTCTTGGCATATTTAGCTAATAGAGATGAAAATTGAGCTTTTGGGGTGATTTTTACTTACAAAACGGAGCTTGAGATGACGCGTCGTTATAATTAGAATTGCCTTGTCTTTGGGGAGTAGCTTACTTGATGAAATGCCAGTTTCATTCGGTTCGTTCGTCAACATAATTGGTGCAAAATCACCATGGCGTTCGAGACTTATCATCTGATGAGTTTAGCAAGACCTTAGACAAATCATCATGAACCGGGGTGGGGCGTGAGGTTTGTCTATGGTTATAATAATTATCCCGCCCCAATGAGCATGTCGTGAGCGTTTTAGCTATTTCAATTACTACCGTAGCGTTAGCAGAAATTGGCGATAAGACCCAATTGCTATCTCTATTACTTGCCAGTCGTTACCGTAAACCAATCCCTATTATTGCAGCAATCTTTTTGGCTACCATTGCTAACCACGCTTTGGCTGCATGGCTAGGTGTGGTTGTGGCGGACTATCTGTCTCCTGACATTTTAAAATGGGTGCTGGTGGTCAGTTTTGTCGCCATGGCCGCTTGGGTGCTGATCCCAGATAAGTTAGATTACGACGAGCAGATTTCTAATCGAGGTCCTTTTATTGCGAGTTTTATTGCTTTCTTTGTTGCAGAGATCGGAGATAAAACTCAGATCGCGACTTCGATTCTAGGGGCGCAGTATGCTGATGCGCTCAGTTGGGTGATTCTCGGTACGACGATCGGTATGCTGCTCGCGAATGTGCCAGTGGTTCTGATCGGTAAATTATCGGCAGACAAGATGCCGTTAGGGCTTATCCGTAAGGTTACCGCATTCTTGTTTATCGCGCTTGCGATAGGTGCGGCGTTGTTTTGATTTATATACTCTAAAATGATGCGAATTATCAATAAGTAGATAGGGAATGCGCGAGTTCAAACTCTGACTCAAAATCATTCAGGACCGTGACGAATGACGTATTAGTGTCATACTTGTCATGGTAATTTAATGGTGTGAATGATGGCGAGAGGGCAAGTTTATGCTTACACGTTATATGGGGATGTCCCCAAAAAGTCAGAGTTACTTATTCACCTTTGGTTTAGCACTGTGCTTGTTGGCAATGGTGTTAACGGATATGTGGCTACCTATTGTGGCAGGGTCTTTTATTCTTACTGGCTTAACAGTAGAAGCATGGATTCGGGTTGCCCACATTATTCCGATGCATGAAGAAATACGCGCGATGCGCAAACAATTGAACAAGCTACAATCAGAAGTTCGCACACTAGAATACGATGAATAAACAAACGGCAGCCTTATGGGCTGCCGTTTTTGATTCTGCTGAGATTATACCAAACCTTTCTTAATTAAGTATTGGTATGGGAGATGTTCCGTTTGTGCCGCTATTAATTGGTGATCCATAAATCGGCAGAAGCTCGGGATATCTCGAGTTGTCGATGGGTCATCTGCTTTTACTAGCAACACCTCACCGTCTTGCATCGTTCGAATTGTCTTCCTGACCATCATTACTGGCTCTGGGCAGCGTAATCCTTCCGCCTCTAATGTCTTGGTCGCCAGTTCAGGATTAAAACTCATAATGTGATTCTCATAGCTAACTTAGCGGTGAATTTTACTTTCGTTGAAAAAATATTCAATAACCACTTGGCAAACTGAATTTTTGATTTACCTTAAATTAACAATTTGGTAACAACTGGCGAGGAGAGACGATGTTAACAGCGTTAGACAGACTAACCATCTATTCGGTTTTGTGCTTTATCTCGTTCTGTGCGCTTGTGCTTAGAACGCCAGCTGAAACCTCATTAATGCCTCTCGTAGGCATGAGTGCAACGATTATTGGGATTTGGATTGAGATGCACAAATGGTCAGGTGCATCAGAGCAAGAAAATTAGCACTTTTTTGCTGCATTCGGAATCTATCGATATCCCACTCACCAAACTTAACGACACTTCATTCCGACACTATCCCCATTTTTCTTGGGCTTCCCCGCTGAAAGGCGGGATTTTTTTTGCCTGAAGAGTACAATTTATCTAAATCCCCTACATGATAAGTGGCAAATCGTGGAATTAGAAGATATCTATCGTCGAGATCTTAACTTATTGGTTGCGTTACGCGTACTGATTGAAGAGAGCAGTGTCAGCAAGGCAGCAACGCGCCTCAATTTAAGCCAATCGGCAATGAGCCGCGTACTCGGGCGCTTACGCGATCTGCTCGGCGATCCATTGTTTACGCGGCAAGGTCAGCATTTGATCCCAACGCAAAAGGCGTTAGAAATCGATCGTTCCTTAGGTGAGCCATTGGAGTCTTTACGTCAGCTGTTGTCGCCACGCGAGTTCGATCCACGTAATTGCGATCAAACCTTTAATATCGCCACCACAGATTATGCGATGCAGACAATTCTTCCTTTTGCTTTGCCGCGTATTTATCAAGAAGCGCCGAATGTGTCTTTTAACTTCTTGCCACTGCAACACGATCGTTTATCTGATCAGTTGACTTATGAGAGTGCCGATCTTGCTATTTGTCGCCCTACCGGTCCTGTTGAACCACTGCGTAGCGAAGTGCTTGGTCGAGTCGGTGTATTGTGTATGCTCTCCAAACAACACCCGCTAGCCGATAAAGAGATGAGCTTAGATGATTACCTTCGCTATCCGCACGCGATGATTGCGATAAGCGATGGAGTCAAAGCGCTGATTGAACAAGCTTTAATTGAAAAGCCAAAACGTAAAATGGTGCTGCGTGCTTACCATTTGGAAGCAGCATTGGCGATCGTCGATACTTTACCTATCATAATTACTGTGCCGGCGGATTTGGCGTACTTGGTTGCTGAGCGCTATGACTTGGTGGTGAAGCCTCTACCATTTCAATTCACCCCGTTTGAATACTCGATGATTTGGCATGCGCGTTGTGAACACTCTCCTGCTCAAGAGTGGTTACGCGCGGTGGTTCGTGAAGAATGTAGTCGTCTTATTGCTAAGCGAATTGAAGATATGGGGTTGGATTAGTTTTCCGAAAATCAAAATAGCAAAAAGCCGGGCAATGAACTGACCCGGCTTTGTTTATTCTACGGAGTTGCTAGCGCTTATAGTTTGATAACCACACGACCCGTTACTTGACCGTTAGTGATGTCTTCAGCGTATTTTGGTGCTTCTGCTAGCTCTACCTCAGTACACGCTTGTTCGAAGTAGCTGTCTGGTAGTAGCTCAACCAATTTTTCCCATGCTGCAGTACGCTTTTCAAATGGGCATGAAACAGAATCCACACCTTGTAGGCGAACGTTACGTAGGATGAACGGCATCACTGTTGTCGGTAGATCGAAGCCACCTGCAAGGCCACAAGCGGCGACTGCACTGTTGTAATCCATTTGCGCCAATACTTTTGCTAGTACTTTGCTGCCTACGGTATCAACGGCCCCTGCCCATACTTGTTTTTCAAGCGGACGAGCTGGTTCTTCAAACTCAACACGATCAATAATGCGGCTCGCACCTAGTTTTTCTAATAGCGGACCGTTTTGTTCAACACGACCTGTCACGGCTGCAACTTTGTAGCCAAGCTGTGCTAGAAGCGTTACTGCGACAGAGCCAACGCCACCACTTGCGCCTGTTACTAAGATTTCACCCGCTTCAGGTTTGATTCCTGCATCCAGCAGTGCTTGAACACATAGCATGCCAGTAAAGCCTGCAGTACCAATCATCATCGCTTTCTTGCTGTCTAGACCTTTAGGTAGTGGTACTAGCCAATCCGCTTTTAGGCGAGCGCGTTGAGACATACCACCCCAGTGGTTTTCACCCACACCCCAACCAGTAAGGACAACTTTGTCACCGGCTTTGTAGCGGTCGTCTTCAGAGCTTACTACCGTACCTGCTAGGTCAATACCTGGCACCATCGGGAAGTTACGGATGATTTTACCTTTACCTGTGATTGCAAGGCCGTCTTTGTAGTTCAACGATGAGTAATCAACGTCAATCAGAACGTCGCCTTCAGGCAGTTGTGTCTCATCGATTTGCTCGATGTTAGCGATAGTACGTTTGTCTTCTTGATTTAGAACTAGAGCATTAAACATAAGGTTCTCCGAATGTGCGGTAGCGTGACTCTGGGCCACATGCAGCAAGATATCAACTGCTGCTAAGTGTATGTCTTCTTTGTTTATGAATAAAATGAAACTTGAGCATTTAATGCATGCTTTTTATGCATACAAGCAATGTTTGGCGTAAAACAAAGGGCAACATTAGATGCCGCCCTTAAGTGTAATACTAAAAATTTTCAGTATTGGTTCATTTGCTTGTGATTGTTGGGTTGATCACGACGACCATTGAACCATTATGGACGTTCAAATACAGTTGCAATACCCTGACCTAAACCAATACACATGGTTGCGAGACCATATTTTGCGTCTTTGTCTTCCATTAGGTTGATCAGCGTGGTTGAAATGCGCGAGCCTGAACAACCAAGTGGGTGACCCAATGCAATCGCACCGCCGTTGAGGTTGACCTTTTCATCCATTACTTCAAGCAAACCTAAGTCTTTCGCACACGGTAGTGATTGTGCAGCGAATGCTTCATTGAGCTCAATCACATCCATGTCTTCAATTGAAAGACCAGCACGCTTAAGTGCTTTTTGCGTTGCAGGAACAGGACCATAACCCATGATAGATGGATCGCAGCCCGCAATAGCCATGCCTTTAATACGTGCGCGGATCTTTAAGCCAAGTTCATTGGCTTTCTCTTCGCTCATGATCAGCATGGCTGAAGCGCCGTCAGACAATGCCGATGATGTACCTGCAGTTACGGTGCCGTTTACTGGATCGAATACAGGACGCAGTTGAGATAGGCCCTCTACAGATGTTTCAGGACGAATTACTTCATCGTAATCTAGGGTGAACAGCGTGCCGTCGGCTGCATGGCCTTCAATCGGTAGGATTTCGTTTTTAAAGCGGCCCTCTACCATCGCGGCATGCGCTCGGGCATGAGAACGAGCAGCAAACTCATCTTGTTGTTGTCGGCTGATGCCATGAAGCTTGCCAAGCATTTCTGCGGTTAATCCCATCATACCGGCGGCTTTTGCTATGTTTTTCGATAGACCTGGGTGGAAGTCAACACCGTGATTCATTGGTACATGACCCATGTGTTCAACACCACCGATCAGACAGATTTCAGCATCGCCAGTCATGATTGCACGTGTACCGTCATGTAGCGCTTGCATGGATGAACCACACAGGCGGTTCACCGTTACTGCGCCAATTTCAATTGGTAGGCCTGCAAGTAGTGCTGAGTTACGTGCAACGTTGAATCCTTGCTCTAGGGTTTGTTGTACACAGCCCCAGTAGATGTCTTCAATCTCGCTTGGGTTAACTTGTGGATTTCGCGCAAGGATACCTTTCATTAGGCGTGCAGATAGATCTTCTGCTCGCGTATGACGGAAAGCACCACCTTTAGATCGACCCATTGGAGTACGTAGACAATCGACTACGACAACATTTCTTGTTTGATTAGTCATTTTGGAATCTCTCCTTAGATAGAACCTTGCTGTTGTATACCGTAAAAGGCTTTTCCATATACGGGATGTCCTTTCTCTGCCATATCAATCAGCATCTGTGGTACTTGGTACATGGCACCAAGCTCTGAGTACTGTTTTGCCATGGCAACAAATTCAGCAATACCAACACTATCTAGGTAGCGGAATACGCCGCCGCGGAATGGAGGGAAGCCAAGGCCGTAAACCAGTGCCATATCCGCTTCTTGAGGAGTAGCAATGATGCCCTCTTGTAGACACAGTACTACTTCATTGATCATTGGAATCATCACTCGATTGATGATGGTCTGATCGTCAAAGCGTTCTTTGTCATGGAAAGGCTTATCGGCACAAACGTCAGCGAGTACTGGCAAGATATCTTCAGAGAAGGTTTTCTTAGGCTTACCTTTTCTATCAATGGTGTAGTTGTAGAAACCACTGCCATTTTTCTGGCCGTATTTGTTCGCTTCGAACAGTGCATCGATCGCGTCACGATCTTGTTTGCCCATACGCTCAGGGAAACCTTGCGCCATCACCGCTTGTGCATGATGGGCTGTATCAATGCCTACTACGTCGAGCAAGTACGCCGGTCCCATTGGCCAGCCAAATTTACGCTCCATGACTTTATCGATTTTCGTAAAGTCTGCGCCATCACGAAGTAGCATGCTGAAGCCGCCAAAGTATGGGAATAGAACGCGGTTAACAAAGAACCCTGGGCAGTCGTTGACGACAATTGGTGATTTACCCATTTTCGCTGCGTAGGCAACAACGCGATTGATGGTTTCTTCTGAAGTGTGTTCGCCACGGATGATCTCGACGAGAGGCATGCGATGCACTGGGTTGAAGAAGTGCATACCACAGAAGTTTTCTGGGCGTTTTAGTGATTTTGCTAATAGATTGATTGGAATCGTCGAGGTATTTGAGGTGATAACGGTATCGTTACCGACATGCGCTTCCACTTCAGCTAAAACTGCCGCTTTTACTTTCGGGTTTTCAACCACGGCTTCAACAATCACGTCTGATTCATCGATGCCCGCGTAATGTAGGCTCGGTGTGATAGACGCTAAGATGCCAGCCATCTTAAAGCCGTCAATGCGACCACGAGATAGGCGTTTATTCAGCAGTTTAGAGGCTTCTGTCATCCCTAAATCGAGTGACGGTTGCGCGATGTCTTTCATTAACACCGGTACGCCTTTTAATGCAGATTGGTAGGCGATACCGCCACCCATGATCCCCGCACCAAGTACCGCCGCACGTTGTGTCTCTTTACTCGCTGACTTAGCTGATTTTTTAGCAAGCCCTTTGATGTATTGGTCGTTAAGGAAGAGACCAACCAGTGATTTTGCTTCCTCCGACTTAGCCAGTTTTACGAAGTGCTTACGTTCAATGTCGAGTGCTTCGTTACGGGTAAAGTGCGCGCCTTCCTCAATAGTAATAACGGCTGTCATTGGGGCTGGGTAGTGAGGACCGGCTTTTTGTGCCACTAGTCCTTTCGCCATAGTAAAGCTCATCATTGACTCAAGCTTACTTAGCGTTAGAGGCGATGTCTTTTGTTTGCGACGAGTTTGCCAGTCTAGTTTTTCGTTGATTGCCGATGTCAGTGTTTGTAGCGCTGACTCGTAAAGAGCGTCGGTATCAACAACGGCATCAAGAAGACCAATCTTTAATGCTTCATCCGCACGACACGCTTTACCTTGAGTGATCACTTCCATTGCGCTGTCGGCACCGATCACGCGTGGTAAACGGACACAACCACCAAAGCCCGGCATAATGCCTAACTTAGTTTCAGGAAGACCGATGCTGGTGGTCTTGTCACCAATGCGCATGTCAGTTGCAAGTACACACTCACAACCGCCACCTAATGTGTGACCTTTTAGTACCGAGATGGTCGGGACAGGCAAGTCTTCCAGTTTATTGAAGATGCTGTTCGCAAATTGCAGCCACTGATCGAGCTCAGCGTCTGTCTTGGCAAAAAGACCTAAGAATTCGGTGATGTCCGCGCCAACAATGAACGCGTTTTTATCTGAGGTGAGCATCAAGCCCTTAAGTCCTTGATGCGCAATCAAGGCATCAAGTGCTTTGTCGAGTGACTCTAGTGTTGCTAGGTCGAGCTTGTTGACGGATTTTGGAGAGCAGAAGCTAAGCTCTGCAATACCATTGTGTACTTCCTTTACCTGTAGGGTTTCGGCTTGGTAAATCATTGTCTATCTCCATGACATACAATCTTGGATTGTCTGTATACCGATTTGATGTTGGCTAAATGCCGTGTGATACAACAAATAGATATAGAGGAAAGTCGTTTTATTCTTATTCTGGTTAGACCAGTGTGGTTAGTTTGGACCGCAGATTGGCTAATTTCAATACATTTTTTAAACAAGTGTTTAACATTGTGCGCTGGTGCAGATCTTATGCGACGTGTAAATCGGTCTCGTGATAGACTTTGAACAAAGAGAAAAGTGACGTAATCCTATGAATGACCAACCTTATCTGATTCCAGCAGAGCCTGTGCAATTTGAAGAAGAGATCAAAAAGAGCCTCTTTATTACTTATTTGGCTCATACACCGAGCGTGGAAAAGGCGAAAGCATTTGTGGAGCAGATAAAATCCAAACACTCTGACGCAAGACATAACTGCTGGGGTTTTGTTGCTGGCCGGCCAGAAGATTCAATGAAGTGGGGTTTAGTGATGATGGAGAACCGTCCGGTACTGCAGGTAAGCCAATACTTGCTCAATTGTCAGGATCAGGTGTCGGAGAAATCACGGCCGTAGTGACGCGTTACTATGGTGGTATTCGGTTAGGTACGGGAGGACTTGTGAAAGCTTATGGTGGTGGTGTACAACAAGCTCTCAAGCAGCTTCAAACAATTGAGAAAAAAATAACCACAAAGCTCAGACTAGAGTTAGACTATGGCTTTATGCCTATTGTACAGTCGTTAATGCCTCAGTTCGGTGCGGTTGAAGTCGATGCCGAATACAGCGTTCAGGTGGCATTAGTTGTGGAAATCGAGCTACGTGAAGTGAGCGCGTTTACCCAGACTATCATCAACAAAAGTGGTGCAAAGGCAATTGTCACCCCATTAGACGGACAATAATGAAAAATAGGAAGCCACAGGGACAGCTTCGCTAGTCAATCAATCCATGCAATTTCGTTCAATTATTCGAATCGTCGGGCTATTGCTCGCGCTTTTTAGTGTCACAATGCTCGCACCTGCACTGGTTGCGCTTATCTATAGAGATGGTGCGGGTGTACCGTTTGTCACGACATTTTTTGTTCTCCTTTTATGGGGAGGGGTATGTTGGTTTCCAAACCGAAGGTATAAGCACGAGCTTAAAGCACGTGATGGCTTTCTTATTGTTGTTCTCTTTTGGACCGTTCTAGGTAGTGCAGGCGCTATTCCTTTTTTGATTGCAGATAATCCAAACGTTTCTGTAACCGATGCCTTTTTTGAGTCTTTCTCTGCCTTAACGACCACCGGTGCGACAGTCATTGTTGGATTGGATGAATTACCCAAAGCCATTTTGTTCTATCGCCAGTTGCTTCAATGGTTTGGCGGTATGGGTATCATTGTTCTTGCTGTAGCAATTCTTCCGGTTCTTGGTATCGGAGGTATGCAGTTATATCGCGCTGAAATTCCTGGGCCAGTAAAAGATACGAAAATGACTCCGCGCATAGCTGAAACCGCAAAAGCGCTGTGGTATATCTATCTGAGTTTGACTATTGCATGTGCCTTAGCATTTTGGTTGGCAGGTATGACGCCGTTTGATGCGATCAGCCATAGCTTCTCCACGATTGCAATTGGTGGTTTTTCGACCCACGATGCCAGTATGGGCTATTTCGATAGTTATGCTATTAACATGATCACCGTTGTCTTCTTGTTGATTTCGGCATGTAACTATTCTTTGCACTTCGCCGCGTTTGCGTCTGGCGGCGTGCATCCTAAATACTATTGGAAAGATCCAGAGTTCCGCGCGTTCATCTTTATTCAAGTTATCCTGTTCTTAGTGTGCTTCTTATTACTGTTGAATCACCACTCGTATGACTCCCCATATGACGCCTTTGACCAAGCGTTATTCCAGACCGTGTCTATCTCTACTACGGCGGGCTTTACCACAACCGGTTTTGCTGACTGGCCATTGTTTTTACCAGTGCTGCTATTGTTCTCTTCTTTTATAGGGGGGTGTGCAGGTTCGACTGGCGGCGGCATGAAAGTGATCCGTATTCTTCTGCTGACCTTACAAGGTGCACGTGAACTAAAGCGGTTGGTTCACCCTCGCGCGGTTTACACTATTAAAGTAGGAGGAACGGCTTTGCCTCAACGCGTGGTTGATGCGGTGTGGGGATTCTTCTCTGCTTATGCTTTAGTGTTCGTCGTTTGTATGTTGGCGCTGATCGCAACAGGGATGGATGAGTTAAGTGCATTTTCCGCTGTTGCCGCCACATTGAATAACTTAGGACCAGGGTTGGGAGAAGTTGCTCTTCATTTTGGTGATGTAAATGATAATGCTAAATGGGTGCTGATTGTTTCTATGCTATTTGGTCGCTTGGAAATATTTACCTTACTTATTTTACTCACGCCGACATTCTGGCGTAGCTAAGGAGAAATTGTGGCAAAAGCTTTATTTCTATACTCTTCGCGTGAAGGGCAGACAAAAAAAATTCTCCACTATATAGATGAGCAACTCACAGACTTCGAATGCGAGTTGGTGGATTTACATAATGTAGAGACGATTGATTTTAGTCAATACGACAGAGTATTGATTGGAGCGTCTATTCGCTATGGTCATCTTAATAAGAAGCTATACCAGTTTATTGAACGAAACTTGAATCAACTTGCGCAAAGCAAAGTGGCGTTTTTCTGCGTGAACCTTACTGCCCGTAAAGAAGACCAAGGTAAGGATACGCCTGAAGGTAGTGCCTATATTCGTAAGTTCCTAATTAAGTCACCTTGGAAACCTACGTTAATAGGTGTCTTTGCAGGAGCTCTTTATTACCCTCGCTATCATTGGTTTGATCGAACGATGATTAAGTTCATTATGTCGATGACAGGTGGTGAAACCGATACAACCAAAGAAGTGGAATACACCAACTGGGAAAAAGTGGCTCTTTTGCAGATAAATTCAAAGAACTGTAGAAATAACGTGCTCTTTTAAGTGTTTTTGCTGCAATTTTATCCGAATGATAAGAAAATCAAAAAAAACGTAAAAAAGGGCTTGCCAATGTGATCGCAATCTCTATAATGCCACCTCGCTGACACGGCAACGCTCCGAAAGGAACGTAAGCCAAGTTAGCAATTAGCCAAGTGGAAACGCTTGAAAGAAAGTTTGAAAAAGTGGTTGACACTAAACTTTATCTCGCTAAAATGGCCGTCCGATTTGAGCAAAGCTCAATAGGAAAGCTCTTTAACAATATAGACCTATCAATCTGTGTGGGCACTCGTTGATGATAATCCAATTAGATACCTCGGTATCAAATTAGGTTTCAATGAACTGAGTGACCAAACGAGTCGAAAGACTTGGCACAGTCAATTCATTATCGTTCTGTTGGAACGATAATAGCTTTAAAATTACTTCTTACTTTCGAGTAAGAGCAGTTTTGAAGTCAGTATTCATTGAGCCGAACAAAATCTTAAATTGAAGAGTTTGATCATGGCTCAGATTGAACGCTGGCGGCAGGCCTAACACATGCAAGTCGAGCGGCAGCGACAACATTGAATCTTCGGAGGATTTGTTGGGCGGCGAGCGGCGGACGGGTGAGTAATGCCTAGGAAATTGCCCTGATGTGGGGGATAACCATTGGAAACGATGGCTAATACCGCATGATGCCTACGGGCCAAAGAGGGGGACCTTCGGGCCTCTCGCGTCAGGATATGCCTAGGTGGGATTAGCTAGTTGGTGAGGTAAGGGCTCACCAAGGCGACGATCCCTAGCTGGTCTGAGAGGATGATCAGCCACACTGGAACTGAGACACGGTCCAGACTCCTACGGGAGGCAGCAGTGGGGAATATTGCACAATGGGCGCAAGCCTGATGCAGCCATGCCGCGTGTGTGAAGAAGGCCTTCGGGTTGTAAAGCACTTTCAGTAGGGAGGAAGGTTCATGCGTTAATAGCGTATGGATTTGACGTTACCTACAGAAGAAGCACCGGCTAACTCCGTGCCAGCAGCCGCGGTAATACGGAGGGTGCGAGCGTTAATCGGAATTACTGGGCGTAAAGCGCATGCAGGTGGTTTGTTAAGTCAGATGTGAAAGCCCGGGGCTCAACCTCGGAATTGCATTTGAAACTGGCAGACTAGAGTACTGTAGAGGGTAGAATTTCAGGTGTAGCGGTGAAATGCGTAGAGATCTGGAAGGAATACCGGTGGCGAAGGCGGCCCCCTGGACAGATACTGACACTCAGATGCGAAAGCGTGGGGAGCAAACAGGATTAGATACCCTGGTAGTCCACGCCGTAAACGATGTCTACTTGGAGGTTGTGGCCTTGAGCCGTGGCTTTCGGAGCTAACGCGTTAAGTAGACCGCCTGGGGAGTACGGTCGCAAGATTAAAACTCAAATGAATTGACGGGGGCCCGCACAAGCGGTGGAGCATGTGGTTTAATTCGATGCAACGCGAAGAACCTTACCTACTCTTGACATCCAGAGAAGCCAGTAGAGATACAGGTGTGCGCTGGGAACTCTGAGACAGGTGCTGCATGGCTGTCGTCAGCTCGTGTTGTGAAATGTTGGGTTAAGTCCCGCAACGAGCGCAACCCTTATCCTTGTTTGCCAGCGAGTAATGTCGGGAACTCCAGGAGACTGCCGGTGATAAACCGGAGGAAGGGGACGACGTCAAGTCATCATGGCCCTTACGAGTAGGGCTACACACGTGCTACAATGGCGCATACAGAGGGCAGCCAACTTGCGAAAGTGAGCGAATCCCAAAAAGTGCGTCGTAGTCCGGATTGGAGTCTGCAACTCGACTCCATGAAGTCGGAATCGCTAGTAATCGTGGATCAGAATGCCACGGTGAATACGTTCCCGGCCTTGTACACACCGCCCGTCACACCATGGGAGTGGGCTGCAAAGAAGTAGGTAGTTTAACCTTTCGGGAGGACGCTTACCACTTTGTGGTTCATGACTGGGGTGAAGTCGTAACAAGGTAGCGCTAGGGAACCTGGCGCTGGATCACCTTATACGATGATTACTCACGATGAGTGCCCACACAGATTGATACGGTTTATAAAGTAAAAGAGACGAAGATATCCCAATATCTTCAATCCAGTGTCCCGTTCGTCTAGAGGCCTAGGACACCGCCCTTTCACGGCGGTAACAGGGTTCGACTCCCTACGGGATACCATTGGGTCGTTAGCTCAGTTGGTAGAGCAGTTGACTTTTAATCAATTGGTCGCAGGTTCGAATCCTGCACGACCCACCATTTCTTTTTAGAAATGACTCTCAAGATGGGGCTATAGCTCAGCTGGGAGAGCGCCTGCCTTGCACGCAGGAGGTCTGCGGTTCGATCCCGCATAGCTCCACCATTCTTGACGTCTACCACGAGACGTAAAACTCATGTGGGCGATTAGCTCAGTTGGGAGAGCACCTGCCTTACAAGCAGGGGGTCACTGGTTCGAGCCCGGTATCGCCCACCATCTTTAAGCACACTTTCTTTTAATAGAAAGCAGAGTGTTTTTAAAAATGGTTACTTCATGAGAAGTGATTAGCTCTTTAACAATTTGGAAAGCTGACAAAACAAATCTTGTCTTAAATAGATAAGCGTTTGTTTGTAAAGTTCTCAAAGTATTCATTTCGATGAATACACAAAACACATTCAAGTGTTCTTGGGTTTTGCGAAAGCAAAACATATTTGAGTCCGGCAAAATCGATAGCTATCTCGCTCATTCAAATAATGAGATAGCAACTTTGGTTGTTTAAACAACAAACTCAAGATTTCTTCTGAAACTCTTTGGGGTTGTATGGTTAAGTGACTAAGCGTACACGGTGGATGCCTTGGCAGTCAGAGGCGATGAAAGACGTAGTAACTTGCGATAAGCCCAGATTAGGTAGTAACAACCATTTGAGTCTGGGATTTCTGAATGGGGAAACCCACTAGCATAAGCTAGTATCATTAACTGAATTCATAGGTTAATGAGGCGAACCGGGGAACTGAAACATCTAAGTACCCGAGGAAAAGAAATCAACCGAGATTCCGAAAGTAGCGGCGAGCGAAATTGGACTAGCCCTTAAGTTTTATATGCGTTAGACGAACGGTCTGGAAAGTCCGGCGATACAGGGTGATAGCCCGTAGTCGACAACGCACATTCAGTGAAATCGAGTAGGGCGGGACACGTGATATCCTGTCTGAATATGGGGACCATCCTCCAAGGCTAAATACTACTGACTGACCGATAGTGAACCAGTACCGTGAGGGAAAGGCGAAAAGAACCCTGTGAGGGAGTGAAATAGAACCTGAAACCGTGTACGTACAAGCAGTAGGAGCAGGCATTACGTCCTGTGACTGCGTACCTTTTGTATAATGGGTCAGCGACTTATATTCAGTGGCAAGGTTAACCATCTAGGGGAGCCGTAGGGAAACCGAGTCTTAACTGGGCGTTCAGTCTCTGGATATAGACCCGAAACCAGGTGATCTAGCCATGGGCAGGTTGAAGATTGAGTAACATCAATTGGAGGACCGAACCGACTAATGTTGAAAAATTAGCGGATGACTTGTGGCTAGGGGTGAAAGGCCAATCAAACCTGGAGATAGCTGGTTCTCCCCGAAAGCTATTTAGGTAGCGCCTCGGACGAATACTACTGGGGGTAGAGCACTGTTAAGGCTAGGGGGTCATCCCGACTTACCAACCCTTTGCAAACTCCGAATACCAGTAAGTACTATCCGGGAGACACACGGCGGGTGCTAACGTCCGTCGTGGAGAGGGAAACAACCCAGACCGCCAGCTAAGGTCCCAAATTATTACTAAGTGGGAAACGATGTGCGCTCAGACAGCCAGGATGTTGGCTTAGAAGCAGCCATCATTTAAAGAAAGCGTAATAGCTCACTGGTCGAGTCGGCCTGCGCGGAAGATGTAACGGGGCTAAGTAATAAACCGAAGCTGCGGCAATGAAGTTTACTTCATTGGGTAGGGAGCGTTCTGTAAGCCGTTGAAGGTGTGTTGTAAAGCATGCTGGAGGTATCAGAAGTGCGAATGCTGACATGAGTAACGATAAAGGGGTGAAAACCTCCTCGCCGGAAGACCAAGGGTTCCTGTCCAACGTTAATCGGGCAGGGTAAGTCGACCCTAAGGCGAGGCCGAAAGGCGTAGTCGATGGGAAACGGGTTAATATTCCCGTACTTCTTACAATTGCGATGGGGGGACGGAGAAGGCTAGGTGGGCCTGGCGACGGTTGTCCAGGTTCAAGTGCGTAGGCTTAAGAGTTAGGTAAATCCGGCTCTTTCTAAGGCTGAGACACGACGTCGAGCTACTACGGTAGTGAAGTCATTGATGCCATGCTTCCAGGAAAAGCCTCTAAGCTTCAGATTGTAAGGAATCGTACCCCAAACCGACACAGGTGGTCGGGTAGAGAATACCAAGGCGCTTGAGAGAACTCGGGTGGAAGGAACTAGGCAAAATGGTACCGTAACTTCGGGAGAAGCGTACGCTCTTGATGGTGAAGTCCCTTGCGGATGGAGCTGACGAGAGTCGCAGATACCAGGTGGCTGCAACTGTTTATTAAAACACAGCACTGTGCAAAATCGTAAGATGACGTATACGGTGTGACGCCTGCCCGGTGCCGGAAGCGTTAATTGATGGGGTTAGACTTCGGTCGAAGCTCTTGATCGAAGCCCCGGTAAACGGCGGCCGTAACTATAACGGTCCTAAGGTAGCGAAATTCCTTGTCGGGTAAGTTCCGACCTGCACGAATGGCGTAATGATGGCCACGCTGTCTCCACCCGAGACTCAGTGAAATTGAAATCGCTGTGAAGATGCAGTGTACCCGCGGCTAGACGGAAAGACCCCGTGAACCTTTACTACAGCTTGGCACTGAACATTGACCCTACATGTGTAGGATAGGTGGGAGGCTTTGAAGCAGGTACGCTAGTATCTGTGGAGCCGTCCTTGAAATACCACCCTTGTAGTGTTGATGTTCTAACGTCGACCCCTTATCGGGGTTGCGGACAGTGCCTGGTGGGTAGTTTGACTGGGGCGGTCTCCTCCCAAAGAGTAACGGAGGAGCACGAAGGTGGGCTAATCACGGTTGGACATCGTGAGGTTAGTGCAATGGCATAAGCCCGCTTGACTGCGAGAATGACAATTCGAGCAGGTGCGAAAGCAGGTCATAGTGATCCGGTGGTTCTGAATGGAAGGGCCATCGCTCAACGGATAAAAGGTACTCCGGGATAACAGGCTGATACCGCCCAAGAGTTCATATCGACGGCGGTGTTTGGCACCTCGATGTCGGCTCATCACATCCTGGGGCTGAAGTCGGTCCCAAGGGTATGGCTGTTCGCCATTTAAAGTGGTACGCGAGCTGGGTTTAGAACGTCGTGAGACAGTTCGGTCCCTATCTGCCGTGGGCGTTGGAGAATTGAAAGGGGCTGCTCCTAGTACGAGAGGACCGGAGTGGACGAACCTCTGGTGTTCGGGTTGTGTCGCCAGACGCATTGCCCGGTAGCTAAGTTCGGAATCGATAACCGCTGAAAGCATCTAAGCGGGAAGCGAGCCTTGAGATGAGTTCTCCCTGATACTTTAAGTATCCTAAAGGGTTGTCGGAGACTACGACGTTGATAGGTCAGGTGTGTAAGTGCTGTGAGGCATTGAGCTAACTGATACTAATTGCCCGTGAGGCTTAACCATACAACACCCAAAGGGTTTTGATGGACTCAAAGCAAGAACAGACTTGATTGTGTAGAGAACACAGAAACAGCTTTCCAGATTAAAGAATTTGCTTGGCGACCATAGCATTTTGGACCCACCTGATTTCCATTCCGAACTCAGAAGTGAAACGAAATAGCGCCGATGGTAGTGTGGGGTTTCCCCATGTGAGAGTAGGACATCGCCAGGCTTTAAATTTAGACTTAAATGTCTAACCAGTGCGGAGCGGTAGTTCAGTTGGTTAGAATACCGGCCTGTCACGCCGGGGTCGCGGGTTCGAGTCCCGTCCGCTCCGCCATTTATTCAGACGAAGCCCTAGCAGCAATGCTGGGGCTTTTTCGTATATTCAATATTCGTCTTCCCCTCAAAAGTCATTGTGCTATTGACAGAAGTCATGAATAAGTAGCTTAAAACTTCCTCTTTTGTTAGCCTCTTCTGAACTTATACCAATCTGGAAAATTAACTGGTCAGGTCTATCCATCTTCTCGAACACATCTTGGAGACTCTGGTGGAGCACTCCAAAAAACTATTCCAAGCACTACACACTTTAGAGACGATATCTTCGTAATCCGAAAAAGACTGATTGGCAAGATAGTGTTGTCTCAACCAACTCCATACTTGTTCTATGGGGTTTAGCTCTGGAGAATAGGGTGGGAGTTTGATGACACTGATGTTCTGAAATTCATCGGCAATATCTTCGGTGTGCCATCCTGCGCCATCCATAACGACGACGGCATGACGTCCTTTTTCGGTGACTGCGGAGATCTGCTTAAGGTGCTCAACCATAATCTCTTTGTTAACCCAAGGAACAACCATTGCTTCTCCGATCCCTCTAGTGGGGCATACTGAGCCAAACAAATAAGCATACTCAAATTGCTGTTGTTTTACCGCTCTCGGCCTTGAACCTCGTTCAGCCCAAAGTCGAGTTGTCGTATTTTGCTGGCCAAATCTCGCTTCATCTTGAAACCAGACATCAACGCTCTCAAGTCCCATATGGCCTGGGATCTTAAGGATCGTTTCGATTTTGAATTTTTTTAAAATCGTCTTGGATTTGTTGGGATTGTTTAGGGTGCTTGGAGCGGGAAGTTATCCAAGAAAAGCCCATATGATTGAGCAAATAATAAATGGAATCTGGATGGTAGTACTTACCAAACTCTTCGGCGATATAGGTATGGATGTCAGCGCCAGTTAACCTGCCCCAGATGAATCCTCTGCTCGATTCTTTATGTATAGGCTTAATTGCTCACGTTGTTGAGGATTAAGGAAAGCAGGCCGACCTGTTCTTGGTTTTCTTGCAACCCATCAAGGCCATCCTCAAGGAACGTTTGTACCCATTTGTTGACACTAGTTCTGCTGACTTTAAGGAACTTGGCAATTTGGGTGCGAGAGTGACCATCTTTAAAGTGGGCCAACGCAAGTAATCGCATCTTCATTTGGATAGATTTTTGTTGGCTAGCAAGCTTTTAAAGTCAATGTTATCGAGGCTGTCCATAGCATCCGTTTTACGAAAAGTAATCGCATCAATTAGATCATATTTTTACTTAGATTGGTATTATTTGTTCTAAGTGACACCTGTAACTTTTAAAATATATCTAAACTCCGAGTGCTGGGCTTTGCTAAATTCTAAGATTTCATCGTCACTATCGCCTCAAATTTGATTACAATGTGGCCATTAACTTTTTGGGGGAATTATGGGACAACTAGCCGTTTTGGGTTTTATTGCATTGGGTGGCGCATTTGGTGCATGTTCTCGTTACTTAATTTCTGAACTTTGTGTGATGCTACTTGGTCGTGGCTTTCCGTACGGAACCCTAACCGTAAACGTGGTTGGTTCATTTATTATGGGTCTGCTAATTGCGGCCTTTGAAAGTGAGATACTTGCAACCGATCCTTGGCGCCAAATCATTGGATTAGGCTTTCTTGGTGCACTAACAACATTCTCCACGTTCTCGATGGATAATGTTCTTTTAATGCAACAAGGCGCTTTCTTAAAAATGGGCCTGAACATTTTATTGAATGTTGTACTAAGTATCTCAGCTGCATGGATTGGCTTTCAGTTATTGATGCGTAGTTAGTCAAATTTTGAACAACTCGGCTTGGTTTACCTAAGCCGTTTTTATATACTGACTTTACTTGTCGGAGTGCCTTAAGGCTGAGACCGTTAATTCGGGATCCGTTGAACCTGATCAGATTAGAATCTGCGAAGGGAACAAGAGAAGATATCTACACCAGAGTTCTATCTGGTTGACCTATCAAATAGTCGAATGTTGTTATAGACGAAGAGCACTCGCTCAATCTGTCCTTAATTCGATTCCTCTTGTCGCATCTATCCGCCAAGCATTTTTATCCCAATACTTTTTATCTAAGCATAACAAAGCAAGGAAAAATGCTATGTCGAGTCGCAAGCAAGCGAGACTGGAAGCAAAACAGTTCATTGATACACTTTCGGTGCAGCCGTACCCAAATTCAAACAAAGTCTACGTAGAGGGTTCACGTCCTGATATTCGTGTGCCAATGCGCGAAATATCACTCGCTGATAGCCTCATTGGAGGCACAAAAGAAGCGCCAATCTTTGAGCCTAATGAGCCAGTACGCGTTTACGATACCTCGGGTGTATATACAGACCCAGAACACACCATAGACCTCTACAACGGCTTACCTAAGCTGAGAGAAAGGTGGATTGAAGAGCGTGCCGATACTGAGCTACTTGATGAAGTAAGCTCGGTATACACCAAAGAACGCTTAGAAGATGAAACGCTAGACGATCTTCGTTACGGCAATCTACCACGTATTCGACGTGCTAAAGTTGGGCAGTGCGTGACTCAATTGCACTACGCTCGCAAGGGTATTATCACCCCAGAAATGGAATACATCGCCCTACGTGAAAATATGGGGCGCGCTCAATACCGTGATGAAGTGCTGAATCAACAGCATCCGGGTCAAAGCTTCGGAGCTAACCTACCAAAAGACATTTCCGCCGAGTTTGTACGCAGAGAAGTTGCTGAAGGTCGTGCGATTATCCCTTCCAATATTAACCACCCAGAATCTGAGCCAATGATCATTGGGCGTAATTTTCTGGTCAAAGTGAACGCCAATATAGGTAACTCATCAGTGACATCTTCGATTGAAGAAGAAGTAGAGAAGTTAGTATGGGCAACGCGCTGGGGTGGCGATACCGTTATGGATCTCTCCACTGGACGTAATATTCACGAAACTCGCGAGTGGATTCTACGTAACAGTCCAGTTCCGATCGGTACCGTACCAATGTACCAAGCGCTTGAGAAAGTGAATGGTGTTGCGGAAAACCTTAACTGGGAAGTGATGCGCGATACTCTGATTGAGCAAGCAGAGCAGGGCGTTGATTACTTCACTATCCATGCCGGTTTACTATTGCGCTATGTCCCAATGACAGCAAAACGTGTTACTGGTATCGTCTCTCGTGGCGGTTCTATCATCGCGAAATGGTGTTTAGCGCATCATCAAGAAAGCTTCTTATACACCCACTTCCGAGAGATCTGCGAAATCTGTGCTAAGTATGATGTGGCACTTTCTCTCGGTGATGGTTTGCGCCCCGGTTCGGTTGCCGATGCGAACGACGAAGCGCAATTTGCAGAGCTTCGTACCCTTGGTGAGCTGACTAAGGTTGCGTGGGAATACGACGTACAGGTCATTATCGAAGGTCCTGGTCATGTTCCAATGCATATGATCAAAGAGAACATGGAAGAGCAGCTAGAGCACTGTCATGAAGCACCATTCTACACGCTTGGTCCACTGACTACAGATGTTGCACCGGGTTACGATCATATTACTTCAGGTATTGGTGCTGCCATGATTGGTTGGTATGGCTGTGCGATGCTTTGTTACGTCACACCAAAAGAGCACCTTGGCTTACCAAACAAAGAAGACGTTAAGGTCGGCATGATTACTTATAAGCTTGCAGCACATGCAGCTGACTTGGCGAAAGGGCACCCTGGTGCTCAAGTTCGCGATAACGCGCTTTCTAAAGCTCGCTTCGAGTTCCGCTGGGAAGATCAATTCAACTTGTCACTCGACCCTGATACAGCGCGCGCTTTCCATGACGAAACCTTGCCTCAAGAGTCTGGAAAAGTTGCTCACTTCTGTTCGATGTGCGGACCAAAGTTCTGCTCCATGAAGATCTCGCAAGAGGTTCGAGAGTACGCGAAGAACACTGAGCAAGTTGCTGCGGACCAAGCTATCTCGATCAAAATGCTCGATGACCCTCTTGAGGGTATGCGTCAGAAATCGCAAGAATTTAGAGATACAGGTTCTGAGTTATACCACCTAGCAGCACATGCCGAGGTAAGTGACTAATGAGCAAAATCCTTATTCCGTCATCATTGATTGAACTGACAGGTTTAGTTCAGCAATGTTTGTTGTTGGCGAAAGAACAGGGTTTTAGTATCGAAGACATTGAGTTGGGTGTGAGCCTAACTCAATCTATTCAGCTCGTTCGCGACCAACAGACCACACACATAACGACTGATCTCATTGATGATTATTACTCTGAACATGAGAGTTCATTTGTGCTCTATTACCGCTCTGCTTTATCGGTAGAAGCGTGTGCTAAGCAACCGTCGAAAGCGATTTATATTGGCATTGCTGATACGCAGGTATCCGATGAAAAGGAGAAAGTGCTTCAGCTTGATATCTGGCGTCACCCAATTAACAACGAAGTGAGAGCGCTTTCCGTTGAGTCTAAACCCAACGCAATGTTCGATCCCGAACATCACCTTGCTTGGATAGTAACACTGAGAGTACTCGATTTTCCTATCGAAGATGCGTTAACACTTGCTCGAGGAATGCTAACTCAACAAGCGAATGTTTCACGTGAAACACTGTTGAATGACAACCTTGACGAGGGAAGAGCTACTCCGTGGGCTGACCAATTTGATGATTTCCCCACACCTGTACTGGAGGATAACCGACTAGGTATTCAAGTTGGTTGGTCAGCACAAGGGGAGAGCGTTAGCTTTCCAACTCTAACTAAGCAAAATCTAGGGCTCTATCCAGTCGTTGATGATGTTGCTTGGATTGAGCGTCTACTGCCACTAGGCATCAACACTATTCAACTGCGAATCAAGAATTCACAACGAGCCGATTTAGAACAACAGATCATTCGAGCAATTGAGCTAGGTCGTCAGTATCAAGCACAAGTGTTCATCAATGACTATTGGCAGTTGGCAATCAAGCATGGCGCTTGTGGTGTTCACCTGGGACAAGAAGACATTGAAGAATCGAATTTGGCTCAGCTAACTAAAGCCGGCATTCGTCTTGGTCTTTCTACTCATGGTTATTATGAGCTACTGCGCATCGTACAAATTCATCCTAGCTACATCGCGCTAGGGCATATTTTCCCAACCACCACAAAACAGATGCCATCGAAACCACAAGGTTTGGTGCGCTTGGCTCTGTATCAAAAGCTGATTGATAGCATTCCTTACGGAAACAAAGAGCTGGCTATCCGTCCTTCAAAAGACAAAGCAGGTAGTGACTATGTGCTCGGCTTTCCGACGGTCGCAATTGGTGGTATTGACCAATCTAATGCAGCCCAAGTTTGGCAAACAGGTGTTTCTAGTTTGGCAGTTGTACGTGCTATTACCTTGGCAGAATCACCTCAGTCCGTTATCGAGTTTTTTGCACAACTGATGAAGGAAAGACAGCTAACATTTACTGATCAGAATAGTGAATTGGCGGATACCAAGAGAGGCGAGCATGCTCACGGATAAGCAGTTCTTTCGCTATCAACGCCAAGTCGCTCTGCCTGAAATTGCTGAAAGTGGGCAAGAGCGTTTGAGTAAATCGCATGTGCTGATCATCGGTTGTGGTGGGTTAGGAAGTGCTGCGAGTTTGTACTTGGCATCAGCGGGCGTTGGTAAATTGGTTGTGGTTGATGATGATAAAGTTGAGAGCAGTAACCTACAGCGTCAGATCATTTATCGTGAACAAGACCTCCAAGTTGCGAAAACAGAAGCGACTGTAAAGCAACTCACTGAGCTCAACTCTATGGTTCAAATTCGTGCTCTCAATAAGCGATTAGACAAAGCACAGCTGCAGCTTGAGGTGATGCTGGCGGATGTGGTGCTCGACTGCACCGACAACATGCCAACGCGCCAGCTCATTAACCAAGTTTGTTTCGAGCAAAATACGCCACTCATCTCAGCAGCGGCAATTGGTTGGCAAGGACAATTCGCTGTCTTTGATTACCAAACACCAAGTGAACAAGAAGCGCAGAGTAAAGCCTGTTACCGCTGCTTATATCCGTTTGACGAACTACCACAAAGTCAAAAATGCAGTGAGAGCGGTGTCGTCGGTCCGGTGGTGGGCACGCTTGGTAACTACCAAGCGATAGCGGCAATTCAAAAACTGGCGACGGGAAAGTTTCATGTCGAGACTGCCAAGTTACACCTGTTTGATGGGTTGAAACTGCAATGGCAAACCATGGCGATAAGTAAAGATAAACAGTGCCAAGTGTGTGCTCAGATTTAGATTACGAGTAATGGGCAGAATTAAGAGAGTTGGAAGCAATGACGTTATCAGAACCACAAACAACACAAATGACCGCTGCTGACTTAGATGTGATCACTATTGTTATCAATGATCAGTCACATCAAGTTGCCAGTCAGTCGAATCTACAGCAAATCATTAGTCAATTTGCGCTGCCTGAAATGGGCTGTGTTTTTGCTATTAATAACAATGTTGTGCCGCGCAGTGAGTGGGCTAGCACAGTTCTTTCACAGGGAGATAGCATCTCTTTGTTTCAAGCGATCGCAGGGGGTTAAAGTCGATGCTTAAAATTGGTGATAAACAATTCGAATCAAGACTGTTCACGGGAACAGGGAAGTTTGCCAACAGCCGACTAATGGCAGAAGCGATTCAAGTGTCGGGATCTCAACTGGCAACCATGGCGTTGAAGCGTGTGGATGTGAACGACCAACAAGACGATATTTTGCTGCCGTTAGTACAAGCGGGTGTGAACTTACTACCGAACACCTCAGGTGCAAAGAATGCTAAAGATGCTGTGTTTGCTGCACAACTGGCGCGAGAAGCGTTGGGGACTAACTGGCTAAAACTGGAAATTCATCCAGACCCGAAGTACTTGATGCCCGATCCAATTGAGACACTTGCCGCCGCAGAGCAATTGGTTCGCGAAGGTTTCATTGTGCTTCCTTACTGTCATGCTGACCCAGTTTTATGTAAACGATTGGAAGAAGTAGGCTGTGCTGCGGTCATGCCATTAGGTGCGCCGATCGGTTCTAACAAAGGGATAGTTTCTCACGATTTCCTAGAGATCATTATCGACCAAGCTAATGTTCCTGTCGTTGTCGATGCGGGTATTGGCGCACCTTCACATGCCGCGCGAGCGATGGAAATGGGCGCGGATGCCGTGCTCGTCAATACTGCGATTGCAGCTTCGAGCGATCCCGTTGCGATGGCGAAAGCATTTAAGTTGGCGGTAGAGTCGGGGCGTATGGCTTATGAAGCCGGACTTGCTGGTAAGGTTTCTCATGCGGTTGCGTCGAGTCCACTGACGTCATTCCTAGATGAGCTTTAGTCCTAGATTGGTTTAGCTATTAAGCGAGGAAAACATGAGCTTCGTTGAACAATTTAAGCAGCTTAATTGGGATGACATTTCGATGTCGATTTACGCGAAAACGGCACAAGATGTTGAGCGAGCATTGAATAAACCCAAGCGTGATTTGGAAGACTTTAAAGCGCTAATTTCACCAGCGGCTGAAGGATATTTAGAGCAAATGGCGCAGTTGTCATACTCGGCAACTCGCAAGCGTTTTGGTAATACCATGTCGCTTTATATTCCATTGTACCTTTCTAACTTGTGCGCCAATGCTTGTACTTATTGTGGCTTCTCGATGGAGAACAGAATCAAGCGTCGCACTTTGAATAGGGACGAAGTGGCTGCAGAAGTCGAAGCCATTAAACGCATGAAGTTTGATAGCGTATTGCTGGTGACTGGCGAACACGAAACCAAAGTAGGCATGAAATACTTTCGCGAAATGGTGCCGATGATTAAGAAGCGCTTTAACTATTTGGCGATGGAAGTACAACCGCTAGATCAAGACGAATACGCAGAGCTCAAGACATTGGGTTTGGATGCGGTGATGGTCTATCAAGAAACGTATCATCCTTCGACTTACGCCGAGCACCATTTGCGTGGCAATAAGATGGATTTTGAATACCGATTGGATACACCCGATCGCCTTGCAAAAGCGGGCATCGATAAGATCGGTATTGGCGCTTTGATAGGATTGGAAGAGTGGCGTACAGATTGCTTTTATGTGGCAGCGCACTTGGACTATCTTGTGCGCACGTATTGGCAGACTCGTTACTCAATTTCCTTCCCGCGTTTGCGTCCTTGTGAGGGGGCCAGTTCTTTAAACGGAAAGCAGCCAAAATCAGTCATGACGGATAAGCAGCTTGTTCAGTTGATTTGCGCTTATCGTTTGTTGAATCCAGAAGTGGAGTTGTCATTATCGACTCGAGAATCACCTAAGTTTAGAGACAACGCATTGCCTTTAGGCATTACCAGTATGTCTGCAGCATCGAAAACTCAGCCGGGTGGGTATGCGATGGATGATGTTGAACTCGAGCAGTTTGAGATCAGTGATGAACGAAGTGCTGGTTCTGTGGAAGATATGATTCGAGCCAAGGGCTTTGACCCAGTATGGCGAGATTGGCACTCGGCGTATTCTGGTTAAGTAGCAAAGAAAGCTAATGGTCATCGTTATGTTTCACGTGAAACATAGGCAAAAGTAGAAGGTTGATGCAAAACATCAACCCTCTACTTTTTTCTAGCTTCTAGCTTCTAGCTTCTAGCTTCTAGCTGTGTGCTACTGGTAGCGTTGCTTGACGAAGCCACTCTTTCACATCACCTTCAACAAGTGGGCTGATCTCATACCATACCTTCTGATGGTAGTCATTCAGCCAAGCAAGTTCTGGACGAGTTAGCATATCAACATTGATGTTGCGCTTGTCGATTGGGCAGCGTGTTAGCGACTCAAATGATAGAACAGGGAAGTCACCATTAGTTGGGGTTTCAACAACAAGCTCTAGGTTTTCAATACGGATACCAAACGCATCTGCACGGTAGTAACCTGGCTCGTTGGATAGCACCATACCTTCTGTTAGAGGCACGTCGATTTGCTTCTTGGAAATGCTCGCTGGACCTTCATGAACACTTAGGAAGTGACCAACACCGTGACCAGTACCGTGATCGTAATCGTAGCCTTCCGCCCATAGGTGCTGACGAGCTAGTGTATCGATTTGGTAACCACGAGTGCCTTTCGGGAAACGTGCACGAGCAACACCGATGTGACCTTTTAGTGCGAGAGTGAATTGTTTAATCATCTCTTGTGAAGGCTGACCGATCGCAATTGTACGCGTGATGTCTGTCGTGCCATCTAGGTACTGGCCGCCTGAATCCACTAGGTAAAGTGTGTTCAGTTCTAGTTTGCCAGGTTCAGGTTGGTTCTCGTGGTTGTAGTGACACATTGCCGCGTTGCCACCCGCAGCTGAAATGGTATCGAAGCTAAGATCCATCAGTGTCGGGTCTTCGCTACGGAACGCTTCAAGTTTGTCAGCCAATGTTGCTTCATCATGCAAGTTACCCGCAACGACTTCTGCATCTAACCAAGATAGGAACTTACTCATCGCCACGCCATCACGGATATGACACGCTTTCATGCCTGCGATTTCAACCGCGTTTTTCGCCGCTTTTGGCATTAGGCATGGGTCAGCTTTACTCACCACTGAAGCGCCAGCATTTTGTAGGACCAACTTAAACCATGCATTACTTGTAGCAGGGTCAACCAGTACACTCTTGCCTGTTAGGGTTTCTAGTCGCGCTTGTAATGCTTCAGGGTGATGAACTGTTACGCCAGAACCAACGTGAGCGTCAAACTCAGCAGGTAGGCGAGCTGGATCTAGGAAGTATTCCACGGTTGAATCTGAGTGCAGAATCGCGTGAGAAAGCAGAACGGGTAGACGTGATACATCAAGACCACGAACGTTAAGCAGCCAACAGATAGAATCAAGTGCTGTGATCACTGCGCTGTCTGCGCCGGCTTTTTTCAAGAGCTCGGCGATTTCTTGGCGTTTGCTTTCGCTTGATTGTCCAACCGCTTCTGTTGCCATTAGGCGAACATCAGAAACCACAGGAGCAGGGCGGTCGTGCCACAGCTCATCAATTGGGTTGCTGTCGAGAATCTTAAGCTCAAGTGCACCTGCAAGTTTTGCTTGTGCCATGTCTAGCCAAGCTGAGTTGTGCATGCGAGGGTTGATTGCCACAGATGCGCCATTTGCAAGATGGTCTTTAATCCAATCTAGCGCAGGCTCTTCAATCAGGTGACGGTATTCGAATAGATCAGCAGGAACCTGCTTAGTTACTTGTACCGTGTAGCGACCATCAACAAAGATAGCGGCTTTGTCTTTGGTGATTACCGCAGCACCAGCAGAACCGGTAAAACCTGTTAGCCAATGTAAACGCTCGTTGTGCGCTGGTACGTATTCGCCCAAGTACTCGTCTTCATGTGGGACAAGTAGGGCGTCAATATTATGTTGTGCTAGCCATTCGCGAATTGCATTCACGCGGCTTTGGGTATCGTTGTGCATCTGTGTTATTCCTTCAAATTACCGCTCCTTCATGCTCAGGTGTGGGAGCTGTTTCCATCTGCTTCATGCAGTTTACGAATCTATTGAGGTTCGCAATCACGTCAATAGAGTCGGAGTACAACAGGCCATAGATGAGCCAAAAAGGACTATCGACTGTTAAGCTACCCATTTTACCGTAAGAGCGCAAATCGGGTTCGGGATTTTTATCTAAGATGATCGGTTTTTTGTGTGATCATGGTGCGCAGCCAAGTTAAAGCTGGGTCATTTTCTCTGTCTCGATGCCAAAACAAAGTGTATGCCATCGGTGGGAATTCGAGTGGTAGTGGCAGTAGTGCCATGTCATGTTGCTTGGCTGCTAGCTTCACAAAGTGGCTTGGCGCGGTAAACACAAAATCGGTGTAAGAGCACAAACTCGCGGCGCTGTTAAAGTCCGGTACAGTCACTGCGATATCACGCTCTCGACCAATGTCGGCCAAGCGGTAATCAAGCAACCAACGGTCATTGCCATCACAACGTACCTGGACATGACGCAGGGCTAGATAAGCTTCCAAATTCCAATTACCACGCAAAGCCGGGTGGTCTTTACGAACGATGCACATTTGGTGGTCGCGATAGATTTCTTGCTCACAAATGTCATCAGGTGGCAGCATCGTCAACTTAGCATCGTTGATGTCTATATCTCGACCTGTCATGCCCAAATCGATTTCACCGCGCTGAATCATCTTGAACGTTTGTTCCGACCAAGAGTGGGTGCTTATGGTCACGCCTGGTGCTTGTTGGAATATTGCTGGTAAGAAGTGGGGCAGAATTAATGGGTACACACTCTCTACTGCTGCGATTTGAAAACGGTACTCACTGCTCTGCGGAGAGAACTCTTCAGGTTGAGTTAGCACCTCAAGTTGGTTTATCAACAGATCCAGTTTCGGCTTAAGGAACAATGCACGCGGTGTAGGCGTCAATCCATGCGAGTTTCGTGTGAACAAAGGGTCATCAAATTGGGTGCGTAACTTGGCCAAAGATTTACTCACCGCTGACTGACTCAAGCACAGCCGGTGCGCAGCTCGAGTGACATTAAGCTCTTCCATCAAGACCTTAAAACAGACCAACAAATTGAGGTCTAAACGCACTAATTTTTCGACGTTCACTGTGATTTTCCTCATGGGAATAATGGTCATGAGTATACATCATTTCCATTCATATCATCAGATGATTAAGCTTTGCGCAAAGTTCTTGTTCAATTTGGAGTGTTTTGTGTCTAGCCATATTACAAATAGCAAAAAACAGATGGCGCTGTTGACCATGTTAGTTCTGTTCAGTCCGCTTGCGATTGATATCTATCTACCTGCTTTGCCTCTTATTGCATCCACTTTTCAGGTAGAAAATTCATTGGCACAAGACACCATCACTTGGTTCCTATTTGCTATGGGGGTTGGTCAGCTATTCGCTGGTCCCTTGGCAGATAAACTCGGGCGTCGAACTGTTGCATTGGGAGGTATCACCATCTACGCATTGAGCGCTGTATTGGCGTGGAGTGCTCAAAATATTGAGTGGATGTTGACGGCTCGTTTGCTACAAGGCTTAGGTGCATGTGCAACATCTGTAGCAGCCTTTGCAACAGTTCGCGATATATTCGGTCCGGAAAAAAGTGGCAAAATGATCAGTTACCTTAACGGGGCGATCTGCTTTATCCCGGCATTGGCACCTATTTTAGGCAGTTGGTTAACCCAGCAATTTGATTGGCGTGCAAACTTCAGTTTTATGGCGGGTTTCGCTGTTGTTGCTGGGAGTATGATATTCTTTGGTATGAAAGAGACCAACCCTGCAACTGAGAAGCAGGCGGTGTTCAAATTGAGTCGCTATTGGGCGGTATTGAGCACACCATCATTCATCTTCCACGCATCACTGTGCTTGATGGCGATGGCGGTCATTCTTGCTTACGTAACGTCTGCACCAGTGGTGTTGATGACAGGTATGGGATTGTCGATGAATGAATTTACGTTCTGGTTCGGTCTTAACGCGGCATTTAACATTGCGGCTTGTATGCTTGCGCCAAGGTTCATGGACCGCTGGGGCACTCATAATTCACTCGTTGTTGGTATTGTCTTACTGGCCATCTCCGGGGTAGTGATGATGGTAATGAAAGGCAGTAACACGGCACTGTCATTTATGTTGCCTATCTTCATTTCATCAGTAGGATTTGCATGGATTCTTGGCGCGGCGGCGGGTAAAGCGCTAGAGCCATTTGGGGATAAAGCGGGGACGGCAGCAGCATTATTAGGTTTATTCCAAATGAGTGGCGCAGGTTTATTGGTAGGCACGCTTCAGCGTTTATCACTTGATCCACAAACCTTGATTGCGATTCATATGTGGGTATTACTTCCAGCATTGGTGATTCTATTCACTAAAGCAGGCAAGAACTGGCATACAAAATTAGTGAATGCGTAAAACTCGGTAATTTAGTATTTTCCAATGTTACTAACGCGTGTATATTTGTCGTTCAAACTTTTCTCGACACCATAACGGAACTCAAAAAGTAATGTCGTTAACCACGTATGAAATGGCTCGTATCTTAGAGCAAATGGAAGAGTCACCAGAAAAGGTGATGTTTGGTAAGTTGCTTAACGAACTAGGCAACCAAAGCTCTGAGCGTATTCGTAGCGCGGCAAAACAAGTTCCAGTGCCAGTACTGCGCGACATTGTGTACCAATTTCAGCAAGTGATTGAGTCGCGTAAAGGCGAGCAAGTTGAGCAGATGGCAAAAGACCTCGCTAAGCAAGGTATCTCCGCAGAAGAGCTACTGGCTTACTTAAACAAATAATAAAAATCCCGCATCATGCGGGGATTTTTAGTTGGTAATTTTCTTCTTCAGTATGTGGTCGAGAGATAAAGGCCCGGGTCCCCACACAATCACAATAAGTATCATCACCCCCCAAAGTTGGTGGTCATAGAAGCCTTTCTCCCACAGCAGTGGGTAAGAGACCACGGCAATGATGTTGAACACAAACAAAATCACAGCCATCGGCCGAGTAATCAATCCCAGTGCCAAGAATACCGGGAGAACCAATTCTGCAGCAGTACCTAAGTAAGCCGCCAACTCCCATGGCAGTATTGGCACTTGGTATTCCAGCTCAAATAAATACAGTGTGCTATCCCAAGACGAGATTTTGATTAGCCCTGAATTGAAGAACACCCATGCAACCCACAAGCGACAAAAGAGAAGCAGTACAGGGACAAAGCCAGCTTGTAAGGTACTGATTAAGTCGTCGTACCGATTGACTAAGTTTTTAAGCGTATCCGTCATAGAGTGCTCCTTAGATTGATTTCAACGTAAAGCCGTCAACGAGATCGAGTGCCATGATGCCATTGAGATGAGCGAGTAAAACTTCAGGTATTTCGCTCAAACTCTGTTTCTGCTCTAAACATTGCAGCAGTTGGAACACATCGGCATCGAGTGCGTGACACAAGGCTTCTCCATTGGCTTGAATCGAGATGACACCTTGCTGTAATTGGTTGATATTAAGTTGTTCGAATTGCCCAGTTTGAATCGCGCTGAACAAATCAAATACTGCGTAGCTGGAGCCAAAGCTTCGGCAGCCTTGCTTAAGGTGCAAAATCAAAGCGGGTTGTTGCTCTTCACTCACTTCGCCAAGTAACGCAAGCGGCTTTAATTGTGCGGCATTGGATTGTTCATACTGTGCTTGACGAGCGAGGTCGATATACCATTCGAAGCGTGCGACTTCAGGGCTGTAAGGTGCTTGTGCGATCACCTGGCTAAACTGCATGATGGTGTCTTGAAAGCCTTCGCCATAATGCACCACATTTCCTTCTTCTAATGGATATGTGAGAACATGCTGGCGAGCCATCTGTTCAAAGCATTCTTCACCAAACAGCGTTTCAACCATCGGGTAGGTCGCGGATAACACCTCACTTAAGCTGACGATAAAGTTATTGCGGTAAATCTGCATGCGTTCATCAGCGGTAAACTCATCACTCACTATATCGCAGTCTTCGCCGAGTGCTTGATAGTGCAGAGCTTTAGCAAACTGGCTTTGTAAGGTGGCTAGATTCATGAAGCCTTCCTTGGTTCGCTTTGTTTACTTGGGAGTGTGCCTTGCAACAGCAGTTGCGATGCTTTCTCTGCTTCTCCGAGTAAGATTTCTGGCTCAGGGATATCTAAATCCCATTCAATCAGCGTATGGCGCGGACCGTGTTTTTTTGTCCACTGCGCGAATAGCTGCCAAACTTCATCGCTAACCGGACGGCTATGGGTATCAATCCATATCTGAACTTTATCGAGTTGCTTGATGGTAAAGCCTGCCAAGTGAAGCTCATCCACTTTGTCGGCAGGAATCGCATCTAGGTATGTGTCGCAATCAAAACCGTGGTTGAAAGCTGAAACATGAACATTGTTTAAGTCGAGCAGTAAGCGACAGTCAGTGCGCTTTTGAACTTCGGTAAGAAATTCCCATTCACTGATGGTCGAATGTTGAAACTTCACATAACTAGATGGATTCTCAATTAAGATTTCACGCTGCAAATAGTCCTGCACTTCGTCTAAGTTTCGAGTGAACACTTTCAATGCTTCTTCTGTGTAGGGCAGTGGGAGTAGGTCGTTAAAGTAGTGACCGCCGTTTTCGCTCCAACTTAAATGGTCAGAAACAAGAATTGGATTGATTGAATCAATCAGCGCTTTAAGCTGAGCAAGGTGCTTCTTATTCACACGTTCTACCGAACCTAGCGACAGACCAATACCGTGACAGCTAATTTGATACTGCTCGCGCAGAGCTTGTAATTGATGGCGCTCTGTAGCGTTGGGTTGAAAATAGTTTTCACTGTGGATTTCTAACCAAGATAGCTCGGGTTTGTTTTGGCTAAAGTAATCGAGGTGAGGGGTTCTTAATCCAACGCCAACAAGGTCGTGGAAAGTGTGGTGTTTCACGTGAAACTCCTTTTTCAAATCGTGCGAGAAGAGCGGGATGCGTAGGTTGAGCGACTACGCATCCTCAAAACTTACATAAGGAGAATTAAGAAGAAGTGGTGCTACCGCCAGTCAGTTTGTCGCATAGACCTTTTGGTACTACAACAAATGCGTCTTTTTGATTGTCTTCTTTCGATGTACCAGCACATGAACTACTTTTCGTTGCGCAGTCATTTTTACCTGCCTTTGCGACGCCGTAGCATTTCTCTTTGTCGGCAGCGACGGCTGGAGTCGCGGTGAGCATTGCTCCACCAAGTGCTAAAAGGCCGGTAACAGCAGCAGCAGTAACAGCAAGATTCGACTTTTTCATAATACGTTCCTCTGAGTGATTTCCTTTACTTAGATTGGCAAGCTGATTCAGTGTTTGTTGTGTGACCACTGTTCATCAACGTGCTTAACTTAAAAGAGAGGAAATTGGCATGAAAACTTTCAGGTAAATTCAATTTTTGAATGATTTGTAGCTGTGTTATTTCAACAAGTGATTGATGTGTGGTTTAAAAATACATCAAATTTTTATGAAATTTTGTCTCATCTGTAATGATTGTTTAGGTTATAATCTATTTTTATGTATAAATAACCAGTAGCGCTCATCATGATGGATCCCTCTTTATTACTCGACGGTTTGAACGATAAACAACGTGAAGCCGTTGCTGCACCTCTAGAAAATTTGCTTATCCTTGCTGGTGCAGGGAGTGGTAAGACTCGCGTTCTTGTTCATCGAATTGCTTGGTTGATGTCGGTAGAGCAAGCATCGCCGTTTTCAATTATGTCTGTAACCTTTACCAATAAGGCTGCGGCAGAGATGCGTGGTCGTATTGAAGAGTTAATGATGGGCAGTACAGGTGGCATGTGGAATGGTACATTTCATGGTATTTGCCACCGTATTTTGCGAGCACACTATCTTGATGCAAAGCTACCTGAAGATTTTCAAATCATTGATAGCGACGATCAGTTGCGTCTATTGAAGCGTTTAATCAAAGCGCAAAACTTAGATGAGAAACAATGGCCTGCACGCCAAGTATCATGGTGGATTAACGGCAAGAAAGACGAGGGTCTACGTCCGTCGCACATTGACGCTTACCATGATCCAGTCACAAAAACTTATCTACAGTTGTACACCGCTTACCAAGAAGCGTGTGATCGTGCTGGTTTGGTCGACTTTGCGGAAATTTTGCTGCGCGCGCATGAGCTACTGCGTGATAACAAGTTCGTCCGTGAGCACTACCAAGCACGTTTTAAACACATTTTGGTGGATGAGTTCCAAGATACCAACAATATCCAATATGCTTGGCTACGTATGATGGCAGGTCCTGAATGTCACGTGATGATAGTCGGTGATGATGATCAGTCTATTTATGGTTGGCGTGGCGCTAAAATTGAGAACATCGAGAAATTTACCCTCGAATTCCCAAGCGTAAATACCATTCGTTTGGAGCAAAATTATCGCTCAACCAAAACGATTCTTGAGGCTTCCAATGCTTTGATTGCGAACAATACTGAGCGTATGGGTAAGGAGCTATGGACGGATGGTGTTGTCGGTGAGCCGATCTCGGTTTACAGCGCTTACAATGAATTAGACGAAGCTCGTTTTGCGGTAAATAAAATCAAAGAGTGGCAGGAGAAAGGTGGTGTCTTAAATGATGCTGCGATGCTTTACCGTAACAACGCCCAGTCGCGTGTTTTGGAAGAAGCCTTAATCCAAGCTGGTCTGCCTTATCGTATTTACGGCGGCATGCGATTCTTCGAACGTCAGGAAATCAAAGATGCGTTGAGTTACATGCGGTTAATCGCTAACCGTAATGATGATGCGGCGTTTGAGCGTGTGGTTAATACGCCAACGCGTGGTTTGGGTGATAAGACCCTAGAAACCATCCGCTTTGCGGCGCGTGATCGCGGCTGCACCATGTGGGAAGCGAGTGTGGCAATGATAGAGGAACAAGTGTTAGCAGGTCGTGCTGCTGGCGCATTGAGCCGTTTCATTGAGCTCATTACTGCACTAGAAGACGACACGATGGAAATGCCGTTGCATCACCAAACGGATCATGTGATCAAGTATTCCGGCTTGTTTGCAATGTACGAGCAAGAAAAAGGCGAAAAGTCGAAAGCGCGTATAGAAAACTTGGAAGAACTGGTCACAGCAACACGTCAGTTCGAAAAGCCGGAAGAAGCTGAAAATATGTCGCTACTGACAGCCTTCCTAACTCATGCTGCATTAGAAGCGGGTGAGGGGCAGGCGGATGAATTTGAAGATGCAGTCCAGCTTATGACACTGCACAGTGCGAAAGGTTTGGAGTTCCCACTTGTCTTTATGGTTGGTGTGGAAGAGGGCATGTTCCCAAGCCAAATGTCTGCAGAAGAGGCGGGACGTTTAGAAGAAGAGCGCCGATTGTGTTATGTGGGTATGACGCGAGCGATGCAGAAGCTATACATCACATACGCAGAGATGCGCCGCTTGTATGGGCAAGATAAATACCACAAGCCATCGCGTTTTATTCGTGAATTGCCAGAAACCTGTTTAGATGAAGTTCGCATGAAAGCGCAAGTCAGCCGTTCTGCAAGTAGTGGTCGATTCAGCCAAACAGTTGTCAAAGAAAGCTTCAATGAAACTGGTTTTTCGCTTGGTTCTCGTGTTATGCATCCAAAATTTGGTGAAGGGACCATCATCAACTTCGAGGGCAGTGGTCCACAGAGTCGTGTACAGATCGCCTTTAACGGTGAAGGTATTAAATGGTTAGTGACCGCTTACGCTCGATTAGAGAAGTTGTAAGGCTTTGCAAAAATTAGCGTATTAAGATTCAGAGCTGCTTCGGCGGCTCTTTCTTATGCTGTTTATGAGTCAACAAAACGACAAAGAATTGAGTAGGAAAGCGTTGATTGAAGTAAGTTATGAGTGTTATTTACTTGCTTTCAGAGAAAGCGTCTTCAGAAAAAGAAAAACCCCGAGGGCTTGCGCCCATCGGGGTTATAGTCTTACTCGCAGCAATCCAGCTACTAAAAGTGCTCCATGCATCGAATCCATGATAGTTCGCTGTATTCCGTCAGCGTAATCCTTGCATCGCTTTCCTAGCGGTGTCCTTGACCTTATCCTGGTCTGCTAACAATCCTCGTTAGCTCTCATCACTTGTTCCCTGAGCGGTGTCCCTGACATCTTCCTGATGTTCAATCCGTGCCTCGTCCAGAGGTGTCCATATCCCATCCTTAGTAGTAACCATCCTAGTTACTATTGAGTCCGTTCAATGTCCAATTTTGCAATCCATGCCCGACTATTCTTCCTGAATAACCGTTTCTTCTTCCTGAAGTTCACCAAATCCCTGGTGTTTCCTGTTCCGTGTCAGCATCCTTCCGACAGGTTTAATATTACGTGATTAATGGTTCTCAACAATGGCTGAAATTCATATTTTTCCAAGATAGTGGCGTTCAAAAAAAGAACGAACATTGTAAATTCAATGAGTTAACTTGGTTTGGGCCAGAATTCTCTACATAAAAAGAGATGTTTGCTCACCTCCTTGTAAGAGATCTCGCACAAAGGCTTGAGCAAAACACTACTATTGCCCGATCGCCATGCCCTCACGGCGTGGATCCGCAGCCCCTTCAAGTCCATCTTTCAATATACGTATCGCATGCAGCCCAGAGTTCAAATCACGAACATCGGTCTTAAATCCCATTTTTTCTAATTCTGATTGAAAGCTTTCTGCGGTGGTTCCTTGTTCAATATCTAAGGTGCCAAAACGGTTCAGTAATCGTGGTTGATTAACAGCACTTTGGATATCCATATCCCATTGAGTGTGGGCAATGATAGCTTGTGCAACGTAGCCAATGATGCGACTGCCGCCTGGAGAACCAATTGCCATGTAGGGTTTATCGTCCTTCATCATAATCGTCGGTGCCATAGAAGAACGTGGGCGTTTGCCCGGTTCTAAGCGGTTTGCGATTGGCACACCATCTTGATGAGTGCGGAAAGAGAAATCGGTAAGTTCGTTATTGAGCAAAAAGCCGCGTACCATCAAGCGTGAGCCAAAGGCGTTCTCGATGGTTGTTGTCATTGAAACCACATTGCCTTGCTTATCGACGATATTAAAATGGCTGGTGGAAGGCAGCTCGATCGATTGGTCCATGCTTAAGTTCATGGCGTGCGACCAAGGAGGGTTGCCGGCTTCAACCTTACTCAAGGCTTTACCGATTTGAATGAGCTCAGCACGTTGTTTTAGATAATCTTTATCAAGCAAGCCTTCGGTTGGCATTGGCACATAATCTTGGTCGGCCATGTATTTACCTCGATCCGCAAACGCAAGACGAGAGGCATCAGCGATCACTTGCCATGATTTCGCGCTTTCGGCTCCCCAGCCTTTCAGATCGTATTGCTCGGTGATCGCGAGAATCTGTCCAACCGTCAATGCGCCAGAGCTTGGTGGTCCCATGCCGCAGATATCATAGCTTTGATAGGCCGTACAAGCGGGGTCACGTTGCTTGATTTGGTAAGTATCGAAATCGCCCTGAGCTAATACGCCAGAGTTTCCCGCTGCATTCTGAACGGTCTTAATGATGTCTGTGGCGATATCGCCTTGATAGAAAGCTTTTGCCCCTTGTGATGCAATGGCCGTCAGAGTTTGCGCGTATTCAGGGTTCTTCAACAACGTGCCTTTGGCTTTTGGTGAGCCATCTGGATTAAAGAAGTAAGCCTTAGTCGCAGGGAAGCGTGATAGGCGCTTGGCATCTTTCTCAATCAGACTCGAGAGGCGAGGACTCACTTCGAAACCTTGCTCAGCCAAGGTAATCACAGGTTGAATGATGTTCTTCCATTCTAACTTGCCGTATTTCTGGTGCGTGTCCCACAGCAGTTTGACAGTGCCTGGAGTAGCGACGGAACGCCCGCCGACAACCGCATCGTAAAACTGTAGGGGTTGTCCATTTTCATCTAAAAAGAGTTTAGGCGTCGCGGCGAGTGGTGCGGTTTCTCGACCATCATACGTAGTCAGCTTTTGTTCTGTGTTATCCCAATACACCAAAAATGCGCCCCCACCAATGCCGGAAGATTGAGGTTCAACTAAACCTAACATCAGTTGCACGGCAACCATGGCATCAATGGCATTACCACCTTGTGCAAGAACGTCTGCTCCAGCTTGGGTTGCAAGTGGGTTGGCTGCTGTGACCATATAGTCTTTCGCTTTGACCAATTGCTTTTTCTCAAGGCCAGTACTGTGTTCAGGTGCGACGGAATCCACAGCTTGGTTAGCGACGGCTTGGGTCGATAAGACGAGTGAGGTAGCAAGAAAAAGCCCCGTGGTTACGAGGCGGTTGAACGTCCAATGCATGATGACTCTCCATGTTGCCAGTTTTGTGTTTTCAGCTTGGCAGTCATGAAGAGTCACGTCGAGTCAGCAATCGCAGAAATGTCGAGTATGAGAGGATTTAATCTTTGTATTAACCAACTAAGTTTGTGGCAGTTTGAAATAGAATGCTGCTGCCAACTAAGGTGAATATGACACCACATAAGCCGTCAATGTAGATGCCAGCTTTGTGTAATTTGCGTTGTAAACGCTGAGTCGACAGCATCCACGCTAGGCTAGAGAACCAGAATAGCGACAAGCCAAATAGAATAGCTAAAGCTATGCCTTTGCCAGTAATCGACATCCCAGCAGGGACTAAGCTTGACATCAAACTGATGAAAAACACTAACGCTTTCGGGTTCAGAATATTGGTTGCAAACCCTTTAGCAAATGCTTGACGCTTGTTACTGATCACCAAGTTGTTTTGTTTCTTAGGTTGATCCGCCATTGGGTTTTTGATCATGGTGATCACGGCACGTAATGCACCGATTCCTAAGTAAAGTAAGTAACTGCCACCCAATAGTTGCACTACGGAATACAATAAAGGGTGCTGGTGGACGATATAACTCACGCCTGTCAGGCTGAACAACGAGTGAAGCAAAATACCAACAGACAATCCCAACGCAATGTACAAGCCGGTTTGACGGCCGTGACGTGTTGCGTTTTGAACCACAAGGGCAAAATCCGGACCGGGACTCATTAAGGCAATAAAGTGAATACTGGCGAGTGTCAGCAATATGGTGGATTCATTCATAACACATCTCAAATAGAAACAATGTCCCTATTGTCGTGGTAAGTCATATATTGTGCTTGTAAAAAACTAACACTTTCTCATTAAGTACCATTAGCGCGTGACTTGAGATGGAGAAACTCCGTAAGTCTGTTTAAAAGCTTTGCTGAAATGTGCCTGATCGTAAAAACCAATCTGATGGGCCACATGAGTACCACATTGACCCGCTTGAAGTAATTTCATGCCTTGTTCGAGTCGTAGGCGTGCAAACCAAGCGTAGGGCGTCATGCCAGTTTGTGCTTTGAAATGCCGTTGGAATTGATTCGGACTTAATTGGCACAGCTCTGATAGGGAATCCAAGCGTACCGCTTGATCAAGGTTTGCCATTAAGTAATCTTTTAGCGTGCTTAAAGATTGATTACCCAGTGGTACCACTTTTTGTCTCTCAAGCGATCCGTAGCGATCAAAAAGCTGGTTAAATCCTTCAAAAGGAAGGCAATCTTTGGTGAGTTGGCTGAGGTTTTCACGACGAAGTAGCCCGTGTAAGTTACTAAGTTGTAAAAATATCTTCGGATCCGAGATGATCAGCTCGTTGAAGTGTATTATTTGACCGCTTTGCTTAGGATCAGCCAGATCACTCAACAAGTGAGGTTCGATCGCAAATACATTCACTTCATAGCCACTTTCGAGCTTAGATTGCCCGTCGTGCAGCTCATCTGGCGGCATTATCACAATTTGCCCGTGACCAACTTGGTGGCTGTTACCTTGGTATTGGAACTTCTGCGCGCCATGCGTGATCAGACCGAGATGAAAATCCAGATGGTAATGCCTTTGAAAAGCAAATGTCTGATATTTCGCCTCAATCAGCCTCAAGTTGTCATGCTCGGTTGCGTAGTACTGAATATGTTCCATGAAATAAAAAAGCTTGGTCACATTATGACCAAGCTTATCCATCAATTTGTCAATTGTCTTGTAAAAAACGATCACGCCGTACGAGCAGCTTTGCGCGATTTGCGATTATTACTCAAACCATCAAAGCTAAACACGGCCAATGCTCCCCAAATGAAAGCAAAAGTGATCGCTTTATCTGCGGAGAACGGTTCACCGTAAATTAATACTGCAAGTAAGAACATTAGACTTGGCCCGATATACTGAAAGAAACCTAACGTTGATAACGTTAGTCGTGTCGCTGCGCCGGTGAAACAAAGCAGAGGAAGTGTGGTGATAACACCCGCTGCGATTAATAAACTATTGAGTTGCCATGGATTGTCCAGCATGTTTGATGTTGGCGTATTAGCGATAAACAGTAGATAGATGAAAGCTGCAGGTAGTAAAACGGCCGTTTCGATAAACAGTCCGGTTTGTGCATCGAGGCTGACTTTTTTACGCAACAGACCATAGAAACCAAAACTCATTGCAAGGGCGATTGCCACTATAGGGACGGATCCAAAAACAAATAGCTGAACCAGTACTCCACACGCTGCGAGAGTCACTGCAAACCATTGTAATTTACGTAGGCGTTCACCAAGAAAAACCATCCCCAATAAAACATTGATCAGTGGATTGATGTAGTACCCCAAACTTGCATCAAGCATATGATTGGTGTTGACCGCCCAAATAAAGATTAACCAGTTAGCCCCAATTAATACTGAACTAAACAATAGGTAAGTGACTTTGGTTTTATCTTTAATGACGCTATATACCGAACGCCAGCGACGGCCAAAATGAAGGAGCGCAGCGAGTAAAAAGAAAGACCAAATCACACGATGGCTTAATATCTCAAGTGGCGAGACATCGGCAATGGATTTGAAGTAAATGGGTGCGATGCCCCACATGGTATATGCACCAATTGCCAGTAAAACGCCTTGTTTTGCTCGCTGTTGGTCTTCTGGTGTCATAGTGTGTCACCTAATTGTGTGTTTATAGAGCAGAAAATCAGTATACGAGTCGTGAACTAAATCACCTAACAATTTGCGGTTTTATTCACCATCAAACCCCATTACAATGTGCCCTCACTTTGCGTGCTAGTCGCATGCAAAAGCACCTCTTTTTTAAGACCCTATCTGAGATTATTCATGACCTCGACCTTGTTAGCCGAACAATCAGACTCGCCTATAACGCCTCAACGTGTGTTGGAGGATGTGTTTGGTTACCAGGAGTTCCGTGATGGTCAGCAGTTGGTGATTGATGCTGCGGTAGAGGGTCGCGACAGCTTAGTTATCCTACCTACGGGTGGCGGTAAGTCGCTGTGTTATCAAATTCCTGCTTTGGTTCGCTCCGGCATTACTTTGGTCATATCTCCGCTGATTTCACTGATGAAAGACCAAGTGGACCAGCTTAAAGCCAATGGGGTGGCGGCTGAATGCATTAACTCGACCATGCCTCGCGAAGAGCTGCTCAGCGTGTATAACCGCATGCACACAGGTCATCTTAAGTTGGTGTACGTCTCGCCAGAACGCGTATTGATGCGTGACTTCATTGAGCGTTTGGAAAACTTGCCGCTATCGATGATTGCCGTCGATGAAGCGCACTGTATTTCCCAATGGGGACACGATTTCCGCCCGGAATACGCCGCGCTTGGTCAGCTTAAGCAGCAGTTTTCCCATGTGCCATTTATGGCGCTGACGGCGACGGCGGATGACGCAACGCGCCGAGATATTCTTGAGCGTCTGCAACTGAATAATCCAGAGGTTTATCTAGGCAGCTTCGACCGTCCTAACATTCGCTACAACTTAGTTGAGAAGCATAAGCCGGTTTCGCAAATCGTTCGTTATCTTGAAACCCAAAAGGGTAATTGCGGCATCATCTATTGTGGTAGCCGTAAGAAAGTTGAGATGGTAACTGAGAAGCTGTGCAACAACCACATTCGTGCTGCTGGTTATCATGCCGGTATGGATGCTGATGAGCGCGCTTACGTTCAAGAAGCTTTCCAACGTGATGACATCCAGATCGTAGTGGCGACTGTGGCATTCGGTATGGGCATCAACAAACCAAACGTGCGCTTTGTAGTTCACTTTGATATTCCGCGCAACATCGAATCCTACTATCAGGAAACCGGTCGTGCGGGACGTGATGGTCTGCCTGCGGAAGCGATGATGTTGTATGACCCGGCGGACATCAGTTGGCTGCGTCGTATGTTGGATGAGAAAGACGACGGTCCACAGAAGCAGGTGGAAACCCATAAACTGAATGCGATGAGTGCCTTTGCTGAGGCGCAAACCTGTCGTCGTCAGGTGCTATTGAATTACTTTGGTGAGTATCGTGAGAAGCCATGTGGCAACTGCGATATTTGCTTAGACCCGCCGAAACACTTTGATGCCACGGAAGAAGCACGTAAGGCGTTGTCTTGTGTGTACCGAGTGAATCAGAGCTTTGGTATGGGCTACGTAGTGGAAGTGCTACGTGGTATGCAAAACATTCGTGTACGTGAAAACGGCCACGATAAGATTTCTACCTACGCTATAGGGCGCGATCACAGCCACGATTACTGGGTGAGTATCTTCCGTCAGTTAATCCACAAAGGGCTGCTGTTTCAAAACATTACGCGCAACTCAACGCTACAACTTACCGAAGAGGCACGTCCACTGCTGCGTGGTGATGTGACTCTGGAGTTAGCGGTTCCGCGTTTAGACACAGCAGCACGCGCGGCGAAGTCGGATAAACTCATCAGTAAGAACTACGACAAAAAGCTGTTTGCTAAATTGCGTAAACTGCGTAAGTCGATTGCTGATGAAGATGGCTTGCCACCATACGTGGTCTTTAGTGACGCTACCTTGATTGATATGGCGGAAATCCTGCCAACGTCTTATGGTGAAATGCTGGCAGTCAGCGGTGTAGGTCAGCGCAAACTGGATAAGTACGCCGATCCATTCCTTGATTTGATTCAAGAACACATTACTCACCACGGATAAGGAACCAAGATGCAAAAGGAATTTGGCTTAGCGGACTACATGGAACAAGAAGGGCGCTTAATCATTACTGCGCCGAGCTTTGATCTTGATAGTTTTCCTGCTTTGGGTGAGCGTTTAGTCGGACTGCTTTCCGCTACTGTGATTGAAAAGCAATGGGATGCGGATATTCACTCTTGGTTGGTCGACTTTGAAGGTTGCCGACTGTTTATGAAAGCAGAGCATTACAGTGAGGCGATTTGGTTTGAAGCTCTAGCGATTGAAGAGAGTAGGGAAGAGTTGGATTATCTCGCAGGATTGTTTCAACGCGGATTCTAAAGCCCAGTGGTGCCCATTTAGAATTATTACGAAAGGGCGTTTCACATGAAACACCCTTTTTTATGCTCAAACGTTTGCGCAGAACTGAGCGCTTGCGAGTCAAACTGGTTAATGTATAATCGCCCACCGCTTAATTCTGAATGAGTTAAGCCAGTTTATTTTCCATTTTTACATTGTTGGTAAGAGTCGTTTTTTATTAAGCGCTCGATTTGGGTTCCCTCACCCCCAAACCAAACTAAAAAGGTATCACATGAGTAACTTTACCTCTGCGCAGCAGCGCAACGCCCTTATCTATCTGGTTTTATTCCATTTAGTCATTATTGCATCAAGCAATTACTTAGTTCAGCTCCCATTTACCGTTTTTGGGTTCCATACCACTTGGGGCGCATTCACTTTCCCATTTATCTTTTTGGCGACGGATCTCACTGTACGTATTTTTGGCGCGCAAATGGCTCGTAAGATCATCTTTTTGGTGATGTTGCCTGCGTTAGCGGTGTCTTACTTCTTATCCGTTGTATTCTTTGAAGGGCAATTTCAAGGTTTCGGCCACTTAGGGGAATTTAACCTATTTGTTGCGCGTATTGCGATTGCAAGTTTCATGGCTTACTTGTTAGGTCAGATCATGGACGTGCACGTTTTTAATCGTTTACGCCAAATGAAGCAATGGTGGGTTGCACCAACGTGTTCAACGCTTTTCGGTAATGCGCTCGATACTATCGCGTTTTTCTCTATTGCGTTCTATCAAAGCCCAGACCCATTTATGGCTCAGCACTGGATGGAGATTGCGCTGGTGGATTATGGCTTCAAGTTGATCATTAGTTTAGGTTTGTTTGTGCCTATGTATGGCGTTCTACTTAACTATCTCATTAACAAGCTAACCGCTGTGAATCCAGACTTTAAAGTCAGCACGACGATTCAGTCTTAATTATTGTGGGAACCCCCAAAACCGCTTGCTCAAACCAAGCGGTTTTTTTGTGGCAGTAGAAAGGACATTGTGTGGTTAGGTACAGCGTAAGGAGCAGTTGGATCATGGGTGTCCTAGAGCTTGCTTAACGGAACGCTACTAGTCAGAGGTGAAAAGCTGGGTGGAATAAAAAAGGCCTCAACTCGAGACCTTTCTATAAGCGTTTGGCAAACTATAAGCGATTAGCAAATGGTGATTGTCAATGGCCAGCCAATATCAGTCTGACGGTTGGACTCAATCTCCAACTCGGCAGCTGTTAATGGATTCGCATTCAGCCAGTGAGCACTAATACTCAGTGTCAGTTTATCGCCCTCTGCACTTAGAGACACTTTTGGCTCTAACATAGGGTTTCGACGGTGGCTAAGCAGTACGGCTAAACGTAATAAACGAAGAACTCGCTTACCGCTAGTACCAGATAGCGCATGTTGCTCTGGTAGTGACGTTAGTTGTTCACGATAACGCCGAGCCAGTTCTCCAATGAAGAACTTTTGCGCGCGTGTGTAACCGGGTAAATCTAAATTCTGCAGTAGGTAAGCGCTGTGTTCACCGCCTTTTTTGAAATCAATGGTTAGACCAATTTCATGTAACTTAGCGGTGGTTTCCAGTAGAACTTTACCTTGTGGTTCTGCAACCCATTCTTCATTCCCAACTTGCTCAAGTAATTTGCTGGCAAGGTTGGCTACCTGTTCACCGTATTGGCAATCCAATTGATAACGTTTTTGTACGCTGCAAATCGTACGAGCACGAATGTCGTTTTGGCGAAGTTCATCAACCATTTCGTACACTAAGCCTTCACGCAATGCGCCGCCAGCCAGTGTCATGGCATCGATCTCTAATAGCTCAAAGATTGCAATTAAAATAGATAAGCCACTTGGGAATACTAGAGCACGCTCTAAGGTTAGCCCCTCGATATCGAGCTCTTCTAGGTGATCGGCAAGCATTGCTTGCTTTTGTAAGCGTTTGAGTTTGGAGTGAGTTATGACTTCATCCATACCCTGTACAAGCATGATTTCTTGTAGTGCTTGAACTGTGCCCGATGCTCCAACACAAACATCCCAACCTAAGTCTGTATACTGCTCCAGAATTGGCATTAATGTTTGTTTGGCACCTTCAATGGCTGCTTCAAAGTTACGAGCGTTAAGTTGACGATCTTTGAAGAAATGTTCTAACCAAGTAACACAACCCATTTTTAGGCTAGTGAGCGCTTTGGCTTCGAAACCTTCACCAATAATGAGTTCAGTACTTGCGCCACCGATATCGACGACAAGTCGACGGCCGCTGCCGCCGGAAGTATGTGCGACACCTTTATATATAGTGGCCGCTTCTTCCTCACCACTGATGACTTCGATTGGCTGCCCCAATATTTGGTTCGCTTTCTCTAGAAAAACATCCACATTCGTGGCGGTACGCAGTGTTGCAGTACCCACAATGCGGATGTTCTGTTTAGGAATATCCTGCAAGCGTTCTGCAAATAGACTTAAGCAGTCCCATCCTCGCTGCATAGCTTCCATACTAAGAGAGTTACGTTCATCTAAGCCCGCTGCGAGACGAACTTTGCGCTTAATTTTAGCCATGGTTTGAACGCTGCCATCGATATGACGCACAACGAGCATGTGAAAACTGTTCGACCCGAGGTCGATGGCGGCGTATAGCGGTGATGATCCTGCTTGACTCATAAACGACTTCAGTTTCCTTTTATGATTGTTTTGGCGCTGATTGACGCGGCTGACGAGGACGACGTCCTTGCGGCTTGCGGTTACCAGAGCGTGTACCACCTGTATTCGTGCGGCGTTGCTGAGTGCGAGGTGCGCGCATACGAAGCGGTGCAGGCAGATCTTGGATTAGAGCCGAAGCGTCGTAATCAGAAACTGGGATTGCGTGCTCAATGTATTCTTCGATTGGTGGCAAGTTGATTGCGTAATCTTCACAAGCAAAGCTAATAGAGTGACCACTTGCGCCAGCACGACCAGTACGACCGATACGGTGAACGTAATCTTCACAGTCATCCGGTAGGTCGAAGTTGAATACATGTGTTACTTGAGGAATATGTAGGCCACGAGCAGCAACATCGGTTGCAACTAATAGGTCTACTTCGCCAAGCGTAAATTGCTCTAGAATTTTTTCACGTTTTTTCTGTGGCACATCACCCGTGAGTAGACCAACGCGATGACCATCTGCTGCAAGGTGACCCCAAATCGACTCACACTTATGTTTAGTGTTAGCAAAAACGATTGCACGATCTGGCCACTCTTCTTCAATAAGTGTTTGAAGCAGAGCCATTTTGTCTTCGTTAGATGGGTAGAACAGTTCTTCTTGGATGCGGTGACCCGTTTTTTGCTCTGGCTCGACAACAACATGTTCAGGGTTGTGCATGTGCTCGAATGCTAATTCTTGTACGCGGTAAGACAACGTTGCTGAGAACAGCATGTTCAAACGCTCTTTTGGCTCAGGCATACGACGGAACAAGAAACGAATGTCTTTAATAAAGCCAAGATCAAACATACGGTCTGCTTCGTCCAAAACAACGGCTTGAATGTTGTTTAGGTTGAATACGCGCTGTTTGTAGAAGTCAATGATTCGGCCTGTTGTACCGATAAGGATATCAACGCCGTCTTGTAACTTGCCAAGCTGCTTATCGTAGCTTTCGCCACCGTATGCGAGTGCTGCTTTAAGGCCTGTACTTGCAATAAGAGGTTCAGCATCGTTGAAGATCTGAATCGCCAGTTCACGAGTGGGTGCCATAATAATCGCACGCGGTTGCGTTGGTTTACGCCCTTCGTGTTCAGGTGTGGTCAATAGGTGGTTGAAAGTAGCAGTAAGAAACGCGAGGGTTTTACCAGTACCCGTTTGGGCCTGGCCTGCAATGTCTTGGCCGGTGAGCAGTACCGGCAACGCCAATGCTTGGATAGGGGTACAATATTCGAACCCTTTTTTCTCCAATCCATCAATGACTTGGGGCTTTAAATCCAAATCGGCGAACTTTTGCTCTGTGATATGCGTCTTTTTCATAGCTATAGAATATCAGCTAAAGCTTGCAATACGAAAGTAAATACATTCCAATAGGGCATCAAATTACTGGTTATCATCCAACCAGTTTCGAAAAACACATTGGAGTGGAAGATGAGTGATAAGATTTTGCAGCTGACTGATGATGGTTTTGAAAACGACGTAATCAATGCTGCAGGCCCTGTTCTAGTTGATTTTTGGGCGGAATGGTGTGGTCCTTGTAAAATGATTGCCCCAATTCTGGATGAAATCGCTGATGAGTACGAAGGCAAACTCACTATCGGTAAACTAAACATTGACCATAACGCAGGTACACCGCCTAAGTTTGGTATTCGTGGCATTCCAACGCTACTGTTGTTTAAAGACGGTAACGTAGCAGCAACAAAAGTTGGTGCATTGTCTAAGACTCAATTAAAAGAGTTTCTAGACGCGAATCTATAATCACTTATGTGATTGCAAACAAAACCGTGCAAAACATCAATGCGCGGTTTTGTTTTTCTAACTCTGGACTAGAATACTAATTAGTGCTAACTTATCGCGCGTTAATTGAACAATTTCTCTTCTTGGTCGATCCTGAGACCAAATCCATCTTAACTAGAAAACAGATCTTATTTTGACTAAACAAGAATCCACCACCATGAACCTAACCGAACTGAAGAACAGACCAGTGTCTGACCTTGTAAAACTTGGCGAAAGCTTAGGGCTTGAGAACCTAGCGCGTCTAAGAAAACAAGACATTATCTTCGCAATCCTTAAAGCGCACGCAAAAGGCGGCGAAGACATCTTTGGCGATGGGGTTCTGGAAATTCTGCAAGACGGCTTTGGTTTCCTACGCAGTGCAGACAGTTCATACCTTGCTGGTCCTGACGACATTTACGTATCACCAAGTCAAATTCGTCGCTTTAACCTACGTACTGGTGACTCTATCGCTGGTAAAATTCGTCCACCAAAAGACGGTGAGCGTTATTTTGCCCTTTTGAAAGTCAACACCGTAAACGACGACAAACCAGATAACGCGCGTAACAAGATCCTATTCGAGAACTTAACGCCTCTACACGCTAACGAGCGTATGGTTATGGAGCGCGGTAACGGTTCTACAGAAGACATCACTGCACGCGTTTTAGATTTGGCATCGCCAATCGGTAAAGGTCAACGTGGTCTGATTGTTGCTCCGCCTAAAGCGGGTAAGACAATGCTTCTGCAAAACATCGCTCAAAGCATCGCTTACAACCATCCTGAGTGTGAGTTGATGGTACTTCTGATCGACGAACGTCCGGAAGAAGTAACAGAGATGCAGCGCCTAGTTAAAGGTGAAGTGGTTGCGTCAACGTTTGATGAACCAGCATCTCGTCACGTACAAGTAGCAGAGATGGTAATTGAGAAGGCAAAACGTCTTGTAGAACACAAGAAAGACGTGGTTATCCTACTTGACTCAATTACTCGTTTAGCTCGTGCATACAACACCGTTGTGCCTTCATCAGGTAAAGTACTAACCGGTGGTGTCGATGCCAATGCACTACACCGTCCAAAGCGTTTCTTCGGCGCAGCTCGTAACGTAGAAGAAGGCGGCAGTCTAACTATCATCGCAACAGCACTAGTAGATACTGGTTCTAAAATGGATGAAGTTATTTACGAAGAGTTCAAGGGTACAGGTAACATGGAACTGCACTTGAACCGTAAGATTGCTGAAAAACGAGTATTCCCAGCGATTGATTTCAACCGCAGCGGTACGCGTCGTGAAGAGCTACTCACTAAGACAGACGAATTACAGAAGATGTGGATTCTGCGTAAGATTGTTCACCCAATGGGCGAAACCGACGCGATGGAGTTCCTAATCGATAAGCTAGCAATGACGAAGACTAATGATGAATTCTTCGATGCAATGCGTCGTCAGTAGTCACCGATAAGTTGTTTTGATAAGAGCCACCGCATAGTTCGGTGGCTTTTTTATTGCTTTCTCCCGATAGAAACATCAGAATGAAGAAAATGTTATCGGGAGGTTAACATGCAACAAGGAATGTTGTCGTCATTACTCCTGAGTTTGTCACTGATTACAGTACCTGTGACGTTATCTGCAATGGAAATGCAGGAGTCTGAGGTAGAGCAGTGGCTTCAGGATACCCACATACAAGCGAAAGTCTCTGAGCTATTAGATTATGCTTTTCGAGACGAAATAGACACGCTTAAATTTTCTCTAGATCGGCTCGTATACCCTCAACAAGAAGTGGTCCGTTATTTATTGCTCCAAAAAGTAGAACAGCAAAATTTAATTCTTACGCCAAGAATGGCTATTTTTGTTGAATCTCAAATCAATATCACTCCAAGTTATCAAGTATTAGAGCATGGCGATGGCTATGAATTCAGCGTGCCAGCATTCAATTTTCAAGCCATTGCTAGCCGTCTTATTAAGCGTTGGAAACAAGACCAAAGTACACTTGAGTTTGTATTAGACGCCGAACGACATGACTTGGTGTTGAAAGATTGGCTTACGGGAACATCTCAGCAGATTCAAATTCGTGAAGACTTGTTAATCAAAGAGCTTGATAGTCTTTCTATTGATGCAATTAGTGCATTGACCGCGCAATTAACTCAAGCCGATGTCACGAGTTGGTTACCTAGAAGTGCGGTGATTGTAAGTTTGGCTCAGGTCAGCCAAGAACAGGCGATGTACGATTTATTGTGGCGAATTCGAGCAGACTATAACAGCCGTACGGAACTTGATAGATTAGCGAGCGTTGGTGATGCGTTTTCGTTGCAACAACTGATGAATGCCACCGTCAATCCAACGTTAAAACCCTACGCAATCAGTCTTCTTGCGAGATCTCATCCGTTACAACCTAAAGTGAAACAATTTTTGATCGCTCGTATGGAGTTATCTGAAGACGCAACTCTTGTTGCTCGAGAGTTGGCAAAACAGGGACATCAAAGCTGGCTTGAAGAGCTAGTGTCGAGTAATCAACAAGTGAAAGCACATCAAATAAATAGTGTTTTACGTTAAGCTCAATCACATACCCATACAAAATTGGAGGATCTTAGTGTCCTCCGATTTGTTATACTGCGAATAGTTTAATCAGCCAGCAAGAAAGCCTATGAGTTTTAAGGATTTACGCGAATTTATCGATCACCTGGAACAGAGTGGTCGACTGAAGCGCATTACTCACCCCGTCGATCCCGCTTATGAAATGACAGAAATCAGTGACCGCACGCTCCGTGCTGGTGGTCCTGCGCTGCTGTTCGAGAACCCAATTGGTTACGACGTTCCCGTTCTCACTAATTTATTTGGTACGCCAGAACGCGTTGCGATTGGTATGGGGCGTGACGATGTAAAGGAGTTACGAGAAGTCGGTAAACTGCTGGCCTATTTAAAAGAGCCCGAACCGCCGAAAGGCTTTAAAGATGCATTAGAAAAACTACCGGTATTCAAACAAGTGTTGAACATGCCAGTTCGCCGTTTGCGGAAAGCGCGATGCCAAGAAATTGTTTGGCAAGGTAATGATGTCGATTTGGACAAGATTCCAGTGATGAGTTGTTGGGCAGAAGACGTGGCACCATTATTAACCTGGGGCTTAACCGTGACCAAAGGTCCGAATAAAAAACGGCAGAACCTAGGCATTTACCGCCAACAAAAAATAGCGAAGAACAAAATCATCATGCGTTGGTTAGCCCACCGTGGTGGCGCGCTCGATTTGCGTGATTGGATGGAGTCTAATCCTGGAAAGCCTTTCCCGGTTTCCGTTGCATTTGGCGCTGATCCCGCAACGATTCTTGGGGCAGTTACACCTGTGCCGGATACATTATCGGAATATGCGTTTGCTGGTTTATTACGTAGTAGCAAAACCGAAGTTGTGAAATCAGTGAGTAATGATCTAGAAGTACCAGCGAGCGCTGAAATCGTGATGGAGGGTTACATTGACCCCAACGAATTTGCCGATGAGGGGCCTTACGGCGACCATACTGGCTATTATAACGAAAAAGAAAAGCATCATGTGTTTACCATTACGCACATTACCATGCGTAAAGATCCTATCTACCACAGTACTTACACAGGACGTCCGCCAGATGAGCCTGCTGTATTAGGAGTGGCATTAAACGAAGTGTTTGTGCCTATCCTGCAAAAGCAGTTCCCAGAGATTGAAGACTTCTACCTGCCGCCAGAGGGGTGTTCGTACCGAATGGCGGTAGTAACGATGAAGAAGCAGTACCCTGGTCATGCCAAGCGTGTAATGATGGGGGTATGGTCTTTCCTACGTCAGTTTATGTACACCAAGTTTGTAATTGTGTGCGACGAGTCAGTGAATGCACGAGATTGGAATGATGTTGTTAAAGCCATGACCGAACATATGGATCCAGTGCGCGACACCTTGATGATTGATAATACGCCAATTGATTCACTCGACTTTGCTTCACCAGTCGTTGGTCTTGGATCCAAGATGGGTTTAGATGCAACCATTAAGTGGGAAGCCGAGCTTGCAAGGTGTTCACAAGCGAAGACGCGAGAGAGTAAAGACATTACAGAAGTGGATTTGGAATCATTAAAAAAACAACGTCCAGAGATTGTTGATATTTATTTACCTCAGACAGCGAACAATCAGTTTGTTGTAGTGACGATGAAGAAAGACCAAGAAGGGCAATCCAAAGCACTGATGGAATACCTTTGGAGCTTCTTTGCTCAGTATACTGGCAACAAGTTTATTATCTTGTGTGACGATGACGTGGATGCAAAAGATTGGAACGATATCATTTGGGCTGTGACAACTCGGATGGATCCGGATAGAGATACCATTCAAGTTAATGCTACGACAGAGAGCTTTTCTAAATTAGGATTGGATGCAACCAACAAGCTTGGTTCGGAAGCGACACGAGAGTGGGGCACTCCAATTGAAAAAGATCCTAAACTTGTGGCTAAAGTCGATGAGATTTGGGATCAGTTAGGTATTCTATGAGTCATCAAGTCCACCTTCTACCAATGGACGTTACGTTCCAAGTAAAAGAAGGGGAGACGGTGTTGGAAGCTGCGCTCAACAACAATATTCGCTTCCCGCACCGTTGCCAGGTTGGCGCTTGCGCCATGTGCATGTGTAAAAAGCTAACGGGCGAGGTGAGTTACCACCTCGAGCCGATGCTAACCGAAAAAGAGCAACAGCAAGGTTGGATATTCCCTTGCCAAGCCTATACAGAAAGTAATTTAGTGCTTACTTTTGATGAGTAAGCGAGAGGAACACCATGACCATCCAATGTAAAGTAAAGTCTATTCAGCCGTTAGCTTGTAATACTTATCAAATTCTCCTTCACCCGGAATCACCAGTGTCTTTTAAAGCCGGTCAGTACCTAATGGTTGTAATGGGGGAGAAAGACAAGCGCCCTTTCTCTATTGCAAGCAGTCCTTGCCGTCATGAAGGAGAACTTGAGCTGCATATCGGTGCAGCAGAGCATAATGCTTACGCTTTAGAAGTCGTCGAGGCGATGCAAGCGGCGTTAGAAGCAGATGGTCATGTTGAAATTGATGCACCTCATGGTGATGCGTGGATTCAAGAACAAAGCGAACGCCCACTATTATTAATTGCTGGTGGAACTGGCTTTAGTTACGTACGTTCGATTTTGGACCACTGTGTGGCACAGAGCAAAACAACCCCTATCTATTTATACTGGGGGGCACGCGATAGTCGTCAGCTTTATGCGAAAGATGAATTGATCGAAATTGCTGACAAATTCTCGAACGTGCACTTTGTACCAGTAGTAGAAGATGCACCTAGCGAATGGCAAGGGAAAGTAGGGAACGTACTAGAAGCTATCAGTGAAGATTTCGAAAGCCTAGAAAACTACGATATTTATATTGCAGGTCGCTTTGAAATGGCCGGAGCGGCTCGTGAACAGTTCACTCAGAATAAGAAAGCGAAGAGTGAGCGCATGTTTGCAGATGCGTACGCTTTTATTTAAATAAGGCTTTCTAGGTATAAAAGAGGGTTTTACCCTCTTTTTGCTTTGATGAAATAGTCATCGAACAGTCAATTTTTCTATTTTTTAAAAAAGGGTTGCGCTGATTTCTCAAATCCCTATACTGCGCATCCACCGACACGGCAGACGCGATAAGGCTTCAGCAGGGTCGGAGAGGTGAAAACTTCTGAGAAAATAAATTGAAAAAGTGTTTGACTCTTTCAATTATATCGTTAGAATTCACCTCCGCTTCGAGAGAAAAGTTTTCTCAGTAAGCAAGCTCTTTAACAATATAGACCTATCAATCTGTGTGGGCACTCGTTGATGATAATCCAATTAGATACCTCGGTATCAAATTAGGTTTCAATGAACTGAGTGACCAAACGAGTCGAAAGACTTGGCACAGTCAATTCATTATCGTTCTGTTGGAACGATAATAGCTTTAAAATTACTTCTTACTTTCGAGTAAGAGCAGTTTTGAAGTCAGTATTCATTGAGCCGAACAAAATCTTAAATTGAAGAGTTTGATCATGGCTCAGATTGAACGCTGGCGGCAGGCCTAACACATGCAAGTCGAGCGGCAGCGACAACATTGAATCTTCGGAGGATTTGTTGGGCGGCGAGCGGCGGACGGGTGAGTAATGCCTAGGAAATTGCCCTGATGTGGGGATAACCATTGGAAACGATGGCTAATACCGCATGATGCCTACGGGCCAAAGAGGGGACGCTTCGGGCCTCTCGCGTCAGGATATGCCTAGGTGGGATTAGCTAGTTGGTGAGGTAAGGGCTCACCAAGGCGACGATCCTAGCTGGTCTGAGAGGATGATCAGCCACACTGGAACTGAGACACGGTCCAGACTCCTACGGGAGGCAGCAGTGGGGAATATTGCACAATGGGCGCAAGCCTGATGCAGCCATGCCGCGTGTGTGAAGAAGCGCCCGGGTTGTAAAGCACTTTCAGTAGGGAGGAAGCGTTCATGCGTTAATAGCGTATGGATTTGACGTTACCTACAGAAGAAGCACCGGCTAACTCCGTGCCAGCAGCCGCGGTAATACGGAGGGTGCGAGCGTTAATCGGAATTACTGGGCGTAAAGCGCATGCAGGTGGTTTGTTAAGTCAGATGTGAAAGCCCGGGGCTCAACCTCGGAATTGCATTTGAAACTGGCAGACTAGAGTACTGTAGAGGGGGGTAGAATTTCAGGTGTAGCGGTGAAATGCGTAGAGATCTGAAGGAATACCGGTGGCGAAGGCGGCCCCCTGGACAGATACTGACACTCAGATGCGAAAGCGTGGGGAGCAAACAGGATTAGATACCCTGGTAGTCCACGCCGTAAACGATGTCTACTTGGAGGTTGTGGCCTTGAGCCGTGGCTTTCGGAGCTAACGCGTTAAGTAGACCGCCTGGGGAGTACGGTCGCAAGATTAAAACTCAAATGAATTGACGGGGGCCCGCACAAGCGGTGGAGCATGTGGTTTAATTCGATGCAACGCGAAGAACCTTACCTACTCTTGACATCCAGAGAAGCCAGTAGAGATACAGGTGTGCGCTGGGAACTCTGAGACAGGTGCTGCATGGCTGTCGTCAGCTCGTGTTGTGAAATGTTGGGTTAAGTCCCGCAACGAGCGCAACCCTTATCCTTGTTTGCCAGCGAGTAATGTCGGGAACTCCAGGGAGACTGCCGGTGATAAACCGGAGGTGGGGACGACGTCAAGTCATCATGGCCCTTACGAGTAGGGCTACACACGTGCTACAATGGCGCATACAGAGGGCAGCCAACTTGCGAAAGTGAGCGAATCCCAAAAAGTGCGTCGTAGTCCGGATTGGAGTCTGCAACTCGACTCCATGAAGTCGGAATCGCTAGTAATCGTGGATCAGAATGCCACGGTGAATACGTTCCCGGGCCTTGTACACACCGCCCGTCACACCATGGGAGTGGGCTGCAAAAGAAGTAGGTAGTTTAACCTTTCGGGGAGGACGCTTACCACTTTGTGGTTCATGACTGGGGTGAAGTCGTAACAAGGTAGCGCTAGGGGAACCTGGCGCTGGATCACCTCCTTATACGATGATTACTCACGATGAGTGTCCACACAGATTGATACGGTTTATAAGTAAAAGAGACGATACTGGGTCTGTAGCTCAGGTGGTTAGAGCGTTCGCCTGATAAGCGAGAGGTCGGTGGTTCGAGTCCACTCAGACCCACCAACTCCTTTAGGAATTGGTATACAGTATCGACACCTAGATGGGGCTATAGCTCAGCTGGGAGAGCGCCTGCCTTGCACGCAGGAGGTCTGCGGTTCGATCCCATAGCTCCACCATCTTTAAGCACTCTTACGAGAGTTTTAAAATGGTTCTTAATGAATCTAGCTCTTTAACAATTTGGAAAGCTGACAAAACAAATCTTGTCTTAAATAGATAAGCGTTTGTTTGTAAAGTTCTCAAAGTATTCATTTCGATGAATACACAAAACACATTCAAGTGTTCTTGGGTTTTGCGAAAGCAAAACATATTTGAGTCCGGCAAAATCGATAGCTATCTCGCTCATTCAAATAATGAGATAGCAACTTTGGTTGTTTAAACAACAAACTCAAGATTTCTTCTGAAACTCTTTGGGGTTGTATGGTTAAGTGACTAAGCGTACACGGTGGATGCCTTGGCAGTCAGAGGCGATGAAAGACGTAGTAACTTGCGATAAGCCCAGATTAGGTAGTAACAACCATTTGAGTCTGGGATTTCTGAATGGGGAAACCCACTAGCATAAGCTAGTATCATTAACTGAATTCATAGGTTAATGAGGCGAACCGGGGGAACTGAAACATCTAAGTACCCCGAGGAAAAGAAATCAACCGAGATTCCGAAAGTAGCGGCGAGCGAAATTGGACTAGCCCTTAAGCTTTATATGCGTTAGACGAACGGTCTGGAAAGTCCGGCGATACAGGGTGATAGCCCCGTAGTCGACAACGCACATTCAGTGAAATCGAGTAGGGCGGGACACGTGATATCCTGTCTGAATATGGGGGGACCATCCTCCAAGGCTAAATACTACTGACTGACCGATAGTGAACCAGTACCGTGAGGGAAAGGCGAAAAGAACCCCTGTGAGGGGAGTGAAATAGAACCTGAAACCGTGTACGTACAAGCAGTAGGAGCAGGCATTGCGTCCTGTGACTGCGTACCTTTTGTATAATGGGTCAGCGACTTATATTCAGTGGCAAGGTTAACCATCTAGGGGAGCCGTAGGGAAACCGAGTCTTAACTGGGCGTTCAGTCTCTGGATATAGACCCGAAACCAGGTGATCTAGCCATGGGCAGGTTGAAGATTGAGTAACATCAATTGGAGGACCGAACCGACTAATGTTGAAAAATTAGCGGATGACTTGTGGCTAGGGGTGAAAGGCCAATCAAACCTGGAGATAGCTGGTTCTCCCCGAAAGCTATTTAGGTAGCGCCTCGGACGAATACTACTGGGGGTAGAGCACTGTTAAGGCTAGGGGGTCATCCCGACTTACCAACCCTTTGCAAACTCCGAATACCAGTAAGTACTATCCGGGAGACACACGGCGGGTGCTAACGTCCGTCGTGGAGAGGGAACAACCCAGACCGCCAGCTAAGGTCCCAAATTATTACTAAGTGGGAAACGATGTGGGAAGGCTCAGACAGCCAGGATGTTGGCTTAGAAGCAGCCATCATTTAAAGAAAGCGTAATAGCTCACTGGTCGAGTCGGCCTGCGCGGAAGATGTAACGGGGCTAAGTAATAAACCGAAGCTGCGGCAATGAAGTTTACTTCATTGGGTAGGGGAGCGTTCTGTAAGCCGTTGAAGGTGTGTTGTAAAGCATGCTGGAGGTATCAGAAGTGCGAATGCTGACATGAGTAACGATAAAGGGGGTGAAAAACCTCCTCGCCGGAAGACCAAGGGTTCCTGTCCAACGTTAATCGGGGCAGGGTAAGTCGACCCCTAAGGCGAGGCCGAAAGGCGTAGTCGATGGGAAACGGGTTAATATTCCCGTACTTCTTACAATTGCGATGGGGGGACGGAGAAGGCTAGGTGGGCCTGGCGACGGTTGTCCAGGTTCAAGTGCGTAGGCTTAAGAGTTAGGTAAATCCGGCTCTTTCTAAGGCTGAGACACGACGTCGAGCTACTACGGTAGTGAAGTCATTGATGCCATGCTTCCAGGAAAAGCCTCTAAGCTTCAGATTGTAAGGAATCGTACCCCAAACCGACACAGGTGGTCGGGTAGAGAATACCAAGGCGCTTGAGAGAACTCGGGTGGAAGGAACTAGGCAAAATGGTACCGTAACTTCGGGAGAAGCGTACGCTCTTGATGGTGAAGTCCCTTGCGGATGGAGCTGACGAGAGTCGCAGATACCAGGTGGCTGCAACTGTTTATTAAAACACAGCACTGTGCAAAATCGTAAGATGACGTATACGGTGTGACGCCTGCCCGGTGCCGGAAGGTTAATTGATGGGGTTAGACTTCGGTCGAAGCTCTTGATCGAAGCCCCGGTAAACGGCGGCCGTAACTATAACGGTCCTAAGGTAGCGAAATTCCTTGTCGGGTAAGTTCCGACCTGCACGAATGGCGTAATGATGGCCACGCTGTCTCCACCCGAGACTCAGTGAAATTGAAATCGCTGTGAAGATGCAGTGTACCCGCGGCTAGACGGAAAGACCCCGTGAACCTTTACTACAGCTTGGCACTGAACATTGACCCTACATGTGTAGGATAGGTGGGAGGCTTTGAAGCAGGTACGCTAGTATCTGTGGAGCCGTCCTTGAAATACCACCCTTGTAGTGTTGATGTTCTAACGTCGACCCCTTATCGGGGTTGCGGACAGTGCCTGGTGGGTAGTTTGACTGGGGCGGTCTCCTCCCAAAGAGTAACGGAGGAGCACGAAGGTGGGCTAATCACGGTTGGACATCGTGAGGTTAGTGCAATGGCATAAGCCCGCTTGACTGCGAGAATGACAATTCGAGCAGGTGCGCAGGTCATAGTGATCCGGTGGTTCTGAATGGAAGGGCCATCGCTCAACGGATAAAAGGTACTCCGGGGATAACAGGCTGATACCGCCCAAGAGTTCATATCGACGGCGGTGTTTGGCACCTCGATGTCGGCTCATCACATCCTGGGGCTGAAGTCGGTCCCAAGGGTATGGCTGTTCGCCATTTAAAGTGGTACGCGAGCTGGGTTTAGAACGTCGTGAGACAGTTCGGTCCCTATCTGCCGTGGGCGTTGGAGAATTGAAAGGGGCTGCTCCTAGTACGAGAGGACCGGAGTGGACGAACCTCTGGTGTTCGGGTTGTGTCGCCAGACGCATTGCCCGGTAGCTAAGTTCGGAATCGATAACCGCTGAAAGCATCTAAGCGGGAAGCGAGCCTTGAGATGAGTTCTCCCTGATACTTTAAGTATCCTAAAGGGTTGTCGGAGACTACGACGTTGATAGGTCAGGTGTGTAAGTGCTGTGAGGCATTGAGCTAACTGATACTAATTGCCCGTGAGGCTTAACCATACAACACCCAAAGGGTTTTGATGGACTCAAAGCAAGAACAGACTTGATTGTGTAGAGAACACAGAAACAGCTTTCCAGATTAAAGAATTTGCTTGGCGACCATAGCATTTTGGACCCACCTGATTTCCATTCCGAACTCAGAAGTGAAACGAAATAGCGCCGATGGTAGTGTGGGGCTTCCCATGTGAGAGTAGGACATCGCCAGGCTTTAATATCGTTTTTAGAGAAATCTGAAAACAAAACTAAAATTAGCATCATTAGTATAAGACTAAATTTTAGTAAAAATTTGCGGAGAGATGGCTGAGTGGTTGAAAGCACCGGTCTTGAAAACCGGCGTACGTTAATAGCGTACCTAGGGTTCAAATCCCTATCTCTCCGCCACTACACAGAAAGCCTGCAAAGAAATTTGCAGGCTTTCGTCATTCTGACGTTTAACAGCTAGGCGAGATTTACATTAATCCCTTAGTTTTCTCGAGTTAACTAACCTACGCTTTCGATCAATCCCAATCCGGCCAATTAACTGCTCAGGTTTATCCTGTGTCTTTTGTACATGTTTATTGCGCGATCTCTGCACTCAAGACATCCATTTAAAGCATACGACAAATCTTAGAAACCATGCCGCTATAATCTGTGAAACTGTGCTTGGCCAAATCGCCTTGTTTTAAGCATTTTCCGGCCCTAAATCTGAGCACTTACTTACGAATTGGTATAGGCAGAACGCCTTTTCTTAGGCAAAAAGCGAGAGTCCGTTGAATCATGATTGGTTATATTTTTCTGACTTTCTGGATGGTTACATGGGGATATGGCGATAGGAGTGTATGTCGGCATTAGCTTCAGTAACAAACATTAACGTTTGCTCTTCAGGGATAACTAGGTTCTGAATATATCGAATTAGGAATGCAGCGGTTTGATGGGACTTATTCTGTTAGGTGTGAGATAGGGAAAATACCAAGGAAATAAAAAAGCCGACATCACTGTCGGCTTTACATTTTCTAGAACGCTTAATTGCTTTGAACTAGCGTTAACGCTTTACGAGAGACTTCGTGAGCGGCTTTAGTTAAGTTTTGTTTCTCTAGTGTGTCTGCTAGGAATGCGTAATCAGATACGTTTGAGCGAACTTTTAGCGCGACTTCAAAGTGTTGCTGTGCCTCTGGCCATTTTTCCTGACGGAAGAATAAATGTGCTAATGCACTGTGTGCCGCAGCATTATCTGATTCGCGCTTTAGTACAGTCTCAAGGAAAACAATCACGGGATGACTATCTGGTAAGTTGAGATCCGGTAGCAGTTGGTAAAGCTCTGGTGTTGAGTGCTTCTTAAGTGCTTCTTTGATCACTGTGAACGCTTCGGAGTCAGCTTTACGTGAAATAAGTTCGTGTGCAAAACATGTGATTAGGTGAGCATCTTGTTTAACTTTTCTTGGGAGGCTATTCCAATGAGAAATAAGCCCCTCACTGCCTTGTTGTTGGGCAACTTCATGCAATAAACCGCATTGTGCTTTTTGAATCAACTCGGATTGTTCTTCTTCTGTCACCAATTTGGCTTTAGTAAGCTGAGGCATCAGATCGATCAGAGGTTGCCATAACTTCAGCTGCATATATGTGGTTTTTAGCAGGTTAAGAACTATGGAGTTATTCGCGTACTGGCCTTTTAGTGCTTGCAAGGTATCGAAAGCAGATTCAAACTCATTATCACGAATAAATTGTTTTGCTCGAGTTAGCTCCACCGCGAGGTGGGCATTTTCTTGTTGGCTCGCGAGTTCTAGGTATTGGTCGCGTTTTGCTTTGTCACCTTGACCTTGCGCGGCTTCTGAAGCCACTAGGTAGCAGAGCAAAGGCATATCGTGGTGGTTAGCCCAGCGGGTTACTTTTTTCTCTGCGCCTTTCCAATCACCCTCTAGTAACTTTATGATACCTTCGTTGGTGTAGCGACGAGAGCGACGCATCTTACGTACGCTGAAGTAGTTCCATGTGCTTGAACTTGCATAGACCACTTTTTTTACCAAGTATTCAAGCAAGAATAGAGCAGCTAGCGCAGCTATCACGAAAATAACCAGTGTTGTGACACTCATTTCAAGGGTGGTATTCGCAATCGAGATCAGTACATAACCTTGCTGACCTGAAAACTGTGTACCGACAAAAAGGCCTGCACCGAGAATAACGAATAGGAAAATAAGACGAACCATTATTTATCCTCCGTACCTGTCATTGTTGTCACTTCACGACGTAGACGCTCGCGAATCACATCAGATAATTGATTTTGGCTTTCTAGTTTTGAAGGGTATTCAACATCAATGTCTTTTTTACTTAATTGGTCAAGTGCTTTGTTGAATTCTTTTACTGAGTTGTCGTCTTGGTTAAAGAACGCCATCGCCCATTTGTCTGCAGTTTCTAAAGAGGTTGTATAGATTTCACTTTGCTCTTGGTATACCGCTTTGATGGCCGTTTCTAGTTTTGCTTTGATATTTTCTTTCAAGTAGAAATGTTGCTGTGGAGACAGGAGTGGAATGACGTTGCCATCACGAGTGCGGAAAGTAATGAAGTTCTCTGAGAAGTCTTTTAGTGATGTCATCAGGTTGTCTTGCCAGTTTGCAATATCTTCGGATACTTCTTTTTTCTCGATCGCAGCCGCTTCTGGAAGCAGTGCATTTGCAAGCGGCAACTTATCAACTTGTTGTTGAAGTGCAGTAAGGCGTAAGACTAGGCCATCACGGTCAATTAAAGGCACAGTGCGCAGCTTAGTAATGTCATTTGCCATTGCTTTACGCAGGCTAACAAGGCTTGGGTCATTTAATGCTGCGATACGCTGATCGGCACTTTCCATAAGCTGGGTTGCACTTTCAACATCGTGTTCTAGAAATAGTTTACGCCCAGCAAGTTTGACTAAGTAGTCAGCTTCCGCCAATAACCAATCGTTTGGACGACGGCCTTTTACATCAGCAACTGCCAGTTGCAGACTCTCAATGCTTTTTTGTTGCTGACCAAGTACCACTTCCGCTTTATGAGTCGCAGTCGTTGCTTTCTCAATGGTTTCTTTTTACTTGGCTTAACTCTTGTGTGATGGACGCTTGTGTTTGTTTTAATTGGCTTTGAAGCTGTGCGATTTGAGCTTGATACTCAGACTGTTGCTCAAGAAGTTTGTAAGTCAAACCGCCACCAAAAACAATCGAAAGGATGATAGCAACGGTACCGAGCTTCACGCCACGCTTGCCATACTTTTCTTTAAGTTCAGGCTTATTCAAGTCGGTCTGTTTCTTTGGCTCTACTGTTTCAGGTTCTGTTTTTTTTGATTCAGTTTCCTTTTTTGCTAGGTCTTTTTCAGCTAGCGGTGCCGATGCGTTGTTGTCGGCAAGGTTCTTATCATTATTTTTCTGATCGTTATCTTTACTTGTCATGCCTATATCCTGTGTAGCTAGGGCTGGAGAGCAGCCAGTAATTCTTGGTTCGATGCGCTTCCTGTGCACCTGACCTGAGTGAAGCCCCGTTGAATTGCGATGTCAGCGATCCGCTGACTGGGGATAAACAACTCTTGTTGGGTAAGCCAAGCTAATTGTTTTGGATTTAACTGGCTGCACAAAAAGTCCAGTTGCTCACCACTTGTGATGATAATCTGGTCGATATTTTGAGTTTTCCATAGTGAAACACAGCTTACTGGATCGAACGGGATAAGTTCTCTCTTATATGTCTCACTATAGTGAACTTTTGCACCTTGTCTCACCAATGCTTCTTTTATTAATTCGCGACCGCCATTTCCACGAAGGATGAGTACCGTCTGTCGTTTTAAATTTTGTAACTCAGGGAGTTGTAACAGGTGCTCACTATCACTAACTTGTGGATAGTGTACTTTCTGTTGCGTGCATTTGCTTAAATAGTGTGCGGTTTTTTGACCGACGGCAAGGTAAATAGCCTGCTTTGGCCATGGAATCTGATTGTTTTGCAAGATTTGCTGCGCGCATAGCACCGCATGTTGACTAACTGCGATGATGATATGGGCGTGTTCTACGAATTTAGAAAGGTTTGTTTCTTCAAGATCGGCGACGATGTCGATCAGAGGATGATGAATAGCGTCAATGCCGTGCCTTTCGAGCAGAGAGCAAAGCGCTTTGCCTTGCTCTCCCGGCCGAGTGACCAACACTGCCATGGTTATTCGTGATCTGCGTATAGCTTGGTTAGAATGTCTCGCGCACCATTTTCAAGCAATTCGTTAGCTAACTGAACGCCCAGAGCTTCGGCGTCGTTGCGGTGACCACGAATTTCACCTCGCACAATTAGGCTGCCATCAGGCTCACCGACAAGCGCACGTAGCCAGATGTTGTCTCCATCGAGTAGAGAGTAGCTACCAATTGGTACCTGACAACCGCCTTCAAGGGTTAGGTTCATGGCTCGCTCACAACGAACGCGATCGGCGGTATCTTGGTGATTGAGTGGCTCAAGCAGTTTAATAAGACGCTCATCATCAAGGCGACATTCAATGCCGACTGCACCCTGGCCAACGGCTGGCAAGGACTGTTCTGGTTCAATAAAACTACGAATACGTTCTTCTAGTTCAAGACGTTTCAAGCCTGCAGCCGCTAGAATAATTGCATCGTATTCACCAGCATCTAATTTACCTAGACGAGTACCAACGTTGCCACGCAGTTCTTTGATAATCAGATCTGGGCGGTATTCTTTTACCTGACACTGACGACGTAAGCTACATGTGCCCACAATAGCGCCTTGAGGTAGTTCATCAATGTTACTGTAAGTGTTTGATACAAAAGCGTCACGTGGATCTTCACGCTCACATATCGTGACAAGACCTAATCCCTCAGGGAAATCGACCGGAACATCTTTCATTGAGTGCACCGCAAGGTCTGCACGACCTTCAAGCATCGCAATTTCTAGCTCTTTAACGAACAAGCCTTTGCCGCCGACTTTTGCTAGGGGCGTATCCAAAATGATGTCGCCTTTGGTCACCATCGTGACGAGCTCAACTTCTAGGCCTGGATGAGCGGCTTGAAGCGCGTCTTTTACAAAGTATGCTTGCCATAAAGCAAGAGGGCTTTTTCGAGTTGCAATGCGAATTGGCGTAGATTGTGTCATGGTCTTCTCAATGCTGTTTTAGTTTTGCTTAATCCTACCATTCAACACGTGAAAGTCTTAATGTTAGTTGGCGTTCTCTTTGGTTGGTGATTGGATTTACATTAGGTTATGAAAATTGTGTGACTAGATTCTCATTTAGACTAAGGATTAGTATTCGTTGATAGCGAATACAAGCGACACTACTGCGCTGTCAAATTTGCGAGCAGTGTTGAGTTTTCAGGTCGTGATGATTTGCGGGGGAAAACTTTACCAACTCTGATGAAAGTGTTAAATTGATCACGTTTTTACGTCATTTTGGCTTAATACATCAGCAAATTTTCGTGATTGTTCAACCAAGGAATCTCCCTTGCAGGCTTACATTCAAAAACTCATTCAGCGATTAGATAATCTAAACCAGCAGCGTATTGATCGCGCGCTGGCGCTTATGGATTCGCAAAGCCAGCAAGTCTTTCATTTGATTCCTGCCTTGCTGAACTACAATCATCCTGTCATCCCAGGTTATTACGATGCCGACGTGCCTTATGGTGTGTATGGCTTCGAGCTAAATGCACTTCAACAGCAATTTCTAGATGATACTCAACTGACCATTGGTCAGGTACTTACCACGCCTGAGCAGCCTGCCATTCTTGGTTTGTATACCATGGGTAGCACGTCTTCTATTGGGCAAAGCACATCGAGTGATTTAGACATTTGGGTGTGCATCTCTCCAGCAATGGACAGTGATGATCGCGAACTGTTGACCAATAAATGCTTGTTGATTACCGATTGGGCGCAAACTCAAGGTGTCGAAGCAAACTTCTTCTTGATGGATGAAGAGCGTTTTCGTAGCAATCATTCTGAAGAAATGACTGGGGACAACTGTGGTTCTTCCCAGCATTTGCTGCTTCTGGATGAGTTTTACCGTTCTGCGGTGCGTCTCGCTGGTCAGCGATTATTGTGGCAAATTGTGCCTCCAGAGATGGAAGAGTGTTACGACGAGTATGTTGCACAGCTATGTAATGATGGTTATATCGATTGCAGCGAGTGGATTAACTTTGGTCAGCTCAACCGAATTCCTGCTGAAGAGTACTTTGGCTCGAATTTATGGCAACTGTACAAAAGCATTGATTCACCATACAAATCTGTATTGAAAGCCATTTTGCTTGAAGCCTACTCGTGGGAATACCCGAATACGCAACTTTTGAGTGTTGATACCAAACGCCGCTTCTTTGCGCATGAGCCTGATTTGTACGGCATGGATGCGTATTACCTGATGCTTGAAAAGGTTACGCGTTATTTGGTACGAATCCAAGATGATACGCGTTTAGATCTGGTACGTCGCTGCTTTTATCTAAAAACACATGAGAAACTTTCTCGCGAGCCTGATGTTGGATCTGTGGCGTGGCGACGTGAAGCGCTGAGTGATATGATCGCAAAATGGGATTGGGATGACTCTGTGATCGCAGAGCTTGATGACCGCCGTAACTGGAAAGTTGAGCAAGTTAAAATTGTACATCATTCTTTGCTTGATGCATTGATGCAAAGCTACCGAAATCTCATTCAGTTTGCTCGTCGCAATGACATCACTTCGGCTATTAGTCCTCAAGATATTAGTATTCTGGCCCGTAAGCTGTATGCGGCATTTGAAGTGCTGCCAGGTAAAGTAACGCTGCTTAACCCCCAAATCTCCCCTGATTTGCATGAACCCGATCTTAGCTTTATCGAAGTGAAAGAAGGGAAAGTAAATAAATCAGGGTGGTATCTGTATAAACAGCCTTTGATTGCACATCGAATTCTTGGTCAGCCGAGTTTAGAACACCACGAGTACTTAAGTAAGTTGGTGTCTTGGGCGTTTTTCAATGGCTTGATCACAGAATCAACGCGTTTGCACGCTGTTGTACGCGAAGCTTCAGCTTGATATTGATAAGTTCTACCAAATGGTGAGTGATTTACGTAATACATTCTCGTTGCGTAAACGTCGCCCGACCATGCAGGCTCTAGCGAGTCCTTGTGAAATTAGCCAACTGGCGATGTTCATTAACTTTGAAAATGATCCAACTTCAGAGTTGTCTGGCCGCTCGCTGAAAGTGGATGTGAAGAACATTGACGTCTTCAGTTTTGGCCCTGAACAAATCAACTTAGTTGGCAGTGTCGATTTGGTTTATCGTAACTCATGGCATGAAGTGCGAACGCTGCATTTTAAGGGTGAGACGGCGATGCTCGATGCCCTGAAGACTATTCTGGGTAAGATGCACCAAGATGCGATACCGCCAGAATCGGTTGATGTATTTTGCTATGCGAAGAATATGCGTGGCGTGATGCGCAATAAGGTCTATCAAATGTTGGCTGAGTGCATTGATTTACGTTTGAAACCGGTTGAGCAAGAAAAACGTCGCCGCTTTAAGGCAATGCGCCTTGGCAACCAAACATACGGTTTGTTCTTTGAACGTCGTGGTGTGTCTGTACAGAAATTGGAAAACTCGGTTGATTTTTACCGTAGTATTTCGACCAACAAGCTGAAAGGCTCTCCATTATTGATGTTGGATCGCGAGCAAGAATATCAACTACCTGAAGTGGTCGATGGATTCGCGAGTGAGGGCTTGGTGCAGTTTTTCTTCGAGGATACCGAAGAGGGGTTCAATATTTACGTGCTGGATGAGTCAAACCAAGTTGAGGTGTATCACCAGTTTAGCGGCTCGAAAGATGAGATGATTGCATCGGTGAATAGCTTTTACACGTCCGTGAAAGATGATAATCGAGTCTCGTCTAAGCTGATCAACTTTAATCTGCCCCAGTACTATCAGATTATTCGCCCGGAAGAGGGCAATACCTACATCATCCCTTACCGAAATGACGGTTGCACGCCCACTCGCCCAAGCAAAGTGGTGAATGTGTAAGACGAATAACAAAAAGAGCACATCGGTGCTCTTTTTTCGTTTGATGGCGATTCGTTCAATGCCCCGCTCGATTTAGTCCCAATCGATCACTTCACCGGCGTGCTTTTCACACTCTTCTTTTACCATTTCAAACAGTTCCATGCCCGTTTTGGAACAGGTCCATTTGTTATCGATAAGCTTGAAGTGGAAGCCTCCAGACTTTGAGGCTAGCCATATTTCATGCATTGGCTCTTGGCGGTTAATGATGATTTGACTGCGGTCTTCAAACTCTAATGTCATTACGTTGCCAGACACTTCGTAATCAATGTCTGCGCCTGAATCATCGATGGATTCTTCGATGATTTGTATCTGCGCGTCCACCAGTTGATGAAATTCAGTATCGTTCATCCGTCTATCCTATTGCTTTTCCTGAGTGTGGTGCGATTATAGGGGCATTGATTCAATAATCACGATATGCAAAATGAAAAACTACTTACTGTGTTGTTTGTGATGGTTGCAGCGACGCTTGTCGGTTGCGGTCAATCAGGTTCACTTTACATTCCAGACGACACTCAACAAAACGAGCAGTCACAATAATCAGCCACACCTTAGGGTGAAATCAGGGTTTAGCAATCGAATTAATTAAGGGAAGCGAATTTTGGATTACTTCAATTATCAGGATGATGGCCAGCTTTGGGCTGAAGACGTCTCACTCTATGCTCTTGCTGAGCAATATGGCACACCTCTTTATGTATACTCACGTGCGACACTAGAGCGTCATTGGAATGCATTCGACAGTTCAGTGGGGCAGCACCCACATCTTGTTTGTTATGCAGTAAAAGCAAACTCTAACCTAGGTGTATTGAATGCTTTGGCTCGTTTGGGGTCTGGTTTTGATATTGTCTCAGGTGGTGAGCTAGAACGTGTTATCGCTGCAGGTGGCGATGCGAAAAAAGTGGTGTTCTCTGGCGTTGGTAAGACTCCAGCAGAAATGAAACGTGCTCTCGAGCTTGGCATTAAATGCTTTAATGTTGAATCTGAACCTGAGCTCGAACGCTTGAACCGTGTGGCCGGTGAGTTAGGTGTGATTGCACCGATTTCTTTGCGTATTAACCCTGACGTTGATGCGAAAACGCACCCTTACATTTCGACAGGTCTTCGCGACAATAAATTCGGCATCGCCTTTGACCGTGCGCCTGCGGTGTATCAATTCGCGCAGAGTTTACCGAACCTTAATGTACAAGGTATCGATTGTCATATTGGCTCCCAACTAACCAATATCGAACCATTTATTGATGCGACAGACCGTCTGTTGGCATTGATTGATGATTTGAAAGCACAAGGCATTAATATTCGCCATCTTGATGTTGGTGGTGGTCTAGGCGTCGTTTATCGCGATGAATTACCCCCACAGCCCTCTGATTACGCCAAAGCGCTATTGGCGCGTCTTGAAAATCATCAAGAGCTTGAGCTTATCTTTGAGCCAGGACGGGCGATTGCAGCAAACGCTGGTATTTTGCTCACGCGAGTAGAATTCCTAAAGCACACTGAGCACAAGAACTTTGCGATCATCGACGCAGCGATGAATGATTTAATGCGTCCCGCGCTATATCAAGCATGGCAAGATATCGTGCCTGTCTCACCACGTGATGGTGAGGCACAAACTTACGATCTTGTTGGCCCTATCTGCGAAACAGGCGATTTCTTGGGTAAAGATCGAGCGCTAGTGCTGCAAGAAGGTGATCTACTCGCGGTTCGCTCTGCAGGTGCCTATGGCTTTGTGATGTCTTCGAACTACAATACCCGTACCCGAGCGGCGGAAGTGATGGTGGATGGTACCCAAAGTCATCTTGTTCGCCAGCGTGAGGAGCTGACCAGTTTGTGGCAGCTGGAACAGATTCTACCGGAGTAACACACAACAAATGCATTTCCACTTTTCTAAAATGCACGGTTTGGGCAACGACTTTATGGTCGTCGACTGTATTACCCAGAACGTGTTTTTCTCGCAAGATTTGATCCGTCGCTTGGCGGATCGCAACACGGGCGTCGGCTTTGACCAGTTGCTCGTCGTTGAAGCACCATACGATCCGGAAACCGACTTTCATTACCGCATCTTTAATGCTGACGGTAGTGAAGTAGAGCAGTGCGGAAATGGCGCTCGCTGCTTTGCTCGTTTTGTGCGTTTAAAGGGCTTGACCAATAAATACAGCATCAGCGTAAGCACTAAGAAAGGAAAGATGATCCTCGATATCGAAGATGATGGTGAGGTCACGGTGAATATGGGTATCCCAGAGTTTGAGCCAAGTAAAATCCCTTTCAAAGCGAAGCAGAAAGAAAAAACCTATATCATGCGCGCTGGTGAGAAGACCTTATTCTGTGGCGCGGTGAGCATGGGCAATCCTCATGTGGTGACGGTGGTGGATGATGTGGATACGGCAGACGTAGAAACACTTGGCCCATTGCTCGAGTCTCACGAACGCTTCCCTGAGCGTGTGAATGCTGGGTTTATGCAGGTGGTCAATCGTGGTCATATTCGTTTGCGCGTGTATGAGCGAGGAACGGGTGAAACCCAAGCTTGCGGTAGCGGTGCATGTGGTGCCGTTGCTGTTGGTATTGTGCAAGGTTTGCTTGATGAGGATGTGAAAGTTTCCCTGCCTGGTGGCGAATTGCGGATTTCTTGGCAAGGTCCTGGTAAGCCATTGTTTATGACCGGCCCTGCCACCCATGTATTTGATGGTCAGCTGTCGTGTTAGTAGAAGAAAAGGAAATTCAATTACCCTCCGTTGACGCCGATGCTTTGACGGCAGAAGTGGTTGCTGAATATCTGAAAGACCATCCGGATTTCTTTGTTCAGCGCCCAGAACTGATTGATCGACTTTCTCTGCCTCATGCTGATCTCGGTACCGTTTCTCTTGTGCATATTCAAATGAATCGTCAGCGTCAGCGCATTGAAGAACTTGAAGAAGAAATCACCACACTGATGTCCTTGGCTGCCAGTAATGACCGAACATTTTATGAGTTCATGGATCTGCAAGGGCAAATTCTTAAGTGTGCTGATTTTAAGCAAGTGATTGCAGCAATCGAACAGAAAGCAAAAGAGCTGGGTTTAAAAGCCTATGTTCGTCTGTTGAGTCAGTGTCATGCTGAAACTCAACTGAGTAAGGAAAGTTACCAACGTTTTGCGATGAATCACTTAAATGGCAAAGACGCTTATCTAGGTCGTCTGCGTAAAGTGGATCGTGAAGCTTTGTTTGGAAATATGGATGTTCCAGAAATGGGGTCCTATGTGGTGTTGCCGTTGGTGAAACAACAGCCGCTCGGTGTTCTGGCATTTTCTAGTGAAGATGGTGGTCACTTTCAACCAGATATGGATACCTTGTTTTTGCGTCACCTCTCATTAGTCGTGGCATATCTCGCACAAACTCTGGTATGGCATGAACATCATGATAACAGCACCCAACAAACCTCTACCCAATAGTCTTAGCAAGCCCCTTGAACGTTTCTATGAATTTCTGCGAAGCGAAAAGGGGCTGAGCCTGCATACTCAACGAAATTACAAACAACAACTGGGCACCATGGCTCAGCACCTCGCAGATATGGGCCTGAAAGAGTGGTCTCAAGTTGATGCGGGCTGGGTTCGGCAACTTGCGGGTAAAGGCATGCGTGAGGGAATGAAAGCCAGTAGTTTAGCCACACGTCTCTCTTCTCTGCGGAGTTTTTCGATTTTCTTATCTTACGGGGAGAAATGACCGCAAATCCCGCTAAAGGGTATCTGCACCTCGTAAGAAGCGACCTCTCCCTAAAAACCTAGATGTTGATGAAGTAAACCAGCTGCTTGAAGTGAATGAGGATGATCCTTTAGCGGTTCGCGATCGTGCGATGATGGAGCTCATGTACGGTGCGGGTTTACGTTTAGCTGAACTGGTGAGCATTGATGTTCGTGATGTTCATTTGCGGAGTGGGGAATTACGGGTTATTGGTAAAGGTGACAAAGAGCGTAAAGTCCCATTCTCAGGCATGGCGACAGAGTGGGTAGGTAAGTGGCTTAAAGTTCGTGGTGGGTTTGCTGCGGCTGGTGAATCTGCGTTATTTGTGTCTAAGCTTGGTACGCGTATTTCACACCGAAGTGTGCAAAAGCGCATGGCCGAATGGGGACAAAAACAGTCGGTAGCGAGCCATATTAGCCCGCATAAATTGCGTCACTCATTTGCTACCCATATGCTGGAGTCGAGCAATAACTTACGTGCAGTACAAGAGTTGTTAGGGCATGAAAACATTTCAACCACTCAAATCTATACGCACTTGGATTTTCAACATTTAGCACAGGCTTATGATCAGGCGCACCCTCGTGCACGTAAGAAGAGCGATAAATAGGGACTCGAATGAAATTCTACCGCAGTATTCCGTCAGTTAAAGCGATGACATTTGATCTTGATGATACGCTCTACGACAACTATCCAGTGATCGTGCGTATGGAACAAGAGTTATTGTCTTGGCTCAGTCGGAATCACCCCGCGGTTGCGCATTTGGGAAAAGCGGAGTGGCTGGCAGTAAAAAAACAAGTCGTAGAGCAGCAACCTGAGCTAAAAAGCGATGTGACGCGTTGGCGTTGGGTGCAGCTAAAAAGGGCATTTCTTGACGCCGGTTATGACGAGCCTGATGCGGAGAACGCAGCACAGGCAGGCGTTGATATTGCGTTAGACTGGCGCAGCCGGTTTACCGTACCACAGACAAGCCTCGATATACTGGCGCAACTTAGAAAACAACTTCCCCTTGTTGCCATCACTAACGGTAATGTTGATTTAGATAGAATCGGCCTTGCTCCGTTCTTTGAACTGGTCTTAAAGGCAGGGCCTGATGGACGAGCGAAACCTGAGCCCGATTTATTTAATAAAGCGCAGCAATTTTTAGATGTACCAGCCCAACATATTCTTCATGTTGGTGACCATTTGGTGACGGATGTTTTGGGAGCGAAACTGTCAGGCTATTCCGCGTGCTGGTTTAATCGCAATACAGAACCTCGGCAGGGAAATACGAAAAGTCAGTTATTACCAGATGTAGAGATCCATTGCTTGAACACCTTGGGGGAGTTCTTAAACCACTGATGGTTTCACGTGAACGACACTGATAAAAAACGCAGCGAAAGCTGCGTTTTTTATTTCTCATTTATGATTTGAGCGCATGGCCACTTTTCTCTGCTTGAAAGTGTGGGATGTAATGTTGGAAGAAATCCAGCATTTGCTGTTGGTTTTCATGTTCACCGAGTTGTCCTAACAGCTGCGCTGCGACTTCAAATGTGCATAAGTTCCCATCTTGCTGATTGCGACGCAGTTGATATTGAGAATTGGCTTGGCTGACTAGCCCCATCATCGCAATATCCTCTAACCAATGGCTCTTGTTGATCATTTTACGAGCTTCTTGCCAAGTCGCATCAAGGATGATGAACATTGGTTTTCTATTTTGTTGATGGCTTTGCTTTTGTACTTGTTCCAACGTTAGGCTCTCTTCACTTGGAAAAAGAAGTACTGGCAACAAGCTTGGATCTGCAAACATGGTTGACCATTCTGCTGGTGGGCATTTACGCTCCCAAACGACTCGAGTCACATTCAACTGGCACTGGATAAGTAGTTTGCCTGTATTGGTGTCTCGAGCTTGCTCATTTGGATGTATCAAGAGCATTAATTTATGTTCACTGCTCAGCTTTGGCAGCAGTGAGCAAATGCAGTTGAATTGAAAACCACACTGGAGACAAGGCTGCTGCGTTATCACAAACGGACTCCGTCGCGAACTGGGCTAATTTCATCAGAGAACAAGCGTACACCACTGATCTGCTCTTTGGTTGCCTTTGGCGCTAAACTTGGATTAATTGGGTAACTTGCCCCGGTGTATTGCATGACATGTTGGCCAGACGAAGCTCCGCCCCCGCTGACATTAAAAATGAGGTCTCGCCAACCATGAGAGGTTTGTTGGCCAAGCATTATTGGGCTTTGCACCAGCGTGATACGGCTATTGAATACCCAAGTTTTGTTGTCATTTTCAAAGACTAATAATGTGCAACCACCTGAACCACACCAATCCAGTTGGACGAGCAATTCTTCATTTCCATCATCATTTAGGTCGTAAGTCAGCCAGCGATATTGGTTGTTGTTTGAATTTATTTGGTTAATGAAGAAGTAGTTACGAACAGCAGCATCAACTTTGGAGTTGAAGTCTGCACTTGATGGAATGTTCACCGTTTTGATAGGAGTGCTGTTGCTTTGTTGCGTGGTATTCTCTGTGTCTGAGTTATGTATTGTTGATGGATAGAGTACCAGTCCACCACCAGCAATAGGATAAACCATGCTGCCTACTTTCTCTTGAGTTGCTTTGAGTGTATCTCCATCACGAGTGAACAAACGTTCAGTGATCAATCGTTGCTGTTGGTGATGCGTCATCACTACTTGTATTTGTGATGGGCTCAGTTGTTGCCAATAACCTCGTTCAATCAACGATGGTTGTCCATCCGCGTAGCGGTATTGAGTGATTGCGCTGTGATCGGTGTTCAGTGTCATCTGGACTTCAAAGCCCTGTGATTGGGTTGATGTCGCTACATAGGTATCCGCCCAGTCTAAGGTAGAATCTATATTCGCTGTCATACCACAACCTTGGTAGCTCTTACCATTGTGCTCTAGTGTCGCTTTCCAACCATATAGAGAATTACTCATAGTGTCAGAACATAGATTCTCTGTCATGCGCAACTCTCCATCGTTAAGTTGATAGGTGCGTTGACGCGGTTGCAGTTGGCGACTATCAACATTTAGTGTTTCTATAGGCTTACCGATTTGCTTAAGCACAAATGAGTCGCCTTCGAAATGTGCATGCCATGATGGTTCGTTCCCAAAGACGCGCGTTGGTTTGCTGGTTTCTTTACAGCGGCTTGTATTTTCTGTCGTGAGGAAGTTCACTTGTTCAACCACAACGTTGGCATCAAAATCTGCAGAGAAACCATCAACACCTGGCTGAGTCAGATGACCAATAATTTCACCATACATAATTTGGTAAGGCTCGGAGGTTAACCCTACTGCACGTTGGATTTGTTGGGGAGAGAGTTGTAGCCAATATTGTTTATCGCTACCACAAGGCGTGATGTATTGGCTTTCGTGGCCAATCACCACTTCACCACGCAACATAAAGGTTTGAGGTAAGATGGTTTCCGGCTTATCTAAAGATGCAGGCGGTGTGTTTGGTGTGTCTTCACCTGACGGTGATGGCTGCATGCTACATGCTTGCAGGACCAGCAGTGTGGCTAATGCTACTGGGTTTTTCAAAGCCTTCATGTTATATCTTCCTCATTACAATCTGCATCGGATGGCATTATGGCATATTGGTTATTTAAAACAGAACCAGATACCTTTTCTATTGACACGCTGCGAACCCAAAAGGTTTCATGTTGGGAGGGCGTTCGTAATTATCAGGCGCGCAATATGATGCGTGATCAAGTCAAATTGGGCGACTTGGTGCTGATATACCATTCCTCTTGCAAGAACGTTGGTGTGGCAGGTATTGCCAAAGTCACCCATGAAGCATACCCCGATCATTTCCAGTTTGACTTGGAGAGTGACTACTACGATCCAAAGTCTGATCCAGAAAATCCGCGCTGGATTATGGTGGATATCGAGTTTGTACGTAAGACCGAGCGCTTGATCCCACTGTCAGTGATGAAAGCGATGCCTGAGCTAGAAAATATGCCATTGGTGAAACGCGGCAATCGCTTATCGATCATGCCGGTGAGTGAAGATGAGTGGCAAGCGATCCTTAGCAAAGAGAAGTTGCCAAGTCGCCAATAAAAGAAAAGGGCTGCAAATGCGCAGCCCTTTGTCATTTTATGGATAACTGGTCCTAGATAGCAAAGACCAGTTATAGCAAATGCTCTTGCAGGTAGTGTGCGACTGCATCGTCGGCGTTGCTGCCAATCACTTCATTGTTTGGTAGTGCCTTCATCACTTTCTCGTGAGACGTACCCATCACCAAACCTTTACCCGCCATTGATAGCATTTCTACATCGTTCATGCCGTCGCCAAATGCGATGGTGTTTTCTAGCGTTAGGCCAATGGACTCCGCGACTGCTTTTAGTGCATCACCTTTAGAAACGCCAGCGCTCATTACTTCTAAGCACCAAGGTGTAGAGAATGCGATGTTCAATCGGTCTCCAAATTGCTCGCGCAGCTTAGTTTCGAAAGTGACAAGGTGGTCGTGATCTTGCGCAGGATGCGTGAAGAAAATTTTCGCAATGCCATCCGTCGGCGCGTTGTTTTCATCGTACAGTTTATAACTGAACTCTTCATGAAAATCACGCAGTTGCTCATCGTCTTTGTTCAACAACCAGTCTTCATTTTGGTACATGTGGATAAGTATTTCTGGATCCGTTTTGATCGTGTTGATCACCGGTTGTACCAAATCTTCAGGGACATTTTGGCTGTACATCTCGTGATCATTTTGGTCATGCACGCGCGCACCGTTTGATGTGATCATGTAAGCCGGAATGCCGACTGTACGACGAATGCTTGCGACGTCTACGTGGTGACGACCCGTTGCAAAGACAAATGTGTAACCTTTTTCGTGCAGCGCTTTCAGCGTTTCTTTTGAGTAGGCACTTAGCTGGTGGTTAGGTGCGAGTAAAGTACCATCCAGATCGGAGGCAACGATTTTGGTGATCTCTTTGCAAGGTAGCGATATGGTCATGAAGCCCTCGTAAACGGTTCGAATAGAGTGGAACAGGTTGATTGCACACGGAGTACAGTAGATTGACTAGGTCATACTGCTCCGAGTGCGGGGAACATGATGAAGTTTACGCCAAAATAAGGAAGAAAAAGAGGGTAAATCGAAGACGTCGTCTTTCCTCTTTAATTTGTTATTTGGCTTTGCTCACGCATAAAAGAAAAGATCATATCGAGCGCTTGGTTCCGATATTGGTCTTTCTCGAACAAGATTTCGTGTTCTGCATTATCGATAGAAATTAGCTGTGCATTTGGGTTGGTTTTACGGAGTTTATTGATAAAGCGTTGTTGTGCAGCGTTACTGACGATGCGATCGTTCCCCGCCTGAACCAGTAAAACAGGAACGTTGATCTGGCGTGTCAGCAAAATGCATTGCTTGGCAGCCATTAAGCCTTGCCATACCCAGCGAGTGCTTGGCCCACCAACCTGTAGTTCTGGTTTATTGTTGTATAAATCGCGGAACCAATGGTAGCGACTGGCGCTTTGGCTAAGTGGGTTATCTTCAAATGGTTTTGGATAATACGCTTTATGGCCTGGTGCATAGCTTGGCTGTGATGAGACAGCGGCAAGGATTTGCGTTACTGGAATGGCAACAGGACTGAGATACCAAGGGAGGTGAATACCAAACATTGGTGCGCTTAGGATCAAAGCATTGAAGTGATGTTCTGGATGAGTCTGAAGATAACGTGTCGCAATCGCGCCACCCATGGAGTGAGCGATGATAAAACGTTGTTGGTAGCCACTTAAGTCGAGCTGCTGCAGCACTAATGCCATATCGTCAATGTAATCATTAAAGTCATAGACGTGACCCATGTCAGAGTCTGGCAGCAGACGATCTGATAAACCTTGTCCTCGGTGGTCAAACGAATACACGTCATAACCTTGTCGATACAGATCGTAGAACAGTTCTTGGTATTTCCAGGAAGCCTCAACGCGGCCGTTGACGATCAGTATGGCTTTTGTGTGCTCAGGGTTGGTAAGTTTGCACCAGTAGATTTTCTTTTTCTCTGTCCCTTTTACAAAGCCCTCTTGTCGTTCTTGCCAAAGTGCTGCGATCGGACCACCTATTGCTTGCTCAAATAAGTGCTCTTGAGTATAAGTCAAAGGTGAATGGTTAATAGCCATTAGTCGATTACCTGAAGATACGTTGAAGACGCGATGTATCATCGAAGAATTATTGAGGAAATGCAATGGATACCCACGTTTGGTTAGCCTATGTGGTAACAGCAATCGTTTTTAGTCTGGCTCCGGGATCGGGTACCGTCAACTCAATCAGTAATGGTTTGAGTTACGGCACACGCAAGTCATTGGGTGCTATCGTCGGTTTGCAAATCGGTCTGGCAATTCATATTGCTCTAGTAGGTGCGGGTATTGGCGCATTGGTCGCACAATCGGCCATGGCATTTACCGTGATCAAGTGGGTTGGTGCAGCTTACCTTGTGTGGCTTGGCATTCAAAAATGGCGTGATACGTCCGGTTTGGTTGCTGCTGAAAGCCATAAAGCCATGTCAGGGACTTCTCTATTATATAAAGCCATTCTCATTAACCTGACTAACCCAAAATCTATTGTGTTCTTAGTGGCATTGTTTCCACAGTTCATCGACCCAGCAAAAGATCAACTGACACAGTTGTTGGTATTGGGTGTGACCACAGTGACCATCGATGCATTTGTCATGCTCGGGTACACCACACTGGCTGCACAAATGGGCCGTTTTATTCGCTCTGATCGTATCATGAGTAAAATAAACAAAGTCTTTGGCTCAATGTTTATGGGTTGCGGCGCCTTGCTTGCTGCAGCAAAATGATAACGATGTAGTTCTTCTCTATTGTGTCGCCTTTCATTATGAATATTATCGTGTTAGGCGACATGATCATGTCAATATGATTTGCCCTACATATTACTTCCTTTTTTGCTTCTCCCTGTATTTTTCTTATTCTCCTCAAGTCGCCTTTTTGAATGGTATTTCATACGTTCTTTGTCTGATTAAATATTAAACTTTTATTACAGTGCTCCGGGATTGCTTGACGACAAAGCGTTTTTAAATAACTATATACGCATATTCAGATATAGGTATGTGTATATGCTTCCACATCAGTTCTTCAAACTTCTTTCCGACGAGACTCGTGTGCGTTGCTTAATGCTGGTGGTTCGTGAAGGGGAAACTTGTGTTGGTGACTTAGCGCATGCGTTACAAGAAAGCCAACCCAAGATTTCTCGTCATCTGGCTCAGCTAAGATCGAATGGTATCTTAGTTGATAAACGTCAGGGGCAATGGGTGTACTACGAGCTGTCCGATCAATTGCCAGGATGGATGCAAAAATTGGTTGATGACTTGGTCGCTTCGAACTGCTTGAAGAAAGAGTACCAAGAAGATATTTCACGATTGCATGATAAAGCTCGTGCAGCTTGCTGTTAGCAGCGGGTGTTCTCAGTTTATAGGTTTGAAAAGGTAGAAAATTATGACGATTAAAGTAGGTATTAACGGTTTTGGTCGAATTGGCCGTTTGGCATTGCGCGCTGCGTTTGATTGGCCAGAACTAGAGTTCGTACACATCAACGACGTCGCGGGTGATGCAGCAACACTTGGTCACTTACTTGAGTTCGATTCCATTCAAGGTCGTTGGAACCACGCAGTGCAAGTTGAAGGCACAGATATGGTGATCAACGGTAAGCGCATTACGACTTCACAAGAGCGTGATATCGATGCAGTGAACTGGAGCCAATGTGATGTTGTGATTGAGGCAACGGGCGTTCATCGCAAAACCTCATTCCTAAACAAATACCTAGAGCAAGGCGTAAAACGCGTCGTTGTTAGCGCACCAGTGAAAGAAGACGGCGTTGCGAATATCGTCGTTGGCGTGAACGACCACATCTTCGACCCAGCGCAGCACCGCATCGTCACTGCTGCGTCTTGTACAACCAACTGTATTGCACCAGTCGTGAAAGTGATTCACGAGAAACTGGGCATTGAACAATCGTCATTCACAACGATTCACGATTTAACTAACACACAAACGATTCTGGATGCGCCGCACAAAGACCTACGTCGTGCACGTGCATGTGGTATGAGCCTGATCCCAACTACAACGGGCAGTGCAAAAGCGATTGTGGAAATCTTCCCAGAGTTGAAAGACAAGATTAACGGTCACGCGGTTCGTGTTCCTCTAGCAAACGCCTCGCTGACAGACATCATTTTTGATGTGAAACGTGATACCACGGCAGAAGAGGTTAACGCACTACTGAAAGAAGCTTCTGAAGGCGAGCTAAAAGGCATCCTTGGCTTTGAAGAGCGTCCATTGGTTTCTATCGATTACAAAGGCGACCAACGTTCAACTATCGTTGATGCGCAATCAACCATGGTTGTGGGTTCTCGTATGGTGAAGATTTACGCTTGGTATGATAACGAAATGGGTTACGCGACGCGTACTGCAGAATTGGTTCGTAACGTTGGTATGGCATAAGGAGTTTTAAGATGTCTCATCCTACATGGCAATTAGATTTAGAAACGGGCGCTTTGGTACTGACCCCATGTCCTGGTACCAAAGGTGTTGAACTGCGAGCTTCGCTAGAGCAACTAAAAGCGCAAGGCGTAGAGGCGATTGTTACTGCCCTTGATAATGCTGAATTAGCCGCAAAAGACGTGTCTGCGTTGGGCGAATTAACCCAACAATTGGGCATGAAATGGTTCCAAATTGAGATTGAAGACGACTGTGCTCCAAACGAAGAGTTCGCTGCAAAATGGTCACAAGCGAGTCCTGAGCTGCACGCGATTCTTGCTCAAGGTGGCAAGGTTGCAATGCACTGTATGGGTGGCTCTGGTCGCACAGGTTTGTTTGCTGCGCACCTACTGCTAGAGAAAGATTGGGCGCTAGAAGACATCGTCCGTGAAGTGCAAGCGCTGCGTCCTGGTGCTTTCACAAAGCCAGTACAAGTTGAGTACATCGAGCGTGTGGCTCAAAACGCTTGATCAGCTTATAGAGCTTTTGGAATATCATGATCTAAAAGCTCTCTTTATGCCGTAATGGCTTACCAATTTATGTGATTCTTGTTTGTTGGTTTGTATTTAAGTTGCTGTTTATAAATGAATAATTTTTAATGCTTTATCAGTTCTTGTTTCACAATTTAACGCCAGTATTGAGATGGCTCAATGCTGGTGTTCAGGTCATAGAGCATTTGGTACATCATGATCTAAATGCTCTAAACGCTGTACATCTGAGGTCGTTATGATTTCAAAACTAAGCAAAAGTATCCGTCAGTATATGCTGGTGACGTTCAACTATTGGAACTTCACCGTGACGGATGGTGCACTCCGTATGTTGGTGGTGCTTTACTTTCATGACTTAGGCTACTCAAGCTTAGCCATTGCTTCGCTATTTCTTTTCTATGAATTTTTTGGCGTAGTGACCAACTTGGTTGGTGGCTGGCTAGGTGCTCGACTTGGTTTGAACAAAACCATGAACGTCGGCTTAGGGATGCAGATTTTTGCCTTGCTGATGTTGGCAGTGCCCAATGCTTGGTTGACCATTCCTTGGGTAATGGCGGCGCAGGCAATTTCAGGTATTGCCAAAGACTTAAATAAGATGAGTGCCAAGAGCGCGATCAAAACTTTGGTGCTAGACGAGCAGCAAGGTGCACTTTATAAGTGGGTTGCGATCTTAACGGGCTCGAAGAATGCGCTGAAAGGTGCGGGTTTCTTCGTTGGTGGTTTGCTGTTGTCGGCGTTTGGTTTCCAAACTTCGATGGTCATCATGGCAAGTGTGCTGGCTTTTGTGTTTGTATGCAGCTTGATCTGGCTAGAAGCGGATATGGGTAAGGCCAAGAGCAAACCTAAGTTCCGTCAAATTTTCTCTAAGTCAGAATCGGTGAACATTCTTTCCGCTGCACGTATGTTCCTATTTGGCGCGCGTGATGTGTGGTTTGTTGTTGCTCTTCCGATTTACCTTGGCAGCGTGTTTGGTTGGGATCACCTGATGGTAGGCGGCTTCCTTGCGGCCTGGGTAATTGCTTATGGATTCGTTCAAGGTTTTGCGCCGCGTATTACCGGCAAAGCGCAAGGTCGAGTGCCTGATGGCAGTGCGGCATTGATTTGGGCGGGAATTCTAGCGGTCATTACTGGCGCGATTGCTTACGGCGTACAAATTGGTTGGCAACCAGAACTTGTTATCGTCGTGGGCTTGATGATTTTCGGTGCGGTATTTGCTGTGAATTCATCTTTGCATTCTTACCTAATCGTCAGTTACGCGAAAGGCGATGGTGTATCACTGGATGTCGGTTTCTACTACATGGCGAACGCGATGGGACGTTTGATCGGTACAGTGTTGTCTGGTTGGATTTACCAAGAAGCGGGTCTAGCGGCATGTTTGTGGGTGTCATTTGGCTTCCTAGCGCTCACTACTCTGATTTCTATCAAGCTACCAAAAAGCAAAGTTGCCACCGCATAAGCGAGTGAATGATTAGAATAGAAAATGGCTTCGCTTTGGGAGCCATTTTTGTTTTTACGATTCAGTATCGCAAATCAGCAAGTCTTGCCTATGGGCAAAGACGACCTTGTTGTGCTGGCTGCGTCATTTCCATATCACCTTTCAGTGAGCGGTAAACGATGGTGTTCCATACTTCACCATTGTCCATTTCGAATTCAATTGCGTAGTTAATGCCATTTACGACTTGAGTGCGTACGCTCAAAATTTCTTTCAGTTTGGCTGCGGTATTCATTTGGCCAAGAACAAAGTCGAGTGCTTGTTGAGCTTCAGGTGTAATTTCACCTTGTGACCAACCGCCCGCAAGATTTTCAGCGTTGCAGATAGGGTTCGCTTCTAGTTGCGATTGTGTTGGTGCCACGGTCTCTTCCTTTTGATTACACCCAGCTAAAGCCACTACACAAACCATTGATGCTAATAATGTTTTCTTCATAAAGACCTCTCTTAATCATTTGTTCAGCATCCTAATGAATTAAATAGTCTAAATCTGTTTCATATCCGAGAAAATTTAGGGCTGCTGATCTCACTTCATAATGGATGTTGGGGGTATCTATTTTGCGAGTGAATAATATTTGTACGTCATAACAGAGTTAAAATAAGCAAAACAGGTTCTTAACTATTCCGCTGGATGATAATTGCTCTATGCTATAGACGTAAAGCTAATCAAGGTAGTGAAGGGTATGAGAGAAAGGGTTCTGTTTTTCGACTTATTACGTTGTGTCGCGGCAGTGGCAGTGATCGCTATTCATGTGTTAGCGCCATATCGTAATGAGCTGGGCGTGATTCCACTTGATCAATGGTTAACGGCGGTTGGCGTAAACAGTGTGACTCGCTGGGCGGTACCTGTATTCATTTTGATCACTGGTGCGCTGATGCTCAGTGATACTCGTCCTTTTGATGCCAAGTACTACGTTAAACGGCGTTTAGGTAAAGTGTTGGTGCCTTTCTTAGTATGGTCGATGTTCTATGCGTATTTGTCTGGTTGGACGGCACAAGGCTTTGATGCTGACACAGTAAAAGAAGTGGTGAGTAACAGCCCACATCACGCGACTTACTATCACCTCGGATTCTTCTATTACTTTATTCCGCTCTATTTTGTTATTCCGTTATTCCAATGGATGGTACGCAATACCGATGACAACGTTATCTACGCTTATTTGGCGTTATGGTTGTTCAGCAGTTCTTTATTTCTCTTCAAAATAGACGGTCCATGGAGCAATCAATACTGGCTTTATATGGGGTATTTGCCTCTCGGCTATGTGCTATTTAAAAAGGTTCCACTTAATCGCTCTACAGTATCGCTCGTTACGGGGTTAGGCTTAGTCGCTTTGGTTGTGACTTTCACTATGGTTGTGAGCAATAGCTTGGAAGCCGAGAAATACACAGTAGGGCGCTGGTTCTCATATAAAACATTGAATGTGATTTTAGCGGCGTCAATGATCTTTATGCTGTGTCGTTACTTTGGTGAGGGGTTAGCCCCTAAAGCACAAAAAGTGGTGAGTTTTATTAGCCAATACAGTTTAGGTATTTATCTATTACACCCCATTTTTTTATGGCCAATGAAAGCCTTTGAGTGGTATCACGGCCATCCAGCATGGGTGATTCCTGTGTGGATTTTGTTGAGTGGAGCAGGAGCCTTGGCGATGAGTTATTTGTTCTCTAAGTCCGCCAAGACTCGTTGGTTATTGCCGTAGGTTAGCGTTTTACAGCGAAGTGTAAGAACTTATCGCCACGGTAGGTCAGTGTGCCTTTATCGCCTGGATTGAGCGCATGGTAATAGTGCACACCGATTTGAAACTCGCGTTTTGGTCCGATAGGCCCACGTTGTACATAAATCCAATATTCTTGATCGTCTTGACCAGGCTCAGCGTCCGGTACGTCTATTGCTTGTTTGTCGAGTACGGTGACTTGTGCGCTTTGCTCAGGCGCGTTCTCGCCGAAATAGTGCTTACTGTAAAAGCGAAAGAACACCCATGCCCCCAGAGCAATCAGGGCAAATAGAGCCAAAATAAGTGAGATTGGCATGATAACCTCCAATGTTTCATTGGCACCTATTTTACAGAACTCCCTGATTAAACTATGAGTTGAGATAAATTATTCGTGATCTAGTAAAGGGATGTGGGTTTTATTCGGCGCACTTCACGTTTTATATGCGCAGAAGAGCACAAATTAGCAGGAAATGTGCACCTCTTAACTCGAAAAACCTCTAAATTTGTAGAAGAATAAGTGAACGAACAAAGGAAAGATCAGTGAAGGAAGGTTACGATGTCAGATATTGAGAAAGTAGTCATGCGTACCCGAACGATTGAAAAGCTCTTGCGAACGCAGTATCACGCAGAGGGGAAAGGGTTACACCAACTGATCACCAGTTGTGAAGAACGCTTGCCACACGACGTTGTTGCAAAACTGCGTTTTATTGCGACCGTTCGAAATAAGGTTGTCCATGAAGAGGGCTATAAGCTGGATGATCGAAAGGGTTTTTTAGCCGCTTGCGATGCGTGCGAGAAAGAGTTGACGCCAAGAAGTTCTCGCTTTATCTGGCGAGTAGCAATTTTGTTGATGGCTCTCATTACACTTGCCGCTCTTGGCTTCTACTACATGCATTGGGATATTTTGTCGAAACATCTATAAACAGTGTTTGTCGAATAATAAAAAGGGACGCGATTGCGTCCCTTTTTATTAAACAGTAACTTAGTACATCATTGGCAGCGTCATTAAACCCATAACTACTGCAATCATTACCAGCCCCTGTTTTTGAGATGAAGAAATCATAACACTACCCCTTTAATCCTTGATGAACTCGATGTAAATAATATAGCACTGTTTTGAGCTTTGATCAACTTTAAAGCGTGAAACTTTTCAAAAACACACTTAACTTGATTGTTTTTACCTTAATTTGACCAATGAAACTGTGTTTTTTGTGCTGCTTGATAAGTGTGCGTTGTGTCTAAATATTCTTCGTTTGTGGGGTTATGTTGTTGATTTTGCTGTGTTAAATATAGTTACACTAATGGTGTTATTGTGTTTCTTTTATATGTGGCTAGTTTGGGTTTTGATTTTTGATGAATTTCTCAAAAGTTGAGAAATTTTAGTTTTATTCTTGCTGGTTAGGGAAAGTTTCCAACAGTGGGGAGTGATTTCCTATCTGATGAGAAAATTGGCCCACCATTACCACTTGGGATAGGTTTGTGGTGGATAGAGTGTGGTTTTAATGACTTATCTGATGTGTTTTAGTTATATCAGTTAGTTATGTTTGGTTGTTTAACTTTTAATCTAGATAAACACAAGGATTTAGGTGGTTTATATTGCACTGTCTTTACCTGTTTTAGACGCTTTAAGTCCAGAGGTCGTGGATTTCTGTTTTGTGTTTCTTATTTGTTCATAACGTTTGTATGGCAATCAATTTGATGGTTTCTTTGACAACTTTTCTGTTGGACCTATTTGGTTTGTATCGACGTTTAGCACGAGCTTACGCTTTGATGTTGTAGGAGAAAAAAGAGATGAAACATAGATAAAGAATGTGCCTTGAGTTAGGTGTGAAAGTGATGCGATTCGCTATCGAGATCCAACTTTCGTTGATTGTGTCTTTACATCAAGATTGGTCTACCTAGACTAGCGACGGGGTTATGTAGAAGGTGTAGGTGTCATGTGGAGTTGGCTGGCAATAGGACTATCTGGGTTGTATTCCGTGTTGGGGGCAAAGCAAGCCAATTTGCCACAGTCTCTACTGTTTAAGGTACTGACGCTGTTATTGCTATTGATCCTAGTACTGACAGAGGGACCTTCCGCATCTCAGATTTACTGGATTGTAGGTGGTCTGTTAGTGTCTATGTTTGCAGATACCCTGCATTCATTTAAATCTCGGAAGTCTTTTTATTTTGTTAGTTATTTGCTCGCTCAGTTGCTTTATAGCCAAGCTTTCTGGGTTCAATTGAACGGTGAGATGATCTGGTGGTTACTGGCACTACTGCTTGCAGCAAGTGTTGTCGCTTTCTTCTTGTTGCTTCCTCAACTTGATTCTTTAGTTTTCCCTGTTGTTGTCATGGGGGGTGTCCTGGTTTTTCTTGCTTGGTTAGCGGGCGAGGTGTGGCTTCAGGCTGCAACTCGTGGGGCAGCTCTCGGGTTTCTCGGTACCTTGGTTATGATAGGCTCCGCATTGACTTACGCCATTCACGGCTACCGTAAGCCGATGAAACGTGCGTACCTTTGGGTGAGTGGTAGCTATTTCTTCGCTCATGCTTTAATTGTGGCTTCTGTCATTTACTAACGCAGGTCAAAGTAACAATCGCTAACTTGAGTAAACTGATGGGATTAAATTTGATGATTGGAGTCAATGATGAGTGATATTCACGCGCATAACCTGTTAAACCTACTGAATGAAACCCCAATGAACCGTGATGAGCTAGCGACTCACTTTGGTACTGATGTTCGTTTTCATACGTGCAAACTCAATGATTTAGATTTAGATGCGTTACTAGATTTTTTGCTAAAACGTGAAAAGATTCATGAGCATGAGGGCAAGTTCATCGTCAACAAAGCACGTATTTGTAACCACTAATTTACTCATGATGGGCATCGTTTTTCTTTGTTATTTCTTGATGACGTAGAAAACAGCGTTAATTGAGCACAAGATCAATACTGTAAAAAAGCCGCTCAGTTTGAATTGAGCGGCTTTTGTCTATATTTTGGCATCTATTTGTCGATGCTTACATCATGTGCTTACGACGAATGTCGAGTAACGCGAAAATACCAAAAATTAGAATGGAGTATTTCTCCCAAGCGCTCATCTTAATTTTGTCACCAAACGCACCGATGAAGATCGCCATTTGTAATCCATGCATCATGAATAGGAACGCAGCCATGATGTAAAGAGCGATGGCCGCTTTGCCTGGGAATGGCATAAAGATGTTGAGAATCAATATAAACCAGACAAAAGCGATCGCAGCTTTCGCCAATATCAGTAGTGCTTTCATTTAACTTTCCTTTTAAATTGAGGCGTTAAGATTGGGAGCGTTCGTATAGGCGGTAACTTACTTGCCCCGCGGTTTTCTCGCGATGCAATTGCCAGTTATCCGGAAGCCCTGCAATATTCAGCTCTTTTTCTGTTTCAATATAAATCATGGCATCTTCAGCTAACCAACCGTTTTGCTCTAGCAAGGTCACGGTTTCATCCAGTAACCCTTTGCGGAACGGTGGATCGATGAATACGACATGGTATGGCGTACCTGGTTGTTGTAAAAAGCTCAGTGCGTCAGTGTTCACGACGTTAATATTATTTGCATTCAAAGAGGCAATATTTTTTTGCAGTTGCTGAAATGCTTGAGGATTGAGCTCAATCATAGTGACAAGCTCTGCTTGGCGAGAAGCCGATTCAAAGCCTAAACCGCCAGAACCAGCAAATAGGTCGAGACATTTCGCTTGAGGTACGTCTTGAGCTAGCCAATTAAATAGTGTTTCTTTTACGCGATCGGTGGTTGGACGCAAACCTTCTGCATCATGAACAGGGAGCTTTCTACCTCTCCATAAACCACTAATAATGCGAACAAAGCCCGTTGTTGGCTTTTTTTGTGAGGAGTTTTGCTGGCGACGTCTTGACATAGATTTTTTGACCGCTAATAAAGTGATACTATACCCAATTGCCCAAGCATTGAGCGAGGGTACAGCCCAGAATATTCATGATGACAGAGTGTAACATTAATAAGATTAGAATCATCTAATTGGAAAGTTAGCACAACTTTGTCATCAGGCTTTTCTGAATCAGTCATTCTGTTTTTAGAAAAGCGTACTTAAATAGATAAAGAGACAATCTAGGATAGCCCCAGATGACGGAAAAAAAGAAGCGCGGATTACTTTCGTGGCTAGGTTTTGGTGACGAAGAGCAAAGCCAAAAGCCAATGGCTGAAGAATCAGTAAAAGAAGAAGCGGTGGAAGCGCCTGCAACTGAGCAACAAGCGATGGAAGAATTCGTTGCTGAACAAGTTGATGAAAAAGCAGTTGTTGAAGAAGAGCCTAAGGGTACCGAAACTGTCCCAGCAGAAGCAGAAGCAGAAGCAGAAGCAGAAGCAGAAGCAGAAGCAGAAGTACCTGTTACACCTCGCGTTCAAGAGCAAGAAAAGCCAACAGAAAGTTTCTTTGCGCGTCTTAAGCGCAGTCTAAGCCGTACTAAAGCCAATATCGGTGCGGGCTTTTGGTTTGTTCAGTGGCAAGAAAATCGATGATGACTTGTTCGAAGAGCTGGAAGAGCAGCTATTGATTGCTGACGTGGGAATGAACACCACAACGAAAATCATCAACAACCTGACTGAAAAAGCCTCTCGTGGTGATCTTAAAGACGGAGAGGCCTTGTATGGTCTGCTGAAAGAAGAAATGGCTGAAATTCTCGTTAAGGTAGAAAAGCCGTTGGAAATTGACAGCAGCAAAACACCTTACGTTATCTTAATGGTTGGCGTAAATGGTGTCGGTAAGACAACGACGATTGGTAAATTAGCGAAGCAATTCCAGAATCAAGGCAAGAAAGTCATGCTGGCGGCTGGCGATACTTTCCGCGCAGCAGCGGTAGAGCAGCTGCAAGTCTGGGGTGAACGCAATAATGTGCCAGTGATTGCTCAGCATACTGGTGCGGATAGTGCATCTGTTATTTACGATGCGATTGAAGCGGCAAAAGCACGTGGCGTAGATGTCGTCATTGCTGACACCGCGGGTCGTCTGCAAAACAAAGCGAACCTAATGGAAGAGCTGCGTAAGATTGTACGTGTGATGAAGAAGATTGATGACTCTGCGCCACACGAGATCATGCTGACGCTAGACGCAGGTACAGGTCAAAATGCGATTAGCCAAGCGAAACTTTTCAGTGATGTTGCACCTCTAACCGGGATTACATTGACTAAGCTGGATGGTACTGCAAAAGGCGGTGTTATCTTTGCTATTGCAGATCAGTTTGAGATTCCAATTCGCTACATTGGTGTTGGTGAGGGTATTGAAGACTTGCGTCCATTTGAAACTCAAGAGTTTATTGACGCTCTGTTTAGTCGTGAAGAGTAACAAGAGTTAGAGGAAATCAACGGTGATCAAATTTCAGCAAGTGAGCAAGGCTTACCGAGGTGGTCGACAAGCTCTGCAGAAAGTCGACTTTCACTTAAGGCGCGGTGAGATGGCGTTTTTAGGCGGACATTCTGGGGCAGGTAAAAGTACCTTGTTGAAACTGATATGTGCGATGGAGCGTCCTACCGATGGAAAAATTCATTTTAATGGGCACGATATCACACGCATTTCACATAAAGACATTCCTTTTTTGCGTCGCAACATTGGGATTGTATTTCAAGATCACCGTTTATTGATGGATCGCAGTGTCTTCGATAACGTGGCACTTCCGATGCGTATCGAATCGATTTCTGAAAATGAAATAAAGCGCCGAGTCTCTGCGGCGTTAGATAAAACGGGTTTGCTTGATAAAGCCCGTTGCTTACCAAGCCAACTCTCAGGTGGTGAGCAACAACGAGTGGGTATCGCACGCGCCGTAGTGAATCGACCTACCTTACTGGTTGCGGATGAGCCTACCGGTAACCTCGACCCTGAACTGTCTAACCGCGTGTTGCGATTATTTGAAGAATTTAATCGTGCAGGTGTGACAATCCTACTAGCAACGCACGATATTGGGTTAGTAAACACTCGCCCACAATATCGTCACTTTGAATTGAACCAAGGCTTCCTAAGTGAGGTAGAAGACTATGGTAGGTAATAAGCGCACCCAAAAGAAAGGCAAAGGCCGAAGTGCCAAGCGTGCTAATACCGACGGTTTTTTCTCTGTCCATATTAAACAAGCAAAATCTTCTTTCGGCGCATTATGGCGTCGGCCTCTTGGTAATATTCTGACTCTTGCCGTGATTTCCATGGCGTTGGCTATGCCTGCATGTTTGTATTTATTAGGCAAGAACGTTGCAGGTGCGGCAGAAGACGTCGCATCGCCATCGCAAGTTAGTGCTTACTTAGTTGAAGGTATGCCTGATGCACGTGTTATGGTGCTAAAAGATCAGATTGAGACCTGGCCATTAGTAAAAGAGGTGGAATACATTTCTCCTCAACAAGGTCTCTCTGATTTGAGCCAGTACGCGGGCTTTGACCAAGCGTTAAGCCTATTAAGCGGTTATGCGCTGCCAGGTGTATTAGTCATTACACCTGATTCAGAGCAAAAAAGTGATATTCGCTCATTGGCAAAAGAAGTGGGTAAGCAACAAGATGTTACTGACGTTAGGCTTGATGAAGACTGGCTTGCACGGCTTGATGCGATCAAAACCCTTGCTGGCATTATTGTCATTACACTGACAATACTGATGTTGGGTGCTGTATTTTTAATCGTCGGCAATACACTACGTTTTAATGTATTGGCGAATAAAGAAGAGATTCAGACCATGAAACTGATTGGGGCAACTGACAGTTTCATTCTCCGTCCTTATTTATACACTGGTATGTGGTTCGGTGTTTTAGGAGCGACCATTGCATGGCTAGTCACAGCATTGATTACAGTGGTGATGAATAATGCGGTGGAGCAATTGGCTGCGTTATATGATAGCCAGTTCCGTTTGATTGGGTTGAGCTGGGATGAATCTTTGCTGTTGATCATTACTGGTAGTTTACTAGGCTGTATTGCGGCACGTGTATCTGCACAACGTCACCTGAAGGAAATTGAACCTGTTTAGGTGATTCGGGTCTTATAGTTGGAATTTATTAGCACAAGCTAATTTTTATCTCTTGTTTAGACCATTTGTTTATGGATAATTGCTGACCCAGCTTGAAACTTGTTCATTTTGAGTTCAAGATGACCAAGTTAAATTGCAATGTAATGCTCCAGATCAGAGATTGATGAGGAATTGAATGACAAAAGAAGCGTATCCGATGGCTCTAGTCACGCAAGATAGCCTTGATAGCTATATTCGTTCTGTAAACAGTTACCCAATGCTGACACCAGAAGAAGAGCGTGGACTGGCAGAAAGATTACACTACAATGGTGAGATTGATGCGGCGAAAGGCCTGATCTTGTCACACCTACGATTCGTTGTTCACGTTGCTCGTGGTTACTCTGGCTATGGTTTACCAATGGCAGATCTAGTGCAAGAGGGCAACATTGGCCTGATGAAAGCGGTTAAGCGCTTTAATCCTGAAGTGGGTGTTCGCCTTGTCTCATTCGCCGTTCACTGGATCAAAGCAGAGATCCATGAATACGTACTGCGTAACTGGCGTATCGTTAAGATCGCAACAACCAAAGCGCAGCGTAAATTGTTCTTCAATCTGCGTAAGTCGAAAAAGCGTTTAGGTTGGTTCAATAATGGTGAAGTCGAAACGGTTGCACGTGAACTAGGTGTTGAGCCATCTGAAGTCCGTGAAATGGAATCTCGCCTTGCAGCGATAGATTCAACTTTTGATATGCCAATGGATGAAGATGACAGCTCCAACTCATACACCGCTCCTATGGTGTATTTAGAGGATAAATCTTCTGATGTGGCAGATAACATTGAAGCGGCTAACTGGGAAACACACACTAACAATCGTTTAGGTCACGCATTAGCAAGCCTCGACGAGCGCAGTCAACGCATTGTTCGTTCTCGTTGGTTAGATGATGAAAAAGCAACGCTGCAAGACCTTGCTGATGAGTTTGGGGTGTCTGCTGAGCGTATTCGTCAGTTAGAAAAGAATGCGATGAAGAAACTTAAACTGGCTGTTGGCGAGTTCTAACGTCCATTTCTATCGACAATAAGATTTTCATAAAAAGCCGAGATCATGCGATCTCGGCTTTTTTATTTTCGATCGAAAATCGATAACGGTTGCGATCAAGTTTATCTGTGCTACCTGTGTATAACTCTGTGAAGTAATTATTCATCAACTGTTCGAAAGCCGGACAAAATAAGGCTTTGACGAGGTTTATCATTTGGGGATAGTTCCAGATATACACACAGTTAGATCAAGATCATTACTACATATTGTGGATCAAATGATCCAAATGCACTTTATCAACGCAATTCACAGCTTTATCCACAACTGGTGGTGTTATGAACAGTTTGAAATGTCCTGATTATCTCTGTGTCTAAGTTTGGTTCTGGATAGGTTACAATGGCATCAATAATGAAAACGAAATGAGAAAGTAAATGGACCAGTTTCAACATATTGATGTACAAAGTGCTCAGGCATTACTCGACCAAGGTGAAGCAAGGCTTGTCGATATCCGAGATCCCCAGTCTTTTGCCGTGGCACATGCCGAGTCAGCATTCCACCTGACCAATGATTCGATGGTTTCCTTTATGGACGACGTGGAGTTCGAACAACCCGTACTTGTTATGTGTTATCACGGCATTAGTAGCCAGGGTGCTGCGCAATATTTGGTTAACCAAGGCTTTGAACAGGTGTACAGTGTGGATGGTGGCTTTGAAGCCTGGCAACGAGCAGAACTACCGATAGTGAGAAGTTAATGAAGAGATTGGTAACGTTAAATAATCCACGTATGGCGCAAGCGTTTATTGATTATATGGCATCACGCCGAATTGATATCCAGATGATGCCAGAGGGAGATGGGCAGTTTGCTCTTTGGCTTACTGACGCGCAGTATGAAATTGAAGTTGAAGCGGAACTTAAGCAATTTTTAGAAAATCCGTCTGCGTCGAAATACAGCGCTGCTTCTTGGGACGTTGCCGATACTCGTAAAAGTAAATTCCATTACTCGAGCCCAAGCATCATGGATATGGTGAAAGCTAAAGCGGGGCCTGTGACTTTATTGATCATGGCTGTTTGTGTCGTTATCTACTTTTTGCAGCTGTTCGGTTTTGGCGATGGCGTGTTTGCTTTGTTGCATTTTCCTGCCCTTGAAGGGCAGCAGTGGCAGTTATGGCGATGGGTGAGTCATGCTTTGCTGCACTTCTCAGTCACACACATTGTGTTTAACCTGTTATGGTGGTGGCAGTTGGGAGGCGATATTGAGCGCCGATTAGGCTCTGGTAAGTTATTGCAGATCTTTGTTATCTCAGCAGCACTGTCTGGTGCAGGTCAGTTTTATGTTGAGGGGGCAAACTTTGGTGGCTTGTCTGGTGTGGTGTATGCGCTTCTTGGTTACTTGTGGATTCTTGGCTATCGCTTGCCACATTTAGGTTTAACGCTGCCTAAGCCGATCATTGTCTTTATGCTAGTGTGGTTAGTATTGGGCTTTGTTCAACCATTTATGGCTATTGCCAATACGGCTCATTTGGTTGGCTTGCTTTCAGGTATGGCGATTGCTTTATTTGATTCAGGTAAGCAGAAATACCAACACGCATCTTGAGCGTTTGATTTGAAGAAAAAGACCGCCCATCGGCGGTCTTTTAGTTTTATGGGCTTTAGCTTTCAATGGGCACTTATTGGTATAGATACTTCGTAAACAGCAGATCGGCAATGATGGTTTTGCCGGTTTCTGGTAGTAGTGTTTCGTTGAGTGTCGTTACCAATGTTTTGCGTAGGTCTTCTCGGCCCGATAGAGACTTAATCGTGTCTTCGGTTTGTTTACCAAGTAGCTCTACTACAGCATCACGAATTAATGGTTGATGGTGCTCTACCACCGCAAGATCCTGTTGGCTCATGACCATTATGTCGATGCGTACTTGCACATAACCGAGCTTTTTACCTTTGGTATAAAAATTGGTCGTCAAGTCTGGTTCTAAAGTGAAGTAAGCAAGTTGAGGTTCAGTCTCTTTTGTTTCAGCCCAAGTGGGCATCGATATCAGCAGACTTAGCGCGAAAATAATTTGGCCTACATAACGTTTGTACATATTTCTAACTTTTCTTTCTCTGGATCACGATATTCGAATCGCTTAAGTCTTGGTACAATGATTCGTCTAAAACAAATAACAGAACTTACTGTTTCAATCAGACGGTAAGTTGTTGCTTTATTGTACGCATAAAGCCACCAATTGAATACTAGTATGAATCAGCTGATATCACTCTATCTTACTTCGTTATTGGAAGTAGAGTGGCAAAACCCCGAAGTTTTTGAATTTCCAAATGAATTCGCCAAGCATTGGCTTGAAGAACAAGGATCTTTGTCACGCCGTTTAAGCCAGCACTGCAAACAGTTAACTGTTGAATTGCTTCACAATCAGATCGTTACCGCGAAGACACTAACACGCAATGAAAGCCAGTTATTATCTGAACAAGAATGCCTCCTTAGAGAGGTGGTACTGCGTGGTGATGAGAAAGATTGGGTCATTGGGCGCACATTGATCCCTCGTTCAACGTTAGTCGATCAGCAATATGACTTAGCTCAGCAAGGTGATATACCGCTTGGACTCACCGTATTTAGTGCAGACAACGTTGAGCGCGATGCATTACAAGTGGGATGGGCAAGCTTGCCACAAGGTCGCTTTTTAGCGCGCCGCTCTAGATTGTGGATGAATCACAAACCGATGTTAGTGGCTGAGTTATTCTTACCTAATTCCCCAGTTTACGCTAAGGAGAAAGTGTAAATGTCCGCAGATAAAGCCAAAGCATATTGGCAACTGATGCGAATGGACCGCCCAATAGGATCACTCTTACTATTGTGGCCGACAGTTTGGGCCCTTGTCATTGCCGCCCAAGGTATGCCCAGTTGGGATGTTCTGGTGGTCTTTGTATTGGGTGTATTTTTAATGCGAAGTGCAGGGTGCGTGATTAATGACTTCGCGGATCGTAAAGTCGATGGTCATGTAAAACGTACTAAGCAACGTCCTTTACCATCAGGCAAAGTGACCTCAAAGGAAGCCATTGGTTTGTTTTTGTTGCTGGCTGCCAGTTCGTTCTTATTGGTTCTTACGATGAACCCACTGACGATTCAGCTTTCTTTTGCTGGTATTGTTTTGGCTTTCATTTACCCATTTATGAAGCGTTATACCCACTTGCCTCAGCTCTTTCTGGGTTTAGCGTTTAGTTGGGCGATCCCAATGGCTTGGGCGGCTCAAACGGGTGAGTTGCCATGGATCGTGTGGTTTGTATTTGCGATTAACGCTTTATGGACCATTGCTTACGACACTCAGTATGCCATGGTCGATCGCGATGATGATTTAAAAATTGGCATTAAGTCTACGGCTATTTTGTTTGGTCGCCATGATAAATTGGTGATTGGCGTATTGCAGTTAGTGACACTCGCAATGCTTGTGTTACTTGGTCAACATTACGAACTTGGTCAAAGTTATTATTGGATGATTTTGGTCGCGGCGTCTTTGTTTGTTTATCAGCAGCACTTAATTCGTCACCGAGATCGTGAACTATGTTTTAGAGCGTTCCTCAATAACAACTATGTAGGAATGGTCGTAGCATTAGGGTTGTTTATTGCATTTTGGTAAGCCCCTCTAATCATGGTCGCAGGTATGAAAAAGGCATCCAGTTGGATGCCTTTTCTGTTTGTAACGAATCTCGTATCGAGCTTAAGTCATTTATGCTTGAAGCTGGTGGATACTTTCTTCGATGGTTAACTTCACTTCTGGATAAAGTAGAGTGAACAGCAGTTTGGCTAATTGCTGTGTTTTCTCTAGGTCACAGTCGCCATTGCTATCTAAGTACTTCTGTTCTTTGAGAGTGTTAAACATGGCAGTAAACACGCCTTTGTCGAAAAACTCAGGTGCATTGATGCCGTGCAGACGACCTAAACGTTGTGCAATATCTTGGCTCTTCTGCTCAAGGTCAGATTTGCCTAAATCTTGGTCAGCAACCAAAAGATTCATAGCGATAGAGTAACGTTGCAATGTTTCTGTGATCGTGCGACCAAGCAACACCAATGGCTGGTTATTAGACTGGTTGATTTCCAGTTTGCCACCATCTAAGTTGATCATCTTCTGCTCGGCAAACTCATTGAGCACCTTAATTACTAGCTCGTCCAACTCATCTTCTTTGTAGCTTAGAAACAGTTCTTTTTTCAGGAATGGGTAGATCTGAGCGACATTCTCTTGAATCTTCTCTACGGACAAGTTGCGCTGACGAATAAGCATCTGAGCAATCAATGATGGTAGAGCGAATAAGTGAATGATGTTGTTGCGGTAGTAAGTCATCAAAATCGACTGGCTACGATCCAGTGAAATGATGTCTCCCATAGTATCGGTTTCAATCACAAACTTATCGAGAGAGATCGCGTGATCCACTAACTCTTCTGCAGTTTCACTCGGCACGGTTGATGTGCGAGAGTAAGGATTGTTCTTCAGTAACTTTAAGTAGCAGTCAATTTGATTGATCAGAGAGTCACGTGATAATGCACGTTGACGAGAAGACAATAGCGCTGTTGCACACAAAGTCAGCGCGTTTGTTGCAGCGGCATCATTAATGTGTGTCATCATCTTATTGGCGAGGTCATTTACCACTGGGTTCATCCATTGTGGTTTGCTACCACCCATGCGGTCGATGTCTTTCGTCCACTCTGGCGCATGTTCATTCAGGTATTGGTTTAGCTGAATTGGTTCACCGAAGTTGACGTAGCCAAGACCAAAGTTGCGTAGCTTGCGCAGAGTACGTAGCACAAGGCCTGCGTTTTCTTTCTCTTTGCGTGAGCCGCGAAGTTCTTTGGCGTAAGTGCCCACTTCCATTACGTGCTCGTAACCAATGTACACAGGCACGAGTGTTACCGGACGGTTTAGACCGCGCAGCATCGCTTGAATCGTCATTGCCAACATACCGGTTTTGGCTTGTAGCAAACGACCAGTACGTGAGCGACCACCTTCGCTGAAGTACTCAACCGAGTAACCTTTAGCAAACAGCTCCGATAGATACTCGCGGAAAATGGTTGAGTACAGCTTGTTGCCTTTAAAGCTACGGCGAATAAAGAACGCACCACCACGACGGAAGATAGGGCCTGCAGGGAAGAAGTTTAGGTTAATACCTGCAGCAATATGTGGCGGTACCATACCTTCATGGTACAGAACGTAAGAAAGCAGTAGGTAGTCCATGTGACTGCGGTGACATGGCACGTACACGATCTCATGACCATCTTGTGCTAAGCGACGAACCGTCGAAGCGTTATTGATATGCAGACCTTGGTACAGCTTAGTCCACAACCAGCCAAGAATACGATCGCCGTTTTTCACTAAGCCATATGAAAAGTCAGCAGCAATTTCATCCATGATGTCATGGGCTTCTTTGCGTGCTTTATCAATAGAGATGTTTTTGCTTTGTGCTTCATCTTCAATCGCTTTTTCGATCGCTGGTGATTTCATTAAACGTGCAAACAGTACTTGGCGTTGAGGTAAATTTGGCCCCGATGCTGCAAGCTTCTGACGTGAGAAGTGGATACGAGCGACACGCGCTAACTTATGGGCAATTGCGCTGTCAGTGCCGTGAGAATCTGCCATATAACGCAGAGAAACCACTGGGCTAAAACGTACCAAACAGTCTCGACCAGCGGTAAATACCGCTTTCGCCTTTTGTGGACCGTTCATTGGTTGTAGGTACGACTTTCTGTTTTCTTCTTTACCAGGCTTACGCCCCCACAACACGGTTGTTGGGATCATCTGTACATCAAGTTCGCTATCGAGTTTATGCAGTTCAAGCAGTTCGGTGAACAACGAAACAGAATCACTTGGTACATGATTATCATCGCTCATCACCGTTGGGCGAGATGCAATGAATACGAAACGGTTGAGTGTTTTGCCGTTAATTTCTAAAGGACTGAGTGGGTCAGGTAGACCAAGACTCAGAGCTTGTTTTTGTAATGTCAGCAAATCCACGTTCGAGCGGAATGGTAAGGCGTATACAATCGGCTTAGTGATGTCGATGTTAAGATCATCAATCGGATTTGATGGGATTGTGGTGCCCTTTACCATTACCGATAAAGGTAGTTTTAGTAATGAACGTGAAAATGATTGTCCAGAAGACATAAAGTTCACTGCCTCAATAGGTATTCAAACAAGCCTAACCTTATTTCTGTGTCCGCTTTCCTATCATCAGTAATTAAAGGAATAGTTACGGCTATAGAAATAAGCCTAGGCGATAAAATTTAAGCGGTGCAAGGATACCAGAAACTGGTCAAACCTTTTAATTTTATTGATTGTAAATTAGTCGTACTAATAGGTTGTTGTTTTATTAGACAGTGCATGGGAGATGTGTTTAAAACGCAGGCTTATGTGAAGTTTGTGGTGGAGTTCAGAAAGCAGGGCAAATAAATTAAAAAACAACCAATTGGGTTTTCATTTGTTCATTTACTGGATATACTCACAGTTAACTGTATAAAAAGACAGGTGACATATGAAGCCGTTAACGCCACGCCAACAACAAGTCTTCGATTTGATTAAAAGCAAAATTGAAGATACTGGAATGCCACCAACTCGTGCAGAGATTGCGCGTGAGCTTGGCTTCCGCTCTGCGAATGCCGCAGAAGAACACCTAAAAGCGCTTGCTCGTAAACAAGCGATTGAAATTATTCCAGGCGCATCTCGTGGGATCCGAATCTTACTTGAAGATGCGGCGAACGACGATCAAGGACTACCTTTGATTGGTCAGGTTGCTGCTGGTGAGCCGATTCTGGCTCAAGAACATGTGGAATCTCATTACCAAGTGGACCCTGCGATGTTTAAACCGAAAGCGGACTTCCTACTTCGCGTAAACGGCGAAAGTATGAAAGACATCGGTATCATGGATGGCGACTTGTTGGCTGTGCACAAAACCCAAGATGTGCGCGACGGCCAAGTTGTGGTTGCTCGTGTTGATGATGATGTGACGGTGAAGCGTTTAGAGCGTAAAGGTTCTACTGTACTGCTGCACGCGGAGAACGAAGCGTTTTCACCAATCCAAGTCGATTTAACGTCGCAACATCTGACGATTGAAGGTCTTGCGGTTGGCATTATTCGCAACACCGACTGGATGTAAGTTTCTAGCCTCAAGTACTCTAATAAAGCCCAGCTCTCCGTTGGGCTTTATGTTTTCTGCTCTATTTTTTTTATTCCTTTCAAAGCTTATTGCACTCACTCTGAGCCAGGGTTGGATAGTGCTGTTAAAACTTGCAAGTGATATTGAGATTTATTATCATCTAATTCTATCTTATCATTTTCTTATCGGCGCAGGGAAATGTCCATGTCCAAGCCTCAACATCACGTACCCAATCATCTGCTGAAACCGTTGTTTTTGCGCAGTCGCGAAAGCTTAGTTGATAACGGCTTGGTGTACGATCCGATTGCGGCAAAGGCATGCTTGAGCTGCAAGATGGCTCCAGGCTGTATCAGTGGCGATGTCGATCAGAAGCAATTGTTGCACGTGACCTTAACTCAGTTGTGTGATCAACAGGTGAGTCACTTTCTTCAACAACACTCAGACGCTTGGATCATTAACGTCGGTGCTGGTTTAGATACGCGCTTCTACCGTTTGGACAATGGTCGTTGTCACTGGATTGAATTGGATGTCACCGAGAATCTGGTTTGGCGTCAGCGTTTGTTCCACAAAAACGAACGTTATGAACATCGATGTGGCAGCGTAGAAGACATGAGTTGGTTAGATGAACTGCGTATTCCAGATAAAGCACCAGTTTTGATTTTGTGTGAGATGGCTTTACTTGATTGCGATGAAGCTCAAGTTGCCACTTTTATTCAAACACTAGGGCGTCATTTTGTTTCTGCAGAAGTGTGTATGGTGTTAGCGGGTGACTTAACCGAAAGTAAATGGGGTCAAAAGCTTGGTTCGGATACTTATTCGCATGGGTTTGAATCTCCGGCAGAACAAATATTGCAATGGCTTCCATGGTCGCAATGGGTCAAAGCGTTCTCACCTTTCGACCGATTCTGCTCACGCTGGAGAGCATGGCAACGTTGGCTAAACAAGATCCCAATGTTGAAGCATCGCCTGACGCCAGTCCTCATTCACATCAAGTGGTAATTGGCTAGTCGTTAATCACTCAGGTACACTCGCGGATCTAAACAATGAGGTGCCTGTGACAAACTCTATCTTCTCTCCTTTATCGAATCCTCAAGTGCATCGCCAAGTGTTAGCGCTCGCTATCCCGATGGTGCTGTCGAATATTACTGTCCCGCTATTAGGCTTGGTTGACGCTGCGGTGATCGGCCATCTTGAGCACGCTTGGTATCTCGGTGGTGTTGCGCTGGGTAGTACCATGATCAGCGTAACTTTTTGGTTGCTTGGTTTTTTACGTATGTCGACCACTGGATTAGCGGCGCAGTCCTATGGCGGTGAAGACCGAAAACAACTCGCTTTGGTGTTTATGCAAGGCTCACTAATGGCATTGCTGTTTGCGTTAGTCTTTCTTATTGCTCATAACCCTATTGCGGATCTGATATTTGGGTGGAGTGATGCCAGTGCTGAAGTGAAGCACTATGGTATGCAGTATTTCGCTATCCGAGTATGGAGTGCTCCCGCAGCGCTGATGAACTTTGTGTTATTGGGCTGGCTGCTCGGAACGCAAAACTCCAAAGCCCCAATGTGGATGGTGATCATCACCAATGTGACCAATATTGCGCTCGATTTACTGTTTGTTATTGGCTTAGGTTGGAAAGTAGAAGGCGCAGCGCTGGCATCGGTAATAGCTGATTACTCAGGCATGGCGTTTGGCTTGATGTGTGTATGGAAAACATGGCGTGCCCGTCAATTACCATCTCCTAAGAGCCTGCTAACCGATACTCAACATGGGCTAGGGCGGTTCGTAAAACTCAATCGCGATATCTTCTTACGCTCGCTATGTTTACAAGCTACGTTTAGCTTTATGACTTTCCAAGGTGCGAGCTTTGGTGATGATGTGGTTGCGGCTAATGCGGTATTGATGAGTTTCTTGATGATGATTTCCTATGGCATGGACGGATTTGCCTATGCCATGGAGGCCATGGTTGGCAAAGCGATTGGTGCCAAAGACCGAGCGCAACTCAGTGCTTCGTTGATTGGTACTTTCTTCTGGAGTCTGATCATCTGCTTAGGTTTGACTGCGGTATTTGGTTTGGCGGGATCGCACTTGATCGCCATGATCACTTCGATTGACGCGGTGCAGCAGCAAGCGTCGGTATATTTACCATGGCTGGTGCTCATGCCATTAGCTTCGATGTGGTGTTTCCTATTTGATGGCATTTTTGTTGGCGCCACTAAAGGTAAAGACATGCGAAACAGTATGTTCGTGGCGACTTGTTGTTTCTTTGCGATTTTCTTTTTGTTCTCTGGCTGGCAAAACCATGCGCTGTGGTTTGCGATGACCAGTTTCATGGCAATGCGAGGGATTGGACTTGGCGCTATCTTCTTCTATCAATGGCGCAAGGGAAGCTTTCTTGCCTAGTTACACATAAAAAACAGCAGGTCGAAACCTGCTGTTTTAGCTTTTGGATCATGGCAACCCAATTGAATTAGAATAATCGGTTCAAACCGTTCAGCGCCGCTACGCGATACGCTTCTGCCATCGTCGGGTAGTTGAAGGTGGTATTGACGAAGTATTCAATCGTATTAGCTTCACCTTTTTGCTCCATGATGGCCTGGCCGATGTGGATGATTTCCGCAGCGCGCTCACCAAAGCAGTGAATACCAAGAATCTCTTTGGTTTCGCGATGGAAGAGGATTTTCAAGCTGCCGATGTCTTTACCTGCAATCTGCGCACGAGCTAGATGCTTGAACGAAGAGCGTCCTACTTCGTAAGGCACTTTTGCTGCTGTCAGTTCTTGCTCGGTTTTACCCACTGAGCTGATTTCTGGAATGGTGTAGATGCCCGTCGGGATATCATCAATCAGGTTACCGTCAGCTTGTCCTTTCGTGATGGCTTGTGCCACGAAACGACCTTGGTCATAAGCGGCGCTTGCTAGGCTAGGATAGCCAATCACATCCCCAACTGCATAAATGTGTTCGACTTCAGTGCGGTAGTTACCATCCACTTTAAGTTGCCCGCGAGAGTCGCTTTCTAAACCAACGGAAGGTAGGTTGAGTTTGTCAGTGTTACCGGTTCGGCCATTGGCATAAAGCAGGCAGTCTGCTTTCATCTTCTTACCAGATTGAAGATGCACGATGACGCCATCTTCGGTCCCCTCGATTTTTTCGAACGTTTCATCGTTACGAATCACCACGCCACTGTTCCAGAAGTGGTAAGAAAGCGCATCGGAGACTTCGTTATCAAGGAAAGAGAGCAGACGGTCACGTGTGTTAATCAGATCGGTTTTTACGCCTAAGCCGCGGAAGATTGAGGCGTATTCACAACCGATCACCCCAGCTCCGTAAATGATGATGTGGCGAGGGTCGTGTTTTAAGCTCAAGATAGAGTCGCTGTCGTAAATACGCTCGTGTAAGAAGTCGACGTCATTAGGTTGGTAAGGGCGAGAACCTGTCGCGATAACAAATTTATCCGCAGAGTACACTTCTTCCGTACCGTCACTCTGCATAACGGCGATAGAGTAGTTATCGATAAAACGTGCAGTGCCAAACAAAAGTGTGCATGAGTTACGATCATAAAAGCCCTGACGTAACCGAGTTTGTTTATCAATAACCGACTTTGCATGACCTAAAATGTCAGAAAATGTTGCATGGAGGCTGGTGTTATTACGACAGAACAACGGATTGCTGTTGAACTCAATGATTCGGCTAACCGCATGACGCAAAGCTTTGGATGGTATGGTTCCCCAGTGCGTACATCCGCCTCCAACGCTGCTTTCCTTTTCTACGATGGCAACATTCAGACCGGCTTTGGTTAAACCCATTGCGGCCCCCTCTCCTCCGGGACCACTACCAATTACGATCACGTCATAGTGATTAGCATGTGCCATGATTTCTTCCTTGTTATATTTGCTTAACATTGCTGTAGCGGTATTTTAACTCATTTCCTATGTTCGGAATATAATAGGCCTGCTAGAGAGTGGAAGTGATCACGCAGAATGAGACAAAAGAACTATTTGGTATGCTGCATGTCTATTATTTGAATCGAGGAGATTGCAGTACAAGCTATTCCAATAGTAACGTGCTCGCCGCCTATCTGAAGATAACGTTGCTTTATACGTGGGGGCGATATGCGTTATATTGATGCTCTCGTACCCAATAGAAAAGAGTCAGTTTAAGAATGAAGTCGATGGGAATCCGCGCACAGCAAAAAGAAAAAACACGTCGATCATTGATCGATGCGGCATTTAATCAACTCAGTGCGGACCGCAGCTTTTCTAATCTTAGCTTGCGAGAAGTGGCTAGAGAGGCAGGAATTGCGCCGACTTCTTTTTATCGCCACTTCAAAGACATGGATGAGCTAGGCTTAACCATGGTTGATGAGGGAGGGCTATTGTTACGTCAATTGATGCGTCAAGCGCGTCAGCGTATTGTCAAAGAAGGCAGCGTAATTCGAACTTCAGTTGAAACCTTTATGGAATTCATCGAAAGTAGTCCTAATGTTTTCCGTTTATTGCTGCGTGAGCGCTCTGGTACTTCTTCTGAATTTCGTACTGCCGTGGCTCGAGAAATTCAGCATTTTGCGGCAGAATTAACCGAATACTTAATGAGCACTGGCATGACTAAAGAAGAGGCGTTTACTCAAGCAGAAGCGTCGGTGACTTTGGTGTTTAGCTCTGGTGCGGAAGCTTTAGATTTAGATCGACGTGAGCGCGATGAACTCGCCGAGCGATTGATCATGCAATTGCGAATGATAGCCAAAGGGGCCTATTGGTATCGCAAAGAACGTGAACGTAACCGATTAAAAGGCGGGATAGAATAATGTCGAATGGAAATAAATCTGAAAAGAAAACGCTGATTTTGGCACTGGTTGCAGGTATGTGTGGTGATGCTTTGTTGTCATGGTTAACCATGAGTGAAGTATCTTTCTCAATCTTCCCTCTGATTGCCCTCGTACTTGCAGTACAATCATTGTACCAAGAATATCTTAACAACCCAGTATCTGAAGACATCCCACTAGTCGGTCTAGCGTGTTTCTTCGTAGGTGCATTTGGACACTCTGCGTTTATTAAAGCGCAATATCCAGAAGCAGGCTCTAACTTCTTTGCTATTTTAGTTTCAATGATTCTAATGGCATGGATTGGTAAAAAGCTAGGCTTTATGGATAAGAAGACCACCGCTGAATAAGCCAAATGAATCCAACAAAAAAGCGAGCTACAGAGCTCGCTTTTTTTATGTCTTACGCTGGTGGTTTATGCTTTACGCTCTAGTAACACGCCAGCTTCCATGTGATGCGTATAAGGGAATTGGTCAAACAACGCAAAGCGTGTCACGATGTGGGTTTCGCATAGAATGTCCAAGTTCTCTTTCAGTGTTTCTGGATTGCAAGAGATGTACATGATGCGCTCGTAACCTTGCACCATCTTACAAGTGTCGACATCCATACCCGAGCGTGGTGGATCCACAAAGATGGTGTTGCAGTTGTAGCTCTTCAAATCTACCCCCGCATCCTGTAGGCGACGGAATTCACGTTTGCCTTCGATCGCTTGGGTAAACTCTTCAGCCGATAGGCGTAGAATTTGTACGTTATCAATCTCGTTCGCAGCAATGTTGTATTGTGCAGAAACCACAGATGGCTTGGCTAGCTCAGTGGCTAGAACACGGTCGAAGTTTTGTGCCAGTGCGAGCGAGAAGTTGCCGTTACCACAGTAAAGCTCAAGGAGGTCACCCGTGCTCTCTTGCGTACAGTCAACTGCCCATTCCAGCATTTTCTCTGCTACTTTGCCGTTTGGCTGCGTGAAGCTGTTTTCAACTTGTTGGTAAACATAGCTTTGGCCATTCACGTCTAGCTTCTCGATCACGTAGTCGCGGTCGAGTACGATTTTCATTTTACGTGCACGTCCGATGATATTTAGGTTGAAGCCTTCATCATTTAGACGTTGCTTTAGTGCTTTTGCGTTTTCAATCCATTCATCATCAAGCTGACGGTGGTAAAGCAAAGAAACCAGAACCTCACCACTCAACGTCGATAGGAAATCCACTTGGAACAACTTGCGGCGTAGCGATTCGTTGTCTTTCATTGCTTCAACCAATAGTGGCATTAAATCGTTGATCAGACGACTTGCCGCAGGGAATTGGTCAACGCGGTATTTTTCACGAGTTTCTTGGTCGAACATGATGTAGTAAAGATCTTCACCCTCATGCCAAACGCGGAACTCAGCACGCATACGGTAGTGCTGCTCTGGGGATTCAAACACTTCAAGTTCTGGCACGTTGTATGGCGCGAACATATCTGTCAAACGTTCGACTTTTTCAGCCAATTGTTCTTGGTAGCGTTGTGGGTTTACATCAAGAGTAGCCATGATCTTACCTTTTATGGTGCATTCAATTTGAGAGCGCAGATTTTATTCAATCTCAACAGTATGTCCAGTTTTGTACCTCAATTGATTTAAAGATAGTGTGCTTTGCGTCGGTAGATCGAGAAATGAACGAGAGTATAAGTCATTTGATAGGGATTCTTGGCTGGACAAATAATCAATAGCTTAATAGTATTTGCCCGAGCTGGTGCTATCTAGCAATCTAGATGGCTGAAATGGGAATCTGGTGAAAATCCAGAACTGACGCGCAGCGGTAAAAGAGAACGAACGCTCATCAGACACTGCATGAGTTTATGTGGGAAGTCGAGTAATTAGGTGGTGTAAGCCTTGCTCTTAAGTCCGAATACCTGCCAGCACCCGAGTCATAGCATTGGACTACTTATCAGTAGGGCTCGGTAGGAACTACGCGATTTAGGATAACATAATGAGAAAAACCCTTTTTGCGATCACATGTGCATCGCTGCTTTCACCTACCTTTTATTTACACGCTCAAGAAGTTTCCGCAGATGAAACTGTTGTGGTGACGGCCAACCGCTTCAAGCAAATTGATGGTGCAGTTCTTGCGCAAACCGTAACGGTAACAAAAGAAGACATTGAACGCCTTCAAGCAAATAGCTTGTTTGATGTGTTCCGCACACTACCGAGTGTTGAAGTTGCCCAGTACGGTGGACGTGGTCAATCCGCTTCTATTTATGTGCGAGGTGGCAGCTCATCTCAAGTACTCGTTTTGGTTGATGGGGTTCGTATGCCTCGTGCAATCATGGGTGGTATCGACTTTAACCAATTTCCAATCAACTCTATCGAACGTATCGACTACATTCGTGGTGCGCGTGCTTCTATTTATGGCTCAGAAGCAATTTCTGGCGTAATCAACATTATTACTCGTGCCGCTATTGAAGACGATTCCAGTCGAGTGTCTGCAGGTTATGGTTCAAATAACCATAAAAAAGGCACGTTTGTGGTCTCTAAACCTGTAGGTGAAAGTAAGCACTTTAAGGGGGTTTTAGGGTACGAGAAAACTGATGGTTTCAATGTGAAACCGTTGCCAGGGGTGAATGACGACGATGATCATGGCTTTGAAACGTTAAACTTGAGGCTGGGCTACCAACAAAACTTTTCTGACAACTTATCCGGTTACGTTGGAATGAGTGCTTATAACAATGAGTACGATTACGACAACAGTAGTATTTGGAGTGGTCATGAGAAAAAAACTGGCGAAGTCGAGTATGTAGGAACGGACTTATTGCTGGAATACAACAAAGACGTTTATTCATCTGAATTAAAATTGGCTTATGGTCAACAAGACAACTACGACCATAAATCAGGCCAAAGCAAATCTACTGGCGATCATGTTGCCATTGAGCAGTTCAACGCGATTTGGTTGAACTCGTACAGCATTAATGAAGAGTTGAGCGTTGGTGGTGGTTTGGACTACCGTACCGAGAAGCTAGCTAAGGGCTACATTGCACCAAGTGATTGGGGACCTTCCCAAAGTTACGATCCAGAAAAGAACCCAAGAACCAACTTTGGTATAAGCGCCATTGCTCAATACGCTTATGACGTATGGACGTTAGAAGCAAGTGTACGTAATGACGACAACAACCAGTTTGGTAACAACACCACGTGGCAAACTGCTGCGGGTTGGAAGTTTTACCAAGGTTATGAATTAACACTCAGTCATGGTACCGCTTTCCGAGCGCCGAGCTTTGTTGATTTGTATTACCCAGGCTACGAAATGCCAAACCTAAAACCGGAAGAATCAGAAAATACCGAGCTGTCGCTATCGGGTGCTGTCTCAATTGTTGATTGGACGGTGACGGGTTACTACAACCAAATTGAAAACATGCTGATCTGGGAAGGTGCAGGCATGCAAAATGTCGGTGAAGCAGAGATCAAAGGTGTCGAACTAGAGGTGAAATTCGATACAGATATTGTTTCTCACGAGTTCTACTTAGATTACAAAGATCCCGTTGATAAATCTGGCGCAGAAGATACGCAACTCGCTTACCGCTCCAAGCGTGGTGTTAAGTGGAACGCCTACGCAACATTTGACCAATGGACGCTAGGTTCACAATATCTATACCAAGGTGAGCGCTTTTATAGTGGTAATAGACTACCAAGCTACAGCCTATGGAACTTTACTGCTTCTTACGCTGTAAACCCAAGCTGGGATATTAATGCGAAGCTAAGTAACGCTTTCGATAAAGACTACGAGATGTACTCAGGTTACGCGACCCCTGGTCGTCAGTACTTTGTCTCAGCAGACTACCGTTTTTAATCAAGCCAAGCGAGACCGCCACATCGGCGGTCTTTCTTATTGTAAATAAAGAAGCTGGTGGAAATAGGTAACGAGGAAAGTTAATGACAAAAGCAAAACGTGTCGTGATCAGCTGGTCGAGTGGAAAAGACTCTACGCTAACGTTAGAGCGACTAAACGAAAACCCGCACTATCAGGTAGTTGGTTTGTACACCACCTATGTAGATAAAGAAGTGCCTTTCCAAGCAACCCCGCTGGAGGTCGTGCAAATGCAGGCAGACTTACTTGGCCTTCCGCTCATAACTATCGAACTGCCTGAAGTGTTCCCGAGTAACGACATTTATCAATCGACGATCGTTAACGCACTAAAAAGCAGTGGGCTGGATGTAGAAGCGGTCGCGTTTGGCGATATGTTCTGTAATGGCATTGCAGACTATCGTTGCAGCTATATTGAACCTGCTGGTTGGGAATGCGTATTCCCATTACTGGGGGAAGAGGGCAAGGCTTTGGCATTTGAAATTGTTGAGCGTGGTATTCAAGCCATGCTGATTACCACCGATGGAGACGTGTTGCCGCCCGAGTGGTGTGGACGTTGGTATGACAAAGCGCTGATTGAGTCATTACCCGGTCATATTGATCCCTGCGGAGAAGATGGCGAATTCCATACGTTGGTGACATCAACCCCATCATTTCAAGGACATATAGAGTTGACTAAGCTTGAAGTGGAAATAGGGGAGCGATTCAGCCATCAAAGATACCAAGCCAAAGCATTGCCAAAACAAATCTAACCAGTATGATCGCCGAGTCTCTAATTTGCAGGTAAGACTCGTGCGAGCATCAAGTAAGAAAAAAGTCCTAGTGTTTGACTCCGGTGTCGGAGGGCTATCGGTCTTCCAAGAAATCCACCGACTTCTACCACACATGGATTACTTGTATCTATTCGATAACGAAGCTTACCCATATGGCGAACTTGACCAAGATGTGCTGATCACTCGCGTTAATAAGTTGGTGGCAGCCTTGGTTGAAGAGCATCAAGCCGACATCGTCGTCATCGCCTGCAATACTGCAAGTACCATAGTGCTACCGTCACTGCGTGCGAAGCTATCCATTCCGGTTGTTGGTGTGGTGCCTGCGATCAAGCCTGCCTCGTTACTCGCTTCTCAAGGTGTAGGACTCATTGCTACGCCTGCGACCGTGACTCGTCAATATACCCATGAACTGATCCGTGACTTTGCGCAAGGCAAACCTGTCGAGCTATTAGGTTCCACTCGCTTAGTGGACATGGCCGAAGAAAAGTTGCGTGGCGAAAGCATTTCTATTCCAGAGCTCGAAAGCATTCTTCTACCACTGCGTAATAAAGTCGATGTGGCTGTATTGGGGTGTACGCATTTTCCTTTAATAAAAGAAGAGATTCATCAGGCTCTTGGTGGCGAAGTAACATTAGTTGATTCTGGCGAAGCCATTGCTCGTCGAGTGAAAGCATTACTGCTCAGCGATATGAAGGAAGAGAGTAAAGAGGAAGGGAGTAAGAAGATTTATGCCAGTGCACCTCCTTGGCAAGAAGATGCACTGAATACTTGTTTGGCTAGGTTAGGATTTAATCCTGTTCAAGTTTACCGCCATCCGGATGTTTAGGGTCATTGGCAATGCGAACTTTTAGTGTTCGGTCCATGTATTCCTTTTCATTGAGCTCCATGATGGCTGGTTCAGCATCTGTAGCCGCCATGACGACAAAACCGAATCCTCTCCTTTTTCCTGTTCGTTTATCTTTCATTAATCGCACTGCGTAGACTTGCCCATATTCAGCAAAGAGATCACGAACGTGACTCTCATTCGCCTTATATGGCAGGTTTCCAACATAGAGCGTTTTGTTGACGGTTCAGAATCCGTAGATTGAATAACAGGTGCTTTGCTTGAAAGTGAAAAGAGAAAAGCGGTCGCGATAACACCAATAATGAAGCTCAAAGCGGGAGAAATAGCTATTTGAGAGAATATGACTCCTCCAATGACAGCTAGTCCAGCACATAAGATAAGATTTTTTAGACATCATTTGAATACTACATATAGATAATAAGAAAATAGTCTGCCTATTAACAAAATAGACACATGAATCTTACGTATATGGTTGGTGTTTTCCAACCAATTGCTGTGATGCGTTTCAAATGTGACGAAGAAATATGCAAATATATGGCATTTGATGGATAAGTGACCGCTTAAACTGATTTTTTAAAATAAGGCTTGCGCTAATTTCTCAGTTCCCTATACTGCGCATCCACCGACACGGAGTGAGACGAATGTCACACAGCGAGTTGGAAAGAGAGAAAAGAAGTTTGAAAAAATGCTTGACTCTCAAATTGGAAAGCGTAAAGTACGCATCCCTAACGACGAAGCGCTGAAGCGATAAGTTAGTTAGAAAGCTCTTTAAAAATAAGAACCTATCAATCTGTGTGGGCACTCGTTGATGATAATCCAATTAGATACCTCGGTATCAAATTAGGTTTCAATGAACTGAGTGACCAAACGAGTCGAAAGACTTGGCACAGTCAATTCATTATCGTTCTGTTGGAACGATAATAGCTTTAAAATTACTTCTTACTTTCGAGTAAGAGCAGTTTTGAAGTCAGTATTCATTGAGCCGAACAAAATCTTAAATTGAAGAGTTTGATCATGGCTCAGATTGAACGCTGGCGGCAGGCCTAACACATGCAAGTCGAGCGGCAGCGACAACATTGAATCTTCGGAGGATTTGTTGGGCGGCGAGCGGCGGACGGGTGAGTAATGCCTAGGAAATTGCCCTGATGTGGGGGATAACCATTGGAAACGATGGCTAATACCGCATGATGCCTACGGGCCAAAGAGGGGGACCTTCGGGCCTCTCGCGTCAGGATATGCCTAGGTGGGATTAGCTAGTTGGTGAGGTAAGGGCTCACCAAGGCGACGATCCCTAGCTGGTCTGAGAGGATGATCAGCCACACTGGAACTGAGACACGGTCCAGACTCCTACGGGAGGCAGCAGTGGGGAATATTGCACAATGGGCGCAAGCCTGATGCAGCCATGCCGCGTGTGTGAAGCGCTGGGTTGTAAAGCACTTTCAGTAGGGAGGAAGGTTCATGCGTTAATAGCGTATGGATTTGACGTTACCTACAGAAGAAGCACCGGCTAACTCCGTGCCAGCAGCCGCGGTAATACGGAGGGTGCGAGCGTTAATCGGAATTACTGGGCGTAAAGCGCATGCAGGTGGTTTGTTAAGTCAGATGTGAAAGCCCGGGGCTCAACCTCGGAATTGCATTTGAAACTGGCAGACTAGAGTACTGTAGAGGGGGGTAGAATTTCAGGTGTAGCGGTGAAATGCGTAGAGATCTGAAGGAATACCGGTGGCGAAGGCGGCCCCCTGGACAGATACTGACACTCAGATGCGAAAGCGTGGGGAGCAAACAGGATTAGATACCCTGGTAGTCCACGCCGTAAACGATGTCTACTTGGAGGTTGTGGCCTTGAGCCGTGGCTTTCGGAGCTAACGCGTTAAGTAGACCGCCTGGGGAGTACGGTCGCAAGATTAAAACTCAAATGAATTGACGGGGGCCCGCACAAGCGGTGGAGCATGTGGTTTAATTCGATGCAACGCGAAGAACCTTACCTACTCTTGACATCCAGAGAAGCCAGTAGAGATACAGGTGTGCCTGGGAACTCTGAGACAGGTGCTGCATGGCTGTCGTCAGCTCGTGTTGTGAAATGTTGGGTTAAGTCCCGCAACGAGCGCAACCCTTATCCTTGTTTGCCAGCGAGTAATGTCGGGAACTCCAGGGAGACTGCCGGTGATAAACCGGAGGAAGGTGGGGACGACGTCAAGTCATCATGGCCCTTACGAGTAGGGCTACACACGTGCTACAATGGCGCATACAGAGGGCGGCCAACTTGCGAAAGTGAGCGAATCCCAAAAGTGCGTCGTAGTCCGGATTGAGTCTGCAACTCGACTCCATGAAGTCGGAATCGCTAGTAATCGTGGATCAGAATGCCACGGTGAATACGTTCCGGCCTTGTACACACCGCCCGTCACACCATGGGAGTGGGCTGCAAAAGAAGTAGGTAGTTTAACCTTTCGGGGAGGACGCTTACCACTTTGTGGTTCATGACTGGGGTGAAGTCGTAACAAGGTAGCGCTAGGGGAACCTGGCGCTGGATCACCTCCTTATACGAAACGGATAGTTTGCTTTCACTTTTTAAAAGTGAAGACAAATGAGTCTCGATGAGTGTCCACACAGATTGATGGTTTTGAAGCGAAAGCTTCGAGCTATTATTGCTCTTTAACAATTTGGAAAGCTGACAAAACAAATCTTGTCTTAAATAGATAAGCGTTTGTTTGTAAAGTTCTCAAAGTATTCATTTCGATGAATACACAAAACACATTCAAGTGTTCTTGGGTTTTGCGAAAGCAAAACATATTTGAGTCCGGCAAAATCGATAGCTATCTCGCTCATTCAAATAATGAGATAGCAACTTTGGTTGTTTAAACAACAAACTCAAGATTTCTTCTGAAACTCTTTGGGGTTGTATGGTTAAGTGACTAAGCGTACACGGTGGATGCCTTGGCAGTCAGAGGCGATGAAAGACGTAGTAACTTGCGATAAGCCCAGATTAGGTAGTAACAACCATTTGAGTCTGGGATTTCTGAATGGGGAAACCCACTAGCATAAGCTAGTATCATTAACTGAATTCATAGGTTAATGAGGCGAACCGGGGGAACTGAAACATCTAAGTACCCCGAGGAAAAGAAATCAACCGAGATTCCGAAAGTAGCGGCGAGCGAAATTGGACTAGCCCTTAAGCTTTATATGCGTTAGACGAACGGTCTGGAAAGTCCGGCGATACAGGGTGATAGCCCGTAGTCGACAACGCACATTCAGTGAAATCGAGTAGGGCGGGACACGTGATATCCTGTCTGAATATGGGGGGACCATCCTCCAAGGCTAAATACTACTGACTGACCGATAGTGAACCAGTACCGTGAGGGAAAGGCGAAAAGAACCCCTGTGAGGGGAGTGAAATAGAACCTGAAACCGTGTACGTACAAGCAGTAGGAGCAGGCATTACGTCCTGTGACTGCGTACCTTTTGTATAATGGGTCAGCGACTTATATTCAGTGGCAAGGTTAACCATCTAGGGGAGCCGTAGGGAAACCGAGTCTTAACTGGGCGTTCAGTCTCTGGATATAGACCCGAAACCAGGTGATCAGCCATGGGCAGGTTGAAGATTGAGTAACATCAATTGGAGGACCGAACCGACTAATGTTGAAAAATTAGCGGATGACTTGTGGCTAGGTGAAAGGCCAATCAAACCTGGAGATAGCTGGTTCTCCCCGAAAGCTATTTAGGTAGCGCCTCGGACGAATACTACTGGGGGTAGAGCACTGTTAAGGCTAGGGGGTCATCCCGACTTACCAACCCTTTGCAAACTCCGAATACCAGTAAGTACTATCCGGGAGACACACGGCGGGTGCTAACGTCCGTCGTGGAGAGGGAAACAACCCAGACCGCCAGCTAAGGTCCCAAATTATTACTAAGTGGGAAACGATGTGGGAAGGCTCAGACAGCCAGGATGTTGGCTTAGAAGCAGCCATCATTTAAAGAAAGCGTAATAGCTCACTGGTCGAGTCGGCCTGCGCGGAAGATGTAACGGGCTAAGTAATAAACCGAAGCTGCGGCAATGAAGTTTACTTCATTGGGTAGGGAGCGTTCTGTAAGCCGTTGAAGGTGTGTTGTAAAGCATGCTGGAGGTATCAGAAGTGCGAATGCTGACATGAGTAACGATAAAGGGGTGAAAACCTCCTCGCCGGAAGACCAAGGGTTCCTGTCCAACGTTAATCGGGCAGGGTAAGTCGACCCTAAGGCGAGGCCGAAAGGCGTAGTCGATGGGAAACGGGTTAATATTCCCGTACTTCTTACAATTGCGATGGGGACGGAGAAGCGCTAGGTGGGCCTGGCGACGGTTGTCCAGGTTCAAGTGCGTAGGCTTAAGAGTTAGGTAAATCCGGCTCTTTCTAAGGCTGAGACACGACGTCGAGCTACTACGGTAGTGAAGTCATTGATGCCATGCTTCCAGGAAAAGCCTCTAAGCTTCAGATTGTAAGGAATCGTACCCCAAACCGACACAGGTGGTCGGGTAGAGAATACCAAGGCGCTTGAGAGAACTCGGGTGAAGGAACTAGGCAAAATGGTACCGTAACTTCGGGAGAAGGTACGCTCTTGATGGTGAAGTCCCTTGCGGATGGAGCTGACGAGAGTCGCAGATACCAGGTGGCTGCAACTGTTTATTAAAAACACAGCACTGTGCAAAATCGTAAGATGACGTATACGGTGTGACGCCTGCCCGGTGCCGGAAGCGTTAATTGATGGGGTTAGACTTCGGTCGAAGCTCTTGATCGAAGCCCCGGTAAACGGCGGCCGTAACTATAACGGTCCTAAGGTAGCGAAATTCCTTGTCGGGTAAGTTCCGACCTGCACGAATGGCGTAATGATGGCCACGCTGTCTCCACCCGAGACTCAGTGAAATTGAAATCGCTGTGAAGATGCAGTGTACCCGCGGCTAGACGGAAAGACCCCGTGAACCTTTACTACAGCTTGGCACTGAACATTGACCCTACATGTGTAGGATAGGTGGGAGGCTTTGAAGCAGGTACGCTAGTATCTGTGGAGCCGTCCTTGAAATACCACCCTTGTAGTGTTGATGTTCTAACGTTGACCCCTTATCGGGGTTGCGGACAGTGCCTGGTGGGTAGTTTGACTGGGGCGGTCTCCTCCCAAAGAGTAACGGAGGAGCACGAAGGTGGGCTAATCACGGTTGGACATCGTGAGGTTAGTGCAATGGCATAAGCCCGCTTGACTGCGAGAATGACAATTCGAGCAGGTGCGAAAGCAGGTCATAGTGATCCGGTGGTTCTGAATGGAAGGGCCATCGCTCAACGGATAAAAGGTACTCCGGGGATAACAGGCTGATACCGCCCAAGAGTTCATATCGACGGCGGTGTTTGGCACCTCGATGTCGGCTCATCACATCCTGGGGCTGAAGTCGGTCCCAAGGGTATGGCTGTTCGCCATTTAAAGTGGTACGCGAGCTGGGTTTAGAACGTCGTGAGACAGTTCGGTCCCTATCTGCCGTGGGCGTTGGAGAATTGAAAGGGGCTGCTCCTAGTACGAGAGGACCGGAGTGGACGAACCTCTGGTGTTCGGGTTGTGTCGCCAGACGCATTGCCCGGTAGCTAAGTTCGGAATCGATAACCGCTGAAAGCATCTAAGCGGGAAGCGAGCCTTGAGATGAGTTCTCCTGATACTTTAAGTATCCTAAAGGGTTGTCGGAGACTACGACGTTGATAGGTCAGGTGTGTAAGTGCTGTGAGGCATTGAGCTAACTGATACTAATTGCCCGTGAGGCTTAACCATACAACACCCAAAGGGTTTTGATGGACTCAAAGCAAGAACAGACTTGATTGTGTAGAGAACACAAAAACAGCTTTCCAGATTAAAGAATTTGCTTGGCGACCATAGCATTTTGGACCCACCTGATTTCCATTCCGAACTCAGAAGTGAAACGAAATAGCGCCGATGGTAGTGTGGGGCTTCCCCATGTGAGAGTAGGACATCGCCAGGCTTTAATTTTAGACTTAAATGTCTAACCAGTGCGGAGCGGTAGTTCAGTTGGTTAGAATACCGGCCTGTCACGCCGGGGGTCGCGGGTTCGAGTCCCGTCCGCTCCGCCATTTATTCAGACAACCTTGCTATAGGCAGGGTTTTGTCGAATCTACAATATGTAGAACATTTAGGGGTGTAGCTCCAATTGGCAGAGCAGCGGATTCCAAATCCGCGTGTTGGGAGTTCGAATCTCTCCACCCCTGCCATATTCAAAGCCTCAGCAGAAATGCTGGGGCTTTTTTGCATTTCAAAATGTCTATTCAAGGCCCAATCGATAGAATTATAGTCTCTTCGCCATACCTACATCGTGCGAGAGCGATAAACGATACAAATCGTAGTATCGTCTTTCCTAATGCTAAAACAACCTCATCTGGTGCATCATAGAAAGTATCATTACGCCATTTCCTTTCAGGTAGAAAAAAGCCCAACGGCGGTTGGGCTTTAAGTAAAAGGGCTCACAGAGACTATAGAATGCGCTTTAGAACGCCATCCGCTTTGATTCGGGTGATTTTACGAACCAACTTCTGGACTTCAACCGGGTAGTTCTCTACTTTTTCTAGTTGCTTATATGTACAAACTAGCTGCGTGTGCTTGAGAATGTTCTCTACTTCTAGGTCAAATTTATCAGTAAGCTTTGCGTAATGGTCTTGTACGAGTAGACCATTTTCTAAGTCTAGCGACCATGCACGAGGGTTTAGGTTGTTGCCTGTGAGCAACATGTAACGCTTATCAACCCAAATTCCTTTTAGATGGAAACTGTTTTTATCGTGCTTCCATAAATGAATCGAAAGTCTGCGTGCAGCAATATTGGCTTCATTGGCTTTGGCAAAGCGTCTTAAGTTAAGCTCATATAGATATGGCAAGCCCCGATAGTTTTAAACTCTTCTTCAGGGGATATATAGAAATCATTAGCTGTTTTATCACCGACAACGATTGTGACTTTTACGCCTCTTTTCATTGCTCTTTTTACTTCACGATTGATCGCTTTTGGGAAGTTAAAGTAAGGCGTACAAATGAAAATCTCGTTTTGAGCGGCAGCAAGTAGGTTAACAATTTTTTGGTTTAGAATGTTTCTACGTTTTCCTAGACCAACGAGAGGCGTGATGTTGATTTTATCCTCACCTGCATCTTCTGGCTTAAACTGGTAATTGGCAGAAGCAAGAGAAGAGCGAAATTGACGAATCGCAACTTTAATTTCTTTAGTTTCGGGTTTGTCTTTGTCCGCTAAATCATTTACTGCTGGGTGGGAAATCATTTCATCTTGAATGAAATTGATCATAGAGTCGGCAAGCGTTTGGTGCTGAATCACATGATAACGGTCAAAGCGATAGCGATCATGGTATTGCAGGTATACGTTATTTAGACTGGCTCCGCTGTAAATGACGGTGTCATCAACGATAAAACCTTTTAGGTGAAGAACGCCAAAAACTTCTCTACCTCGTACAGGGATTCCGTACACAGGGATAGAGTGTTGGTATTTTTGGGTAAATGCTTTATACAGCGCGGAGTTCCCCTCGGATGACTCTGCTCCAATCAAACCACGCTGAGCTCGGTGCCAATCTACACAGATATTGATGTCTAACCCAGGGTTACGCTGTTTTGCTTCGTAAAGAGCAGTTAGAACTTCACGCCCAGCTTCATCATCTTCCAGATATAGTGCGACTAGGTAAATTCGTGACGTTGCTTTGCTGATCGCATCAAGAAGACGAGTTCTGAAAGTGTCTGCTGAATGCAGAACTTCGAAGTCTTCGGGATTTACAGCAAGACTCGGCAACTGCTCGAATGGATTCCTACTTACTATCATATCGGTGTGAGTACCTTAATTAAGTGCAATATTGCGAACCTGACATTTTATCAAAGATATGATTTATCTGGCTACAAATCCGCGTGCATTGGGGGCTTTAGAGCAATGAATTGCATCGGAATGAGATCTTTGCCGCTCTCGGAGTAGCGCAAAAAGGCCATTTTTAATGAGTTCGGCAAATTGTCACATGCAATGGTTTGGAAGCCAAATTGAGAGTAGTAGTTTTCCAAGTGTGCAAATGCAAAGCAGTAGTCTCCATCTGTAAATACAAAGTTTTCACAATGGCGCAGAAGTGCATGGCCGACGCCGTGCCCTCGATATTCTGGTATAACTAACATACCCGTTAATAGACGAGACTGCTCAACCGTTTTCATTCGGAGTAGAGCAATGATGTTCGTCTCGATATTGGCGGTGATGATTAATTCATCGCGTTTAGCTCTGCCTGCTGGGTAGTGGGCTTTATAGAGCCTCTTTACAAGAGGGAGCTTAATAGGATTTAACACTTCTATGATTAATGAGCTTTGTAATGTCACTGCGGCTAAAAGATAACTAATGTAGAATGCACATAGTTTAAGAGAATCTCATCAGGCGTTGCAAATCCACTATGGAAATTAAGAAACACGCGAGCCTTAAGGCTTTCCACACGTTTGGTATCGAACAGACTTGTGCTTATCTTGCAGTTGTTGAATCAATTGAAGATGTCATACAACTATTCAATGATGCTACTTTCAAAGACTTACCAAAATTATTCTTGGGCAAAGGTAGCAATATGCTCTTTACCCAACATTATGAGGGCGTTGTTATCATCAACCGCCTTTTGGGTAAAACTGTTACTGAAACAGAGAGTCACTATTTGCTTCATGTTGATGGAGGTGAAGATTGGCCAGCGTTAGTGGAATGGTGTGTAAAACAAGGGATTGGTGGTGTTGAGAATCTTGCGTTGATTCCGGGTTGTGCTGGGTCCGCTCCCATCCAGAATATTGGTGCCTATGGTCTAGAGTTACAAAATATCTGTGATTATGTCGACGTATTGGATCTCACAACATTTGAAACACGACGCATGAGCTCAGCAGATTGCAAGTTTGGTTATCGAGATTCAATTTTTAAGCATGCGCTGTATGAGAAGTGCTTTATTACGGCTCTTGGATTGAAGTTACCTAAGCAATGGCAAGCGATTAATCAGTATGGTCCTCTACAGAGCATTCCCAAAGATGAGCTTAGTCCACACTCTATCTTTGAGCGTGTGTGTCAGGTGCGAATGGAAAAATTGCCTGATCCAGCCAAAGTCGGAAATGCTGGCAGCTTTTTCAAAAACCCAGTGATCACGCAAGATCATTATGATCAGCTTGTTTCGCAACATAGTGGTATGGTGGCTTATCCTGCCTTGGGAGGGATGAAAGTCGCAGCGGGATGGCTAATCGACCAATGCGGATTGAAAGGCGTGTCCGTGAATGGTGCGCAAGTAAACCCATTGCAAGCGCTCGTTTTAACGAATGTTAACAACTGTAGTGCAGATGACGTTGTTGAGTTGGCTTCTTTAGTTAAGAAGACCGTGTGGGACAAGTATCAAATTGAGCTCGAACATGAAGTGCGTTTTATGGGTAGCAAAAAAGAAACCAACCTGGCTGAAATAGAGGCAGGGAGATGAGAAAAGAGCACTCGGCAAAATTACATATTCTTAGATCATTAAGTGATGGTGCTTTCCACTCGGGAGAAGCGCTAGGCAATGAGTTAGGCATCTCACGAGCGGCAATCGCTAAGCACATAAAAGGGCTGAATGATTGGGGAGTGGATATTTATCGAATTCAAGGTCGTGGCTATCAATTAGCGCAGCCTATGCAGCTTCTTGATGAAGAGAGACTCACAGCCAGTGCTAACACTCAAGTTGAACTGATTTCTGTTATTAATTCGACAAACCAGTATCTATTGGAGAGAGTTAGTGAGTCAGACAAAGGACGAGTTTGTCTCGCGGAATATCAAGCACAAGGTCGAGGTCGACGTGGACGTCAATGGGTTTCGCCTTTCGGTACGAATCTTTATTTTTCAATGTACTGGCGTTTAGATGCGGGCATGGCAGCAGCTATGGGGTTGAGTCTGGTGATTGGTATTGCTGCGGTAGAAGCGCTGGAAAAAATGGGCTTCGAGGGCGTAAAACTGAAATGGCCAAATGACATTTACTATCAAGACAAAAAACTCGCAGGCATTCTCGTAGAGATGTCTGGTCAAGCAGGTGCTGCTGCGCATCTTGTTATCGGTATGGGGCTCAATATCGGCATGCCGGACCAACAACCAAGCATTGACCAACCGTGGACCAGCTTAAATCAAGTGAGTAATGGGCAAGCGATTGATCGTACTCAACTTGCCATTCATTTAATAGAGCATTGGAAGAGTGCGCTTGAAGAATATGAAATGACAGGGTTGAGTGGGTTTGTTGAGCGCTGGAATCGCTTGGATAATTTCCTTGGCAGGTCAGTGAAATTACTCATGGGACCAAGGGAAATTTATGGTGTTGTAAAAGGTATTGATCAGCAAGGTGGTGTCGTGCTTGAAACGGAAAGTGGTTTGGAGACCTTTATTGGTGGGGAAATTTCCTTAAGAAAGCACGACTAGTTTTTTGTAACGCAAGCTAGAATCTATTACTTACGTAATGAGACTCTATCGACAAGATGATTAGCACCTTTGTGTAATATCAAATGGGCTCGCTCCCGAGTAGGTAGAATATTCTGTTCTAAATTGAGCCCGTTAATACTTTTCCAAATATCTTTGGCTTTGCTTTTTGCTGCATCGGTTGAAAGTTGCGTGTAGTGACTGAAATAAGAGCCAGGTTTGGTAAATGCCCCCTGACGAAATTTCAAGAAACGTTCGATATACCATTGCTCAATAGTTTCTGTATCAGCATCGACATAAATTGAAAAATCAAGAAAGTCAGAAACAAACACACGATGCGGATCGTGCGGGTAGTCCATACCGCTCTGTAATACGTTTAGCCCCTCAATAATCAATACATCTGGTCTATCGACAGTCTTAAGGTCTTCAGTGATGTCGTAAGTTATGTGCGAGTATAGCGGAACAGTAAGGTTTGGCTTACCTGCTTTTACATCAGAGACAAATTCTACTAAGCGTTTGATGTCATAGGATTCCGGAAACCCTTTTCGATGCATGATCCCTTTTTGCTCTAGAACTTTTTTGGGATACAAAAAACCATCCGTGGTCACAAGTGCGACTTTAGGATGATTCTCCCAGCGAGAGAGTAGAGCCTCGAGAATGCGCGCGGTTGTACTTTTACCAACGGCGACACTTCCTGCGATACCAATCACGAAAGGGGCATGCTCTTCTGTATTTAGAAATTGCTGCAACACACAATTGCGGCTTTGACGCGCTTGTACATACAAGTTGAGCAAACGAGACAGCGGTAAATAGATTTCTACAGCTTCCTCCATCGTGAGGTTTTCATTAATGCCCTGCAGGGCGATAAGGTCGTCTGCAGAGAGTGTCATCGGAACCGAATTACGAAGTTCAGCCCATGCGGCACGATCGAATGACAAAAATGGACTCATGGATCTCGTTTATCCTTGCTTTTACAGAGAGCAAAAACATACATCAAGCATCGAGTAAAGCAAATGAGAAAGCAGGAAAGTTTGTTGTAAAAAGCGAGGTTTGTATGATTTTGCAGCAAGCGACAAGAAAAAATGGATTTTGCGATTTTTTTTAAATTTACTATTGCAAGCAGGAAAATCATTCAATAGAATGCGCACCACTTATGCCGACTTAGCTCAGTAGGTAGAGCAACTGACTTGTAATCAGTAGGTCACCAGTTCGATTCCGGTAGTCGGCACCATTTTCTCCTTGCTTTAAGCAATTTGTAGTGAAAATGGCGAAAAATTTGGAGGGGTTCCCGAGTGGCCAAAGGGAGCAGACTGTAAATCTGCCGGCACTGCCTTCGATGGTTCGAATCCGTCCCCCTCCACCATATTCTTAAGGAAATAGCTCTCAGAGTTACGTGTGCGGGCATCGTATAATGGCTATTACCTCAGCCTTCCAAGCTGATGATGCGGGTTCGATTCCCGCTGCCCGCTCCAATCAAATTTGAGTGCTGATATAGCTCAGGTGGTAGAGCGCATCCTTGGTAAGGATGAGGTCGGCAGTTCGAGTCTGCCTATCAGCACCAGCTCTCAAGTTTATTTCCTTTTGATATAAGATTTACCAATTATCTTTTTGGTTGCGTGGTCAATTCGGGCCACCTAAATCCGTACCTAGAGGGACAACTCATGTCTAAAGAAAAATTTGAACGTGTAAAACCGCACGTAAACGTTGGTACTATCGGCCACGTTGACCACGGTAAAACAACTCTAACTGCAGCTATCTGTACTACACTTGCAAAAGTATACGGCGGTGCTGCTCGTGACTTCGCATCTATCGATAACGCTCCAGAAGAGCGTGAGCGCGGTATCACAATCTCTACTTCTCACGTAGAGTACGACACTCCAACTCGCCACTACGCACACGTAGACTGTCCAGGACACGCGGATTATGTTAAAAACATGATCACTGGTGCTGCACAGATGGACGGTGGTATCCTAGTTGTTGCTGCAACAGATGGCCCAATGCCACAAACTCGTGAGCACATCCTACTAGGCCGTCAGGTTGGTATCCCTTACATCATCGTATTCATGAACAAATGTGACATGGTTGACGATGAAGAGCTACTAGAACTAGTAGAAATGGAAGTTCGTGAACTTCTGTCTGAGTACGATTTCCCAGGTGATGACCTACCAGTTATCCAAGGTTCTGCACTAGGCGCACTAAACGGCGAAGAGCAGTGGGAAGCGAAAATCGTTGAACTAGCAGAAGCTCTAGATACATACATCCCTGAGCCAGAGCGTGCAGTAGATATGCCATTCCTAATGCCTATCGAAGACGTATTCTCAATCCAAGGTCGTGGTACAGTAGTAACTGGCCGTATCGAGCGCGGTATCCTAAACGTAGGTGACGAAGTAGCAATCGTTGGTATCAAAGATACAACAACAACTACTTGTACTGGTGTTGAAATGTTCCGTAAGCTTCTTGACGAAGGTCGTGCTGGTGAGAACGTTGGTGCACTTCTACGTGGTACTAAGCGTGATGACGTTGAACGTGGTCAAGTACTAGCTAAGCCTGGTTCAATCACTCCACACACTAAGTTCGAGTCAGAAGTATACGTACTTTCTAAAGATGAAGGTGGTCGTCACACTCCATTCTTCAAAGGCTACCGTCCACAGTTCTACTTCCGTACAACTGACGTAACTGGTGATATCTCTCTACCAGAAGGCGTAGAAATGGTAATGCCTGGCGACAACATCCAAATGATCGTTGAGCTAATCGCTCCAATCGCAATGGATGAAGGCCTACGTTTTGCTATCCGTGAAGTGGCCGTACAGTAGGTGCTGGTGTTGTTGCTAAGATCTTCGCTTAATTCTTAACGAATTGCCGAATGTCTTCTGAAAATCTTCAATTAGATTTGACGAACCAGTAGCAAAAAGGGCATCATTTGATGCCCTTTTTCTGCACTCAACATTATTTTAGCTGTTTTCTTGTTCAGAATTGGGTTGAGCGCAGAGCAAGATTAGGCAGAGACGCTTAATCTTAAGAGAGTAACGCTGATTTTTTCAGCGATATGGAGTTTGCCCTGCAACAGCGGGGTTGTTGTCGTCTATATTAAGACTTGTGACAGGTTGGTTTTATGAAAGCAAATAATGCTGAAACTCCTGATAGCTCGAACGCAGCAGATACGTTTAAGTGGATTGCCGCTTTCGTATTAGCAGCGGCCGCTGTTGTGGGTAATTACCTGTATGGTGAAATGTCTGTAGTTGTTCGCGCTGCAGGCGTTGTTGTTCTAATTGCAGCTGCTCTTGGCGTTGCAGCAACAACGACTAAAGGTAAAGCAGCGATCAGTTTTGCAAAAGAATCTCGTATGGAAGTTCGTAAGGTTGTTTGGCCGACTCGCCAAGAAACCATGCAAACAACACTGATCGTTTTAGCTGTAAGTATTGTAATGGCTCTAGTGCTATGGGGTATTGACGGCATCATGGTGCGTCTAGTAGCTCTAGCAACTGGGGTATAGAGGGTTTTAATTCATGAGTGAAGCTCAAAAAAAACGCTGGTATGTGGTTCAAGCCTTCTCTGGATTTGAAGGTCGTGTAGCTCAGTCTCTTCGCGAGCATATCAAAATGCACAGCATGGAAGAGCTATTCGGTGAAGTACTTGTTCCTACTGAAGAAGTAGTGGAAATGCGCGCTGGTCAGCGTCGTAAATCTGAACGTAAGTTCTTCCCTGGTTACGTCCTTGTTCAGATGATTATGAACGATGAATCATGGCACTTAGTACGCAGTGTGCCGCGTGTCATGGGCTTCATTGGTGGTACCTCAGATCGTCCAGCACCTATCACAGATAAAGAAGCTGACGCTATTCTTAATCGTCTTGAGAAAGCAAGCGAAGCACCTCGTCCACGTACTATGTACGAAGCGGGTGAAGTGGTACGTGTTAATGAAGGTCCATTTGCTGACTTCAATGGTACTGTTGAAGAAGTGGATTACGAGAAGAGCCGCCTGAAAGTGTCTGTGTCGATCTTTGGTCGTGCAACACCAGTTGAGCTTGATTTTGGTCAAGTTGAAAAGCTTGATTAAAAACACCTTTTTAAGGGTTGTCTAAGGCGCGAATTATGACTATAATTTCGCGCCTTTTACTCTTGAAGTAAAGTTTTTACATAAACGGGGAGCTGATCGGTGATTAGCGTTTGTACCCAAACTTAGGAATTATCATGGCTAAGAAAGTTGAAGCTTACATCAAGCTACAAGTTGCAGCTGGTATGGCGAACCCAAGTCCACCAGTTGGTCCTGCACTAGGTCAACACGGTGTTAACATCATGGAATTCTGTAAAGCGTTTAACGCAAAAACAGAATCTCTAGAGAAAGGTCTACCTACTCCAGTTGTTATCACTGTATACAATGACCGTTCTTTCACGTTCATCACTAAGACTCCACCTGCTGCGACTCTTCTTCTGAAAGCTGCTGGTATCAAGTCTGGTTCAGGTCGTCCAAACACTGAAAAAGTGGGTACTGTGACAGAAGCTCAAATCCAAGAAATCGCAGAAACTAAAGCTGCTGATATGACTGGTGCTGACATCGAAGCGATGAAGCGTTCTATCGCTGGTACTGCTCGTTCAATGGGCCTAGTGGTAGAGGGTTAATAAGATGGCTAAACTAACTAAGCGCATGCGCGTAATCCGCGAAAAAGTTGACGTTACTAAAGAGTACGAAATCAACGAAGCTGTTGCACTTCTTCAAGAACTAGCAACTGCTAAATTCGTAGAGTCTGTTGACGTTGCTGTTAACCTAGGCATCGATGCTCGTAAATCTGACCAGAACGTACGTGGTGCAACTGTACTACCTCACGGTACTGGCCGCGACATCCGCGTTGCAGTGTTCACTCAAGGTGCAAACGCTGAAGCAGCTAAAGAAGCTGGCGCAGACATCGTTGGTATGGAAGATCTAGCTGAGCTAGTGAAAAAAGGCGAAATGAACTTCGACGTAGTTGTTGCTTCTCCAGATGCAATGCGCGTTGTAGGTCAACTAGGTACTATCCTAGGTCCTCGCGGTCTAATGCCAAACCCTAAAGTTGGTACTGTAACTCCTAACGTTGCTGAAGCGGTTAAGAACGCTAAAGCTGGTCAGGTTCGTTACCGTAACGACAAAAACGGCATCATCCACACTACTATCGGTAAAGCGACTTTCTCTGCTGAGCAGATCAAAGAGAACCTAGAAGCACTTCTAGTTGCTCTTAAGAAAGCTAAGCCATCTTCAGCGAAAGGTACTTTCCTGAAGAAAGTAAGCATCTCTACTACTATGGGTGCTGGTGTTGCTGTTGATCAGGCTAGCCTGAACACTCAAGCATAATTTATTTGCTTAGGCGCAAAATTTGTGTATAATTTTGCGCCTAATATTTGTGGTTGGGGCTGAACTTTGGTTCTTCAAACTATTCACTAGTTTGAAGTAAATTAAGACCCAGTCTCCGTCCAAGACCGTAGGTGTCTATTTTTATAATAGTCTTAATCATCCTACGTAGATGGTGCCCGAACTGACAGAAAGCTCTATGTATATAGTTAACTTTCTTCTGGGAATGCACCTAAATAGCTCTCACTGTCGTGATGATAGTGAGTGGTGTAACGACAACCAGGAGTAAATCCAAGATGGCTTTAAACCTTCAAGACAAAAAAGCAATTGTTGCTGAAGTCAACGAAGCTGCCAGTGGTGCACTTTCTGCAGTTGTAGCTGATTCTCGTGGCGTTGAAGTTGGCGCAATGACTTCTCTACGTAAACAAGCTCGTGAAGCTGGCGTTTACATGAAAGTCGTGCGTAACACACTAGCACGTCGTGCGGTTCAAGGTACAGACTACGAATGTCTAACAGAGACATTCACTGGTCCTACTCTGATCGCATTCTCTAACGAGCACCCAGGTGCTGCAGCGCGTCTTTTCAAAGACTTCGCTAAAGAGAATAAAAACTTCGAGATCAAAGCTGCTGCATTTGAAGGCGCTCTAACTGACGCTGAAGTACTAGCAACACTACCAACTTACGACGAAGCAATCGCACGCCTAATGATGTGCATGAAAGAAGCTTCTGCTGCTAAGCTGGCGCGTACTATCGCAGCTATCCGCGATCAAAAACAAGAAGCAGCGGCATAAGCCTTGCTTTTTACTGGTTGCTTAATAAACTTATTGTTGACTTAAAAGAGAATTGTTATGTCTATTACTAACGAGCAAATCCTAGACGCAATCGCAGAAATGTCTGTGATGCAAGTTGTTGAACTAATTGAAGCAATGGAAGAGAAATTCGGCGTTTCTGCAGCAGCAGCTGTAGTAGCGGGCGGCGCAGCAGCTGGTGCAGCTGTTGAAGAGCAAACTGAATTCGACGTAATCCTAACTTCTGCTGGCGCTAACAAAGTTGCTGTAATCAAAGCAGTACGTGGCGCAACTGGTCTAGGCCTTAAAGAAGCTAAAGCTCTAGTAGACGGCGCTCCAGCACCTCTTAAAGAAGGTGTTGACAAAGCTGAAGCTGACGCTCTTAAAGCTCAGCTAGAAGAAGCTGGTGCAGCTGTTGAAGTTAAGTAATTATTACTTAATTTCCTAGCCTAACGGCTATTGGCTGGTGGTTTTAACCACCGGCCTTTTTGCGCTGTAGGGTATAGGCGAATTTTCCCGCTGTTTAAGCGCCTAATATCCAAGCAAAAAACGTTTCATTCATACGAAATGAAACGTCACTACAGTAAACAGCTATTTAGTCACTGTCCCTTACCCCCCTTAAGTAACTAGGAGCGGGCGGACAGTTTGGGTCACTTATCAGCGAGCTGAGGAACCCCATGGTTTACTCTTATACCGAGAAAAAGCGCATCCGTAAGGACTTTGGTACTCGTCCACAAGTTTTGGACATTCCATACCTGCTATCGATCCAGCTCGATTCGTTCGACAAATTTATCGAACAGGATCCTGAAGGTCAATACGGTCTTGAAGCTGCTTTCCGTTCTGTATTCCCAATTCAGAGCTACAACGGCAATTCTGAGCTGCAATACGTTAGCTACCGTCTTGGTGAGCCAGTTTTTGACGTTAAAGAATGTCAAATCCGCGGTGTAACTTACTCAAAGCCACTGCGCGTAAAACTGCGTCTAGTGATCTTTGATAAAGACGCACCAGCAGGTACTGTAAAAGACATTAAAGAACAAGAAGTCTACATGGGCGAAATTCCGCTTATGACAGACAATGGTACCTTCGTAATTAACGGTACCGAGAGGGTTATCGTATCCCAGCTGCACCGAAGCCCAGGCGTGTTCTTCGACAGCGATAAGGGTAAGACCCACTCTTCAGGTAAAGTTCTATACAACGCACGTGTTATTCCTTACCGTGGTTCATGGCTCGACTTCGAGTTTGATCCTAAGGACAACTTATACGTTCGTATTGACCGCCGTCGTAAGCTACCAGCATCGATCATCCTTCGTGCACTAGGTAAATCGACTGAAGAAATCCTAGATATCTTCTTCGAGAAAGTGAACTTCGAAGTGAAAGACCAAACTCTGCTTATGGAGTTGGTTCCTGATCGTCTACGTGGTGAAACTGCGTCATTCGACATTGAGTCGAACGGTAAAGTTTACGTAGAGCAAGGTCGTCGCGTAACAGCTCGTCATATCCGCCAACTAGAAAAAGATGGCGTTGATCACATCGAAGTACCAGTTGAGTACATCGTTGGTAAAGTTGCATCGAAAGATTACATCAACGAAGCAACAGGCGAGATCATTGTTAACGCTAACCAGGAAATTAGCCTGGAAGCACTAGCGAACCTATCTCAGGCTGGCCACAAAGCGCTAGAAGTTCTATTTACGAACGATCTAGACCACGGTCCATTCATGTCAGAAACACTACGTATCGACAGCACGGTTGACCGTATTTCTGCATTGGTAGAAATCTACCGCATGATGCGCCCTGGCGAGCCACCAACAAAAGAAGCTGCAGAAGCACTATTCGAAAGCCTATTCTTCTCTGAAGAGCGTTACGATCTATCGACTGTTGGTCGTATGAAGTTCAACAGCTCTATCGGCCGCGAAGATGCTCAAGAGCAAGGCACACTTGACGAGCTAGATATCGTTGAAGTGATGAAGAAGCTTATCGCGATCCGTAACGGTAAAGGCGAAGTGGACGATATCGACCACCTTGGTAACCGTCGTATCCGCTCTGTAGGCGAAATGGCTGAGAACCAGTTCCGTGTAGGTCTAGTACGTGTTGAGCGTGCAGTTAAAGAGCGTCTAAGCCTAGGCGACCTTGACGCAATCATGCCTCAAGACCTGATCAACGCGAAACCAATCTCTGCAGCTGTTAAAGAATTCTTTGGCTCTTCACAGCTTTCACAGTTCATGGACCAAAACAACCCGCTATCAGAAGTAACGCATAAGCGTCGTATTTCTGCATTGGGTCCTGGCGGTCTGACTCGTGAACGTGCTGGTTTCGAAGTACGTGACGTACACGTAACTCACTACGGTCGTCTATGTCCTATCGAAACGCCGGAAGGTCCAAACATCGGTCTGATCAACTCTCTATCTGCGTTTGCGCGTTGTAACGAGTACGGTTTCCTAGAGACTCCATACCGTCGCGTTGTAGATGGTGTTGTAACGGACGAAGTAGATTACCTATCTGCAATCGAAGAAGGCCAATTCGTTATCGCACAGGCTAACGCTGCGCTAACTGAAGAAGGCGGTTTTGCAGATGAGCTGATCACAGCTCGTCAAAAAGGTGAATCTGGCCTACACCCTCGTGAGCACGCTCAGTACATGGACGTTGCGACAAACCAGGTTGTATCTATCGCTGCATCGCTTATCCCGTTCCTAGAACACGATGATGCGAACCGTGCATTGATGGGTGCGAACATGCAACGTCAGGCAGTTCCAACACTGAAAGCTGACAAACCGCTTGTTGGTACTGGTATTGAACGTAACGTAGCAGTTGACTCAGGTGTAACTGCAGTTGCTAAACGTGGTGGTGTAATCCAGTCAGTAGATGCTTCTCGTATCGTTGTTAAAGTGAACGAAGAAGAGCTAGTACCAGGCGAAGCTGGTATCGACATCTACAACCTGACTAAATACACACGTTCTAACCAGAACACATGTATTAACCAGCGCCCATGTGTGATGCCAGGTGAACCTGTATCACGCGGTGACGTTCTTGCTGATGGTCCATCAACAGACCTTGGTGAACTAGCGCTTGGTCAAAACATGCGTATCGCGTTCATGCCTTGGAACGGTTACAACTTCGAAGACTCGATCTTAGTATCTGAGCGCGTAGTTCAAGAAGACCGCTTCACGACTATCCACATCCAAGAACTTACTTGTGTGGCGCGTGATACTAAGCTTGGTTCTGAAGAAATCACAGCTGATATTCCAAACGTAGGTGAATCTGCTCTGTCTAAACTAGACGAGTCAGGTATCGTTTACATCGGTGCTGAAGTTAAGGGTGGCGACATCCTAGTTGGTAAAGTAACACCTAAAGGTGAAACTCAGCTGACTCCTGAAGAGAAGCTACTACGTGCGATCTTCGGTGAAAAAGCATCGGACGTTAAAGATACGTCACTACGTGTACCTAACTCTGTATCAGGTACGATTATCGACGTTCAAGTCTTCACTCGCGATGGCGTAGAGAAAGACAAGCGTGCGCTTGAAATCGAGCAAATGCAGCTTAAAGAAGCGAAGAAAGATCTAACTGAAGAATTCCAGATTCTTGAGGGTGGCCTTCTAAACCGTGTTCGCGCTGTATTGATCGAGGGTGGTTACTCTGAAGCGAAACTAGACACGACTGATCGTAAGAAGTGGCTAGAGCTAACGCTAGAAGATGACGCACTACAAACACAGCTTGAGCAACTAGCTGAGCAGTGGGACGAGCTGAAAGCTGACTTCGATAAGAAATTCGAAACTAAGCGTCGCAAGATCACTCAAGGTGATGATCTAGCACCTGGCGTACTGAAGATCGTTAAGGTTTACCTAGCGGTTAAACGTCGTATCCAGCCTGGTGATAAGATGGCGGGTCGTCACGGTAACAAGGGTGTAATCTCTAAGATCAACCCTGTTGAAGACATGCCATACGATGAGAAAGGTCAGCCTGTAGACATCGTACTTAACCCGCTGGGTGTACCATCTCGTATGAACATCGGTCAGATCCTAGAAGTACACTTAGGTCTGGCAGCGAAAGGTATCGGTGACAAGATCACTCAGATGGTTAAAGAGCAGCAAGAACTAGCGAAATTCCGCGAGTTCCTACAAAAAGTTTACGATCTAGGCGATACTCGCCAGAAAGTAGACATTGCTTCTCTATCTGATGACGAAGTACGTACTCTAATCAAGAACCTACGTGGCGGTCTACCAATCGCAACGCCTGTGTTCGACGGTGCTCCAGAAGCGTCAATTAAGGCTCTTCTAGAGTTAGCAGACCTACCAACATCTGGTCAGCTAAAACTGTTTGATGGTCGTACTGGTGATGAGTTTGAGCGTCCTGTAACAGTAGGTTACATGTACATGCTGAAACTAAACCACCTTGTTGATGACAAGATGCACGCTCGTTCAACTGGTTCGTACAGCCTAGTAACTCAGCAGCCACTTGGTGGTAAAGCTCAGTTCGGTGGTCAGCGTTTCGGTGAGATGGAAGTATGGGCACTAGAAGCATACGGTGCGGCTTACACTCTACAAGAAATGCTAACGGTTAAGTCTGATGACGTTAACGGCCGTACTAAGATGTACAAAAACATCGTAGACGGTAACCACAGCATGGAACCTGGTATGCCAGAATCGTTCAACGTATTGTTGAAAGAGATTCGCTCGCTAGGTATCAACATCGAGCTAGAAGACGAAGAGTAATCCCTTTCTCTCTTGATTAAATTTGAGAGAATCAAAAGCGATTATTTGGTAGAAGGTGCTCACTTTAGCGAGTGAGCTCCTTTTAACTCCTTACAGGAGCTGATTGTGAAAGACTTATTAAACTTTCTAAAAGCACAGCATAAGACCGAAGAGTTTGATGCAATCAAAATCGGTCTATCTTCACCAGACATGATCCGTTCATGGTCTTTCGGTGAAGTTAAAAAACCTGAAACGATCAACTATCGTACGTTCAAACCTGAACGCGATGGTCTGTTCTGTGCGCGTATCTTTGGTCCAGTAAAAGACTACGAATGTCTTTGTGGTAAATACAAGCGCTTGAAGCACCGTGGTGTTATCTGTGAGAAGTGTGGTGTAGAAGTTACACAGACTAAAGTACGTCGTGACCGTATGGGCCACATCGAACTTGCTTCACCAGTAGCTCACATCTGGTTCCTAAAATCGCTACCGTCTCGTATCGGTCTACTAATGGATATCCCTCTACGTGATATCGAACGTGTTCTTTACTTCGAAATGTACGTAGTAACTGAACCGGGTATGACTGATCTAGAAAAATCTCAGATGCTTACTGAAGAAGAGTATCTGGATCGTCTAGAAGAGTGGGGTGACGAGTTCACTGCTAAGATGGGTGCAGAAGCTATCAAGGACCTACTAGGTTCTATGGATATGCACGCTGAAGCAGAACAAATGCGCGAAGAGCTAGAAACGACTAACTCTGAAACTAAGCGTAAGAAAGTAACTAAGCGTCTTAAACTGGTAGAGGCATTCATTACTTCGGGTAACAACCCAGAGTGGATGATCCTAACTGTACTTCCAGTACTTCCGCCAGATCTACGTCCTCTAGTACCACTAGATGGCGGTCGCTTTGCGACTTCTGATCTAAACGACCTATACCGTCGTGTGATCAACCGTAACAACCGTTTGAAGCGTCTTCTAGAGCTAGCAGCTCCGGACATCATCGTACGTAACGAAAAACGTATGCTGCAAGAGTCTGTTGATGCGCTACTAGATAACGGTCGTCGCGGTCGTGCGATCACTGGTTCTAACAAGCGTCCTCTAAAATCTCTTGCTGATATGATCAAGGGTAAACAAGGTCGTTTCCGTCAGAACCTTCTAGGTAAGCGTGTAGACTACTCTGGCCGTTCTGTAATCACAGTAGGTCCATACCTTCGTCTACACCAGTGTGGTCTTCCTAAGAAGATGGCACTTGAGCTATTCAAACCATTTATCTACAGCAAGCTAGAGACTCGTGGTCTTGCGACTACAATCAAAGCTGCTAAGAAAATGGTAGAACGTGAAGAAGCGGTCGTTTGGGATATCCTAGACGAAGTAATCCGTGAACACCCAGTACTATTGAACCGTGCACCGACACTTCACCGTCTAGGTATCCAGGCGTTCGAACCAGTACTGATCGAAGGTAAAGCGATTCAGCTACACCCACTAGTGTGTGCGGCGTACAACGCGGACTTCGATGGTGACCAAATGGCGGTTCACGTACCTCTAACTCTAGAGGCACAGCTTGAAGCTCGTACTCTGATGATGTCGACAAACAACATTCTGTCGCCAGCGTCAGGTGATCCGATCATCGTACCTTCTCAGGACGTTGTATTGGGTCTGTACTACATGACTCGTGACAAGATCAACGTGAAAGGTGAGGGCATGTACCTTTCTGGCCCAGCAGAGGCTGAGAAAGCATACCGCACTAAGACGGCTGAGCTACACGCACGCGTTAAAGTACGTATTACAGAAACTGTTGTAGATGAAGACGGCAACAGCACGACTGAAACTAAGATGGTTGATACAACTGTCGGTCGCGCAATGCTATGGCAAATCGTGCCAGCTGGCCTACCGTTCAGCATCGTTAACCAAAAGCTAGGTAAGAAGCAAATTTCTAACCTACTTAACGAGGCTTACCGTAAGCTAGGTCTTAAAGATACCGTTATCTTCGCTGACCAAATCATGTACACAGGTTTCGCATACGCGGCACTATCTGGTGTATCTGTTGGTATCGACGATATGGTTGTACCGCCAGCTAAGTACACTGAAATCGCGGAAGCGGAAGAAGAAGTACGTGAAATCCAGGAACAGTACCAATCAGGTCTTGTTACTGCGGGCGAACGATACAACAAAGTTATCGATATCTGGGCATCGACCAACGATCGCGTAGCAAAAGCGATGATGGCAAACCTTTCATCTGAAACGGTAGTCAACCGTGATGGTGAAGAAGAACAACAAGAATCGTTTAACAGCATCTACATGATGGCTGACTCGGGTGCTCGTGGTTCTGCAGCTCAGATTCGTCAGCTAGCGGGTATGCGTGGTCTGATGGCTCGTCCGGATGGTTCGATCATCGAAACGCCGATCACAGCGAACTTTAAAGAAGGTCTAAACGTACTTCAGTACTTTATCTCAACGCACGGTGCTCGTAAGGGTCTTGCGGATACGGCACTGAAAACAGCGAACTCGGGTTACCTAACTCGTCGTCTAGTAGACGTTGCTCAAGACGTGGTTGTATACGAACACGACTGTGGCACGCTAGAAGGCGTTGATATGATGCCTCATATCGAAGGTGGTGACGTGAAAGTTGCACTGACAGAGCTTGCGCTAGGTCGTGTAGTTGCTGAAGACGTTCTAAAGCCAGGTACTGAAGAAGTTCTGATCCCACGTAATACTCTAATTGATGAGAAGTGGTGTCAGATCATGGAAGAAAACTCAGTAGACAGCATGAAAGTGCGCTCTGTAGTTACCTGTGATGCAGACTTCGGTTGTTGTGCACAGTGTTACGGTCGTGACCTTGCACGTGGTCACCTAGTGAACCAAGGTGAAGCAGTAGGTGTAATCGCTGCTCAGTCTATCGGTGAACCAGGTACACAGCTAACGATGCGTACGTTCCACATCGGTGGTGCGGCATCGACAGCAGCGGCAGAGAACAGTGTTCAAGTTAAGAACAACGGTTCTATGAAGCTAAACAACGCTAAGTTCGTACTAGCAGACGACGGTAAGATTGTTATCACTTCTCGTGCAGCAGAACTAACTATCATTGATGAGTTCGGCCGTACGAAAGAGAAGCACAAACTGCCTTACGGTACGCTACTAAACAAAGCTGATGGTCAAGCAGTTGAAGCTGGTGAAACAGTGGCAAACTGGGAAGCGCACACGCTACCAATCATCACTGAAGTAGCAGGTCGTGTTCAGTTCGTTGACATGATTGATGGTGTAACTATCTCTCGTCAAACAGATGACCTAACAGGTCTATCTTCAAGCGAAGTGACAGACCCAGCGGCTCGCCCAGCTGCAGGTAAAGATATGCGTCCAGCTATCAAACTTGTAGATGAGCAAGGTAACGACGTAATGATCCCTGGTACTGATATGCCAGCGCATTACTTCCTACCAGGTAAAGCGATCGTAAACATCGTTGATGGTGCTGAAGTTGGTGTGGGTAACACACTTGCTCGTATCCCACAAAAATCTGGCGGTAACAAAGATATCACCGGTGGTCTTCCACGCGTAGCAGACCTGTTCGAAGCTCGTAAGCCTAAAGAGCCTGCGATTCTTGCTGAACACACAGGTACAGTAAGCTTCGGTAAAGAGACCAAAGGTAAGCGTCGTCTAGTTATCACTCGTGATAGTGGTGAAGTTTACGAAGAAATGGTACCTAAGCATCGTCAGCTAAACGTGTTCGAAGGTGAGCGCGTTGAGCGTGGTGATGTTATCGCTGATGGTCCAGAGTCTCCACATGACATCCTACGTCTACGTGGCGTGCATGCTGTGACGCAATACATCGCGAACGAGGTTCAGGAAGTTTACCGTCTACAAGGCGTTAAGATTAACGATAAGCACATTGAAACTATCGTTCGTCAAATGCTACGTAAATGTACAATTACTCACGCTGGTGACTCTGAGTTCCTACCTGGTGAGCAAGTTGAATACACGCAAGTTAAGATCGCTAACCGTGAACTAGAAGCTGAAGGCAAAGAGCCTGCACGTTTCGAACGTGAGCTACTAGGTATCACTAAAGCATCTCTAGCTACCGAGTCGTTCATCTCTGCGGCATCGTTCCAGGAGACAACTCGCGTACTAACAGAAGCTGCGGTTTCTGGTAAGCGTGATGATCTACGTGGTCTGAAAGAGAACGTAATTGTTGGTCGTCTGATCCCAGCTGGTACTGGTTTCGCATACCACCAAGAGCGTCAAAGCAAGCGTGCTGAAGCGCAAGAAGGTCCATCTGCTGAACAAGCAACAGATAACCTAGCGGCACTTCTAAATGCAGGCTTCTCTTCAGAAGACTAAGCTTTCTGACGAATAATCGTTAAGAAATGAAATTGAAAGGCACCTTAGGGTGCCTTTTTTGTTTCTGTTGGTTGTTGGAAATAGTGTTCTGTGGGTAATAAGCAATTTTTAGGACAAAGCAGATTTTAGGAAAAGACAGATCTCGGACGTTAACTTCACGCCCATCTCATTACACTGATTTCATCAGGCGAGTAATGTCTAAGGGACAATGTTTTACCATCATCCCAGAGACTGTGTATTATCACATCTTCTTCAGGCGCCAGGAGGCATCGCTAGACTGTCAGCGATTAGCTGAATCAGGTGATCTTCCACTTCAAAACGTGTTTCAATAATCTCACCGACTAACGACATATCAGCATCAAAACTTACGAGCTCATCTTCCTCTGATACGTTGGAATACTTGTCATTAAAGTTGAGGAGCGGCTCTGTGGTGAGCACAATTTTTCCATAGGTTTGGTTGATATCATCGGTCGCGACAAATCCCGTTGATTTCCACTTATCCATTACCATGTCGTAGATTTTAAAATGACCTTCGGATATGTAGTCAACAAGGTGCTGACAGAAGTGCTGAAGTTCAGCTGGAGATGGGAGTTCAATGACGTTTGTTTTCGAACAAGGTTGCAGTGCTGCAAGCTTACAATATTCGACAATCAGCGATTGTCTTGTTTCTAGCCAATGATCAATGACTTCACTTGAGCCACCCCATTGGTCTTGTGTTTGTTTGAATTTTTTTAGCATGACCATGCCCTCATGATCTGTCACCCAGTGGGTGAGGAAATCCTTTGCAAAGCAAAGTGAATGTAGTTATTACAAACTCTTGTCCTTACTAGACTTTGTTTACGCAAATTGCGACTTACAAACTCTGGTATGAATTTAGATTGCCAGTAAAATGAATGAACTTCAAGCAAAGGGACGCAGTAATGTTAAGAAAAGGTAAAGTAGACCATATGATAAATGCATATTGGTGTGTTGTTGCAGGAACTGAGGTCTGGTTAGTCGATGGTTCTATACCTTTTGGTACTTCGGAGGAGTTATCACTACCAGAAAACTGTGCGCGACATATTGGGGACTACCAGAATTCTCCAGTGATGTGGGTGAACTTATCAGAATTAGAACAAGACCTTCCTCTTAAGTCACTGCGAGATTGTTTGCACTTTCCTGAACCCATGTTTCTTCTGTTGAGTAAGGCAATTCAATATGGCCATATGACACAGAGTATGCGCTTTTGCCCCCAATGCGGCGGTCGTAATTTTCTCAATAATAATCAATTAGCCATGCAGTGTGGTGAATGTCGAACATTACATTATCCGCGAATTTTTCCATGCATCATCGTCGCGGTGCGCAGAGATGAGCAAATATTATTGGCTCAGCATCCACGTCATCGAAATGGCATGTATACCGTGATAGCGGGCTTTTTGGAGGTCGGTGAAACTTTAGAAGAGTGCGTCGCGCGTGAAGTACACGAAGAAACGGGAGTTAATGTTAAAAATATTCGTTACTTTGGCAGCCAACCTTGGGCCTTTCCATCCAGTATGATGATGGCATTTCTAGCTGACTACGAGTCTGGCGAATTGAATCCAGATTACACTGAACTCTCAGATGCGCAGTGGTTTGGGGTTGATGAAATGCCACCAGTAGCACCAAAGGGGACGATAGCAAGAGCCCTTATCGAACAGACGCTGCAAGATATCCATTCTAATTAGTTGAAAATGAGATAAAAAAAACCCTCCGAGAGGGAGGGGGTAAGTAAGATGTCGTTATGAGATGCCGAGTACTGGGTACTCAGTTTATAATTGTAGTTTTCGCTAGCGAACAAATTTTTAACACTGATAAAGATTGGGTGCAAATTAAGCATTGATTTAAAAGTTAATAACTTGATCCAGGTTGCAAAGCACACAGCTATTGGCCTTAAATCAGTGATAGAATACCTCCTTTCACAGAAAGCCTAACAATTGGAATTACGGAATGACTGAATTAAAAAATGATCGTTATCTACGTGCACTTCTTAAAGAGCCAGTAGACTACACGCCAGTATGGATGATGCGTCAGGCAGGTCGTTACCTACCAGAATACAAAGCAACTCGTGCGCAAGCGGGCGATTTCATGTCTTTGTGTAAGAACGCGGAGTTGGCGTCAGAAGTAACGCTTCAACCACTACGTCGTTTTCCTCTTGATGCTGCGATCTTGTTCTCTGACATCCTAACCATCCCTGATGCAATGGGTTTAGGTTTGCGCTTTGAAACCGGGGAAGGTCCGGTGTTCGATAAGCCGATCACATGTAAAGCCGACGTTGAAAAGATCGGTATTCCCGATCCAGAAGGTGAACTGCAATATGTAATGAACGCGGTACGCCAGATCCGTAAAGATTTAAATGGCGATGTTCCACTGATTGGTTTCTCTGGTAGTCCTTGGACGCTAGCGACTTACATGGTTGAAGGTGGTAGCTCTAAAGCGTTTACTAAGATCAAGAAGATGATGTACGCAGAACCACAAACTCTGCACCTACTTCTAGATAAGCTAGCAGACAGCGTTATCGAGTATCTAAACGCGCAAATTAAAGCGGGTGCGCAATCGGTGATGGTATTTGATACATGGGGTGGTGTACTGACACCTCGTGACTACAACCTATTCTCACTGCAATACATGCACAAGATTGTAGATGGTCTGATTCGTGAAAACGATGGCCGCCGCGTACCAGTGACGCTATTCACTAAAAATGGTGGCATGTGGCTTGAGCAAATCGCAGCAACGGGCTGTGATGCGGTAGGTCTAGACTGGACAATCAACATTGCAGACGCGAAAGCGCGTATCGGCGATAAAGTGGCTCTACAAGGTAACATGGACCCATCAATGCTTTACGCTTCACCAGAGCGTATCCGTGAAGAAGTAGCGGGTATTCTAGAAGGCTTTGGCGATGCAGGTACTGGTCACGTGTTCAACCTAGGCCACGGTATCCACTTGGATGTGCCGCCAGAAAACGCGGGCGTATTTGTGGAAGCGGTACACGAGCTATCTAAGCCGTACCACAAATAACTTCGACTTTTTGAAATCAAATACCGGCAATCAGTGCCGGTATTTTTTTACCTGAAATTCAGTTTTTTATCTGAAACGCAAGGCTGTACAGCTCTGGTAGTATTTGGCCTGCCATGATCTAATTACTATTTAAGCTGTACGTCAGATATGAAAGGCCTTATAAACAATGACTTATGTCAGATTGTTTTGTGCGCTAATTTTCTTGTACAGATAAATAAGCAATTAGATCATGGGTAACCTAAAGCATCGAGTGAACGCGTTTTTTAAGATATGGCACGACGTCAGATTCAAACCAAGGGTTCTTCTTTAACCACAATGTGTTACGTGGAGAAGGGTGGGGAAGTGGAATAAAGTCCGGTTCCCAATCCTGCCATTGCTGAACAGTTTGCGTGAGCGTCTTTGGTTTGTTGGTGAGGTAGTACTGCTGTGAGTACTGACCAATCAGTAGCGTCAGCTCTATATTGGGCAACTGCTCAAGAATCTGTTTATGCCAAGCGGGCGCACACTCTTTGCGAGGAGGCAAATCGCCAGAGTTCCCCTTACCTGGATAGCAGAAACCCATCGGGACAATGGCTATTTTGTTTGGGTCGTAGAAAGTGTCTTTGTCGATATCGAGCCATTGGCGTAACCGATCGCCGCTTGGATCGTTCCAAGGTATCGAGGTTTTGTGTACGCGCGTTCCCGGCGCTTGTCCGATGATTAGGATGCGTGCGTCTTTTGCGGCTTGTACGATAGGGTTTGCACCCAAAGGTAAATCGTCTGCACAGATCTGGCAGGCTCGTACTTGCTTCAGCAATGTTTCTAAAGACATATGATGGTTAATACCCTTTATCGAAATCGACCTGATTATTAAGTGAGAAGCCGTCCCGCCAACTCAAGTAGTTGTCTGCAAAAATGTCGACCACTTGCTCAGGGAAACTCAATGCTGCGATGTGGGGCGTGATGGTCACTTGAGGGAGTTTCCAAAACGGATGCTGTTCTGACAGTGGCTCTTGTTCAAACACATCGAGAAAAGCGTGCTCTACCCAACGGTTTTTTAAAGCCAGTAATAAACCAGCCTCATCAATCACATCGCCTCGTCCGACATTAAATAACAGTGCCTGATTAAGGTGGCTTAGCACTTCACTATTAAGTAATCGGTGGGTATCTGGAGTGCTGGGTAGTGTATTGACGATGATATCAGCTTGATGCAGGGCGCAGGCTAACTCGTTAACATGAAATGTTTGATCGAATTCGCCACCAGAAGTTGGGATGCCCGTACGATTGATCCCTACGGTTTTCATTCCCATCAATTGTGCCGCTTTACCCAAGTGGCTACCTATGCTGCCTGTACCAAGAATCACCATGGTTTTGTTTTGCAGTGAGGTATACAGATGCGGTTGCCACTGCTTGCTCTGTTGTTGCTGGTGGTATTGCATAAAATGGCGGAAGTGAGCAATGCAGTAGCCAATCACATACTCGGTAATCAATGGGCCGAAAATACCGCGCACATTAGTCAGCGAATAATCTCGGCGTCGACTAGGCTCCATGAGAGTGTTTACACCGGCAAATGTGGACTGGACCCACTCAAGCTGTGAAAACTCGTCTAACCTTTGTGATAGCAATGGTGGATCCGCCAGTACGATCTGAGCATCTTGAGGTTTGTTTGTGATGGCCAGATCGGGCAGATTTTTCTCCGCCAGTAACGTTTCGTAGGTGTCATGATGCTCTGAGAGCAGGAAAATCTGATTTCGACGCTGCATTAACTTTTTTCCCTGTGATGAATCAAGTACACTTTCGCTGATTTTTTCTTCAATGATTGAGTGACTATGCTTAAGAATCCTCTTCAGGTTCGTTTGGAAAAACTAGAACCTTGGCAACAAATTACTTTCATGGCGTGTCTGTGTGAACGCATGTATCCAAACTATGCGATGTTTTGTGAGAATACAGAATTTGCTGAGCCACGTGCTTACCGAGCGATTCTTGATAGTGTATGGGAAATTCTGACGGTTAAGAACGCAAAAGTGAACTTCGAACGCCAACTAGAGAAGTTAGAAGAGCTATTCCCAAGTGCGGATGAGTACGACTTTTATGGTGTTTACCCTGCGATGGATGCGTGTCAGGGTTTGTCGACGCTGCTGCATGGTCTGTTGGATCGCGACTACCTTTTCGATTCAATGCTTAAAGTGAGCCAACAGTCAGTACAAACTGTCGCTGACCTAGAGCAAGCACAAGGTGCAGAACCAATCACGAACGACAATCAAAAAGAAAACGAAGCCGTATGTGAAGAGTGGGATGTTCAGTGGGCAATTTTCCGTCCACTGCGTGAAGCGGTAGAACGCGACATCAGCTTGATTAAAGATTTGCGTGAGGAATTACGCGAAGAGGGCGTGAGTAATATCGGTATCGCACTTTAATCGTTGAATAGATATGAAAAAGGCATCCTAGTTGGATGCCTTTTTGCTAATTGGAAATGGTTATGAGTCTTTAGAGTCTGATTTTTTTGTTACTTGAGCTTCTTGCTCTTTCACTTGTTTCTCTTGCTCTTCTTCCTCTTCATCGTCTCGGCTTTCAATCACACCGTGCTGTTCTTTCCAGTTTTCCCAACGTTGGTAAGCCAGCTCTTGCATATCTGTGCTCTTATCTGCTTCATCGATGATCTCTTCACCCAATAGGTGCTCAAAAATATCTTCTAGCGTTACTAGGCCTTGAATTGTGCCGTATTCATCGACAACCAATGCAAGTTGTAGGCGGTGGCTCATCATTTGATCAAATACGCGTGGTAAAACCGTATTGTTTAAAACCACTTGAATTGGACGCATAACAGAGCCAAGTTGCTTTTCGCCACTTCCCGATTGCTGGAGCTTAAACAGCTCTAAACGGTGCACGAAACCAACGATGTTATCTGTTTGCTCACTGTACACCAATGGACGAGAGAAAGGCGTCTCTTTGTGTTTATCAAGGAACTCATTGATGGTCATTGTTGCATCCACGCGGAATACAACAGGACGTGGCGTCATGACTTGCGTTACAGGTACATCTTGAATACCAAGCAGGTTGCTTAGGATTTTTGACTCACCCTCTGCAAATTCACCACTTTCTTTAGCCAAGATTGCCATTGCTGATAGTTCATCACGCATCTTAGGCGCTTGGTGGTTACGAGCAAGGCGTTTAGTGATCTGTTCAGAGAACCAAACGAATGGCGTTAGTGCCCATACCATCCAGCGAAGTGAAACCGCCGCGGCAGGTGCTAATTGACGCCAGTAAGTTGCGCCAATGGTCTTTGGTACAATCTCAGACAAAACAAGAATTGCTAGAGTTAATACCGCAGAGAAGATACCTAGAGCTTCGCTACCAAATACGACAGCAGCTTGTGCACCCGCGGTAGCTGCACCAATGGTATGAGCAATGGTATTTAGCGTTAGGATAGAAGCCAATGGTCGGTCGATATCCGCTTTTAGTTTTTCTAACTGCGCGGAAGCAGGGTGCCCCTGTTGTCTAAGTTGAGCAATGTAGCTTGGACTGATACTAAGTAGCACCGCCTCCAGCACCGAACAGATAAATGAAACGCCGATAGCAATAGAGATATAAATGGATAACAGCAGCATAGTTGCCCTTGATTGTAGTGTGATAGAAGGTATTTGCGGCAATTATAACCGCAAAAGTGCCATATAAATTGGTTTTATTGCATTAGAAAGCAAGGGGTTTACTTAAGCAAGTAGTAACAAATTGTGAGTTAATACTCATATTATGGCTAAAACTACGTCAGAAAATCGAAAGATCGCTTACAAACCTTTGCCAGATGGGGCATTTATGTTTTAGAGTGAGACGAATTCGATAACATATGAGAAGGGAAACCTAATGAACAAGACCCAATTAATCGACTTTATTGCAGAGAAAGCAGACCTATCTAAAGCACAAGCTAAAGCTGCTCTTGAAGCAACTCTTGAGGGTGTAACTGGCGCTCTTAAAGAGGGTGACCAAGTTCAACTAATTGGTTTTGGTACATTCAAAGTAAACCACCGCGCTGCACGTACTGGCCGTAACCCTAAGACTGGCGATGAGATTCAAATCGCAGCAGCTAACGTACCTGCATTCGTAGCAGGTAAAGCGCTGAAAGAATCAGTAAACTAAGTTAAAATGCACCGAGGTCTCCTGCCTCGGTGCAATTTCATGAACAAACATCTACTCACTTCACTTCTCTTAACAAGTCTTGCTCTTGCAGGCTGTGCTTCCGTTGAAACTCCAAATCTAGAACAATTTACTCACTTCTCTGGCGGAAAAGTCATGGGAGACACGACCAGCTTGTATTGGATGACCGAGCGTCTCACTCGGGTTAGTACTGCGGCTGACTATGTCACGATGGGGGATTATGGGTATTATCAAAGTGACTACCGTTGGGACGATGGTGAATTGCGAGAGTTGATTCGAAAAGGCAAGCTACTTGATACCAAGCAAGGGTTAGTGCCTTTTCAAATCCACATTCGATTCAATAAAGATGGTGATGCGATTTATCAGCAATATCGTGTGAACGGTAAGGTGCTACCAATACAGCGTGAGCAGCTAGGACGCTACAAGGCGGAAGCGAATGGTGTTGTTGACTCGATTAAGCAAGAATCTCGAGATGGTCAGAATCTAATACAAGGCTATTGGGATGGTGAAACATTCGAAACGTGTAAAGGACGCGAATACGCTACGTTAGAATTTAATCAAACGTTGCCGAATTTTGTCATTGATAGGCTCGCTTCAGTCGATAGTTACATCGCTTTTATTGGTAAAGAATCGCGTAATACTGCAACCGTCGATGAATTATTGATGCTCAATGATGATGGCTTTGATTGTGTTCAACGACCTAAGTTTATCTCTGAATAAACATCGCTTGAACTTGCTTGGTGAAAGAATAATAAAAAAGGCGCTTAATGCGCCTTTTGTCTTTTAGCCAACTGAAGTTGTTATTATTTTTCTTGCTCGCGTGCAATCGCACGGTAGCCGATGTCGTTACGATGGAACATTCCATCCCAACTGATCTGTTTTGCCAACTCGTAAGCACGTTGCTGCGCTTCTGAGACGCTATTACCGAGTGCTGTTGCACAAAGTACACGACCACCGTTAGTCACGATGTCGCCGTCTTTGTTCTCTGTACCTGCGTGGAAGACTTTCTCGCCTTCAATTTCAACTTGTGGCAGGCCCGAAATTACATCGCCTTTGTTGTACGTTGCTGGGTAACCACCGGCGGCTAACACGATACCAATCGACGCACGCGGATCCCACTTTGATTCCACTTGATCCAGTTTCTCGTCGATTGCCGCTAGACATAGATCCACGAGATCCGATTCCATACGCATCATGATTGGTTGCGTCTCAGGATCCCCGAAGCGGCAGTTGTACTCGATCACTTTTGGCGTGCCGTCGGTATCGATCATCAACCCCGCGTATAGGAAACCTGTGTAAGGGTTACCTTCAGAAGCCATACCGCGTACGGTTGGGTAAATGACTTCTTCCATGATGCGATTATGGATTTCCGGTGTTACGACTGGTGCGGGGGAGTAAGCGCCCATGCCGCCCGTGTTAGGACCGGTATCTTTGTTGCCGACGCGTTTGTGGTCTTGGCTGGTGGCCATAGGTAAGACATTCTCGCCATCGACCATTACGATGAAGCTTGCTTCTTCGCCATCTAAGAACTCTTCGATAACGACGCGACTTCCTGCATCACCAAAGGCATTGCCTGCTAGCATGTCCTTGATTGCGTCTTCAGCTTCTTCTAGTGTCATCGCAACGATAACGCCTTTACCAGCTGCAAGGCCGTCAGCTTTCACGACAATCGGCGCACCTTGTTCACGTACGTAAGCCAGTGCAGGTTCAATTTCAGTGAAGTTTGCGTAGGCTCCCGTTGGGATTTGGTGACGAGCAAGAAAGTCTTTAGTAAACGCTTTAGAGCCCTCAAGCTGCGCTGCTGCTTGTGTCGGGCCAAAGATCGGCAGACCTGCTTTGCGGAAAGCATCAACCACACCGATAACCAGTGGTGCCTCAGGGCCAACGATAGTCAGCTCAATGGCTTTCTCTTTTGCAAAAGCAACTAAACTAGCAATGTCTTCTACCGCGATATTGACGTTTTCTAGCTTAGGCTCAAGTGCAGTACCAGCATTACCCGGAGCAATGAAGATCGTCTCAACATTTGGGTTTTGCGCTGCTTTCCAACCTAGCGCGTGTTCACGACCGCCTGAACCAATGATTAAAACTCGCATATTAAAATCCTTTATAAATGATTCTGTTTAGCCCTGATTCAAAAGCAGGGCTATTAACCACCCCAGGGCCTAGTAACTAGGACCTAGCAATATGAATTAGTGGCGGAAGTGACGCATACCTGTAAAGATCATTGCCATGCCGTGTTCGTCTGCTGCTGCAATCACTTCATCGTCACGCATAGAGCCACCAGGCTGAATCACACACTTAATACCAGCTTCTGCTGCCGCATCAATACCATCACGGAACGGGAAGAATGCATCAGATGCCATAACGCTACCAGCAACTTCTAGACCTTCGTCTGCGGCTTTAATGCCTGCAATCTTCGCGGAGTAAACACGGCTCATTTGCCCTGCGCCTACACCGATAGTCATGTCACCTTTTGCGTAAACAATCGCGTTTGATTTTACGTACTTCGCTACCTTCCAGCAGAATAGGGCATCTTTCAGCTCTTCTTCTGTTGGTTGACGCTTAGATACGACTTTCAGGTCATCTAGGCTAACCATGCCTTGGTCACGGTCTTGAACCAGCAGACCACCGTTGACGCGCTTTACATCAAAGCCAGTTGTCTTGGTGGACCATTCGCCACACTCAAGTAGACGCACATTCTTCTTCGCCGCAACCACTTCAATCGCTTCAGCAGAAACAGACGGCGCGATGATGACTTCAACGAATTGACGCTCAACGATAGCCGTTGCCGTTTCAGCATCTAGCTCTTGGTTGAATGCAATGATCCCGCCGAATGCAGATGTTGGGTCAGTTTGGTAAGCGCGGTTGTAGGCTTCTAGGATGTTTTTACCTAGAGCAACACCACATGGGTTCGCGTGTTTTACGATCACACATGCTGGCTCGTCGAACTCTTTCACACATTCAAGTGCAGCGTCAGTGTCTGCGATGTTGTTGTAAGAAAGTGCTTTACCTTGGATTTGGCGTGCAGTAGAAACAGACGCTTCTTCAGGATTTGCTTCAACATAGAATGCTGCTGCTTGGTGGCTGTTCTCACCGTAGCGCATGTCTTGTTTTTTCTCGAACTGCTGGTTGAATGTGCGAGGGAACTTGCTCTTGTTTTCTGGAGAAGGTTCGTCACCGTCCTTGTTCTCGCCGTAGCTAGGTACCATAGTGCCGAAGTAGTTTGCGATCATGCCATCGTAAGCCGCGGTGTGCTCAAATGCAGCGATAGCAAGGTCGAAGCGAGTTTCTAGAGTAAGAGATTTGTCGTTAGCGTCCATTTCAGCGATAACGCGGTCGTAGTCACTTGCGTTAACGACGATAGTCACGTCTTTGTGGTTTTTCGCAGCAGAGCGAACCATTGTTGGGCCACCAATGTCGATGTTCTCAACTGCGTCAGCAAGGGTACAACCTTCGTTGGCAACAGTTTCTGCGAATGGGTATAGGTTAACGACGACCATGTCGATTGGATTGATGCCGTGCTTTTCCATTACGTCATCATCTTGACCACGACGACCTAGCACACCCCCGTGAACTTTTGGGTGAAGCGTCTTAACACGACCGTCCATCATTTCTGGGAAACCAGTGTAATCAGAGACTTCAGTCACGGCGATGCCTTGCTCAGCAAGTAGACGAGCAGTACCACCAGTCGATAGGATATCGACACCGCGCTCAGCAAGAGCTTGTGCAAACTCAACAATACCTGTTTTGTCTGATACGCTGATAAGCGCACGGCGAATAGGACGAGCGTTGTTCATGCTTCCATTTTCCTCAAATTCACGGAGTTAAAGATGTTTGCCAAAAATGAACTTGTTTTTACCTCTTGGGGTAAAATATTGGCCAGTTTTGGTAAAGACCTTTGTTGAGGGCTCTTTAGTTCGATAGCTCTCTGGCTAGAAAACAGCCTCCACTATTTGATGGCGCGTATTCTAACCAATTTATTACAAAAAGCTTGCGCAATCGTTTGGCATCTCAAAATAATTGTAAAAACACGATCTTTAGCTTTTAAAGTAACGAGATAGTTAATAAGGAAGTTATGTTTCAGATAGGTGAACTGGCAAAACGCTGCGGTGTGACTGCAGATACATTACGCTTCTACGAAAAAATACATTGATTAAGCCCGCAGGGCGAAGTGATTCGGGCTATCGTCTATATAATGAAGAGAATCAAAAGCAAGTGCGCTTCATTCTTAAAGCAAAAGAGTTGGGCTTAAGCTTAGAAGAAATTAAAGAGCTTCTTGAAATCAAATTAGAGGCGACAGAACACAGTTGTGCTGAGGTCAAAGCCATTACTTCAGCTAAGCTAACTTTGATAGATGACAAGATTGCTGAACTCACTAGAATTCGTACGGCATTAAAGAAAATTAACGATGCTTGTTGTGGGCATAATAACGATGATGCCAGCCATTGTTCCATCCTTGCTGCATTGGAATCGTCTGACACTTAACTTAAGTTTGCATTTTTGGCGGCTTGCTTTTCTAGGTCCAGGCCGTTTTCCCGCCTATAATCTCGCCTTTAGCCGACTCAAAGAATACGTAATCCCACCTATTCCTAAAACGGTGCTGTCTTTTAGATACGAGAGTTTTCATACATGGTTGGAGTCTATTTTCAGATCAATGATTGGGTTTTAAGCGTTGATGAAAATAAGCTGTATCGACAAGACAGGGAAGTTTCCGTTGAACCGCGCTTAATTAACCTGCTGCACTTTCTTGCTGAGCATGCCAGTGAGGTGTTCAATCGCGAAGAGCTGATCCAATACGTTTGGGCGGGTGCGATTGTGACTGACCAAGTGGTAACGCAGTCTATCTTCGAGCTGCGTAAGTTGTTGCGTGATGGCAGAGAAGAAAACATCAACTATGTGATCACTGTGCCTAAACGTGGCTATAAACTGGTGGCCAATGTCACGCCAATGACGCACGAAGAATTTCTTGCAAGCCGTCATTGTGATGCAGAGGCTCTTTTTCCGGATGTTGGAAGCGTTGAAGAAGTAAGACTTGATGCGCCAACGCCTAGTATTGCATTCCCAGCAGGGCCTTTAACTCGTGCGGTATGCGAGATGTCAAAAGAGAAAAAAAAGGCTCCTCGTAAACCCAACAAAATCAGTCCTTGGCGTTTAGGTTTTATGAACTTCATTTGGATCAGTCTTTTGGTCGTGGTGATGGGAGTATTTACCTACAAGCAGTCAGAAGTTCGTATTACTCAAGCCATTGATACTCATTTAATCGAGTTCAAGTTCCAAGATGATTTTAGTCGAGACAGTTTAAGCTACGAGCTTGCAGATGGTTTTGCTCAGAAATTGATGGCGGATATTGCCCAAGTCAGTGATTATCGGGTGATGCTCAAGAAAGCCACCTTTACTAATGGCATCGTACCCGGGAAATCGGTAGTGGTTCGAGTGAAAGCGAACGAGGGGGGTAATTTTCTAGAAGTCGAGTATCGCAACAATTCCTCAGAAAAAGTACTGTTCAGTCGTCAATATGCATTGGCAGATAATCATTTGAAGACCGTACTACAGCAAGCCTCTTTGGATTTGATGCATGTTCTGAAAGTTCCAGATGCTAAAGAAAAGTCTCAGGTGCTGGTGGCGGGAATGCCAACTAATCCAGAAGCGCTCAAATTATTTATCCAAGCGAACCATTACTTGAATGTATCAGATGTGAATCAATTCCAACGTGGCATTGACTTAATGGAGAGTATTCTAGAAATCGAGCCAGAGAATGCATATGTACAAGCTGAATTATTGATTGCTTACCATGTGCAGAAAGCACTTGAACCAGCTTTAGAGTTGCGAAAGGGAAGAGTACAACAACTCAGTGATGCGCTGGAAACGAATTCAGAAGTGATGGTTGGGCCTATTCAGCCCCGTATCTTTGAGGCATTGGCGCTGCATGAAACCATCGTTGGGGATGTTGATACCGCAAAACAGCATTTAAATCAGGCGCTTGAAATTAGAGATTCAGTGTTGTCTTACGTGATCAGAGGCAAGCATGCTGAATTGGATGGCGACTTGGATTGGGCAAGTGAGTCTTACAGTGAAGCATTTTATATTGATACTTCTGTTGAAACCTATCTGTTGTGTGAGAACTTGGTCTTCCCAAGTAACATGAAAGCCATTGATTACGCTATGTATCGAGCCGTGCACCCGTCAGTTGTACGCATGTTGTAATGTGAGCGCTTTGCTAAAACGGTATATAGTAATACTGTTTGATATCTAGTGTTTTAATGAATGTAGATTAAGCCTTTCACTTCGGTGGAAGGCTTTTTGCTATCTATTGTCCTATTGCCCTGAAATGTGACAGATAAAATTGTTGCATCTTTCCCGCCCGGTTTATCGTCAGATTACTTGAGAAATATGGTTTGTCGTGATGGTTTCTATGGAGAGTAGTTGGCTTATTGCTTATTGCTTATTGCTTATTGCTTACTACTTACTACTTACTACTTACTACTACTACTACTACTACTACTTACTACTTACTACTTACTACTTACTACCTGTCCATGCCGTTATGCCTGAAGCCATAAGATTGAACCTCGTTCAGTGTTGAAATGATCTTGTAAGTAGTAATTGCAAGGTTATTTATCCGCAATAAGAGCGGTCTTTATTCATTAATGAACAATGAACTATCACAACATTGATGCACATCAATTGCTGTTGGCCAGGGGTAAGAGCATTCATCAACAGTTTGAGTAATTAATACGCCCTTTTATTGGAATGATGGTGGATTATGAGGTTTATGGAAAATAGGTTGAGGTTGATATTTTTACCTTTTGAATATGAGCACTTTAGCTTTTGCGTTTAAGTGTTTGTATATATTGATTTTATGTTTTTAGTTTATCAGGTTTATCTCAGTTTTATACCGATGGGCTAATTATTTTATTGATAACCCCAAGTTTATTTTTTTCCCAGTTTTTGGGCGTAGTCTTCACTTCGAAATTTAGCGAGGTCGAGCAGGTTCTTCCTCATAGCATCTCGCTAATAACCGTTCAGTTTGAGTCATGTTGACTCGAGTAGAATAGATTTGGAGATGTTATGTCATCGAATGCGAAAAAAATCGGCCTTATTGCCTGTACGGGTGTCGTAGCCGGTAACATGATGGGTAGTGGTATCGCACTATTACCTTCTAGCCTTGCTTCTGTAGGCTCTGTTTCAATCTTCAGTTGGCTGATCTGTTTGGTCGGTGCACTGAGTCTGGCGTTTGTTTACGCTCGTCTGGCAACCAAAAACCCTCAAGAAGGTGGTCCTATCGCTTACGCTGGCGAAGTATCTCCTGTATTTGGTTTCCAAACGGGCGTTCTTTATTACCATGCGAACTGGATTGGTAACCTGGCTATTGCTATTACAGGTGTTTCTTACCTTTCAGTATTCTTCCCTGTGCTCAATAACCCAATCCCAGCAGGTATTGCGACGATTGCATCAGTATGGATCTTCACTCTTGTTAACCTACTTGGTGGTAGCTGGGTAAGCCGTCTATGTACGCTTGGTCTTGTTCTTATCCTTATCCCTGTTGTTGGTACAGCAGCATTTGGTTGGACGCACTTCGATACAGCGCTTTACAGCCAAAACTGGAACGTATCTGCAGGTACTGACAGCCACGCAGTCGTAACAGCGGTTCTGATCTGTCTATGGTCATTCGTTGGTGTGGAATCAGCAGCGGTATCGACTGGTATGGTAGAAAACCCTAAACGCACCGTACCACTAGCAACGATGTTGGGTACTGGTATCGCAGGTGTAATTTACATCCTATCAACGCAAATGATCAGCGGTATGTTCCCTGCGTCAGAAGTTGCGGCATCTGGTGCGCCATTTGCACTAGCAACCACTGAGCTATTCGGTAGCTGGACAGCACCATTCGTATCAGCATTCACAGCGCTAGCATGTTTCACTTCGCTAGGTTCTTGGATGATGTTAGTAGGTGAAGCGGGTAAACGTGCAGCAAACGACGGCAACTTCCCTAAAATCTACGGCGAAACTGACAAAAACGGTGTGCCTAAAAAAGGTCTAATCCTTGCGTCAATTAAGATGACTGCACTGATGGTTGTACTGATGTTCTTCAGCTCTAAAACAGCACACGCATCAGACCTATTCAACCAGCTAACAACTGACGCGGTTCTACTAACTATGCTGCCTTACTTCTACTCAAGCATTAACTTGATTCGCTTCGAAGGTATGACAACACGCAACGGCTTCGTAATGCTGTTCTCTGGTGTGGCTTGTCTGTTCTGCTTCATCGCACTAGCGGGTGCAGAGGGCGGTACGCTAACAGCAACCTTCATCGTTTCTCTCGTTATCTTGATGTTCTACAGCAAAAAAGCAGGTCTTGCTCAGTACGTGAAAATGCACGCTGACGACATGCCTGCCCAAGCAAGCAACTAATCCCCAAAACGCTGGCACTACGGTGCCAGCCCATAAAACCCAAATTCACGCGGCGCTCACCTTACTCATTGCCTGTAAATGGCAAAGAGCGCCCTCATTCGCCTTGGAGATGTCCAAATGAATATATTCGCTATCTTGAACCACATGGGTGTGTTCTTTAAAGAAGAGCCAGTTCGTCAACTTCACGCTGCTCTTGAGAAAGCGGGCTACGAAGTGGTTTACCCAGTAGATGATAAAGACTTGATCAAAATGATTGAGATGAACCCACGCATTTGCGGTGTGTTGTTCGACTGGGATAAATACTCACTAGAACTATGTGAACGTATCAGCCAAATCAACGAAAAACTGCCTGTTCACGCATTTGCTAACGAACAGTCTACTCTAGACATTTCACTAACAGATCTACGTCTGAACGTGAGCTTCTTCGAGTACGCTTTAGGTATGGCTGACGACATCGCTATCAAAATCAACCAAGCGACTGAGGCATACAAAGATGCAATCATGCCTCCATTCACTAAAGCGCTATTCAAATACGTAGAAGAAGGTAAATACACTTTCTGTACTCCAGGTCACATGGGTGGTACTGCATTCCAGAAAAGCCCTGCTGGTAGTATCTTCTATGATTTTTACGGTCCAAACACATTTAAAGCGGACGTATCAATCTCAATGCCTGAGCTAGGTTCTCTACTAGACCACTCAGGTCCACATAAAGATGCAGAAGAATACATCGCACGTACATTCAATGCAGACAGCTCTTACATCGTAACCAACGGTACGTCTACATCGAACAAAATCGTCGGTATGTACTCAGCACCAGCGGGTAGCACAGTACTGATTGACCGTAACTGTCACAAATCTCTGACTCACCTAATGATGATGAGCGACGTTACACCAATCTACTTCCGCCCAACTCGTAACGCATACGGTATTCTTGGTGGTATTCCACAAAGCGAATTCAACCGTGATGTGATTGCAGAGAAAGTAGCGAAAACGCCAGGTGCAACGGCACCATCTTATGCAGTTGTGACTAACTCAACTTACGATGGCCTGTTGTATAACACCCAATTCATCAAAGAGTCGCTAGATTGTAAACACATTCACTTCGACAGTGCTTGGGTGCCTTACACTAACTTCAACCCAATTTACGAAGGTAAATGTGGTATGAGTGGTGAAGCGATGCCAGGCAAAGTGTTCTATGAAACACAATCAACACACAAACTGTTGGCGGCATTTTCACAAGCTTCAATGATCCACGTGAAAGGTGATTTTGATAAAGAATCTTTCAACGAAGCATTCATGATGCACACTTCAACTTCACCTCAGTACGGCATTGTTGCTTCTACTGAAACTGCAGCGGCAATGATGCGCGGCAACACGGGTAAGAAGTTGATGCAAGACTCTATCGATCGCGCAATCCGCTTCCGTAAAGAGATCAAACGTCTGGAAGCAGAAAGTGACAGCTGGTTCTTCGATGTATGGCAACCAGAAAACATCGATACCACTGAATGTTGGAAACTGGATCCTAGCGACACATGGCACGGCTTCAAGAACATGGATGACAATCACATGTATCTTGACCCAATCAAAGTCACGCTACTGACTCCAGGGATGAATAAAGAAGGAGAACTAGAAGAATCAGGTATTCCTGCTTCGCTGGTGGCTAAATTCCTAGACGAGCGCGGCATCGTGGTAGAGAAAACAGGTCCATACAACTTGTTGTTCCTATTCTCAATCGGTATCGATAAATCAAAAGCAATGCAATTGCTACGCGGTCTAACTGAATTTAAACGTGGCTACGACTTGAACCTAACCATCAAGAGCTTCCTACCTTCGCTATACAACGAAGACCCAAGCTTCTATGAAGGCATGCGCGTTCAAGAACTAGCACAAGCAATTCACGACCTAACTAAGAAATACAACCTACCAGAGCTAATGTACAAAGCGTTCGATGTACTTCCAGAAATGAAAGTAACACCACACGCAGCATGGCAAGAAGAGCTTCGTGGCAACATCGAAGAAATCAAACTGGAAGAAATGGTTGGTCGCGTAAGTGCGAACATGATTCTGCCTTACCCTCCAGGCGTGCCACTAGTACTTCCTGGTGAAATGGTGACTCAAGAGTCTCGTCCAGTGTTGGACTTCTTAGAGATGCTTTGTGAAATCGGTGCGCACTACCCAGGCTTTGAAACCGACATCCACGGTCTATACCAACAAAAAGATGGTAGCTACACCGTAAAAGTATTGAAGAACTAAGTTCTTGATCGAAGATGACGCTTTGAGAATGCAAGCATACTCCACTCATATGAGTTCAAGGCGCCATTTAATCACTACGACATTTATAGGTATCCCCAACTAATCTGTCGTAAAAGTAGAGCAAGGAAGCTCTGCTCTTTTCTTCTATATATAGAAGAAACATATTTCCAAGATTTCACCTGAAATACCCCAAGTAAAAAGCAAAGACCAAAGAGCAGTTCGTTATCGTTCTGCTCTTTTATTGCTTGCAAGAGTAGGTGGTGGAAAAACGATGCAGAAAACGAGAACAGCGACAGAATTTGCAAAGAAACAAGCTGTTTTATTTATGTAAGTGATAGTTTTGTAGGAATAAAGGGAGTGGGTACGAAAAAATGGAGGAAATTGCTGAACAAATACACATGGTGTTTATTATTTGTGCGGTTGAGTTTTTTTTTGCAAAAAATGCTTGTGCTAATTTCTCAGTTCCCTATACTGCGCATCCACCGACACGGAGTGAGACGAAAGTCACACAGCGAGTTGGCAAGAGAGAAAAAGAAGTTTGAAAAACGCTTGACTCTCAAATTGGAAAGCGTATTATACGCACCCCTAACGACGAGACGCTGAAGCGGCAAGTTAGTTAGAAAGCTCTTTAACAATATAGACCTATCAATCTGTGTGGGCACTCGTTGATGATAATCCAATTAGATACCTCGGTATCAAATTAGGTTTCAATGAACTGAGTGACCAAACGAGTCGAAAGACTTGGCACAGTCAATTCATTATCGTTCTGTTGGAACGATAATAGCTTTAAAATTACTTACTTTCGAGTAAGAGCAGTTTTGAAGTCAGTATTCATTGAGCCGAACAAAATCTTAAATTGAAGAGTTTGATCATGGCTCAGATTGAACGCTGGCGGCAGGCCTAACACATGCAAGTCGAGCGGCAGCGACAACATTGAATCTTCGGAGGATTTGTTGGGCGGCGAGCGGCGGACGGGTGAGTAATGCCTAGGAAATTGCCCTGATGTGGGGGATAACCATTGGAAACGATGGCTAATACCGCATGATGCCTACGGGCCAAAGAGGGGGACCTTCGGGCCTCTCGCGTCAGGATATGCCTAGGTGGGATTAGCTAGTTGGTGAGGTAAGGGCTCACCAAGGCGACGATCCCTAGCTGGTCTGAGAGGATGATCAGCCACACTGGAACTGAGACACGGTCCAGACTCCTACGGGAGGCAGCAGTGGGGAATATTGCACAATGGGCGCAAGCCTGATGCAGCCATGCCGCGTGTGTGAAGAAGCGCTTCTGGGTTGTAAAGCACTTTCAGTAGGGAGAAGGTTCATGCGTTAATAGCGTATGGATTTGACGTTACCTACAGAAGAAGCACCGGCTAACTCCGTGCCAGCAGCCGCGGTAATACGGAGGGTGCGAGCGTTAATCGGAATTACTGGGCGTAAAGCGCATGCAGGTGGTTTGTTAAGTCAGATGTGAAAGCCCGGGGCTCAACCTCGGAATTGCATTTGAAACTGGCAGACTAGAGTACTGTAGAGGGGGGTAGAATTTCAGGTGTAGCGGTGAAATGCGTAGAGATCTGAAGGAATACCGGTGGCGAAGGCGGCCCCCTGGACAGATACTGACACTCAGATGCGAAAGCGTGGGGAGCAAACAGGATTAGATACCCTGGTAGTCCACGCCGTAAACGATGTCTACTTGGAGGTTGTGGCCTTGAGCCGTGGCTTTCGGAGCTAACGCGTTAAGTAGACCGCCTGGGGAGTACGGTCGCAAGATTAAAACTCAAATGAATTGACGGGGGCCCGCACAAGCGGTGGAGCATGTGGTTTAATTCGATGCAACGCGAAGAACCTTACCTACTCTTGACATCCAGAGAAGCCAGTAGAGATACAGGTGCGCTCGGGAACTCTGAGACAGGTGCTGCATGGCTGTCGTCAGCTCGTGTTGTGAAATGTTGGGTTAAGTCCCGCAACGAGCGCAACCCTTATCCTTGTTTGCCAGCGAGTAATGTCGGGAACTCCAGGAGACTGCCGGTGATAAACCGGAGGAAGTGGGGACGACGTCAAGTCATCATGGCCCTTACGAGTAGGGCTACACGTGCTACAATGGCGCATACAGAGGGCAGCCAACTTGCGAAAGTGAGCGAATCCCAAAAAGTGCGTCGTAGTCCGGATTGGAGTCTGCAACTCGACTCCATGAAGTCGGAATCGCTAGTAATCGTGGATCAGAATGCCACGGTGAATACGTTCCCGGGCCTTGTACACACCGCCCGTCACACCATGGGAGTGGGCTGCAAAAGAAGTAGGTAGTTTAACCTTTCGGGGAGGACGCTTACCACTTTGTGGTTCATGACTGGGGTGAAGTCGTAACAAGGTAGCGCTAGGGGAACCTGGCGCTGGATCACCTCCTTATACGATGATTACTCACGATGAGTGTCCACACAGATTGATACGGTTTATAAAGTAAAAGAGACGAAGATATCCCAATATCTTCAATCCAGTGTCCCGTTCGTCTAGAGGCCTAGGACACCGCCCTTTCACGGCGGTAACAGGGTTCGACTCTACGGGATACCATTGGGTCGTTAGCTCAGTTGGTAGAGCAGTTGACTTTTAATCAATTGGTCGCAGGTTCGAATCCTGCACGACCCACCATTCTTCTCCACGAAGCATGGCTCTTTATTTTCACTTTTTAAAAGTGAAGGCAAAGGGAAACTTATGTGGGCGATTAGCTCAGTTGGGAGAGCACCTGCCTTACAAGCAGGGGGTCACTGGTTCGAGCCCGGTATCGCCCACCATTCTCTAAGTATTTTTGGATAGGAACGTCCAAACCACTTCAGTAAAACGGATGTGGTTGGAATTATCGACTCTGAAAGTCTTTAGAAAATGTACTTCCTTGTGAAGAAACATAGCTCTTTAACAATTTGAAAGCTGACAAAACAAATCTTGTCTTAAATAGATAAGCGTTTGTTTGTAAAGTTCTCAAAGTATTCATTTCGATGAATACACAAAACACATTCAAGTGTTCTTGGGTTTTGCGAAAGCAAAACATATTTGAGTCCGGCAAAATCGATAGCTATCTCGCTCATTCAAATAATGAGATAGCAACTTTGGTTGTTTAAACAACAAACTCAAGATTTCTTCTGAAACTCTTTGGGGTTGTATGGTTAAGTGACTAAGCGTACACGGTGGATGCCTTGGCAGTCAGAGGCGATGAAAGACGTAGTAACTTGCGATAAGCCCAGATTAGGTAGTAACAACCATTTGAGTCTGGGATTTCTGAATGGGGAAACCCACTAGCATAAGCTAGTATCATTAACTGAATTCATAGGTTAATGAGGCGAACCGGGGGAACTGAAACATCTAAGTACCCCGAGGAAAAGAAATCAACCGAGATTCCGAAAGTAGCGGCGAGCGAAATTGGACTAGCCCTTAAGCTTTATATGCGTTAGACGAACGGTCTGGAAAGTCCGGCGATACAGGGTGATAGCCCCGTAGTCGACAACGCACATTCAGTGAAATCGAGTAGGGCGGGACACGTGATATCCTGTCTGAATATGGGGGGACCATCCTCCAAGGCTAAATACTACTGACTGACCGATAGTGAACCAGTACCGTGAGGGAAAGGCGAAAAGAACCCTGTGAGGGAGTGAAATAGAACCTGAAACCGTGTACGTACAAGCAGTAGGAGCAGGCATTACGTCCTGTGACTGCGTACCTTTTGTATAATGGGTCAGCGACTTATATTCAGTGGCAAGGTTAACCATCTAGGGGAGCCGTAGGGAAACCGAGTCTTAACTGGGCGTTCAGTCTCTGGATATAGACCCGAAACCAGGTGATCTAGCCATGGGCAGGTTGAAGATTGAGTAACATCAATTGGAGGACCGAACCGACTAATGTTGAAAAATTAGCGGATGACTTGTGGCTAGGGTGAAAGGCCAATCAAACCTGGAGATAGCTGGTTCTCCCGAAAGCTATTTAGGTAGCGCCTCGGACGAATACTACTGGGGTAGAGCACTGTTAAGGCTAGGGGTCATCCCGACTTACCAACCCTTTGCAAACTCCGAATACCAGTAAGTACTATCCGGGAGACACACGGCGGGTGCTAACGTCCGTCGTGAGAGGAAACAACCCAGACCGCCAGCTAAGGTCCCAAATTATTACTAAGTGGGAAACGATGTGGGAAGGCTCAGACAGCCAGGATGTTGGCTTAGAAGCAGCCATCATTTAAAGAAAGCGTAATAGCTCACTGGTCGAGTCGGCCTGCGCGGAAGATGTAACGGGCTAAGTAATAAACCGAAGCTGCGGCAATGAAGTTTACTTCATTGGGTAGGGAGCGTTCTGTAAGCCGTTGAAGGTGTGTTGTAAAGCATGCTGGAGGTATCAGAAGTGCGAATGCTGACATGAGTAACGATAAAGGGGGTGAAAAACCTCCTCGCCGGAAGACCAAGGGTTCCTGTCCAACGTTAATCGGGCAGGGTAAGTCGACCCTAAGGCGAGGCCGAAAGGCGTAGTCGATGGGAAACGGGTTAATATTCCCGTACTTCTTACAATTGCGATGGGGGACGGAGAAGCGCTAGGTGGGCCTGGCGACGGTTGTCCAGGTTCAAGTGCGTAGGCTTAAGAGTTAGGTAAATCCGGCTCTTTCTAAGGCTGAGACACGACGTCGAGCTACTACGGTAGTGAAGTCATTGATGCCATGCTTCCAGGAAAAGCCTCTAAGCTTCAGATTGTAAGGAATCGTACCCCAAACCGACACAGGTGGTCGGGTAGAGAATACCAAGGCGCTTGAGAGAACTCGGGTGAAGGAACTAGGCAAAATGGTACCGTAACTTCGGGAGAAGGTACGCTCTTGATGGTGAAGTCCCTTGCGGATGGAGCTGACGAGAGTCGCAGATACCAGGTGGCTGCAACTGTTTATTAAAAACACAGCACTGTGCAAAATCGTAAGATGACGTATACGGTGTGACGCCTGCCCGGTGCCGGAAGGTTAATTGATGGGGTTAGACTTCGGTCGAAGCTCTTGATCGAAGCCCCGGTAAACGGCGGCCGTAACTATAACGGTCCTAAGGTAGCGAAATTCCTTGTCGGGTAAGTTCCGACCTGCACGAATGGCGTAATGATGGCCACGCTGTCTCCACCCGAGACTCAGTGAAATTGAAATCGCTGTGAAGATGCAGTGTACCCGCGGCTAGACGGAAAGACCCCGTGAACCTTTACTACAGCTTGGCACTGAACATTGACCCTACATGTGTAGGATAGGTGGGAGGCTTTGAAGCAGGTACGCTAGTATCTGTGGAGCCGTCCTTGAAATACCACCCTTGTAGTGTTGATGTTCTAACGTTGACCCCTTATCGGGGTTGCGGACAGTGCCTGGTGGGTAGTTTGACTGGGGCGGTCTCCTCCCAAAGAGTAACGGAGGAGCACGAAGGGGGCACACGGTTGGACATCGTGAGGTTAGTGCAATGGCATAAGCCCGCTTGACTGCGAGAATGACAATTCGAGCAGGTGCGAAAGCAGGTCATAGTGATCCGGTGGTTCTGAATGGAAGGGCCATCGCTCAACGGATAAAAGGTACTCCGGGGATAACAGGCTGATACCGCCCAAGAGTTCATATCGACGGCGGTGTTTGGCACCTCGATGTCGGCTCATCACATCCTGGGGCTGAAGTCGGTCCCAAGGGTATGGCTGTTCGCCATTTAAAGTGGTACGCGAGCTGGGTTTAGAACGTCGTGAGACAGTTCGGTCCCTATCTGCCGTGGGCGTTGGAGAATTGAAAGGGGCTGCTCCTAGTACGAGAGGACCGGAGTGGACGAACCTCTGGTGTTCGGGTTGTGTCGCCAGACGCATTGCCCGGTAGCTAAGTTCGGAATCGATAACCGCTGAAAGCATCTAAGGGAAGCGAGCCTTGAGATGAGTTCTCCCTGATACTTTAAGTATCCTAAAGGGTTGTCGGAGACTACGACGTTGATAGGTCAGGTGTGTAAGTGCTGTGAGGCATTGAGCTAACTGATACTAATTGCCCGTGAGGCTTAACCATACAACACCCAAAGGGTTTTGATGGACTCAAAGCAAGAACAGACTTGATTGTGTAGAGAACACAGAAACAGCTTTCCAGATTAAAGAATTTGCTTGGCGACCATAGCATTTTGGACCCACCTGACTTCCATTCCGAACTCAGAAGTGAAACGAAATAGCGCCGATGGTAGTGTGGGGTTTCCCCATGTGAGAGTAGGACATCGCCAGGCTTTAATTTTGCACTTGCTTAATATTTAAGCAAGTCACCATAAAGTTCTGAAGTTTTTTAGAGTTTTATGTTGACTTTCAAAGTGAAAAGCGTATTATACGCACCTCGCTTAAGTGCTAAGGTACTGAAAGCCAAGCTCTTTAACAATATAGACCTATCAATCTGTGTGGGCACTCGTTGATGATAATCCAATTAGATACCTCGGTATCAAATTAGGTTTCAATGAACTGAGTGACCAAACGAGTCGAAAGACTTGGCACAGTCAATTCATTATCGTTCTGTTGGAACGATAATAGCTTTAAAATTACTTCTTACTTTCGAGTAAGAGCAGTTTTGAAGTCAGTATTCATTGAGCCGAACAAAATCTTAAATTGAAGAGTTTGATCATGGCTCAGATTGAACGCTGGCGGCAGGCCTAACACATGCAAGTCGAGCGGCAGCGACAACATTGAATCTTCGGAGGATTTGTTGGGCGGCGAGCGGCGGACGGGTGAGTAATGCCTAGGAAATTGCCCTGATGTGGGGGATAACCATTGGAAACGATGGCTAATACCGCATGATGCCTACGGGCCAAAGAGGGGGACCTTCGGGCCTCTCGCGTCAGGATATGCCTAGGTGGGATTAGCTAGTTGGTGAGGTAAGGGCTCACCAAGGCGACGATCCCTAGCTGGTCTGAGAGGATGATCAGCCACACTGGAACTGAGACACGGTCCAGACTCCTACGGGAGGCAGCAGTGGGGAATATTGCACAATGGGCGCAAGCCTGATGCAGCCATGCCGCGTGTGTGAAGAAGCGCCTGGGTTGTAAAGCACTTTCAGTAGGGAGGAAGCGTTCATGCGTTAATAGCGTATGGATTTGACGTTACCTACAGAAGAAGCACCGGCTAACTCCGTGCCAGCAGCCGCGGTAATACGGAGGGTGCGAGCGTTAATCGGAATTACTGGGCGTAAAGCGCATGCAGGTGGTTTGTTAAGTCAGATGTGAAAGCCCGGGGCTCAACCTCGGAATTGCATTTGAAACTGGCAGACTAGAGTACTGTAGAGGGGGGTAGAATTTCAGGTGTAGCGGTGAAATGCGTAGAGATCTGAAGGAATACCGGTGGCGAAGCGCGGCCCCTGGACAGATACTGACACTCAGATGCGAAAGCGTGGGGAGCAAACAGGATTAGATACCCTGGTAGTCCACGCCGTAAACGATGTCTACTTGGAGGTTGTGGCCTTGAGCCGTGGCTTTCGGAGCTAACGCGTTAAGTAGACCGCCTGGGGAGTACGGTCGCAAGATTAAAACTCAAATGAATTGACGGGGGCCCGCACAAGCGGTGGAGCATGTGGTTTAATTCGATGCAACGCGAAGAACCTTACCTACTCTTGACATCCAGAGAAGCCAGTAGAGATACAGGTGTGCCTTCTGGGAACTCTGAGACAGGTGCTGCATGGCTGTCGTCAGCTCGTGTTGTGAAATGTTGGGTTAAGTCCCGCAACGAGCGCAACCCTTATCCTTGTTTGCCAGCGAGTAATGTCGGGAACTCCAGGGAGACTGCCGGTGATAAACCGGAGGAAGGTGGGGACGACGTCAAGTCATCATGGCCCTTACGAGTAGGGCTACACACGTGCTACAATGGCGCATACAGAGGGCGGCCAACTTGCGAAAGTGAGCGAATCCCAAAAAGTGCGTCGTAGTCCGGATTGGAGTCTGCAACTCGACTCCATGAAGTCGGAATCGCTAGTAATCGTGGATCAGAATGCCACGGTGAATACGTTCCCGGCCTTGTACACACCGCCCGTCACACCATGGGAGTGGGCTGCAAAGAAGTAGGTAGTTTAACCTTTCGGGAGGACGCTTACCACTTTGTGGTTCATGACTGGGGTGAAGTCGTAACAAGGTAGCGCTAGGGGAACCTGGCGCTGGATCACCTCCTTATACGATGATTACTCACGATGAGTGTCCACACAGATTGATACGGTTTATAAGTAAAAGAGACGATACTGGGTCTGTAGCTCAGGTGGTTAGAGCGTTCGCCTGATAAGCGAGAGGTCGGTGGTTCGAGTCCACTCAGACCCACCAACTCCTTTTAGGAATTGGTATGCAGTATCGACACCTAGATGGGGCTATAGCTCAGCTGGGAGAGCGCCTGCCTTGCACGCAGGAGGTCTGCGGTTCGATCCCATAGCTCCACCATCTTTAAACACTCTTACGAGAGTTTTAAAATGGTTCTTAATGAATCTAGCTCTTTAACAATTTGGAAAGCTGACAAAACAAATCTTGTCTTAAATAGATAAGCGTTTGTTTGTAAAGTTCTCAAAGTATTCATTTCGATGAATACACAAAACACATTCAAGTGTTCTTGGGTTTTGCGAAAGCAAAACATATTTGAGTCCGGCAAAATCGATAGCTATCTCGCTCATTCAAATAATGAGATAGCAACTTTGGTTGTTTAAACAACAAACTCAAGATTTCTTCTGAAACTCTTTGGGGTTGTATGGTTAAGTGACTAAGCGTACACGGTGGATGCCTTGGCAGTCAGAGGCGATGAAAGACGTAGTAACTTGCGATAAGCCCAGATTAGGTAGTAACAACCATTTGAGTCTGGGATTTCTGAATGGGGAAACCCACTAGCATAAGCTAGTATCATTAACTGAATTCATAGGTTAATGAGGCGAACCGGGGAACTGAAACATCTAAGTACCCGAGGAAAAGAAATCAACCGAGATTCCGAAAGTAGCGGCGAGCGAAATTGGACTAGCCCTTAAGCTTTATATGCGTTAGACGAACGGTCTGGAAAGTCCGGCGATACAGGGTGATAGCCCCGTAGTCGACAACGCACATTCAGTGAAATCGAGTAGGGCGGGACACGTGATATCCTGTCTGAATATGGGGGGACCATCCTCCAAGGCTAAATACTACTGACTGACCGATAGTGAACCAGTACCGTGAGGGAAAGGCGAAAAGAACCCTGTGAGGGAGTGAAATAGAACCTGAAACCGTGTACGTACAAGCAGTAGGAGCAGGCATTACGTCCTGTGACTGCGTACCTTTGTATAATGGGTCAGCGACTTATATTCAGTGGCAAGGTTAACCATCTAGGGAGCCGTAGGGAAACCGAGTCTTAACTGGGCGTTCAGTCTCTGGATATAGACCCGAAACCAGGTGATTCAGCCATGGGCAGGTTGAAGATTGAGTAACATCAATTGGAGGACCGAACCGACTAATGTTGAAAAATTAGCGGATGACTTGTGGCTAGGTGAAAGGCCAATCAAACCTGGAGATAGCTGGTTCTCCCCGAAAGCTATTTAGGTAGCGCCTCGGACGAATACTACTGGGGTAGAGCACTGTTAAGGCTAGGGGTCATCCCGACTTACCAACCCTTTGCAAACTCCGAATACCAGTAAGTACTATCCGGGAGACACACGGCGGGTGCTAACGTCCGTCGTGAGAGGGAAACAACCCAGACCGCCAGCTAAGGTCCCAAATTATTACTAAGTGGGAAACGATGTGGGAAGCGCTCAGACAGCCAGGATGTTGGCTTAGAAGCAGCCATCATTTAAAGAAAGCGTAATAGCTCACTGGTCGAGTCGGCCTGCGCGGAAGATGTAACGGGCTAAGTAATAAACCGAAGCTGCGGCAATGAAGTTTACTTCATTGGGTAGGGAGCGTTCTGTAAGCCGTTGAAGTGTGTTGTAAAGCATGCTGGAGGTATCAGAAGTGCGAATGCTGACATGAGTAACGATAAAGGGGTGAAAACCTCCTCGCCGGAAGACCAAGGGTTCCTGTCCAACGTTAATCGGGCAGGGTAAGTCGACCCTAAGGCGAGGCCGAAAGGCGTAGTCGATGGGAAACGGGTTAATATTCCCGTACTTCTTACAATTGCGATGGGGACGGAGAAGCGCTAGGTGGGCCTGGCGACGGTTGTCCAGGTTCAAGTGCGTAGGCTTAAGAGTTAGGTAAATCCGGCTCTTTCTAAGGCTGAGACACGACGTCGAGCTACTACGGTAGTGAAGTCATTGATGCCATGCTTCCAGGAAAAGCCTCTAAGCTTCAGATTGTAAGGAATCGTACCCCAAACCGACACAGGTGGTCGGGTAGAGAATACCAAGGCGCTTGAGAGAACTCGGGTGAAGGAACTAGGCAAAATGGTACCGTAACTTCGGGAGAAGGTACGCTCTTGATGGTGAAGTCCCTTGCGGATGGAGCTGACGAGAGTCGCAGATACCAGGTGGCTGCAACTGTTTATTAAAACACAGCACTGTGCAAAATCGTAAGATGACGTATACGGTGTGACGCCTGCCCGGTGCCGGAAGCGTTAATTGATGGGGTTAGACTTCGGTCGAAGCTCTTGATCGAAGCCCCGGTAAACGGCGGCCGTAACTATAACGGTCCTAAGGTAGCGAAATTCCTTGTCGGGTAAGTTCCGACCTGCACGAATGGCGTAATGATGGCCACGCTGTCTCCACCCGAGACTCAGTGAAATTGAAATCGCTGTGAAGATGCAGTGTACCCGCGGCTAGACGGAAAGACCCCGTGAACCTTTACTACAGCTTGGCACTGAACATTGACCCTACATGTGTAGGATAGGTGGGAGGCTTTGAAGCAGGTACGCTAGTATCTGTGGAGCCGTCCTTGAAATACCACCCTTGTAGTGTTGATGTTCTAACGTTGACCCCTTATCGGGGTTGCGGACAGTGCCTGGTGGGTAGTTTGACTGGGGCGGTCTCCTCCCAAAGAGTAACGGAGGAGCACGAAGGTGGGCTAATCACGGTTGGACATCGTGAGGTTAGTGCAATGGCATAAGCCCGCTTGACTGCGAGAATGACAATTCGAGCAGGTGCGAAAGCAGGTCATAGTGATCCGGTGGTTCTGAATGGGCGGCCATCGCTCAACGGATAAAAGGTACTCCGGGGATAACAGGCTGATACCGCCCAAGAGTTCATATCGACGGCGGTGTTTGGCACCTCGATGTCGGCTCATCACATCCTGGGGCTGAAGTCGGTCCCAAGGGTATGGCTGTTCGCCATTTAAAGTGGTACGCGAGCTGGGTTTAGAACGTCGTGAGACAGTTCGGTCCCTATCTGCCGTGGGCGTTGGAGAATTGAAAGGGGCTGCTCCTAGTACGAGAGGACCGGAGTGGACGAACCTCTGGTGTTCGGGTTGTGTCGCCAGACGCATTGCCCGGTAGCTAAGTTCGGAATCGATAACCGCTGAAAGCATCTAAGCGGGAAGCGAGCCTTGAGATGAGTTCTCCTGATACTTTAAGTATCCTAAAGGGTTGTCGGAGACTACGACGTTGATAGGTCAGGTGTGTAAGTGCTGTGAGGCATTGAGCTAACTGATACTAATTGCCCGTGAGGCTTAACCATACAACACCCAAAGGGTTTTGATGGACTCAAAGCAAGAACAGACTTGATTGTGTAGAGAACACAAAACAGCTTTCCAGATTAAAGAATTTGCTTGGCGACCATAGCATTTTGGACCCACCTGATTTCCATTCCGAACTCAGAAGTGAAACGAAATAGCGCCGATGGTAGTGTGGGGCTTCCCCATGTGAGAGTAGGACATCGCCAGGCTTTAATTTTATTTTCACTTTTATGAAAAAGTGAAGACAAAAGAAAGGTAAACGCGTTGAACGGCGATTACCGGATAGAGAAAAATCTCTATCACCGTGTGGAGCGGTAGTTCAGTTGGTTAGAATACCGGCCTGTCACGCCGGGGGTCGCGGGTTCGAGTCCCGTCCGCTCCGCCATTTATTCAGACGAAGCCCTAGCAGCAATGCTAGGGCTTTTTCGTATATGCATAAACTTGGTCTTTGACCAACGAGTCCCGCTTGAACGCAAGCCTGGCCGTCCCGCCATTTATACCAATCTGGAAAATTAACTGGTCAGGTCTATCCATCTTCTCGAACACATCTTGGAGACTCTGGTGGAGCACTCCAAAAAACTATTCCAAGCACTACACACTTTAGAGACGATATCTTCGTAATCCGAAAAAGACTGATTGGCAAGATAGTGTTGTCTCAACCAACTCCATACTTGTTCTATGGGGTTTAGCTCTGGAGAATAGGGTGGGAGTTTGATGACACTGATGTTCTGAAATTCATCGGCAATATCTTCGGTGTGCCATCCTGCGCCATCCATAACGACGACGGCATGACGTCCTTTTTCGGTGACTGCGGAGATCTGCTTAAGGTGCTCAACCATAATCTCTTTGTTAACCCAAGGAACAACCATTGCTTCTCCGATCCCTCTAGTGGGGCATACTGAGCCAAACAAATAAGCATACTCAAATTGCTGTTGTTTTACCGCTCTCGGCCTTGAACCTCGTTCAGCCCAAAGTCGAGTTGTCGTATTTTGCTGGCCAAATCTCGCTTCATCTTGAAACCAGACATCAACGCTCTCAAGTCCCATATGGCCTGGGATCTTAAGGATCGTTTCGATTTTGAATTTTTAAAATCGTCTTGGATTTGTTGGGATTGTTTAGGGTGCTTGGAGCGGGAAGTTATCCAAGAAAAGCCCATATGATTGAGCAAATAATAAATGGAATCTGGATGGTAGTACTTACCAAACTCTTCGGCGATATAGGTATGGATGTCAGCGCCAGTTAACCTGCCCCAGATGAATCCTCTGCTCGATTCTTTATGTATAGGCTTAATTGCTCACGTTGTTGAGGATTAAGGAAAGCAGGCCGACCGTTCTTGGTTTTTCTTGCAACCCATCAAGGCCATCCTCAAGGAACGTTTGTACCCATTTGTTGACACTAGTTCTGCTGACTTTAAGGAACTTGGCAATTTGGGTGCGAGTGACCATCTTTAAAGTGGGCCAACGCAAGTAATCGCATCTTCATTTGGATAGATTTTTGTTGGCTAGCAAGCTTTTAAAGTCAATGTTATCGAGGCTGTCCATAGCATCCGTTTTACGAAAAGTAATCGCATCAATTAGATCATGTTTTTACTTAGATTGGTATAAGCATACTCAAATTGTTGTTACTTCAGCGCTTGAGGCCTTACAGTACGTTCTGAATCTATGATTTAATATTGTTTAAGCTTGGTTGGCTAAGTGCTTTGGAAAGTGAGTAAATGGACAGCAGAACAAAGAAATAATGAAGTTATAGAGAAAGGCTAAGAAACTTTTTGGATTCTTAGATTCGATGATGGCTGTGATTTGATATCAGGGATGTTTTTGTGGTGTAAGGTCGTCAGATTTCGCCCTGTATGCTTAGAGTAATACATAGCTTTATCGGCACGAATCATCAGTTGCCTTGCCGTTGGGTTTTCTTCATCGTGTTCTGCTACACCAATGCTGACAGTGGTGTTGATCTCAATATCATCTACCTGACATGAAGTGTTTTGAACCGATTGTCTGATCCTTTCAGCAACGTCATAAGCTTTTATCGCACTCGTATTTGTTAATATTACTGCAAACTCTTCTCCGCCCAGTCGGCCAATGAAGTCACTACTACGTATCGCACTTTGGCAGATTTCTGCAACATCGCAGATCACCTTGTCACCGGAGAAGTGCCCGACTTGATCATTGATCTCCTTAAAGTGATCAATATCGATCATGATGCAAGATAGTGTTTGAGAGCGGCTAGATTGCGCACTCAGAGCATCGTCAAGGCGACTTAGGAATGCACGTCGATTGAGCACACCTGTTAACTCATCAGTCTCAGAGAGTTGTTTGAGGCGCTTTTCGAGCAGGTGAGTTTTGGTCACATTTCTTACCGACCAAGTCACCCAGTTATTATTGCTTTCAGGATTTTCTACTGGTTGGATAATCGCTTCAAACCAAGTTTCTTCCGGGTTTTCTAAGGCTTCTAGCTCTTCGATAGGCATCAACAAGTGATCTTGTAGGGCGATACTATACTTAACGACTTTCGGTTGCTTAGAGCGTATTACATCATCAATATAACCGAGAAGCTCGGATGCTTTTTGAGGCGATAAAACATCGTTTAGATAAAGGTTGGTATAACTTTCAGCATTGAAGTTATTAGAGTGATATGTTCCGCCAAAACTTTCGATATAGCGGCCTTGTTCATCTAGGATAAAGACATGATCTGGGAGAGAGTTTAAGATGGCGTGAAGCCAATCTCCTCTTTCTTTAAGTATCATTTAGTCTATTCCTATATTTTTGTAAGCCTTTGATTATATCTGTTTTTACCTCCTCTCAATCAGTTAAGATCACATTTTATATTACTAATTCTCTCTAAAACGTAGGCTTCCTTAAAAGCCCGTACGTATTTTTGTTGGAAATAAAAAAGGCTTAGTCACTTTAGACTAAGCCTTTTTTACAAAAGTACTGTATGAACGATTAGTTCATGCCGTATTTTTTAAGTTTCTTGCGAAGAGTACCGCGGTTGATGCCCATCATAGTTGCTGCGCGAGTTTGGTTACCGCGAGTGTACTGCATGATGGTATCTAGTAGTGGCTGTTCAACTTCAGCTAGAACTAATTCGTATAGTTCTGTTACTTCCTGGCCGTTTAGCTGAGCGAGGTAGTTTTTAAGAGACGCTTTAACAGAGTCACGTAAAGGCTTCTGAGTAATCTGGTCTTGTGACGTTACTGTAGTTACTGTTAATGCTTCTGAAGTCAGATTTTGTTCGAACATATTCGGTCTAGCTCTTCTCTTAATTATGATGCAACGTTATCAAAATAACCTTCGAGCGCCTCAAGTTGCAGCGGAGCTGCATCGATAGCGTTGAAGGTACGGCGAAACTCACTCGCTTGTTCATGTTCTTTTAGGTACCAGCCTACGTGCTTGCGCGCGATTCGTGGTCCTAAGAACTCTCCATAGAAATCATGCAGAGCGTTAACATGACCAAGCATAATGGCTTTCACTTCCTGATTTGGAAGCTCATCCATCGTGGTGCCGTTTTCCAAATAGTGATGGATTTCCTGGAAAATCCAAGGACGACCTTGGGCAGGGCGTCCAATCATTAAAGCGTCAGCACCGGTGTACTCCAGTACAAACTTTGCTTTCTCCGGGCTATCGATATCACCGTTTGCGATAACCGGAATGGAAATAGCTTGTTTTACCGCTTTAATGCTGTCGTATTCGGCCTCACCTTTGTACATACAGGCTTTTGTTCGGCCATGCAGAGCAAGAGCTTGTATGCCGCAGTCTTCGGCTAATTTAGCGATTTGAACACAGTTTTTGTTTTCTGTATTCCAGCCAGTTCGGGTCTTTAACGTTACCGGAACGTCTACTGCATTCACTACGGCAGTCAAAATCTCTTTGATGATGTCTGGGTATTGAAGCAGTGCAGAGCCCGCTAGCTTTTTATTCACTTTTTTTGCTGGGCAGCCCATGTTGATATCAATGATTTGTGCACCATTTTCAACACTAAACTGAGCTGCATCCGCCATAAGCTGTGGGTCGGAGCCTGCAATTTGTACTGAACGAATGCCCGATTCGCCTTCATGTACCATGCGTTGCTTCGACTTCGACGTTCCCCATAGTTTTGGGTTGGAGGACATCATTTCACTGACGGCCATTCCCGCACCATAGCGAAGACACAACTCGCGAAACGGTCTATCCGTTACACCAGCCATAGGGGCTACGATTAGATTGTTCTTAAGTTGATAGTTTCCGATTTTCAAAACGTCATCACAGTTCTGTACCAGCAAGGGCGCGCATTTTACGCATTTTTGCTGCGTGAAAGACTAATATTTGAGCATTTACAAATTGTTTTTGTAATTAGCATGAAATTCAAACAATTAGCCTTGAAAAGCTTACTTAGCCTGCTTGCGACCAGAGATGCGGCACCATTCACTTTGTTCAATAATTGGGTCGATGTGAAGCTCATCACGATAATGATTCGCCACATCCTCTGCTTGTGTATCAAGTACACCAGACATTGCGAGATCACCATTTGGCTTTACGAGACCTTTGATAATAGGTGCTAGATCGCGTAATGGACCGGCAAGAATGTTAGCAACAACCACGTCTGCAATTAATCCCTCAGGTTGGTTTTGAGGGAGGTAGACTTCTAGTTTATCAGCTACACCATTGCGTTCTGCGTTGTCACGAGAAGCCTGTAGTGCTTGAGGATCAATGTCGATCCCGATCACTTTTTCTGCGCCTAGTTTGATCGCTGCGATCGCAAGGATGCCTGAGCCACAGCCGAAGTCGATAACTGTCTTACCTGAAAGGTCTAGACCCTCTAACCATTCAAGACATAATGCGGTTGTTGGGTGCGTACCTGTGCCAAATGCTAAACCAGGATCCAGCATTACGTTAACCGCGTCAGGTTCTGGTACGTCACGCCAGCTTGGGCAAATCCATAGACGTTCACCAAACTTCATCGGGTGGAAGTTTTCCATCCACTCACGTTCCCAATCTTTGTCTTCTAGCTGTTCAACTTTGTAAGCAAAATCGTCTGCAAGCATACTGCTTGCTTTGATTTGTGTGATGATGAAGTCTGTGTCTGCTTCTGCATCGTACAATGCCAGAATATCAGTATCGCCCCATAAGCGAGTCTCGCCAGGTAGAGGTTCGAATACCGGTGTATCCTGCGCGTCTAAAAATGTTACAGACAGCGCGCCAGTCTCTTCCATTAGCATGTCGCCGATTAGCTCAGCGTTTTCATTGGTCGCGTTGAGTTTGATTTGAATCCAAGGCATTTGTTTTTGCTCTCAAAGTGAATGAAGTGGCGCAGAGTTTACCAGAACTCTGCGATTTGTTTGAGTATAGATAGTATACAAAACAAAAATGCCCACAGATGTGGGCATTTATCATGAGGTTAGTTATGGCTTATTGTAGGCCAAGCTTCTTCTCTAGGTAGTGAATGTTTGCACCACCATGTTGGAAGTTCTCATCATTCATGATTGACTCTTGTAGAGTAACGTTGGTCTTGATGCCTTCAATGATCATCTCGCCTAATGCGTTCTTCATACGTGCAATCGCTACATCACGGTTCTCACCGTACGTAATTAGTTTACCAATCATTGAATCGTAATGAGGTGGTACTGTGTAGCCTGTGTAGATGTGAGATTCCCAACGAACACCCATGCCGCCAGGCGCGTGGAAGCGTTCAATCTTACCTGGTGAAGGTAGGAAACGTTCTGGGTCTTCTGCGTTGATACGACACTCAATCGCATGGCCGCGGATCTTGATGTCATCTTGAGTGAATGACAGTGGTTGACCTGCTGCTACGCGCAGTTGTTCTTTGATTAGGTCAACACCGGTAACCATTTCTGTTACGGGGTGCTCAACCTGAATACGTGTGTTCATTTCGATGAAGTAGAATTCACCGTTCTCGTATAGGAATTCGAACGTACCTGCGCCGCGGTAGCCGATCTCTAGACATGCACGAGTACAACGTTCGCCGATGTACTTACGCATTTCTTCTGTGATACCTGGTGCTGGTGCTTCTTCAACAACCTTCTGGTGACGACGCTGCATAGAGCAGTCACGTTCACCTAGGTGGATAGCGCCGCCTTGACCGTCAGCAATAACTTGTACTTCAACGTGACGAGGGTTTTCTAGGAATTTCTCCATGTAAACCATGTCGTTATTGAATGCCGCTTTTGCTTCTGCACGAGTCATAGCGATAGCTTGAACAAGGTCCGCTTCAGAACGTACAACACGCATACCACGGCCACCGCCGCCACCAGAGGCTTTGATGATTACCGGGTAGCCGATACGCTTAGCGTGAGCTTTGTTTTTGTCTTCGTCGTTATCCAGTGGACCGTCAGAACCAGGTACACAAGGAACGCCGGCTTTTTTCATTGCGTTGATTGCTGACACTTTGTCACCCATCATGCGGATGGTGTCTGCTTTAGGACCAACGAAGATGAAACCGCTGCGCTCTACTTGTTCAGCAAAGTCTGCGTTCTCAGATAGGAAGCCGTAACCTGGGTGAATCGCAATCGCACCAGTCACTTCTGCTGCTGAAATGATACGAGGGATGTTCAGGTAGCTGTCGATACCACGAGCAGGACCGATACATACGGTTTCATCTGCGAGCAGTACGTGCTTAAGATCGCGGTCAGCGGTTGAGTGAACAGCGACGGTCTTAATACCTAATTCTTTACAAGCGCGAAGGATACGAAGTGCAATTTCACCTCGGTTCGCGATGACTACTTTATCTAGCATAAGGCAAGCCCCGCTTATTCGATTACAACGAGTGGTTGGTCGAATTCAACTGGTTGGCCGTCTTCAACTAGGATTGCAGTTACCACACCTGATTTGTCCGCCTCGATCTGGTTCATCATCTTCATTGCTTCAACGATACATAGCGTGTCGCCAGCATTCACACTTTGACCAACTTCAATGAATGATTTTGAATCAGGACTTGGAGAACGGTAGAAAGTACCCACCATTGGAGAAAGAACTTGGTGACCTGCAGGTACTGCTGCTGGAGCTTCAGCTGCCATTGCTGGCACATCGGCTACTGGTGCAACCGCTGGAGCAGGTGCTGCTACTGGAGCTGCTGCGTAGTGAACTGGTGCTGGAGCTGCGATTGTGCCGTGACGACTGATTCGTACCGACTCTTCACCTTCAGAAATCTCTAGCTCAGCAATGCCAGACTCTTCAACTAACTCAATTAGCTTTTTGATTTTACGAATATCCATCTTTTCTTTCTCTTTTATCTTGTGATTAAGACAACCCAGTGGGCTGCAGAGTGTTTGGTTTACTTTGCCTGCAATTTTGCGATTGCAGCAGACAAAGCGAATTCATAACCTTGTGCACCTAGCCCACAAATCACCCCTTCCGCTTTATCAGACAGATAAGAGTGATGACGAAACGGTTCACGCGCGTGAACGTTTGATAGGTGCACTTCAATAAATGGGATGGCAACGCCAAGTAATGCATCACGTAGGGCAACACTGGTATGCGTGAAAGCCGCTGGGTTTATGATAATGAAGTCCACTTTGCCATATGCAGCATGGATAGCTTCAATCAGTTCGTACTCACGATTCGATTGCAGGTGTTCAAGCTCAACGCCAGAGTTGTGAGCCTGTTCAGTCAATGCGTCAACAATCTGTGCTAGGGTCTTGTTACCATAGTGTGTTGGTTCTCGTAGGCCTAATAGATTAAGATTTGGCCCATTTAGAACTAGAATCCGTGACTTTGCAGGCATTATGTTGCTATCTTCCTATAACGTGAGTAGAACGTTTATATTCCCAAATATACGATAATTCAGCACGATTTTTGTTAAAACCGAGCAAATTTTAAAAAATCGACCAAGATTATAGCTAATTCACAGCAATTAGCAGCAATTTACTGGTCTAATCTCCCAATAACGCCCACCGTTTCTGCAACCAAGTTAACAAAAACAACATAATTACCACGTCGTTTTTAGGGGTTCTTCTGTGTCTACTGCACAAAAAAGCCGCCATATTGAATGGCGGCTTTTAAGGCTTACTGTCTAAAACGGGGCTGAGCGTTATGCCAGTTCCGCTTTTTCAGCGATCAATTTGTCTACTACGCTTGGGTCTGCCAGTGTTGAAGTATCACCTAGGTTGCTAGTATCTCCAGTGGCAATCTTACGCAGGATACGACGCATGATCTTACCTGAGCGCGTTTTTGGTAGAGAGTCAGTCCAATGTAAAACATCTGGTGTTGCGATAGGGCCAATCTCTTTGCGTACCCAGTCTTTCACTTCTTTATGCAATTCAGCCGATGGGAACTCGCCATCATTAAGTGTGACGTAAGCGTAAATTGCCTGACCTTTGATGTCATGAGGAATGCCCACAATCGCTGCTTCTGCGATCTTATCGTGTGCAACCAGGGCGGATTCAATTTCTGCCGTACCCATTCGGTGACCGGATACGTTCAGCACGTCATCAACACGGCCAGTAATCCAATAGTAGCCATCTTCGTCACGACGTGCGCCATCACTGGTGAAGTACATGCCTTTAAAGGTTGAGAAGTAGGTTTGCTCGAATCGTTCGTGATCGCCATACACCGTGCGCATTTGACCAGGCCATGAATCGAGAATGACCAAGTTCCCCTCTGCCGCAGTCTCTTCAATGATGTTACCCATGTTATCAACAAGGGCAGGTTGCACACCAAAGAATGGACGAGTTGCAGAGCCTGGTTTTAGATCTGTGGCTCCAGGTAGTGGGGCAATTAAAATACCACCCGTTTCGGTTTGCCACCAAGTATCAACGATAGGTGACTTTTCGTTGCCAATAGTTTTGTAGTACCACTCCCACGCTTCAGGGTTGATTGGTTCACCAACGGAACCCATGACACGTAGGCTTGAACGAGATGTGCCGGCAACCGCTTCATTTCCTTTCGCCATCAGTGCGCGAATAGCCGTTGGTGCGGTATAAAGAATGTTAACTTGGTGTTTATCGACCACTTCACTCATACGTGCTGTGCTTGGGTAGTTTGGTACACCCTCGAACAAAATGGTTTTGGCGCCGTTTGCAAGAGGGCCATAAATTAGGTAAGTATGACCTGTGATCCAACCTACATCTGCCGTACACCAGAATGTCTCACCCTCTTGATAATCAAACACGTATTTAAATGTCATAGTCGCATAGACGAGGTAGCCACCAGTGGTGTGCAATACACCTTTTGGTTTGCCTGTTGAGCCTGATGTGTAAAGGATGAATAGAGGGTCTTCGGCTTTCATCTCTTCCGGTGGACATACATCAGAAACAACGGCGGTTGCTTCATGCCACCAAACATCACGATGCTCATGCCATTCAATATCACCACCCGTGCGCTTTAGTACCACTACTTTTTCTATCGTTTTTACTTCAGGATTTGTCAGGGCTTCATCGACATTTTTCTTTAGAGGAACCGCGCGACCGCCTCGAACGCCTTCATCAGCGGTAATGACGACTTTTGAATCAGAGTCAATGATGCGTCCTGATAGTGCCTCTGGAGAAAAACCGCCAAAAACGACGGTATGGACAGCGCCGATTCGAGTACATGCCAGCATTGCAACGGCAGCTTCAGGAACCATCGGCATGTAAAGACAAACGACGTCACCTTTTCGTACGCCTTGTTGTTTGAGTGCGTTAGAAAATTTACATACTTCTTTGTGCAGTTCATTGAATGTTAGTGTTTTGTCGTCAGCAGGGTCGTCGCCCTCCCAGATGATTGCGACCTCATCGCCACGTTCGGCAAGGTGACGATCAATACAGTTTGCAGACACGTTCAGTGTGCCGTCTTCGAACCAACGAATATCGACGTGGCCAGTATCAAAAGAGGTGTTTTTTACTTGAGTGAATGGTTTTATCCAATCGACGACTTTGCCGTGTTCACTCCAGAAGCCCTCAGGGTCGGTGACTGACTGCTGATACATGGCTAGGTAAGTGTCATTATCCGCATGCGTATGATTTTTAATATTTTCTTTTACCGGATAAACGTGGGCTTCGCTCATGGCTTCTCTCCTTGTGCCTATAATTCTCGACCTGAGTCTTTTGTAGGGCGGTTTCACGCTCTTTGTTGTCAATTGAATAAAGAACCAATTGAATTAAGAACGTTGCTGTGCGTATAACTGTCCGTCACAGCGGTTATTTCTACAATTAGACTTTAGGATGAGAGCGAGTGATGTGCTGAAAATTTGCGGAAATAAACCAGATTCTGGGAGGTCGGTCGAAAGTGTATTATCGAGATTATTGGGTGTACGGTACGCTAAATTTTGGTAAGTCACCTTTCGTGAGGCGCACATATACTAACGCGGCAGACTTAGCATCTTGCAGGGCATCATGTTTGTCTTGAATCGGCAGTTCAAGGTGCTTACAAATTGCATCAAGACTTAAGTCGAAGTAGGCGTTGGGCAAATGACGTTCGAGCTTGTCGTGATAAATCTGGCTCACTTCGATGAGAGGGTTCGGTAGTGGGAAGCCTAAATGCCTCAGACAGGCGAGGTCGAGGATTTTTTTGTCGTAACGGATGTGATAGCCAACCAGAGGTCGATTGCCGATAAAGTCGAGTAGCTTGATGAGCGCTTCTTTTTCACTGATGCCATCCACCAAATCTTGGTGGCGGATATGGTGAATCTTTACCGAGCCTGAATCGAGTGATTGTGGAGCGCGCAGTCGGACTTCGAACGGTTTGCTGGTGATGATGCGATTGTCGATGATTTTGGTCGCAGCGATGGTAACCAGCTCGGCACGATTCGGGTCCAAGCTGGTGGTTTCGCAATCGAGAGAGACAAATTCGCTTTTTTGCGGCGAACAAAACAGTGACTGATAAGGTGATCCTTTCAGCTTGTGGTGCCAGTATTTCCGTTGTAGCCAATTCATCCCTGTTACCTCTTGTCTTATTTGCTAAAAGACTCTAATCACGGATTTGGTAGTGGAAGCCCAAGAATTGTTTGAACTTCTTCACCACATGCAAGCTGTGGCGCAATAAGTCTCGCTCTGTCCTGTCTAACTGCTTGATGTCGATGTTATTCAGCGCTTCTTGTTTGCTCAATTGTTGGTTGAGGCGAAGCTTGAAGAACAGTTTGAGTGCTTCATTTAGGTTATCAGCCGTCTCTGCTTCCAAAATACGTTTGTGTCTCAGTGCCTCTATGCGTTCAAAGGTGTTCTTTTCTTCAATTGCATACTCTAATGATAGAGTGCGAATACCATGTACGATTGGGAAGATGCCGCCACGCTTAATATCTAGCCCATTCTTAGCACTTTTTACGTTACCAAATAGAGTAAGAGGCACGGAAAATTGCAGAGCAGGGCGAGTGAAATCAGACAGAATCAACATGCGATCTTCCATGCTGTCTCTGAGGTGCTTGGCGATAGGCGTGAGAAGATCTCGATTGCCTGCGACCGCGTGAGCATCACTGAATATGGCTAAATCCATGATTTGTTCAGGCTGTGCTTTAGCAATCCAATTATCGATAGTTTTAATCCATTCTTGCTGCGTTCTGACCCACTTCGGATTGTTAACCATCACTTTACCAGGACAGAGTGGATAGCCAAGTTGCTGCAAGGTGTGCGTTAGGTTTTGCATTACGGCGGTACAATGTTCCCATTCCAAACCATCTTGAATAATCAATGCATTATCTTGGTCAGTCTTAAGGATTTGTTCACCACGCCCCTCAGAACCTAGGACAATCAAGCAACAGTGGTCGTGCAATGCTGGTGGTACGACAAGCTCAAACGCTTTCTCTATGATTTGTTCGTTGACTGCGGATATCAGCTCCATGATGAAGCGAGTACGTATGCCGTTGGTCAGCAAGCTGTCCACCAACTGACGTTGTCGGTTTGAAGCCATTGCAAGCTCTTCTACGCTGCTTGCTCTTGCGATACTGAGTGTCAGTACGTGAGAGTGCGTTGAGAAAGCACTGAGGATCTGAGTCATATCTAACATGCCGATGGCTTCGTTTCCATCGCATACCATCAGACGCTTCATGCGATTTCGTGTCATGGTGATCATGGCATTAAATAGGAAATCGCCCTCATCGACGTGATAGACCGGGAATGTAGCGATATCATTTACTGGGGTGTCAAGGTGATGCCCATCTAACATGACGGCATGCAACATGTTAGTTCGAGTGACAATAGCATAGGGGTGTGCCGATGGATATTGATCCAGACGTGGGTCATCTGGATTGAGTTGTACCAATGCGGCATCTATACCATTGTCTTTCAGTGTTCTTGTTACTTCATTGATGGGGGTGTATGGTGCCAGTAGCATCGGAGGATGGTAAATGCTGCTATCGACTTTCGTCAAAATGAACTCAGCGAGGTTTTGTTGCTGTTGCGCAGCTTCAATCAATATTTGTCGTTTTGATAGGTTATTATCGAAGTAAGCCGCAAATTGACCATTTTCATTATACAGTTCAAGAAAGGCATCCTTAGGTAACAAGTAGGAAAGTGTATCTTCTAGTGCCACATATTGATGACGTACACCATCTTCAAATAAGGAACGTACATCAAACATGTCATCATTAGCGTAGTGAGCAAATACTTCACTACGGTCTTTTGAACGCTCTTCCACAGCGCCTTTAATGAGAATGTGCAAATGAGGGTTGTCTTGCCCACAAGCTAAGATGACATCTCGCGTTCGATAGTAGGCCACATCTAGAGATGAACGCAGCCGATTTTGTTGCGCTTCAGTTAGGCGGTCGAACGGTGGAGATTGCATATTAAATTTGTCAGGCATGGAAGCACCTACATATGATGGGAATACTCTTTAAGTCTGACAACTTTCTTCAGTGAAGCCAGACGACTTTGGTCTAAATCGATGTAATCTATTTTTGCTGAAATCATGTCTCATAGAGGAAATAGGAAAGGGCCGATTCTTCCCTTTTTCTGTGACACATTGCGATCCATAATCCACCCTCCCAATCGTTTACGTGACGAAACTTGTTTGTTTTTGCCGTTTTTAGGATGTCAGTGATGTTGAAACCCTCTCCGTATGGCTGGATTTCCCAGTATTTTCTCGGATTCTTTTTTGCATATGGCGTATACCTGCCATTTTGGTCGTTGTGGTTTAAAGAGCAGGGTGTCTCTGCAACAGACATCGGTTTACTTGTGGGTCTTGGTTTAGCTACGCGTTGCGTCGCGAATATGGTGATTACACCACGAGTGCATAAAGTCGAACACTTAATGCCAGCATTGCGTTGGTTAAGTTTTGCAGCCCTTATCTTTGTTGGATTTCACTTTTTCACTGGTGGTAATTTTTGGCTAATGGCGTTAGTGACCGTATTGTTTAACCTTTGTTGTGGCCCGGTGGTTCCGTTATCGGATGCGATGGCGAATTACTATTCTCGTTTGAAAATGCTCGACTATGGCCGTACTCGTCTATGGGGCTCTGTTGCGTTTATCGCAGGCTCTACCGTAGTGGGTTACTTAGTGGCAGAGTTTGGCTCTGACATGATCCTATACACGGCGATGGTTGGTGTTTTCATTTCATTGCTGCTTGCGATGCGAAACACAAATCCAATGCCAGTGACCCAGAGTGGTCAACATACGCAACGCCCCAAGCTATCGGCATTATTAACAGACAAACCTGTTGTGAAATTTCTTGTATTGGTTGCATTGATTCAAGGGAGTCATGCGGCTTACTACGGCTTTAGTGCCATTCATTGGAAAGCCGCAGGTCACTCTGAAAATGTGATTGGCTATTTGTGGAGCTTAGGTGTCGCGGCAGAAGTCGCCGTTTTTGCGTTTAGTAAGCGTTTATTTGCAGGTTGGGCATTACGATCGTTATTTGTCGTCGCAGCGGGTGGTGTGATGTTGCGATGGGGAATGACGGCAGCAACTACATCAATTTTTGCGTTAGTTCTAGTTCAATTGCTTCATGGCGTGACGTTTGCCACTGCCCACATTGCCGCGATTCAATACATTCAGAATTCTGCAGAAAACAAGATGGTGGCATTGCAAGCGCTGTATAACGCAATTCCATTGGGTGCTGTTATTGCACTTATGACTGTGATCAGTGGCTGGGGGTATGAGCATTGGGGGGCGAATATTTTCTGGGTTATGGCGTCTATGGGCTTCTTTGCATTGTTCATTAAAGTCGAACCTCAAGATGCTCAGCGTAACATCGTCGATGTATCAGAAAATGCAGCAGAAGCACAGAATTAAGCTTCTGTGACAGAGATTAAAAACTAACCTTTGTCTCTATTGTGAAAGCAGTGTTAAATGAAACCTCTCCCTTACGGAGAGGTTTTTTTTGTGCCTTTAAAATCACGAATGGCAACAGAGAGAAGAAAGGATATCGAATGCAAGGATGGCTCGTGATTCCCGTTTCTTTAGCGTATTTGGGAATCCTATTTTTTATCGCTTGGTACGGTGACAAACAAAAGAGATGGTTGGCACGTTGGCGACCGTGGATCTACAGTCTGTCGATTGCAGTGTACTGTACCTCATGGACGTTTTACGGCACAGTTGGACAAGCGAGCAATAATCCGTGGTCTTTCTTACCGATTTACATCGCCCCCATTCTTGTTTTTACGATTGGTTGGCGGGTATTAGCTCGCCTTATTTTGATCGCTAAGCGAGAGCATATTACCTCTATCGCAGACTTTATTGCGGCGCGTTATGGTAAATCTCAAGGTATTGCGGTTGCGGTGACGTTAATTGCGGTTGCAGGCATTTTGCCATATATCGCGTTGCAACTGCGTGGCATTACCATGGGGCTAGAAATTATTGCTCCCGATTTATCCTCTCAGTTAGGCAGTGAAGATTTCAGTGTTTCTTGGTTTGTTGTTGGCGCACTAGCGATTTTTACCATGCTATTTGGGACACGCCACATTGATAATACTGAGCATCACCGCGGTATGATGATGGCGATTGCATTTGAATCGGTTCTCAAGCTGGTGGCCTTTTTGGTTGTCGGTATATTTATTGTTTGGCTTGCAATCGATACGGAAAGCTTCAATCTTGCAGACATTGCAACTCAGACTTACGAATCGCCAAATATTCCAACCTTACTGATCCACACGATACTGACCATGTTAGCCATTGTCTGTTTGCCACGTCAGTTTCACACCATGGTTGTTGAGAATGAGCGAGCTCAGGATTTACATGTCGCGCGTTGGTTGTTTCCACTGTACCTAATTTTAATGGGCATTTTTGTTCTGCCGATTGCATGGGTGGGACAAAGCCTGCTCAGTGGTAGCCCTGCAGATACTTACGTGATAAGCGTGCCAATGGCGGTGGGCGCTAACGATATTGCTCTACTCGCATTTTTAGGTGGCACGTCTGCTGCGAGTGGCATGGTCATTGTCTCAACGATTGCCTTGGCCATCATGGTGTCGAATGACTTGGTTATGCCACTGATCCTGCGTCGAATGAAGCTATCTCAACGCAATCATCATCACTTTTCTGAACTATTACTGCGCATTCGTCGTGGCTTAATTCTGTTGTTGCTAGTCGGGGCGTGGGGCTTTTATCAAGCGCTAGATAGTATTCACTCACTATCCGCGATAGGTTTTCTCTCATTTGCTGCAATCACTCAGTTTGCCCCTCCTTTGATTGGTGGCATGTATTGGCGACAGGGAAATAAGAAAGGCGTTTATGTTGGGCTATTGGTTGGCTTTACTGTTTGGTTGATAACCTTGATGAGCCAAACTGGCATGTTAGCGGGTGATGCGACTAATAATTTATTGATTTGGTTGATTACGCCACCTGATTTACTGACGGATCTTGGCATCGCAATCTCTGATTGGGGAATGATTGTGAGTATTGCCGCAAATGCCCTCTGTTTTGTGCTGGTTTCGTTAGCGACGCGTCCAAGCTTGAGTGAACGCTTACAATCAGCCTCGTTTGTTGGTACGCCGTTGCCTGAAAGTGAAAACATCAGTTTGTATCAAAGCCGTGTCACCGTGAGCGAACTGGAAATGCTTGCGTCTCGTTTTGTTGGGCGCACTCGAGTGAAATCGGCATTTCAAACATATTGGAATCAACAGCCTGAAGCGTTGCTACCAAACCAACAGGCGCCATCGACCTTAATTAGACATACTGAGCGTGTCCTTGCGGGCGTGTTTGGCGCGTCCTCTGCAAAGTTAGTACTTACTTCTGCCTTGCAAGGAAGAAACATGCAGCTTGAAGAAGTTGCTACCATCGTCGATGAAGCATCGGAATTGTATGACTTCAGTCGTGGATTGTTGCAAGGTGCGATTGAGCACATTGGTCAGGGTATCGCTGTTGTTGATAAACAACTTCGGCTAGTGGCATGGAACCAGCGTTATCTGGAGTTGTTTGTTTTTCCTCCGGGACTCATTCAAGTCGGTCGCCCTATTGCGGATGTGATTCGTCATAATGCCGAGCAAGGTTTGTGTGGACCCGGAGACCCAGAAGATCATGTTCGTCGACGTGTTTTTCATTTAGAGCAAGGTACGCGTCATACTTCTTCTCGTATTCGGCCGGATGGTCGGGTTATTGAAGTGCAGGGAAACCCGATGCCTGGTGGCGGTTTTGTGATGAGCTTTACGGATATCACCGTATTCCGAGATGCAGAGCAAGCGCTGAAAGATGCCAATGAGACGCTAGAGGAGCGTGTTCGTGTTCGTACTCGCGAGTTAGAGCAATTGAACAAGCAGTTGGTTGTAGCTACACAGCGTTCAGAACATGAATCTCAATCGAAATCTCGATTTTTGGCGGCGGTTAGCCATGACTTGATGCAACCGCTTAATGCCGCGCGATTGTTTGCTTCTTCACTATCAGAAGTCGCCAAAGACAATGAAACACAAAAACTCTCTACCCATATCGAGAGTGCACTTGGCGCAGCAGAAGATTTAATTGGTGATTTATTGGATATCTCGCGTTTGGAGTCAGGGAAATTAGATGTTCATGTTTCTGCCTTTGCTGTGAACGATGTCCTTGCGAATTTGAATGCGGAATTCAGCGCATTGGCAAAACAGCAAGGAATTGATTTTATGATGGTTCCATCTTCCCTAATGGTGAAATCCGATCCTAAGTTGCTGCGTCGGGTGGTTCAGAACTTCTTAACCAATGCGTTTCGTTATAGTCCAAATGGTAAGGTGGTATTGGGCGTGCGGCGTGTGCAAGGTCATGTGCGTATCGATGTGTGGGATAACGGTATGGGCATTGAGCAAGAGAAGCAGCAAGAAATCTTTGAAGAGTTTAGCCGTGGCACACAGGTTCGTTCTGATCAAGGTTTAGGACTTGGCCTTGCCATTTCGAAAGGTATTGCTCAAGTTCTTGGGCATGAAATATCAATGCGCTCTTGGTTTGGCCAGGGTAGCGTGTTCTCGATTACTTTAGAGAAAGCAGAAAGAGTACACATACAACCCCGTGTGCCAATAAAGAGCACACAATCAGATTTGAGTCATATCCGTGTATTGTGCGTTGATAACGAACCTGAAATTTTGGTGGGTATGGAAAACTTGCTTTCACGCTGGGGGTGCGATATTCGCCTAGCCACCGATATTGTTGAAAGTTTAAAAGTGCTTGAAGATGACTGGACGCCAGATGTGATTTTTTCAGACTATCGTCTTGATCATGGTCGAACTGGTTTAGAGGTGTTGCAGCAATGTCGTTTGCGTTTAGGTAATCGCTTCGAAGGCGTCATTATTAGTGCAGACCGAACTGATGACATGATGGATGGGATCAAAGCAAATGGTTTTAGTTTCATCGCGAAGCCAGTAAAGCCCCTTAAATTGCGCTCTGTGCTTAATCGAATTGCATAAAAACGGCCTCCTTAAGGAGGCCTATGCTGGTGGGACTTTGCATTGATGGATGATTATTCTGTAAATAACGTTTCGTATTTCACAAATGCCGTTTGTGTCTCGCCATAGTACAGTGTTCCCTCTGACTGAATCGCCACGCGTAACCAGCTTTCTTCTGTTGCAGGCTTAGGAAGCGTGATGGTCCAATTTTGGCCAGCGTTATCAGCGCGCGTCATCTCAAAAGGCTGGGTATTTTGTGCTTGGTCATCCACGACAGAAATTTTCACTCCCTCCAGTGGGTAGGCAGCATTGAGTGATAATTCCAAACTGTCTTTCGTGAGCTTTTCTGAGCGAAACTTCACTTTGAAGTCACCATTTTCCATATCACACAATCCACTGGTGTAACGACAGTTAGATTTTCCGACTAACTTGTAACTCTCTCCCTCTTTGGCGGCTTGAGGTTTTTCACTGAGAGCCATGTCCGTGCCGAAATACGCGATCAGAGACAGAATCGGTGCCACTAATAGGGCAATCGTAATATGCTTATTTTTGAACATCTTGGCTTCCTTGCTACAACGTTATACCTAAGTAACCTCAAACCTCAGCAGGCAGAGATAAAGTTGCTTGGGTATACCGTGTCTAAAATTGGATTGTGTCGTCTTACCACGGCTTTGTACTCGAATTTACGATCGAGATTGATATGCGATAAGTTAACCTAATTGAGTGAATAAAAAAGCCCCAAAAGGGGCTTTTGTGGTGTGAGTTGAGATTTAGTGGTCTACAGCATCGCCTGCACCAACTGGTACACGAACGTGCTCAACGAGATCTTTCACTTCTTGTGGAGTTTCAGCCGTTACTTTCGATACCGCGAATGCCACTACAAAGTTGAATATTGCACCGATAGCACCAAATGCATTTGGCTCGATACCTAGGAACCAGTTTTGTCCCCAGCTCTGTAGGTATTTCCATTCTGGAATGAATAGGATGCCTTTGTGTTGGAATACGTAGAACAGCGTGATGCTAATACCCGCAACCATACCCGCGATAGCCCCTTCTTTGTTAATGCCTTTGCTGAAGATACCCATCATTAGTGCCGGGAAGATAGATGAACCTGCGAGACCAAACGCTAATGCTACGGTTCCCGCGGCAAAGCCCGGTGGATTGAGGCCGAGATAACCAGCAAATGCAATGGCCACCGCCATCGATATTCGGCTTGCGAGTAGTTCTTTCTTCTCGGAAATATTTGGATTGATAACCCCTTTAATTAAGTCATGGGATATGGCAGATGAGATTGCCAACAACAGACCTGCTGCGGTAGATAGCGCGGCTGCCAAACCACCAGCTGCGACTAATGCGATGACCCAATTTGGCAGTTTAGCAATCTCTGGGTTTGCTAATACCATAATATCACGGTCAACTTTTAGTTCGTTAGTTGCAGGGTTTGAAGTGTATTCAATCAGACCATCGCCATTTTTATCATCGAAGCCAAGTAGGCCCGTTTTTTCCCAGTTCTTAAACCAGTCAGGGCGCTCATCGTAAGCAAGGTGCTGACCAGGTGCCGGGTTAACGGTATCCATTAGATTCAAACGAGCCATTGCAGATACGGCTGGCGCGGTTGTGTATAGAATCGCAATAAAGAATAGCGCCCAGCCTGCAGATGTACGAGCATCACGAACTTTAGGCACGGTAAAGAAGCGAATGATAACGTGTGGAAGGCCCGCGGTACCGATCATAAGAGACATGGTGTAAACGAACATGTTTAGTGTGTCCCCCCTGACGGCGGTTGTATATTCACTAAAGCCAAGTTCGGTGACGACTTGGTCAAGCCGATCGAGAAGGTAGACGTCAGTGCCTTGAATGGTGCTGCCGAGGCCGATTTGTGGTAGAGGGTTACCTGTTAGTTGCAGAGAGATAAAGATTGCTGGAATAGTGTAAGCTAAAATGAGTACGCAATATTGAGCAATCTGCGTGTAGGTGATGCCTTTCATTCCGCCCATTACGGCGTAGATGAATACGATACACATACCGATGCCTAGGCCTGTTGCGTAATCGACTTCTAGGAAGCGACCAAACGCAACGCCAACCCCTTTCATCTGACCGATTACGTAAGTGACCGAAGCGATGATCAAACACACAACCGCAACGATACGAGCCGCGTTAGAATAGAAGCGTTCACCGATAAACTCAGGCACAGTAAATTTACCAAACTTACGCAGGTACGGAGCGAGAAGCATAGCTAGCAGAACGTAGCCGCCAGTCCACCCCATTAGGAAGACACTACCACCGTAACCCATAAAGGCAATCAAACCGGCCATTGAGATAAAAGACGCTGCTGACATCCAATCCGCTGCGGTTGCCATGCCGTTTGCTACAGGGTTAACACCGCCACCGGCGACATAGAATTCTTTTGTTGAGCCAGCACGAGCCCAAATCGCAATCCCAATGTAAAGGAGGAAAGTTGAGCCAACCACCAGGTAGGTTATCGTTTTCAAATCCATCTGAGTTACTCCTTACTCATCATCTACGCCGAATTCACGGTCAAGTTGGCGCATTCTCCACGCGTAGTAGAAAATAATGCCTAGGAAAGTGTAGATGGAGCCTTGCTGAGCAAACCAGAAGCCTAGTTTGTATCCACCTAGTTGAAATTGATTAAGTACGTCGACAAATAAAATGCCGCAGCCAAAAGATACGACGAACCAGATCACCATCAGGCGAACCATGATTTTCACGTTCTTATCCCAATAGGCTTTGGCTCTTTCTTCGCTTTCAAATGCCATTGCCGTCTCCTTACGATCGGTATTGTTGTTAAAAAAATGTTTCACCATGTACCTTAGCAATGTGTTGGCAAGAACTCTTTTCAACTTTAGTCGGGGCAATGAAAAGCAAAAACGCCCATTTTTAGGGCGTTTAGGGGCGGTTAGAGGTAAAAGTGTGATGTTAATTTGATGTTAAATTAGCCAAAGGTCTAAGAGTTTTACTGATCAAAGGTAAAAATCTCTGATTCCGAGCAGCAAATTGTTGAGTGCCACCGCTGAGAGGATTAAGCCCATCACACGGCTGATGATCGCGGCTCCAACATTGCCGATTACTTTTTGGATGGTATTTGCGCCTAGTAGTAAGAGTAACGTTATCAGTAGCACCACCACCATGACACCGGCTGTCATGGCTTGATCGACTAGAGAGTTACGGTTGTTGTCGGTTAACATCACTATCGCCATCATTGCTCCCGGAGAGGCGATCGATGGGATCGCTAATGGGTACACTGCGAGATCGGCAAGAGCGGATTTATCCAACTCTTTCTGCATTTTCTGTTCTTGTTCTGGTTTTGCTTCACCAAAGATCATGGTGAGTGCGAATAGGAGTAGCACTAATCCTCCAGCAGCTTGAAATGCTGGGAGTGGGATTTGCATGGCTTCAAGTAAAAGTTGGCCCGCAACTAGAAAGAAAAGTAATACGCCAGTTGAAATCGCAATCGCCTTTAGGGCAACGAGTCGACGCTGTTTGGCACTAAGATGTTGGGTTTGGGAGAGGTACACGGGCACAGAACCGATTGGATCGATGACAGCCCATAAGACGACGAATTGAGTGATGAGAATACTTAGCAAAGTATGGCCTCCCAGAGTTAGAGGTTTAACAGAGGGATGAAAAGGCTGCGTAGTTCAGCCCACACCAATGCTCGTAAATAGTGATTCATGCAAGCTTGTGAAAACGTTCGTTCACAACGCTGTTCGTTTGCGACTTATGAGCACTGACCTACGATGGTTGGTACATTATTTTAACGTTTGTTGTTCTTTTTAAGTCATATAAGTGTGAATAATTAATAGGTTATTGTTCAGGCTCTATCTGCTGAAGCAAGATGACGGCTTGGGTTCTATTTTTCACCCCAAGTTTTCGGAAAATGGCGGTCATATGCGCTTTGATGGTTGCCTCTGAGACATTTAGCTCATACGCAATTTGCTTGTTGAGTAGTCCATCAGAAAGCATGCCCAATACCTTGTACTGCTGTGGTGTTAATGCGGCTATTTTTTCGGCTAAATCATTGCAAGCTGCATTATTCGTGATGAGTCCATCTGGGAAGAATGGGTCGCCGCTGAGGACTTGATTGAGCGCGCTTACTAGCTCACGCATGTCGCTTGATTTAGGAATAAAACCGAACGCACCATGGCTTTTGACTTGAGTGACTACAGCAGGCTCTTCGCTTGCCGAGACAACCACAATCGGTAAGTCTGGGTATTCTGCACGTAAGTGTATTAAGCCGGACATGCCATTTGCCCCTGGCATTTTTAGATCCAGCAAAACGAGGTCGGGTTCTTCTTCTTTTTTCAATAAAGCGAGCAGTGCGTCTAAAGAGTCAGCTTCGAGAAGATTAGCACCACTCACTGCCATGTGTACCGATTGGAATAGGGCATTGCGGAAAAGAGGGTGATCATCAGCGATGATTATGGTGTAGGTCGAATCCATGACGTTAAACACTTTTGACTATTTAGTTAAAGGAATTATTGTCGATCTTTGAGAAGTTGGACAATAAGTATCCGCTAAAAGTCTGAACCAAATCGACTTTTATTAGCAATTTTGCATATAAACGCATTTTTCTTGAAAATCAGAACAATAAAAACGCCAGTGTTTAATCACTGGCGTTTGAATGATTCGTGCTCAGAATCGGTTGATGTGCTCTAAGAAAGGAGCGGCTTGCATAAATCCGGTTAAACGAGCGTTTGAAATGTGCTCGCCGTTGGCATCCCAGAACTCAATGGTTGGTAAGCCTAATACATTCATATGTTTAAGCAGTTCGATATCTTGTATTTGGTTCTTCGTCACATCCGCTTGCAGAAGCACGAAGTCTCGCAGTTTGGCTTCGACACTCGGATCATGGAAAGTGTACTTTTCGAACTCTTTGCATGCCACGCACCAATCCGCGTAGAAATCGAGCATCACAGGCTTACCAGCTTGTTTTGCCAAGGCTAATTGTTCTTTAAGTTCAGCTACGTTGGTTACTTGAATAAAACTTACAGTGGTCTGTTGAGCTTGTACGGCTGTGCTATTTCCAAACCAATAGTTCAGTACGGGTTGTGCTGATGCAAATAAACCCAATACCGCAACAATACTTACGGCACTTTGTTTCCATCCACCAAACGGTAAGTTGTTTTTAAGGTGATATAGCCAACTGAAAGCGGCAATACCTAAAGCCGACCATAGAGCGGTGGCCCATACTTCTGGCAAGATGCGCTCTAGTAAGAAAATAGGCGCCGCAAGCAGAATGAAACCAAACAACGTTTTAACGCGGTCCATCCAACCACCAGCTTTTGGTAGTAGTTTGTTGCCGAATACTGCAACCAGAATCAATGGGATTCCCATACCCATCGCGAGTGCGTACAGGGCAATCCCCCCAGTGAGTAAATCTCCACTTTGTGCCACATAAAGCAAAGCGCCAGAAAGTGGTGCAGTAGTACATGGCGAGCAAACTAATCCAGAGATTGCGCCCATAGCGAACACGCCAGCGCTGTTGCCACCTTGTTGTTTGTTACTTAAGTTGTTGAGCCAAGTTTGGACGCTACTTGGTAGTTGGAGGGTATAAACGCCAAACATAGAAAGCGCAAGCACAACGAACAATACGCTTAAACCAATTAATACGTAAGGGTGTTGCATTGCGGCTTGGAATTGCATGCCCGCTGATGCCACCACAAGACCAAGTAAGGTGTAAGTCAGCGCCATGCCTTGTACATAAACAAATGATAAGCCTAGCGCACGACGTTGGCTTAGTTTGCCACTGCCAAGTACGATGCTGGTTAAAATTGGGTACATCGGTAACACACAAGGTGTGAATGCCAAACCCACACCAAGTGCTAGGAACAATAATGGCGTCCACCAGTTATCTGCTAAGTTGGCTGCAAGGCTATCTTGCTGTGTTACTGGTGCCGTGGATGATTTTGTCGCTGGTGGCGTCACAGCTGGAGTTTGAGCTGCCTTAGATGCTGTTGTCGCCGTGTCTGAATCTGAGTTCGATGAAGTAAACGCACGGATAGGAATCACGTGGGTTTCTGGTGGGTAACAGAAGCCTGCTTTGGCACAGCCTTGGTACTGCACCACCACGCGTGCACCATCTTGCCAATCATGCATTGGTACGTTGACGAAGAGGGGTTGAGTGTAGATATGCACATCACCAAAGAATTCATCTTTATGTGGCGTTCCGTCTTCCATCTGCAGTTCGCCTAGCGATACTTTCTCGCCAGTTACCGACAAGCGTTCTTGATACAAGTAGTAACCATCACGTACCTGCCAATCCAGCATCAGTTTGCCGTCTTGTTGGTAGTAATTGAACGGGAAAGCCTGATCGACAGGCACAAAACTGTCATTGGCATTGCCAAAAGTATTGTTGGTCGTATTCCCTAACTGATCGTTCCCAAACAAAGCCATTGATGGCGCAGAAAAGGTAATAAACCCCAGGAGGAAGACGGAGAGTAATGCACGCATAAAAAGGTTCAATTCATCTTAGATAATTGTTGTTAGTGTAACTCAATCAGACCTTGAATTAAGCCAATTAGTTTCATGGCATTGCAGATTTGTTGTACATGATTCAATGCTGCGAAGAATAAAAAAGGGAGCCGAAGCTCCCCGAGTAAGACTCTGTTTCTACTAGATCAGTAGACCACCGAATGCGAAGCCAAGAGCTACCGCTGATGCGATAGTGACAACACCAGGTACAAAGAATGGGTGGTTGAATACGTACTTACCGATACGAGTTGAGCCAGTGTCATCCATCTCAACCGCAGCAAGTAGCGTTGGGTAAGTTGGTAGTACGAATAGCGCACTTACTGCTGCGAAAGACGCAACCGCGGTAAGTGGTGCCACGCCGATAGCAAGTGCTGCTGGCATCAGCGCAACGGTAGTTGCACCTTGCGAGTAAAGCAGCATTGAAGCGAAGAATAGAACAAGTGCTAGCATCCATGGGTAGTCAGCAAGCAGTGCACCAGCGACTTCTTTGATGCCATCAACGTGCGCGTTAACGAACGTAGAACCTAACCATGCCACACCAAGAACACACACACACGCCGTCATACCAGAGCGGAATGTCGCCGCTGATGGGATTTTGCCAGCATCAATTTTACAGCTCATTACGATTGCTGCCGCTGCTGCTAGCATTACCGTCATGATGGCTTCGTTACGACCAAGAGCAGGGTTCTCGATAAGACCCACAGAGCCAGAGATTGCAGCTGCGTAACATACTACGAATGCGATTGCGCCTAGGAAGATGAATGTTGCTTTCTTCGCGGTTGGCAGGATTTCGCGTTTAGATTCTGTACTTAGCTTGATCAGGCCGTTTTCTAGACGATGTTGATATTCAGGATCGTCTTTAAGTTCGCTGCCCATGAAGTTAGCAACGAATGCACCGATCATACACGCGATGAACGTGGTTGGGATACAAACAGCAAGAAGCGTTAGGTAATCAACGCCGAATGGGTGCAGCATTGCTGCGAACGCCACAACTGCCGCTGAGATTGGCGATGCAGTGATTGCAATTTGTGATGCGACAACCGCGATAGATAGAGGACGAGATGGACGAACACCTTGGCCTTTTGCTACTTCTGCGATTACTGGCAGAGTCGAGAATGCCGTATGGCCCGTACCTGCTAGTAGTGTCATTAGGAATGTCACGATAGGCGCGTAAAAAGTGATGCGTTCGGGATGTTTACGCAAAAAGTCTTCCGCAACCTGTACCATCCAATCCAAACCACCGGCTACTTGCATTGCTGCGATAGCGGTAATTACAGACATGATGATCAGAATTACATCGACGGGGATGTAAGACTGGCTTGTCGGAACGCCTAGGATTAAAGACAACGCAATGACCCCGGCACCACCGGCAAAACCAATGCCGATACCACCGATTCTTGCCCCCAAATAAATGAAGAGCAGAACCACGAAGAGTTCGACCATTACCATATTGATACCTCTTGTTAGTTTTTTATTGATCCTGATTTTGTGAACACTTGAGCTGATAATAAGTGTTTAGAAAATCAGAATCGCCGTGGCTCACGGTAATAAAAGCTTAGAAAAAGTGTGGTTAACCGTATAAAAGCCTAAAAAAGGGTCCCGCATGGGACCCCTTATTTAATGATATTACTCGTAGCGTTTCGCTTTATAAGTCGGATGCATGAAGTTTTCAACCGATAAGATGTCATCTAGCTCTTCTGCAGTTAATAAACCGCGCTCTAGAACAACATCACGCACGCTCTTACCTGTTTCAGCACAGATCTTACCAACAATGTCGCCCTCATGGTGGCCGATGTATGGGTTAAGGTAAGTCACGATACCGATAGAGTTGTAAACGTAGTTTTCACAGATTTCTTTGTTTACCGTGATGCCATCAATACATTTATCACGTAAGTTCACACACGCATTGTGTAGAAGAGAAATTGACTCAAATACACTTTGTGCGATGACAGGTTCCATCACGTTTAGCTGTAGCTGACCGCCTTCTGCTGCGAAAGAAACCGTGTTGTCGTTACCTAGAACTTTGAAGCAAACTTGGTTTACTACTTCAGGGATAACTGGGTTTACTTTAGCTGGCATGATAGAAGAGCCTGCTTGCATTTCTGGTAGGTTCAGTTCGTTTAGACCAGCACGTGGACCAGAAGAAAGAAGACGAAGGTCGTTACAGATCTTCGATAGTTTCACCGCTAGGCGTTTTAGTGCGCCATGCGTCATTACGTAAGCACCACAGTCAGAAGTCGCTTCGATCAAATCTTCTGCAGGAACCACTTCTAGGCCTGTTACTTCTGCTAGGTGTTTCACTGCGAGCGCTTGGTAACCTTTTGGTGCATTTAGACCAGTACCGATTGCCGTTGCGCCTAAGTTAATCTCTAGCAATAGCTTAGATGTGTAATCTAATGCACGAATTTCTTCGTTTAATGTTACTGCCCATGCATGGAACTCTTGGCCCACTGTCATAGGAACGGCATCTTGAAGCTGAGTACGGCCCATTTTCAAGATGTCTTTGAATTCTTGTGCTTTAAGCTCGAATGCACCTTTTAGGTACTCGATCGCTTCCATCAATTGATGAACACTGTTGTAAACCGCGATACGGAAACCCGTAGGGTAAGCACAGTTGGTTGACTGGCTCTTGTTCACATGATCGTTCGGGTTGATGAACTGGTACTGGCCTTTTTCTTTGCCCATGAGTTCAAGTGCAACGTTCGCGATAACTTCGTTGGTGTTCATGTTTACCGAAGTACCAGCGCCACCTTGGAATACATCTGATGGGAACTGATCCATGCACTTACCTGTTTCAAGGATCAAATCACACGCTTCAAGGATGTAGTTTGCAACGTCTTTTGGAATCGCACCTAGTTCTTTGTTTGCTAATGCAGCGGCTTTCTTCGTCATCACCATGCCGCGTACAAATTCAGGGACGTCAGAAATAGTACTGCTTGAGATATTGAAGTTCTCAATCGCACGAAGAGTATGGATGCCGTAGTATGCATCTGCAGGAACATGACGTTCACCTAATAGGTCTTCTTCAATACGAGTGGCTTGGTTTGCTGTTTTTGGAGCATCAGATAGGGTAGCCATAACAGGATCCTTAGATGATAATTCTGATAATAAAGTTATTTATTAGCCATTTCTGCATTCAAGAATCCGTTCATCAGAATTTTGGCTGGAAAATCCGTCCTGACTTATGTGAAACATGATACTGCACTTAGCGCATAAAAATAGTAACTAGATCACCTTTTTCGCTTTTGATGCGTCAATATTTTGCAAAGTATGAACGAGATATGAATAACGCTTTGTGAGTAGGCGCTTTTTATCAACATGGATGCATTTTTAGAGTGCAAAAATGGAAGATTCCCCTCCTAGGCTTCTTATCCACGGACATCATTTTATGCCGATGGATGAGGGATATCGAACGATATCAATATGCCATTCTTGGAGGATGGTGATCTTCAGTATGAACACGCTTTTTTACAACGATTCGTTTGAGCTTAGTGGGCGTTTGCCATTAAACTTATTGAAACAAAGGAGGGCGTGTGTTTCCTATCTTATTATTGGCGTTTATCTTCGTCCCGATCATCGAAATCGGCCTATTTATTCAGGTGGGAGGTTTCTTAGGGCTGTGGCCTACGATTGCTTTGGTTTTGATTACGGCATTTGTTGGCGCATCTTTGGTTCGTAGCCAAGGTATTCAGACTCTAATGTCGGTACAAAACCGCCTAGAGCAAGGTGAGCTTCCTGCTCAGCAAATCTTTGAAGGTGTCATGCTTGCAGTGGCTGGTGTGCTGCTATTAACACCGGGCTTCATGACAGATGCGCTAGGTATGATTGTATTACTGCCAGCTCCGAGAGCTTTGATTGCTAAATACCTCATGAGCAAGATGGTCGTAAAAACGGTTCATGGGGGTGGTTTCCAAGGTGGCTTTTCAAACCAAGGGCCATTTGAACAAGACCCGTTTCGTCGTGACCCATCCGATTCTCAATCGGACAATGGCAACACGTTTGAAGGGGAGTATGAGCGCAAAGACGACAATGATCGTAATAAGCTCAACTAATATCCTTTCGGAAAATTAAATGTAAAAGGGCGCATCGTGCGCCCTTTTTAGTGCCTGTCATATCCTGTGCTTACAATGCGCCATCAAAACCCATTTGACGCCATGCCTCAAAGGCGATGATGGCGACGGCATTGGATAGATTCAAGCTGCGAGCATCAGGCATCATTGGAATACGAATACGCTGTTCCATCGGCAAGCTTTCAATGATTTCAGCAGGTAGGCCGCGAGTTTCTGGGCCGAACATCAACACATCGCCTGCTTGATACGTCGGATCCACATGGTGACCTGTCGTCTTGGTCGTACAAGCGAATAGGCGGTAGTTGCCTTGCTTCTCTTTTTCTAGATATTCGATGAACGCTTGATAGTTCTTATGACGAGTGACGCGAGCCAAGTCGTGGTAATCCAAGCCTGCACGGCGGACTTTTTTCTCTTCAAGATCAAAACCTAGTGGCTCGATTAAGTGGAGATTCGCACCACAGTTAGCACACAGGCGAATGATGTTGCCGGTGTTCGGCGCAATTTCTGGTTCGTATAGAGCGATATCAAACATGGTATTGGAATAGATTGTTCAAAAGAGGTGAGCAGTATATACCCAATAGTAAGGGGATGGGTATAGATGAGGAAGTTAGTAAGGGGATGGGTATAGATGAGGAAGTCGAGTTCTACCGTCCCCCTCTATCTTGTAGGAGACGGTAATATCACATCACAAAAGTGGATGCTGCTCTCGGGTGGGGTTAGTGATTGATCTTGATCAGAGGCAGAACAAGCTGAACTTGCAACCCTCCAAGTGGGCTGCGACTAGCAACAATGGAACCGCTGTGTTGGCGAATCGCACTTTCGGTTATTGTTAGGCCAAGTCCTGTGCCTCCAGAGTGACGATCTCGTGCCGTCGATACACGGTAGAATGGACGAAATATTGCGTCGAGCTCTTCTTCTGGCACTCCCTCTCCATTGTCATCAACCGTAATGCTCAGTGCGTCGGCATTGTCTTGAATATCGATCTTCACCTCGTCTTTACCGTAGTAAATGGCGTTGCGAATGATGTTCTCTACTGCACTCATCAACAATTTAGGGTTTCCCGAGATGCTGCGATCAGGTAACGCAGAGTAGCTGAGCGTTTTACCCATTTGCTCCGCTTCAAATTGCGCATCTTTGATTATTTCTTCCCATAAGCTAGCAATAGGTTGAGTCTCACGCGTCATGTGACTGTTCACTTGCATGCGCGACAGCTCAAGCAATTCAGCAATCATCTGCTCCAAACGCTGAGCTTCTGTATCAATACGAGTTAACTCTGGGCTTTCACCTTGCTTACGTGTGGCCAGTGCATTTGCCATGCGCAATCGAGTTAATGGTGAGCGCAACTCATGCGAAATATCTGAGAGCAAGCGTTGTTGACCAGAAATCATTTGATTCACAGCTTCGACCATTTGGTTGAAGCTGGTTCCTGCTTGACGAAACTCGGAGGTACCTTTTTCTAGGTTTGGGTCGATAACAAACTCCCCTTTAGCAACGCGTTGTGCCGCGGTTTCCAGTCGGCGAGCCGGTTGACTCAGTGCCCATGCTAACCACAATAATAGCGGTGTACTCACCAGCATGACCGCGAGTAGCAATTGTAATGGGTGGTCAAACAGACGCAGTAGGATTGGTGGTGGCTCGTTCCACTTTACACCGACATACATCAGCAGATCTGAGTTGGCAATATTGATCGGCATTGGACCGGCAATCATATAACGACCGTACAGCTTTTGTTTTGGCTGTTTTAGGTCATCAATACTGGTAACGAAGTTCTGTAACGCGCGTAGTTGAAAGTCTTTACGGTTTGACGTCGTTAATACATTACCCTCAAGGTCCGAAAAGAAGACACGAGGCCTAGGGTCGTGCTTACTACGTTTGTTTCCCTCAATACTAAATAAGATCTTGCCGAGATTGTCTTGTTTACGAAATTTTTTCTCTATGCCATCACGTATTTCAATCATCCGTTGATAATGATCGGTAGGAATATCACGAGCTTTACGTGGGTCAAGGTGTGGCAGTGATAATACCGCCATCAAAACCAAAAACATGGTGAACCAAAAGATGGCAAAGATGCGCCCATACAAGCTGTTTATCTTCGGAAGTTTGAAGCGTGATCGTCGCATTAGTCTTCCTCAATCAACATGTAACCACGCCCACGGAGGGTTTTAATACGTGGTTTACCGTTATTTTGGTCTGGCAGCTTTTTGCGTAAGTTGGATACATGCATGTCGATCGCTCGGTCAAACGCGGCTAAACGCTTGCCAAGTACATCTAAGCTTAAGGCTTCTTTCGTGAGCACCTGCCCAGGGTTTTGCACAAAGTGTGTCAGCAATGCGAACTCGGTAGTTGTAAGATCGAGTAATGCTTGTTCGCAATAGGCTTCTTGCTTACCTGGGAACAGTTTGATTTCATGGTACTCAATGCAATCGCTGTTTTTCGTGCTCTTTTGGTTACTGCTGGTGCGGCGCAATATCGCTCGAATACGTGCAAGTAATTCACGGTCGCTGAACGGCTTTGGTAAGTAGTCATCAGCGCCAAGTTCTAGGCCGATCACTCGATCTATCTCTTCACCTTTCGCCGTTAGCATAAGTACAGGCGTTTCCCAGTTTTCACGTAGGCGTTTTAGGGTTTCCATTCCGTTGAGCTTCGGCATCATCACATCAAGTAAGATAAGATCGATCTCGCTGTTGATGGCTTCTAATCCCGCTTCGCCATCGTTGGCTTCACTGACATTGAATCCCTCAAAAGTCAGCACTTCCTTAAGCAGGCTAGTAAGCTCGATATCGTCATCAATTAAAAGAATGTTCGCCATTTGAGTACCTATCAATTACTTTTTCAGTCTTAATATTACATGGTAATAGCTGTTAAGAATGAGCGTAAAAATGACTCTTTACGATTCTTTACGCTCTCTATACGTTGCTTTACCGACAAGCTCGTATTCTACACTCAAGCGCTGTGAGAACAGCTCAGAAGAGTCACTAAACTGTGTAAGGAATCAAATTATGAAATCTGCAAAAAAACTTGTGCTAGCTGCGGTTGTTCTACCTCTAACTCTTGGTGCGGCGAGTGCGTTCGCATTTGGTGGTAAAGACCATCACAAAGGTCCTAATGGTGAGTGTGGTATGGGAATGGATCGCGGCATCATGCGCCAACTTGACCTGACTGATGCACAAAAAAACCAACTAAAAGACATGCGTGAAGCGAACAAAGCAGAGATGAAAGCAAAATTTGCTGATGGTAAAGAAGCACGCATGGCTGAGCGTCAAGCGCACCATGATAAAGTTCAAGCGCTTCTATTGGCAGACAACTTCGATGAAGCAGCAGCAAACGACCTAGCAAAAGAGATGGTAGAAAAACAAACAGATCGTCGCGTTAAAATGCTAGAGAAAAAACACCAAATGTTGAGCGTGCTAACGCCAGAGCAAAAAGCAAAATTTGTTGAGCTGCAAAAAGAGCGTCAACAAAAGTGTGGTGAGAAAATGCAAAAACGCATGCAAAAGCATCACAATAGCTAATTGCGAATTAGGTAACATAGAAAAGGCAACCGTGAGTTGCCTTTTTTGATTGAGTGATTTCATACTCATTACACGGCCGACAAGGTATACTTGATAAATGGTTTGAGTTAACTCTTTGATTATGAAACACGAATACGCACGCTTGGTCACGACAGCAGCTTGGACGGCAACCATTGTCGCGACGCTTCTTCTCATAGTAAAAGTCATCACGTGGTGGGTGACGGGGTCAGTAAGCTTATTAGCCTCTCTTATCGATTCAATGTTGGATATTGCCGCTTCCGTGGTGAATCTCATCGTGGTGCGTTATGCACTACAGCCTGCAGACAAAGAACACACTTTTGGTCACGGTAAAGCGGAATCGTTAGCCGCGTTGGCACAGGCGATGTTTATCTCTGGCTCTGCTGTTTTCCTAATCCTGAATGGTATTGAGCGATTTTTCCGTCCGCACGAACTGAATTCGCCTGAACTCGGGGTTTATGTTTCTCTCTTTGCCATCGTTGTCACTTTGGGATTAGTGATGTTCCAAAAACATGTGGTACGCAAGACCGGAAGTCAGGCGATTGCGGCGGACTCCCTGCATTATCAAACTGACTTATACATGAACGGTGCGATTATGGTGGCGCTGGGGCTGAGTTACTTTGGGGTGACACAAGCCGATGCGGTATTTGCCGTTGGGATTGGCGTTTTTATTCTGTATAGCGCGTTTAAAATGGTCAGCGAAGCAATTCAGACCTTGTTGGATAGAAAACTTCCTGATGAAGAGTTAGAGCAGATTCGCAAAGAGTGCCTAAAAGTGGATGGGGTGCTAGGGGTGCATCAACTGCGCACTCGAATGTCTGGGCCAACGCGTTTTATTCAATTGCACTTAGAATTGGATGATAACTTGCGTTTGATTGATGCCCACCACATAGCGGATAAGGTGGAAGACAATGTGCTTTCTTTGTTCCCGGATGCAGACGTCTTAATTCATCAAGACCCACTATCGGTCGTTTTTGGCCCAGAGAGAGAGCAAAAGGCACAAGATTGGTAGAGGTCTAAAAATTACACGAAAGCTAGCGACAAATAAGCGTTGGTTGACTATCTTTCCATCACTACTTATTAAGAATCGTGATCCTGATGTGAATCAACGAAGTTGCTATAAGGAACTGTAATACTCTTACATAAGTAGAAAAGTTACATAAAAAAGTGTGTTTTCATTGGTATTCCTGTAGAGGAAATGTAACATAACGCACAGTTCTGGATTATGCAGGTTGCTTGGTAACAAGGGGCCTAGAAGAAAATTAAATAAATTGATTGCCAAAGATCGAGGGTGAGCATGATTAAGAAGATCGGTGTTTTAACAAGTGGCGGTGACGCACCTGGTATGAACGCTGCAATACGCGGCGTAGTTCGTACAGCACTATCTGAGGGATTGGAAGTTTACGGTGTTTATGATGGCTACCTAGGTCTTTATGAAGGTCGTATCGAACAGCTAGATCGTTCTAGTGTTTCTGATGTGATCAACAAAGGTGGTACATTCCTAGGCTCTGCACGTTTCCCTGAATTCAAGGAAGTAGCGGTACGCGAAAAAGCAATTGAGAACCTGAAAAAACACGGTATCGATGCACTTGTTGTTATCGGTGGTGATGGTTCTTACATGGGTGCTAAAAAACTGACTGAAATGGGTTACCCATGTATCGGTCTACCAGGCACAATCGACAACGATATCGCAGGTACAGATTACACAATCGGCTACCTAACAGCGCTAAACACCGTTATTGATGCAATCGACCGTCTACGTGACACGTCTTCTTCTCACCAACGTATTTCTATTGTAGAAATCATGGGTCGTCATTGTGGTGACTTAACTCTGATGTCTGCAATTGCAGGTGGCTGTGAGTACATCATCACTCCAGAAACTGGTCTAGATAAAGAGAAGCTAATCAGCAATATCCAAGATGGCATCTCTAAAGGTAAGAAACACGCAATCATCGCACTAACTGAGCTGATGATGGATGCAAACGAACTTGCGAAAGAAATTGAAGCGGGAACGGGTCGCGAAACTCGCGCAACGGTTCTTGGTCACATTCAACGTGGTGGTCGTCCAACGGCATTCGACCGTGTTCTAGCATCTCGCATGGGTAACTACGCGGTTCACCTACTAATGGAAGGTCATGGTGGCCGTTGTGTTGGTATCGTGAAAGAGCAACTTGTTCACCACGACATTATCGATGCAATCGAAAACATGAAGCGTCCAGTACGTAATGACCTATACCAAGTTGCTGAAGAGCTATTCTAAGCCAGCTTACTAAAGTAAAAGTCTAAAAACCGCGGTTATCCGCGGTTTTTTGTTATCTGAAACTTGTCTAAGCTTAAGTCAGTCTGAGATTGAAACTGACTTTATATGGAACTAAAAGCTCGCGTGCTCTGCTAATGTCATACGACGCTCGCGCAGGGCAAAGAGATACCCTAGTAACCCGCCTAGTGTGTTGCCCAGAGCAATACCAATAAACAAACCTTCGATGCTATAAAGCTGACTGCCAATCCATGCCGCTGGCAACGTAAAGATGAACAAGCGCATAAAGCTCCATTGGAATGCGCGCAGCGGTTTGTGCATCGCGTTATAGCCACTGACTAACATCATCACAATCCCTTGGAAGCCATAGCTAAATGGCACGACGAGTAAGTAATGCCACAGCAGATCTTTTACTGCTGCTTCTTGTGAGAACAGCGCTGCAAGGGGAATGCTGAGTGGTACCATCATCAAGAAGATAAAGCCTTGGAACACGACAGCAAAACGCATGCTTAAGAACCAACCAGTAAAGGCTCGCTTAGGGTTTTTAGCCCCAAAGTTCTGCGCCATAAATGGCGTAAGAGCAGAGGTTAGAGACATCAAGACGAGAATCAAAATCGACTCAATACGTTGCGCTGCGCCATAAGCGGCCACGGCAGCGGTTCCATGGTTTGATAGCATCATCATTAGGATAGCTCCCGATAATGGATTCATCGCATTAGAAAGTGCTGCAGGCGTGCCAATTTTCAACGTTTGTTGCCAATCTTGTTTTATGAACTGCCATTGGGGGGGCGCCAGCAGCTTTTCGCGTCTTATCAATACATAGAAAGAGCTAAACAATGCGCCAAGCCAACTGAATGCGCTGGCGATTGCTGCCCCTTGAATGCCTAGCTCAGGAAAAGGGCCATAACCAAAGATAAGCAATGGATCGAGTATGCCGTTGATAAGCCCAGCTAGCATCATGATTTTGGCCGGAGTTTTGGTATCGCCTGTGGCTCGAATTGCACTGTTACCTGCCATAGGAATGACGAGTAGAGGAATGGTCAGATACCAAACTTGCATGTACTGCTCAATCAGTGGGATGGAATCTTCTTTGGCACCTAATAAGCGGAATAGGGGTTCAATAGTAAAAAAGCCAAGTGACGAGGCGATAGTCACTAAAGTGATAGCAAGCAATAAGCCGTGAGTGGTAAAGCGCGCGGCTTGTGGGGCGTGGCCTTGTCCAAGCAGTCGACCGATATTGGTCGAAAGGCCCATACCAATCCCCATGGTGATGCAGTTCACCGCGAATGTCACTGGAAAGGTATAACTGATCGCAGCAAGCGCCTGAGTGCCTAGCAGTGAAATGAAAAAGGTATCCACCAAGTTGAACATCAAAATGGCGATCATGCCCATCGTCATAGGAATGGTCATTTTTCGCAAGGTGTCAGGAATGGGTGCGGTCAACAAACCATACTTATCTTCAGCCTGATTGTCTGGCTTGTGTTTTTCCAGCATTTTCGACGTCTATCTGGTGAGGGAGTGGCAAGGATACAAGAAAGCTACAGGACGAGCGAGTGGGCATTTTGAACGCAAACCGTTGCTTAACTGTTCGTTCTTTTAACTAAGTCACAAAAAACTCTCCGTTTACCCTTGGGATCCTTGGTCTTGCCCCTTATATAGTGATCACGTGCCCCTCGCGGGCAATTATCAAATAAACATGAAAATTTTCAGGAGAGACGACCGATGAACATTCGTCCATTACATGACCGAGTTATCGTTGAACGTAAAGAAGTTGAATCTAAGTCAGCTGGTGGCATTGTTTTAACTGGCTCTGCTGCGGAAAAATCGACTCGCGGTGTTGTTTTAGCTGTAGGCAAAGGCCGCATCCTAGAAAACGGTACTGTGCTACCGCTAGATGTTAAGGTTGGTGATACAGTGATCTTCGCTGAAGGTTACGGTACTAAGACTGAGAAAATCGACGGTAAAGAAGTGCTGATCATGTCTGAAAACGACATCATGGCGATCGTTGAGTAATAGCAATCGTTGAGTAATTTTTTGCTCTGATTTAAAACAAAATCGAAAACAAAATTTAGAAAGGAAATCAAAGATGGCTGCTAAAGACGTTAAATTTGGTAATGACGCACGAGTTAAAATGCTAGAGGGTGTAAACATTCTAGCGGACGCAGTAAAAGTAACACTGGGCCCTAAAGGCCGTAACGTTGTTCTAGACCGCTCTTTTGGTGCTCCAACGATCACTAAAGATGGTGTATCCGTTGCACGCGAAATTGAACTGGAAGACAAATTCCAGAACATGGGTGCACAAATGGTTAAAGAAGTCGCGTCTAAAGCCAACGACGCTGCGGGTGACGGCACAACAACAGCAACAGTACTGGCTCAATCTATCGTAAATGAAGGCCTTAAAGCGGTTGCCGCGGGTATGAACCCTATGGATCTTAAACGCGGTATCGACAAAGCGGTTATCGCAGCGGTTGAGCAACTAAAAGAACTATCTGTTGAGTGTAACGATACTAAAGCCATCGCACAGGTTGGTACTATCTCTGCAAATTCTGACGTAAGCGTTGGTAACATCATTGCTGAAGCAATGGAAAAAGTAGGCCGTGACGGTGTTATCACGGTTGAAGAAGGTCAAGCGCTACAAGATGAGTTAGACGTAGTTGAAGGTATGCAGTTCGACCGCGGTTACCTATCTCCTTACTTCATCAACAACCAAGAAGCAGGTTCTGTTGATTTAGAAAACCCATTCATTCTTCTAGTAGACAAGAAAATCTCGAACATCCGTGAGCTTCTTCCTGCACTAGAAGCCGTAGCGAAAGCATCTCGCCCATTACTGATCATTGCTGAAGATGTTGAAGGTGAAGCGCTAGCAACACTTGTTGTGAATAACATGCGTGGCATTGTGAAAGTAGCAGCAGTAAAAGCACCTGGTTTCGGTGACCGTCGCAAAGCAATGCTACAAGATATCGCGATCCTAACTGGCGGTATCGTGATTTCTGAAGAAGTGGGTCTAGAGCTAGAAAAAGTTGCTCTAGAAGATCTAGGTCAAGCGAAGCGCGTTGCGATCACCAAAGAAAACACCACTATCATCGATGGTATGGGTGAAGAAACGATGATCCAAGGTCGTGTTACTCAAATTCGTCAACAGATTGAAGATGCAACGTCAGACTACGACAAAGAGAAACTACAAGAGCGCGTTGCTAAGCTAGCAGGCGGTGTTGCAGTGATCAAAGTTGGCGCGGCAACTGAAGTTGAAATGAAAGAGAAGAAAGACCGCGTAGAAGATGCACTACACGCGACTCGTGCAGCGGTTGAAGAAGGCGTTGTTGCTGGTGGTGGTGTAGCGCTAATTCGTGCGGCATCTAAGATTGTTGACCTACAAGGTGACAACGAAGAGCAAAACGTCGGTATCCGCGTTGCACTGCGTGCAATGGAAGCGCCAATCCGTCAAATCACGAAGAACGCTGGTGACGAAGAGTCAGTGGTAGCGAACAACGTGAAAGCAGGTGAGGGTTCTTACGGTTACAACGCAGCAACAGGCGAATACGGCGACATGCTAGAGATGGGTATCCTAGATCCAACTAAAGTAACTCGTAGCGCACTACAGTTCGCAGCATCAGTGGCTGGTCTAATGATCACAACTGAAGCGATGGTGACTGACCTACCACAAAAAGACGGCGCAGGTATGCCTGATATGGGTGGTATGGGCGGTATGGGTGGTATGGGCGGCATGATGTAATAGCCTGCCTATCTCTTTGCTCTAAGGCTTGATAACGGCGTCGAGCATGCTCATTTACTGGCGTAAACTGCGCGTGCTCTCCTTGTTCTAAAACCTTATAGCGTTGAGCTAGACTACCGATAAAGTTTGATGAGCCGAGGTGAATGCCTCGGTTTTTTTATGTTTGTTGTTTAGGCATTTTTTTGTCGGAGTTTGCTATCTCACGATGGTTAGGGATAAAAGAATTTTTACTGATTTGTAAGGAGGGAATGGCATTGATTTTGTGCTGTTTTGTCACGATTGTAGATGAAATTTGGATAAATTCCTTAAAAATCAGGGTTATGAATATGTTCTTATGAATGCAGAATAATAAAATATGACTTCACGCTAACATCTATTCGGTTAAAATAGCGCAGAATCTGAACACTACACTGTGTTGTAAATTACATACTTCCTCTGGAGATTAAAATGAAAAAGTTAATGACGTCATTGGCCGTTGCTGCCGTTATCGCTTCACCTGTTGCTCTTGCAGATAGCTCACCAGTGATGTTCTCTACTATCGACAATACTAATTTGCCATCAAACTCTTCTGTTGGTGGCGTTCGTCTATCTGTTCTTCACGGTCAAGTAAATGAAGTAAAAGGTGTCGACTTCTCTCTACTAGGTATGTCTGAAACAGACCGCACTACAGGTGTGAACTTTGGTCTGCTTTTTGGTGCATCTAAAGTAAACCAAGAAATGAAAGGTGTGTCGCTAGGTCTATTCAACTGGAACCAAGGCCAAACAACTGGTCTTAACCTAGGTGCGGTAAACGTAACGAATAACGTTGAAGGTCTAAACTGGAGTGCTGTGAACTACTCTGAAGGCTACACAATGGCGGATATCGGTCTAGCAAGCATCTCTAAAAAATCTAACTTCCAGCTAGGTTTCTTCAACATGACTGATCAAATTGACGGTGTTCAAATTGGTCTTCTAAACTGTGCAGACAACGGTTTCTTCAAGTGTTTCCCTATCGTGAACTTCGCTAAATAATCAGCGAATTTCACCAAAAGTTAAGTGACATTCTTAGCTTAACGCCAGATACAAAAAGACCCCGGTATGATGCCGGGGTCTTTTTATCATTCGGATATTTTATTTTAGGATTCGTGTCGAAGTTTTGCGTTGTTGCATCTTTTGGTGAACACCACGACGCAGCGCTTTTATTCGGTTTTCCGCTCTGTCTACGCCGAGTAAAACGGCCAGTGCTAATACGGTGATAATAATGGATTGAGCTAGGTAGCCTAAACCGATCATTAATCCCAATCCGGCTAAGACCCATATAACGGCCGCAGAGGTAACACCGTGGATCTTGCCATCTTGCGTCATCATCACGCCAGCACCTAAGAAGCCAACACCCGTAATTATCTGACCGAGTACACGAGCTTGATCTAGCGTATTTGGCGACAAAGAGACGGCCATCGACATAAACAGATAAGTACCTGAGATAACTAATATAGCCGTACGAATACCAACGGGTTTACCGCGAGTCTGACGCTCAATGCCTATCATCAAACCATTGATGGCACAGCAAAGCAGCGCTGCCCAACTGAATGGGCCAAGATCGAGATAGTGTTCAAAAGTTGCTTGCATCTTAACCTCCAAATTTGCGGAGTATGCATAGAGAAGACCGTTCGATCGAACAAAAGCTTTTGCTCGTAACGATAATATAATTATACGGCTAGCAACTTACTCTAGATGCAGATCCAGTGGGGTTTTGCTTGGGCGACCGCCAATTTCGCGGGTTAGCTTAGGCACCAAGTAACCAGAAACTCGCGTGATCACGCCGCGCATGATTGCTTTGGCTTCTTCATCGGAAACAAAGTAGTGTGCTGCACCTTGGACTTTATCTAAAACGTGTAAGTAGTAAGGCAAAATACCTGCATCAAACAAGGCTTCGTTTAGTGCTACTTGTGCCTCAATGCTGTTGTTAACGTCTTTAAGCAGAACACCTTGGTTTAGCAGAGTGACACCCGCTTGCTTTAGCTTCGCCATTTGAGCGGCAAATTCAGTATTGATTTCGTTAGCGTGGTTGATATGCGTCACCAAGACAATTTGCAGACGAGAAGTTCGAAGTAGGTGACATAGCTCATCAGTAATACGAGCTGGGATTACCACGGGTAAACGGCTGTGAATACGCAGGCGTTTGATATGTGGGATTTGTGCGATGTGCTCCAAAAGCCAGTGGATCTCATCGTCTTTTGCCATCAAAGGGTCGCCACCAGAGAAGATTACTTCATTTAGCTCTGGTTGCTGTGCCATGTACTCTAAGCACTTTGTCCACGCTTGCTTACCGCTTTTGTTTTCTTGGTAAGGGAAGTGGCGACGGAAGCAATAACGGCAATTTACTGCGCAACCACCCTTTATGATCATTAGGGCACGGTTGCGGTATTTGTGCAGCAATCCCGGAATCTCGTTATCTTGTTCTTCCAGCGGATCATTGGAGTAGCCATCGTGTACTTCAAACTCTTCGCTCAAAGGTAATACTTGGCGTAAAAGTGGATCGTAAGGATTGCCTTTTTCCATTCTATCGACAAAACTTTGCGGTACACGCTGTGCAAACAGCTTACGCGCAGCAAACCCGTCCTGCCACGGCGATGGATCTATTTCCAACATTTCCAGCAATTTTGCAGGATCAGAGATCCCATTCGCTAACTGTTTGAGCCAGTTTTGCTCAACAGATTCGACTTTTCGGGTTATTATGTGCGGCATTGAATTTAGCTCTAAGAATGTAAGAGGACAAAATGGCTACAGTTAGCACCAATGAATTTAAAGGCGGCCTTAAGTTAATGCTTGATAACGAGCCTTGTGTAATTCTGGAAAACGAATACGTTAAACCAGGTAAAGGCCAAGCGTTCAACCGCGTTAAAATTCGTAAACTTCTTTCTGGTAAAGTGCTAGAGAAAACATTTAAGTCTGGTGACACTTGTGAAGTGGCAGACGTAATGGATATCGACCTAGATTATCTATATTCAGACGGCGAATTCTACCACTTTATGAACAACGAGACGTTCGAACAGATCGCTGCAGACGCAAAAGCTGTGGGTGAGAACGCTAAGTGGTTGGTAGAAAACAACACTTGTATGATCACGCTTTGGAACGGTAACCCAATTACTGTTACACCACCAAACTTTGTTGAACTAGAAGTTACTGATACAGACCCAGGTCTAAAAGGCGACACTCAAGGTACAGGTGGTAAGCCTGCAACACTATCAACAGGTGCTGTTGTACGTGTTCCACTATTCATCTCTATCGGTGAAGTAATCAAAGTAGATACTCGTAGCGCTGAATACGTAGGTCGTGTGAAGTAATTTATAGCTTCTCATAGAAAGGTCGCTTTGGCGGCCTTTTTTATTGCGTTGTAATTATTATATTACTGAAACAAAAAGCTGGCGTGTTGCCAGCTTTTACATTTAGGTCAGTATCTTAAATCATGAAGATAAAGATCACAGCGAGTGCAGAAATCAGACCTGCAAACGCGTAACATGCGATTTTACCAACCACACCTGTGTGGAATTTAAGATCGTGCATGCCATGGTGTAGGCGGTGCATAGCATGCCACATTGGCAATGCTAGCGTACCAATGATGAACAGCGCGCCAATGATGCTGGTTGCGAATTCAGACACGCGCTCATAGCTCATTGCTTCTGCATCAATGATACCTAGTGGTACTAGGATACCAAGAACAAGCACGGTGATTGGTGTAATCATCGCAAACCAAGTACCACCGGCACCAAATAGACCCCACCAGATTGGCTCATCAGAACGTTTCGGCGCTGTATTAACACTATAATTCGGTTTCATTACTCAAGCTCCTTACACCACGATGAGAACGATCAGTGAGATGAACGCTACCGCTGCCCACTGAGTCAGAACGATGATTTTCTTATCCACTGGTTTGCCTTTCAAACGAATAGGCATTACCTGTGGCATCATGCTGAAGAAAGTTTGTGCATGGAATAGGCTACCTAGTAGTGCAACGATGTTGATCGCTACCACGATAGGGTTTGCCATGAATTCCAACCAACCTTGCCAAGCTTCAGGACCTTTTACTAGTGAACCTAGACCGAAAGTCAGGAAAATAGTGAATAGGATCAAAGGAAGCACTGTCGCTTCACGTAGCATGTAGAAGCGGTAGAAAGGATGATCTTTCCACCAAGTGCGTTTTACTTCACGAACGTAAGGTTTACGGTTGCTCATCCTTATGCCTCCACTTTTTTCGGTGAACCATCAGGTTTCAACATAGCAATCACGAAGTCCATTGAAGACTCCACTTTGCCTTGGTTTACTGCCGCTGCTGGGTCTACGTTTTTAGGACAAACTTCAGAACAGTAACCTACGAATGTACAACCCCAAGCGCCGTTTTCACCGTTGATCAGCTTCATACGCTCATCTTTACCGTTGTCGCGGCTGTCTAGGTTGTAGCGGTGTGCCAGAGTCAGAGCTGCAGGACCGATGAACTCAGGGTTCAAACCGAACTGAGGACATGCCGCGTAGCACAGACCACAGTTGATACAGCCAGCAAACTGCTTGTATTTCGCCATTTGCTCTGGCGTTTGTAGGTTTGTGCCGTCTTCTGGCTTGCGATCGTTACCAATGATGTAAGGCTTGATGGCTTCTAGACGCTCGATGAACGGCGTCATATCAACGATCAAATCTTTCTCGATTGGGAAGTTCGCGAGTGGCTCGATAGTCACGCCATTTGGGTAGTCACGTAGGAAGCTCTTACAAGCAAGCTTAGGTACGTTGTTTACCATGATGCCGCAAGAACCACAGATCGCCATACGGCAAGACCAGCGGTAAGACAGGTTTTTATCTAAGTGGTCTTTGATGTAGCCTAGTGCATCAAGCACTGACATGGTTTCATCAAATGGCACTTCGAATGTTTGAGTGTATGGTTCTGCGTCTTTTTCTGGGTCGTAACGCAGAACGTTCACTTTTTGAATGCGGTTTGCTGACATTATGCTTGCTCCTCTGCGTTCTTCGCTTCTGCTTCAGCGGCTTTTTCTGCTGCTGCCGCTTTCTCTGCCGCTTCACCGTATAGACGTGCTTTTGGCTGAGACTTGGTGATCTTCACGCCGCTGTAGTCGATAGTTGGTGCTGCGTCTTCTTGGAAGAAAGCAAGTGAGTGTTTCAAGAAGTTCTCATCGTCACGCTCTGTACAGCCGTCATCTAGACGCTGGTGTGCACCACGAGATTCTTTACGTAGGATTGCAGAGTGAACCATTGCTTCTGCAACTTCTAGGCCGTAGCCCACTTCAATTGCGTATAGAAGGTCAGTGTTGAATACTTTGCCTTTATCTTTGATGCTGATCTTTTTGTAACGAGCTTTAAGTTCCGTGATCTTATCAATCGTTGCTTGCATCAGGTCTTCTTGACGGTAGATACCACAACCCGCTTCCATGGTGTGACCCATTTCAGTGCGGATATCCGCCCAGTTTTCTTCGCCTTCTTGGTTCATCAGTGCTTCGATACGAGCTTCAACCGATTTCACTTGATCTGCGATAGCGTCTTCGTTCCAGCCTTTGAATTCCGCTGCGCGTTTTACTGCTTGTTCGCCCGCAACGCGGCCAAATACGACGAATTCTGCTAGTGAGTTTGAACCTAAACGGTTTGCACCGTGAAGACCCACAGATGCACACTCACCAACCGCAAATAGACCTTTAATGCGAGTCTCACATTCGCCGTTGGTTTCAATACCACCCATGGTGTAGTGAACCGTTGGACGAATTGGAATTGGCTCTTTTGCTGGGTCAACGTTCACGTAAGCTTTCGCTAGCTCACAGATGAACGGTAGACGCTCTTGTAAATACTCTTCACCAAGGTGACGAAGGTCTAGGTGCACCACATCACCAAGAGGGTGTTTGATGGTGTTGCCTTTCTGCTGTTCATGCCAGAAAGCTTGAGAAACTTTGTCTCGTGGACCCAGTTCCATGTATTTGTTTTTCGGCTCGCCCACTGGAGTTTCAGGACCCATGCCGTAGTCTTGTAGGTAACGGTAACCGTTTTTGTTAACGATGATACCACCCTCACCACGACAGCCTTCTGTCATTAGGATACCTGTACCTGGTAGACCAGTTGGGTGGTATTGAACGAATTCCATATCACGTAGAGGAACGCCGTGGCGGTAAGCCATCGCCATGCCGTCGCCCGTTACGATGCCGCCGTTAGTGTTACAGTGGTATACACGACCAGCACCACCTGTCGCTAAAACAACAGACTTCGCTTTAATCGTCACTAACTCGCCCTCTGACATGTGGATTGCAATCAGACCTTGCACTTCACCGTCATCAACAAGCAAGTCAACAACAAAGTACTCATCGAAACGTTTGATGTTGTCGTACTTCATCGATGTCTGGAATAGCGTGTGAAGCATGTGGAAGCCAGTTTTATCGGCAGCGAACCAAGTACGTTCAACTTTCATACCACCAAAGCGGCGCACGTTGACTTCACCGTTCTCTTTACGACTCCATGGGCAACCCCATTGTTCCATCTGGATCATTTCGCGAGTCGCGTTCTCTACAAAGTACTCAACAACGTCCTGTTCACATAGCCAGTCACCACCGCCAACGGTATCGTTGAAGTGATTGTCTAAGCTATCTTCATCCTTGATAACTGCTGCTGAGCCACCTTCTGCCGCTACCGTGTGGGAACGCATTGGGTAAACTTTCGAAATAAGTGCTACTTCTAAGTCAGGGTTAGCTTCAGCCGCTGCAATAGCAGTACGAAGACCAGCGCCGCCAGCGCCGATGACTGCGATATCTGTGGTGATAATTTGCACAGTTATCCTCCAGTGTGTGATTGCGGAAATCCGCTTGTTATTGTGAGTGTGGGGGAGGGTGTTTTAGACAATCCCCCTAAAGTAGTAAGGTTAGTGTAGGGTAGGCGTGTGGCAGAAAAATTGATGTATTTGGGTTTTTTCTCCGGTAATGCACACGGGAGCATAGAAATTCTAGGTTATGTGACTGCTATCACGGCACGAAACGTTTGAAGCACAAACGTAAAGCTCATCAATGTTACGCGACTGTTGCCTAACATTACCCTCATTGATAATAGGCTTAATTGTGGTGATTTAATGTACTGTAGAACGTAGAATGCTTGCTTCAAATTTAATCGATTTTTATTCGTATTTAGTTTGAGAAAATTGAGCCGATTCCCCTCGCTGAGCTAGGCAAACCATGTCAAAATTGCTATTTTCCTGCTCACTAACCTTTTAAGAGTTTTGTTATGCAAACGAACTGGCAACCTACTGCTTCTATGGAGCAACTTCGTCAACGCGCGGCTTTGATCACCGCTATTCGTCAATTCTTTGCCGAGCGACATGTGATGGAAGTCGACACGCCAGCCATGAGTCATGCCACGGTGACGGACATTCATTTGCATACTTTCCAGACTGAGTTTGTGGGGCCGGGTTATGCCGATGGTAGCAAGCTGTTCTTTATGACCAGTCCCGAATTTCACATGAAGCGTTTGCTTGCTGCGGGTAGCGGCTGCATCTATCAAATCAATAAAGCATTTCGAAATGAAGAGAATGGTCGTTACCACAACCCAGAGTTCACTATGCTGGAGTGGTACCGCATTGGGTTTGATCACCATAACCTGATGGACGAAATGGATGATCTTCTGCAATTGGTGTTGAAGTGCGGTGCCGCCGAACGCATGACCTATCAACACGCTTTTATTAATGCGCTGGGTGTTTGTCCACTAGAAGGCTCAATGCAAGAGCTAAAAGTGGTCGCGGCTAAGCTAGGGTTGAGTGACATTGCAGAGCCAGAACAAGATCGCGATACCTTGCTGCAATTGCTGTTCAGTATTGGTGTGGAAGCAAAGATTGGTCAGCAAGTACCTGCATTTGTTTATGACTTTCCTGCATCGCAAGCGGCACTGGCGAAGATTAATCCACAAGACCACCGTGTTGCGGATCGCTTTGAGGTGTACTTCAAAGGCATTGAACTGGCAAACGGCTTCCATGAGTTGGATAACCCGAAAGAACAATTGGCTCGTTTCGAACAAGATAATGCCAAGCGTTTGGAAATGGGGATAAAACCACAACCGATTGATTACCACTTGATTGGTGCATTAGAAGCGGGCCTACCAGATTGTGCCGGCGTCGCATTAGGTATTGATCGTCTGATTATGTTGGCACTGGGTTGTGACCATATTGACCAAGTCACCGCATTCCCATTTCCAATTGCTTAAGGATTGACGATGAACCTTGCCGCTGCTCGTTTTATTTTGTTTAGCTATGCTGCTTTGATTGCTTACCTCTCCTTGAGTTCTGGGGATTTACAGAATTGGGGAGACGTTGCCTATCTAGATAAGATGCAACACGCGATGGCATACAGTGGTTTTGCCTTTTTAGGTAGCTTTTGTGTGTTGCAGTGGCGGCAGCGTTACTATGCAGCGATGGTGATTTTGTCTTTTAGTGCCGTGATTGAAGTGTTGCAAGGTTATGTTGGTCGACAGACGTCTTGGCATGACCTTATAGCGAATACCATGGGCATTTTAACTGGTCTGCTATGTTACCGTATTTGGACCCTCTATCGATCTAGATGGGTGAAGTCGTTATACTCGATCAGATAGTCAAGAGGGAATACGATAAAGATGAAAACGCGCGACAGAATCGTCTATGCAGCACTGGACTTGTTCAACCAACATGGTGAGCGAAATATTACGACTAATCACATAGCCGATCACATTGAAATTAGCCCAGGTAATTTGTACTACCACTTCCGCAATAAACAAGAAATCGTGCGTGAGATTTTTGCGCTTTACTCTGCAGAGTTATTAGAGCGTTTTACTCCGATTCAAGGCTCTCAAGAAAGCCTGACCATGTTAAAAAGCTATCTTGATTCTATCTTTACCTTGATGTGGAAATATCGTTTCTTCTACGCCAACTTACCGGAAATTTTGTCGAGAGACGAACAGTTGCACGATGAATACATCGATGTTCAAGACAAGCTACAGGCTAACTTGATTGCGATTGTGCAAGAGTTTGTTTCTCTGAAGTTGCTGGATATTGACGATACTCAGTTGAAGTCTCTGGTTTGTACCTTACATTTAATCGCATGCAGTTGGTTGGCGTATCAATCAGCCATGTCGCCAAAAACTGACATCACAGAGCAAATGGTTAAGCAAGGCATGTTGCAAATGCTGAATGTTGTTAAGCCCGTTGCCACAGAACAAGGTTTGGAGCAGCTGCAACTGTTAGAAGAAGCACTGAGCACTCTTCATTGTTGATGTGCATAGTGAATCTGGTTAGACCTATTGATTTGTTTTTGAGCTGAGCTCTCATTTCTCTTCACCTCGTAAGTTGACTTGCTCGGCTCTCTGAGCACAATAAAGTATGAATTATCGGTAAGGGAACTATCGTTTAATGAACTACGATGTCTTTAATGGTGATGCTGATGGCATCATTGCTTTGCTTCAATGGCGTTTTGCTGATCCTCTAGAAACACAGTTAGTGACTGGCGTTAAGCGCGATATTAAGCTCGTCGAACAAGTGGAAGTGCAAGCTGGCGATGAGCTTGCTATTTTCGATGTGTCGATGGAAAAAAACATGAGCGCTCTGGAACAAGCTCTGGCTCAAGGTGCTCACGTTTTCTATGCGGATCACCACCGTTCCGGCACTATCCCATCGCATGGTAATCTTGATGCACACATTGATCTTGATGCGAACACTTGTACGGCTTTGATTGTCGATAAGTTGTTGAAAGGGCGTTTTCATACATGGGCGATCACGGCCGCTTATGGAGATAACTTGATTGCTAAAGCGGATGAGTTAGCGGATAAAGCAGGCCTAGATGCAGGGCAGAAAGCGCAGCTAAAAGAGCTCGGTACATTGATTAACTACAATGGCTATGGCTCAAAAGTTGATGATCTTCATTTCCATCCTGCAGACTTGTACCAAGCCTTAAAGCAATACGTCTCACCATTCGATGCAATCGCAGACAATGCATCGCCATATTACCAATTGCAGTCCGCTTATCAGCAAGATATGAATGCAGCCCAAGCAGTACCAGCCGTTCATGAAAGTTCAAAACTCAAGCTTTTTGTATTGCCAAACAATGCCGCATCACGTCGAATTAGCGGTGTCTATGGCAATTGGCTTGCAAACCAAAATCCAGATTCAGCTCATGCCGTATTAACCGAAAATGCAGACGGTACTTATACCGTTTCACTCCGCGCACCACTCAGCAACAAACAAGGAGCGGTGGCAGTTTGTGGTCAGTTCTCCATGGGCGGCGGCCGAGAAGCAGCAGCAGGCATTAATGCATTAAGTAAGGATGATTTGGCGGCCTTTATTGATGCGGTAGAGACGTACTACGCATAGGGTTTCTTGAATGTAGGGGTTTCTTTAATGCGAACGCAACGAAGGAGCTGATTAGCTCTTTCGTTTCTTGTGGTTCGACGTTTTTTGTAAAGGCGGTTGGTTTAGAGCAGGAATTACAAACGGCAGCTATAAACGCTTTAACCAAGATTTCGGGTTTTGCGCTTCACTGTTGCGACGAATTTCAAAGTATAGTGATGGTCTGTCTTGACCACCGGTATCACCCGCAAGGGCAATGACTTCACCGGCGGTTACTCTATCGCCTTCTTTTTTCGTTAACGCTTGGTTGTAGCCGTATAACGTCATATCGCCTTTGCCATGATCGAGTAGCACGACCAAGCCATAACCACGTAGGTATTCAGCAAACACCACCGTACCAGGGTAAACCGCTTTGACTTGCTGACCATAGTTGGCAGAGAGCACCATGCCTTTCCAGTTTACTTGGCCAGTTTGTTTGGTACCAAAGTTATGCAATACACGGCCTTTTATTGGCCATGGCAGTTTGCCACGTTGCTTTGCGATACCGTCCATAGGTACAGCGTTACGTTTCGCAGCTTTCGCTATTTCTGCTTTTAGACGAGTTTCATTGCGCTGAAGCTCTGCAAGATAGCGTTTGTCGTCTGTGATGCTTTTTTGAATCTTGCTCAACGTACCTTTACGTTGCGATTGTGTGCTTGCCAAAGACGAACGTTTTTCCGATTGCTGTTTCAGCAAGCTTTCAATCTGTTCTTTTTCTAATTCAAGTTGGTTTTTATTGTGTGCCAACTCTTGAGTGGTTTTAGTAATGGCATCAATAACCTCCGCACGTGCTTTCGCTAAGTGTTGGAAATATTGACTGATGCGATCCTCTTCAACCCCTTCATTGAGCAGATGTCCATTGGCTTTGGCGCGTTCTGTCACGTAGTAGGTTTGAATGAGCTGTTTTAGCTCTTCCTCTTGCGCTTGGCGCTGGCCTTCTTGCAGTGCAATTTTCTCTTCCAACTTATTAATGTTCTGATCGGCCTGCGCTAATTCTGCCTTAGTTTGCTTAATTTCTCTTTCTAGTTTCGAGATACCAAGCTCTTGGTCTTTAAGCGACTTTTGCAGATCGTTAAGTTGTTTTTCTTGAGAAGTGAGCGATTTACGCTGACGGCTGATTTCGCTAGAAACCCCTTTTAACTCTTGCTGACTGGCAGCAGAAGAGGTGAGGGGATAAGTGGCAGATAAAGCACAAGTTAATAAAATAGCCGAGCGTAGCACGGGGTGATTTTGTTTTCGCACTTGAGAGTTTCCTACCACGTATGTATCAAATAAGAAGAAATGACTAAATGCCATCGCCATGGATAAAGCTTTGTGATTTACCATTAAAGCCTTGATCCATGTCTAGAGATGGTTTGTCTGTTTTTGGGCGACCAACGATTTTTGCAGGTACACCTGCGACTGTCGTATGCGGAGGTACCGCTTGTAGCACCACAGAACAAGAGCCAATTTTCGCGCCTTCACCGACTTCGATGTTGCCGAGGATCTTTGCTCCAGCGCCAATCATTACGCCTTCACGAATCTTAGGGTGACGGTCGCCCCCCTCTTTACCTGTACCGCCTAAGGTCACATCTTGCAAAATAGAAACGTCGTTTTCAACCACGGCAGTTTCACCGATCACGATGCCGGTTGCGTGGTCTAACATGATGCCACTACCGATACGTGCAGCAGGGTGAATGTCGACCTGACACGCGACGGATATTTGATTCTGCAAGTACGTTGCTAGGGCATGACGGCCTTGTTTCCACAACCAGTTTGCCACGCGGTAACCTTGAAGAGCGTGATAGCCTTTTAGATACAGTAGTGGCATTGAGTACATTGAAACCGCTGGGTCGCGATTGACCGTGGCACAAATATCGCACGCGGCAAAATCCGTGATGTTAGGATCCGCCGCAAAGGCTTCCTCAACCACTTCACGCACCGCCATTGCAGGCATGGATGCGGTGTTTAATTTGTTTGCCAGAATGTAGCTCAGCGCGGCACATAAGCTTTCATGCTTGATGATCGTCGCATGATAAAAGCTTGCCAACATAGGCTCTTGCTCTGACATTTCACGGGCTTCTGAAACAATTTTGTTCCAGACTTTTTGTTTTTCGCAGTGTTTCATTCTCAATATCCTGAGTGGTTCTTCCGTGACCCGACAACGTTTAATCTTCTCAGATGAGGTTCAAAGGGCGTTAGAGTGCTACTTCCCTTCCGCTTTTTTGTCACGAGCAAGTAAATCTTGCGCTGCCAGGTGTGCATCTTTCCCTTGATACAGTACTTGATAAATTTGGTCAACTATTGGCATTTCAACGCCCATTCGTTGAGAAAGCATCCAAACTTCTTTGGTGTTGCGGTAACCCTCTACAACCTGACCGATCTCTTCTTGTGCCGTATCGACATCTTTCCCTTGACCGAGTGCCAAACCAAAACGGCGGTTACGTGATTGGTTATCTGTACAAGTTAGAACAAGATCGCCAAGGCCGGCCATGCCCATAAAGGTTTCTGGTTGTGCACCAAGCGCAGCGCCTAGACGGCACATTTCAGCAAGGCCACGGGTAATCAGTGCAGTACGTGCATTGGCACCAAAACCAATACCGTCAGACATGCCAGCGCCAATTGCGATGACGTTCTTCACCGCGCCGCCAAGTTGCATGCCAATGAAATCGTTGTTTGCGTAGACACGGAAAGTTTTGCTGCAGTGGATTTTTTCTTGCAGATCAGCGACGAACTCCGCATCAGGAGAAGCGACAGAAATCGCGGTTGGCATGCCCATAGCGAGTTCTTTGGCAAACGTAGGGCCAGATAGCACTGCTAATGAGTAGCTGTCGCCAATAATATCGAAAGCGACTTCTTTGAGTAGGCGTCCGGTTTCTGGCTCAAGGCCTTTGGTTGCCCAACAGATGCGAGAATCTTCGCGCAAGAAAGGTTTGCAGCTGTTCAGTACAATACCGAAAACATGGCTCGGAACGACAACTAACAAGTCACGGCTTGCTTGAACGGCTTTTTCTAAATCCGATTCAATGATCAAGCTCTCTGGAAAATCAATCCCAGGTAGGAATTCATGGTTAGCACGGTCTGCTTCAAGGCGTGCCATGTGCTCTGGCTCATGTCCCCAGAGGATGACGTTCGCGCCGTTACGAGCAAGCGAGATTGCTAAAGAAGTGCCGTATGATCCTGCGCCAATCACCGTCATTGCGATGTCTTTACCGTAAGCATTGTTGGTATTTGCGTGTGTCATGCTACCGCCTAATTGTCTTTCTACTAGTAGAATCTAGTTCATAATCGCCAGATTTTACGATCTCTAGGGATTAGGAACTAGGATCTTTCAGAAATAAAAAATGCACATCGCATCGCTAATTGGACGCTTTGTGCATTTTTTCAAGTATAGGACGTGAATTCATTCATTTGGAATGCAACACGTCACTTACAAAGCGTGAATTACGCTTCAGCTTCGCCTTGTTGAGCTTGCTGTTGTAGGTAGTTCATGAATAGCGCGTCGAAGTTAACTGGCGCTAGGTTCAGTTGAGGGAACGTACCTTTTACCACTAGGCTTGAGATAGTTTCACGAGCGTATGGGAATAGGATGTTAGGGCAGAATGCGCCTAGGCAATGTGCTAGTTGGCCTGCTTCCATTTGCTCAGCAGTAAAGATACCACCTTGTTGAACTTCACATAGGAACGCGGTTTCTTCTTCGTTCTTTACAGTAACGGTTAGACGTAGGATAACTTCGTAAACACCCTCGCCAAGTTCACGGCTTTGAGTATCTAGGTCTAGTTTAACGTCAGGGTTCCACTCTTTTTGGAACATTACTGGTGAGTTAGGCGCTTCGAAAGAAACGTCTTTTAGGAAGATGCGTTGAATTGCGAAGTTTTGTTGTGCTGCTTGTGGTGCTGCTTCAGCCATTTTAAATCCTTAATAAAAATTTGTTAGGTCTAGAACCTCTAAACCTCGAAATATGATTTGTCCTGAGACTAACTGAGCAAATTTACCTTGACTAGGTGAAGCGTTCATTACGTGCAAAGCATCACAACTTAACGCGTCAACTGCTTTCAATTTGCTCAGTTTATAAAAACGAGGCTGGTAAAATTGTTTAACCGCGACCTTATTTCTTACCACGTACGAGTGGAAGGTTCGCTTCGTTCCACGCAATCAAACCGTTTTTCAGTAGGCTTACATTTTCAAAGCCCGCTTTTGCTAATAGGTTTGCGCTTTCTTGAGCGGTTTGGCCCGTTTTGCATACCACAATGATTGGGTTTGATTTTTGGTTTTCAAGGCTACCAAAGTTACCCGCTTTGATATCTGATGGCAAAATGTGAACTGCGTCGGTGATATGACCTTTTTTGAATTCATCTTTCGCGCGGATATCCACCACAATACCGTTTTCACGGTTCATAAGATGAGTCAGTTGGTTAACGTTGATTTCTTTGTATGCTGAGGTCGCTGATTTCACGATACTCATGATGAAAGCGACAAGAAGACCTACCCATACTAAGGATAGAATCATGTTCTGTTGGAAAAATTCAATGTACTCTTGCATGTCCTGAGCTCTTACACTGTTGGCGGAAAAATAAAGCAGGAGTATAGCGAGGTTAATCGTCTTAGGCGAGAGGGTTAAAATTTTCTAATCTATAATTGAGATCTCATCGCTTGCGTTAAGGCTCTTTGGCGTGGTTATTCCTGCAATCTTAGTATCGACGTTTCCTATCAATCTAATCGGTGTAATTGACTTCACTTCTACGTTCAAAAGCGCAATATAGGTATCAACAAAAGTTTTCACCTAAGTATTTCGGTGGTTATACAAAGCATCTTGAAAGTGACTATGCTTGTGGAACACGTTTGCATACAAAGTCGTATTGCTTGCTAACTTGTAAGATAGCAACAATAAATCGCAAACATTATTTGATCTTAACCTACAGTTCTGGTTAAAAAGTGTAGTAAAATTACGCTAGTTTTGTTTCAAGGTTAGATGGGCAATGAAGCCCTACGCCGAAAGTTACTTAAATTTGATGAGGTCATCACTATGTCTGCTAAGAAGCCATTGGCTCTAGTTATCCTTGACGGTTACGGTTACCGTGAAGACACAGCAAGTAACGCAATTGCAAATGCTAAAACACCAGTTATGGATGCACTGATTGCGAACAACCCTAACACTCTAATCTCTGCTTCAGGTATGGACGTTGGTCTACCTGATGGTCAAATGGGTAACTCAGAAGTTGGTCACACCAACATCGGTGCAGGTCGCGTTGTATACCAAGATCTAACTCGTATTACTAAATCTATCGCTGACGGTGAATTTGCTGAGACAGCAGCACTAGTAGAAGCTATCGACTCTGCTGTAAAAGCTGAGAAAGCAGTACACATCATGGGTCTTATGTCTCCAGGTGGTGTTCACTCTCACGAAGATCACATCTACGCAGCCGTTGAAATGGCCGCCGCTCGTGGCGCTGAGAAAATCTACCTACACTGCTTCCTAGACGGTCGTGACACGCCACCACGTAGTGCAGAAAACTCACTACAACGTTTCCAAGACCTATTTGCGAAACTAGGTAAAGGTCGCGTTGCTTCTCTAGTTGGTCGTTACTACGCAATGGACCGTGACAACAACTGGGATCGCGTTCAAGTGGCTTACGATCTTCTAACTCAAGCGAAAGCTGAGTTTACTTTCGATACGGCAGTTGCAGGTCTAGAAGCGGCTTACGCTCGCGGCGAAAATGACGAGTTCGTTAAAGCAACGGCAATCAAAGTAGATGGTCAAGAAGACGCAATCATGCAAGATGGCGATGCGGTTATCTTCATGAACTACCGTGCTGACCGTGCACGTCAAATCACTCGTGCATTCGTTCCTGCATTTGACGGCTTCGAGCGCGCTGTATTCCCAGCAATCAACTTCGTGATGCTGACTCAATACGCAGCTGACATCCCTCTAGCTATCGCATTCCCACCTGCGTCTCTAGAAAACACGTACGGTGAGTGGCTATCTAAGCAAGGTCAAACTCAGCTACGTATCTCTGAAACAGAGAAATACGCACACGTGACTTTCTTCTTCAACGGTGGTGTTGAGAACGAATTTGAAGGCGAAGAGCGTCAACTTGTTGCTTCTCCAAAAGTAGCAACTTACGACATGCAGCCAGAAATGAGCTCTCCAGAGCTAACAGAGAAGATGGTTGCGGCTATCAAGTCTGGTAAGTTCGATACTATCATCTGTAACTACCCGAACGCAGATATGGTTGGTCACACTGGCGTTTACGAAGCGGCTGAGCAAGCTATCGAAGCACTAGACGAAAGCGTTGGTAAAGTGGTTGAAGCAATCAAAGAAGTTGGCGGTCAAATGTTAATTACTGCGGACCACGGTAACGCAGAGATGATGATCGACCCAGAAACTGGCGGCATCCACACTGCTCACACTAACCTACCAGTACCTCTAATCTACGTAGGTGACAAAGCGGTTGAGTTCAAAGAAGGCGGTAAACTGTCTGACCTTGCTCCAACAATGCTTTCTCTAGCGGGTCTAGAAATTCCTGTAGAAATGTCTGGTGAAGTGCTAGTTAAGTAATTAACTGACGATTCAGAATGATAAAAGCCCGAGTTCGACTCGGGCTTTTTTGTATCTGTAATTCTGTGTTCGGTAAGGCGGTGCGTTACTGAGCTCAACAGTTACTAAGGTCAACAGGCCCTAATTGAACCTGAGCTACTGCACTAAGATGCCAGTGCCTATGACCGCCAGTGCTGCGCCAAACCAAGCGAATCGGTTCGGACGTTTCTTGGTGTAAACCCACAACAATGGCAGCAACATGATCGGCGTTGTTGAAGAAAGCAGAGCTACCATTCCCACGTTACCCTCACGCAGGGCGTAAAGAATCAATGTCATACCAATCGCCATGGCCAAAAAGCCGTTTAATGCAGTGATGCCAAAAACTTTCCATGTGATAGTTTGCGTTGCGCGAGCCACTTTCGCGCCAATTAACCAGAGTGCACAGTGCGCGACGAAAGCACTGATCATACGAATCGCGGAGGCGGCAACAGGGTCAACATTGGTTTGCATGACAGGTTTTGCGATGATGCCACCCAGAGCCTGGCATATAGCGGCGGTTAATCCGAGCCCAACACCAATCCAAACGTTACCTTTGATGTCTTCTAGCGCGTTGCTAGTTTGCCCGCGTCGGCCGTAGAAAATTGCCATGACGACACCGCTAAAAACCAAGGCGGCACCAATCAGCTCCATACCCGTCATGCTTTCGCTAAATAGAAAGTAACCTAAAATGGCAGAGAAGACGGCGTGACAAGAAAATAGTAATCCTGCTTGGCGTGGCCCCATGCGATTCAAACAGGCGAACAGAGCAGTATCGCCAATAAAAATGCCAATCAAACCGGACGCCATCATTGGTGTAATGTGTTCTGTCGAGACACTGAGCCAACCTCCCGTTATCCATGCCATGCTAGAGAGAATCACCGCAGTACAACCCATACGCCAACGGCTATAGGCAAACGCCCCGAGATGCTGCGCGGGAACAACAGAAATTAAGCTAGAAACAGCCCATAAGAAAGCGGCGCATAACGCCAGCCATTCGTAACCCATGATTGCGAGACATCCTTGTAGAGCAGGGGAGATACTCTAATATGCATGAATTTATAAAGATCGAAAAGTGTCTATCAGTACCAATAAAAAAGCAGCTCGTTGAGCTGCTTCTAGGATATGGTTTTAGACTTTAAAGCGACTGATGTTCTCACGCATGGTGTTTGCGGTATCGTACATCTGACGTGCGCTTTCGCTGCTTTTGAGTGATTGCTCGGCAATGACGTCAGCATCGTCTTTGATGCCTTGTGTATTGCGGCTGATGTCTTCGCTCACGGCACGTTGCTCTTCTGCTGCGCTTGCGATCTGCATTGCCATGTCGTTGATTTCTGTGATTGAGTTAGTGATGCTCGTTAGGCTGTCGTGTGCCTGCTGAGCATAATCAACGCTGGTATCTGCCAAGCTGGTGCTGCTTTGCATGCTATGAACCGCCAGTTTAGTGTTGTTTTGCAATGTTTCGATCATGGTACGGATTTCTTCCGTTGACCCATGAGTGCGTTGGCTCAGTACGCGTACTTCATCTGCAACCACGGCAAACCCACGGCCTTGCTCACCAGCACGCGCGGCTTCAATTGCGGCATTGAGTGCCAACAAGTTGGTTTGCTCTGCAATACCTTGGATGGTGGACAGGATTTGGTTGATGCTTTGCGTATTCGCTTCCAACTCAGAAATCACGCTTGCGGCATCGCTCACTTGTTCTGCTAACTCGACAATCGCTTCACGGTTCTTCTGAATGACATTTTGTCCCTCAATACATGCCGATGCAGAGTTTTGTGAAGCACTTGCCGTCAGTTCTGCGTGGCTTGCGACTTCTGCCGCTGTTGCTGACATTTCGTGAATCGCTGTCGCAATTTGGTTGACATCATTTTGTTGATGTTCAACACGCCCAGCCGCCGTTGCGGACAACTCGTTTGCTTGGTTTGCTTGCTCTGAAAGTTGTTCGCTGTTTTCTACAATGCCTTTTAGCATAGTCTGCATTTGTGCTAGAAATTGGTTCACATGCGTTGCCAGTTCGCCAATTTCATCCATACGTTCAATCTTAATGCGTTGAGTTAAATCCCCCTCGCCTTGAGATAGTTCAGAAATAGCTTCGGATAGCGTTTGGAGTGGATTGAGTAAACGAGTGATGATGTAAGTACTAATCGCAGCAATAACAAGGTACAGAATGAGAGAGGCAATGGCTGTAAATGTGATTTGCTCTGAGACTGAGGCAAATGCCATTTCTTTATCTTGTACGATGCCTAATGACCAATCAGTGCCAGGTACTTTCGCAATATAAACCAGTTTGTCACCTTGATTTGGCCATTGAATCGTCTCCAATTGGGCATCATTGGCTAGGCTCATCATGGTGCTTTGCGTAAGGCTAGGGTTAAGGTCAGTGAGCGGTTTTTGGCTTAGATTTTCATCTTTGTACGCAACGAGGTTATTGTTTCCATCAACAAGAAATGCAAATCCATCGTTATCAATTTTAATGTTCAATATTTCATTGATGATGTCTGTAACGGTTAGGTCAGCAGCCAGTACACCTTGTTTTCCTTGGTTAAAGGCTTTTGCAAAGCTCACCACAATACTGCCATCAAAGTCTTGATAAGGCTCAGTGATGATCAGCTTAGATTGAGACATTGCATCTTGGTACCAAGGACGAGTGCGTGGGTCATAATCGGATGGCCAAGATTCAGTTTTGTCTCCGTAAGCGATAGTGCCATCAGAGAATCCCGCGTATACCGATAGGAACTTACCTGCCCGTTTAGTCAGCAGCATTTCCCTATCCGCATTCTCAGAATTAGCGATTAGGTTCTCGTTGGCTAGCATCATGTCGCTGCGAATCGCAAGCCAGTCACTGATGTAATTGCCAGTAGCGTAAGAAATATTTTGGATTTCTCGATTGAGCGTTGAAGATGTTTCTTCACGAAGTTGACTCACCGACACCCAAGCTTGAACGCCACTAACAATGGCGATAATGATTGCAATCGCAATCTGTATTTTTAATTTTATGGTGTTTCTCATTGTCCTACCTTCATAAAACAGACAAGAAGTTCAATGTCACTATCAGTGACGCCAAGTGATATGAGACGATTCAAGTACGAATAGTGACATGAAAGGCTGTAAGGTATATATCGACATTCATTCGATATACTTGAGGGAATCAGTGCAAATAATGCTCAAAAATTTGTTGAATGAATATGAGAGTGGGATCTAAAGAAAATTATTTTATAGATCAGACAGTAAAATCTTCGTTGAAGATCCACTGAGGTGTTTGCTCACACCTCAGTAGCCCGCGTTCTAGAATAATATGAGAACAGCGCCGTAAACGATAAACAAACCAACTAAGCCGATGATTAAGCCGACCTTGGCCATGTCTTTACTTTCGATTAAGCCTGTTGAGTATGCCAGTGAGTTTGGTGGTGTTGATACAGGTAAGATCATACCGAGTGATGCAGAGAACGCGACGACAACAAGTAAGCCTTGTAACCCACCTATGGCAGCCAAACTAGGCATAGATACGCCAATGGCCGCCGCGATAGGCATCAATAGGTTTGCTGTTGCCGTATTAGACATAAAGTTCGCCATCAACCAACACACAATGGAAAGTGCAACCACAACCGCAAATGGTGATAATGTTTCGTAGTCAATTGCGTGGGCTAGGGCTTCTGCTAATCCGGTTTTATCCAGAGCAATGCCAATGGCAATACCACCAGCAACTAGCCACAGGACATCCCAGTTAATCAGCTTTAGCTCTTCTTTACCCATGATGCCGGTAAGAGTGAACACCGCAAGTGGGATGATGGCGACAACATAGGTATTCATTCCGTGTATTTTGGTCGTCATCCACAGCACGATCGTCATGGCGAAAGTGATATACACCACAATAGCACGCCAACTCTTCTTAAACGTACCATTTAATCGCAACTTCATTTCTGGTTCACTACTTGGGAATAGTTTTTGTAGTAGGAACCAAGCAATGGTGAGCTGCACTAAAACGAAAGGTAAGCCCATCATCATCCAAGAAAGGAAATCGATACTGTTTTCACCCGTTAAGTATTGAAGTGCAATTGCGTTAGGAGGGGTGCCGATTGGTGTCGCTATACCACCAGTGTTAGCAGCAATAGGAATACACAACACTAACGCCTTAACACCTAAATCGCCTTTTGGTGCAGCAGCTACGATAGGGCCAAGTAAAGCGAGCATCATTACGGTTGTTGCCGTATTAGACATAAACATGGAAAACACAGCCGTGATCAACATTAAACCCAGCATGATGAATTTTGGCTGAGTACCAAATGGTTTGAGCAATACGCGGGCGAGGTTGTTATCAAGTTCGTATTTTGAAGCGGAAATCGCGAGAGCAAATCCGCCCATGAATAAAATGATGATAGGGGAAGAGAAAGCGGAAAAAATATCGGTGTACGCAATCAAGTCACCTAAATCATGTCCTGGGGGAGGATTGCGAAACAAGTGTAATCCTTTGTCTGAGATCATGATTAATTCAAGGGCGATAATCAGAATGGAAGTGGCAAAAACGGGGACGGGTTCAAGTACCCACAGCAATGCAGCAAGAAGAAATATGGCCAGAAGACGATGTTGAATTAACGTAAGATCCTCAATGGGGATCACGTCTATGGGCATCATTAATACGCCTAGTGGAACTAATAAGCACACCAGTAATTTGACCAGTGTGTCCGCACTCATCTTCGGCATCGGCAGCCCCTTACAAAGTTCATTCTTGATACTAGACTAAACGATAGTTTTTTTAAGGACTTAGAGGTGGGTATGAGTTTGAGCAAGAAAGGTTGAATTTCGAACAGAGTTTTGCTTTTTGTCAAAAAAGCCCCTAAGTAAAAACTCAGGGGCTTGATACATGCTTAGTAGGCTTATTCAGTAATTGAACCTTTCTCTTTGCTTAGTTGGTATGCATCTTCATATACCGAAAGATCAATTGGTTTGAGTACATTGATACGAGGGAAAATCCAATAACGTTCAGTTACACTGTTATCTGTGGTGTATGTTTCACGCACTTTTATGTCCTCTAAAACGAGATGATATCCATTTTCTAGAGTACTTATTGTCTTCCAATTACGCTTCCTTTCATGGACCCAATAACCCGCATCATAGGTCCCACTTAGAACATAATCATATTGATTTGGAGAAGCCCATTGTTGGATGAAGTCATTGTGAGTGGTGAAATATGGCAAGCCGTTTTCTTCATCGTCGTATGTTGTCCAAATTCTAGATGCTTCACCACTATCAGCCAAAGCATAGCCATATACACTATCAACATTTTGAGTGTTAGGTTTATTTTCACTCGATGTCCAAATATTAAGCGATGAGCCTAGTATATTTGGCATTGATTGAACTACGTCTTCTGCAAGCGAGCTTTCTTCCTGTTCAAATGGTGCAATCCATCGAAACATGTTTAATTCTTTGTCATTGATACGAAAGCTAATAATAGCACTGATAAGGCCATTTATTTCATCGTGAGCTCGGTAGGAGACGGTCCATCCATCTGGAGAGGTAATGGTTAATTGGCCAGAATCAAAGTGCCATCTCCCTATAGTATTACCAACAGAATCGAGTACCTCCATGTTTTCATCTAGAGTTATTCGTTGGTAAATCGCCCAGTTTTGTATGCTTTCATCATAAGACTGATCGAGTTCTTTGATAACAGGCATAGCCCAATCTCCAATAGGGGCTTCTGACCAAATTTCATTGTTTTGAATATTTTTGCTTAGTACCGTGGTTCCAACTGATTCTGTGGTGACGGTTGGCTCACCATTAGGCCATTCAATCGGATAATCAAGAGTTAGTTGGTAGGTGTATTTGACCGCGACTTTACTTTCTTGTCCTTTTGTTAGTTTAGATAATTTCATTCCTCGTAGAGTTTTATTTACCCAATAACTAGGGCGGTGAGGGAGAGGTAAAGCTGTCAGTATATCTTCACCGAACAGATCAACGATTTCATCAAGCTCTAAATGATCTACACTTGCATCAATATCTAAAGAAGATAGGTATAACTCACCCGTTGGTGTAATCACCCAAGTTGAACTCTCATCAGGCGAGAGTTCGTAGTTCCATGGCTGGCCTAACCAAGCTTGATTATTTTCATTGATGCGTAGGACATTGCCATAAGCAGGAACCCAACCATCAGCCACAGAGGCATGGAGTACGTAAGTACCCTCAATCTCGTCAAGAGTAAAGTTAGGGGTTACTGATGGATCTTCAATGGTTTGTTGCTTTGCTTGTTCAACCGCTTTGAATAACTCAGTAATGAATTCCCCCGATTCATCAAGCATTTTGTTTTTAGCAAAGTAATCCTCTAAGGAAGTCTCGACACCTTGATCAGAGGCGGTAAGTATATCTAAGATACTGCTCTCATTTTCTGGTGTGTAGTCAGGGTTGTCGGCTAAAACTTTAATAATGGCACTGATTTCAAGTAGTGTTTCTACATCGACAGATGATTCGGCCGCCATAAGTGCTTCATCGTTAGTAATATCTTTACCAAGTTGCTCAGTTAAGACATGCATCGCCGTGCTGATTTGAGTGATCGCTGTTCGTGAAGATTCTTCTTGTTCTAGCGTTGCATCGTCACCCGCTTGTTCGATTAGAGATCCAAATGAACCGAGTTGACTTGTAAGTTCAATATGAGCTTGATCTCCTTCCCTTTGGCGGTGATTTGTACCATTTCCGAGCCAGTTAACGAGCCGTCTTCATATTCAAAATCAAGAGAATATAAGCCGGTAGCATCTGCGGTCGTGGTAAAGGCTTTATCACCAATTGTGGCCGTGATTGCTGCATTTGAAACTGGGGCATCAGTCGCGATACCTTGAATGGAAAAATTGAGTTTGGCGGGTTCAACCACACTCGGTGATGAATCATCGTCACTACAGGCTGAGGCCAAGAGGGCCGAGGATATCACGAAACCAACTTTCGTTAAACGCATTACATGTTCCTTATAATTTATTCATCCATAACGTGAGCACAAGTGCCACGTATTACTTCTAAATGGTTAGAAGAGTGAATACTTTAATAAGCAATATTCAGCATATCAATGTGATGCATTTGGTTGCGTTAAATTTTTGATCTAAATTGTATTTTGTTGTTTCAGTTTTTAATTGGGGGAGGGAGTAGGTAATGCGCGTTTTGAGAGTGGAATAGTAAAAGGCCTCCAGCGGTTGGAGGCCTTTATATAATTTGAGCAAAGAACTTACTGCTGATGAGCGTAAGGTGTCCCCATTACGGTAGGTTTGCCATTTTTCATGCTTTCATCGAATGCGATAGCATCTTTTGCGAAAAGGTTAATAACGGTTGACCCAAGCTTGAAGCGACCCATTTCTTCGCCTTTTTTCAAGATAACGGCTTTGTCACCCTCTGCAGGGTAATCCCATTTGAATACCGTGTTACCACGAGGTGGCGTGATGGTGCCTGCCCATACTTGTTCAATGCTACCTACGATGGTTGCACCAACCAATACTTGTGCCATTGGTCCGAACTCAGTATCAAAGATACATACTACGCGCTCGTTGCGTGCGAATAGGTTTGGCACGTTCTCTGCGGTTAATGGGTTCACTGAGAATAGGTCTCCAGGAACGTAAATCATCTGACGCAGTGTTCCGTCGCATGGCATATGAACACGGTGGTAGTCACGAGGCGACAGGTACAAGGTTGCGAAAGAACCGTCTTGGAACTCTTCCGCTAGCTTTGCGTCCCCACCAAGTAGTTCCTGCGCTGAGAAGTTATGACCTTTAGCTTGGATTAGCTGACCATCTTCAATCGGACCGAATTGGCTTACGCATGCGTCCGCAGGGTGAGTAATCACTTTTTCACCATCAACAATTGGACGGGCGCCATCTTTAAGCTCACGAACAAAGAACTCGTTGAAAGTTTTGAAGTGTTTAGGATCGGAGTGCTTCGCCTCATCCATGTTCACATTGTATTGTTTGATAAACCAGCGAATGATTGCTGTTGTTAGACTGCCAGCCTTAGCTGAAGCCAGTTTACCCACAAGGCGCGTTAGTCCGTGTTGTGGGATCCAGTACTGCAGTCCAACTTTAATCTTGTCCATCTTTATTTCCGATACTTCTGTTAGATTCTCGCTTTAGGGCGCGTGATGTTACTGAAATTTAATCTGCTTGTCAGTATTAGGTGATGTTTTCTTACACAATCACAGACTCAATCCTGTTACAAGTCTGCCTTTTTGCTGCGTGAGTACTGACGGTTTGCTTTGTTTTCTCCCATGCTTTCTAGAATGCGATGGTAGTTTTCAAAGCGCGTTTCATTGATGTCGCCTTTCTCAACCGCTTCACGCAGAATACAGCCAGGGTCATCGTTGTGTTTGCAGTCTCGGAACTTACAGCCACCAAGATAAGGGCGGAATTCTACGAAAGCTTTAGTGACTTCTTCCGCCTCTAAATGCCAAAGTCCAAACTCACGTACTCCCGGTGAATCAATAAGGTCGCCACCAGTTGGGATATGGTAAAGACGTGCCGCAGTGGTCGTATGTTGCCCTAATCCGGAGTTTTCGGATACTTCACCTTCTTCCACTTCTTGTTCTAGTTCTGGCATCAGCGCATTGACAAGGCTGGATTTTCCGACACCGGATTGCCCAACGAATATATTGATACGATCTCTTAGTTGCACCTCAAGCTCAGCAATACCTTCCCCTGTCTTTTTACTAACAAACAGAACTTTATAGCCGATGCGCTGATATTCAGTCAGCCATTGTTCATACGTTGCGCGGTCTTTTTCTTCTAACAGATCAACCTTGTTCAAGACGAGCAATGGCGCAATGCTGAGCGTTTCTGAAGCAACTAAGTACCGGTCAATGATATTAAGAGAAAGCTCTGGTAATACTGAAGAGACGATCACCATCTGGTCGATGTTGGCAGCAACCGGTTTTAGACCATCGTAATAGTCAGGGCGAGTGAGCATCGATGAACGAGGTTCCACCGCTTCAACAACGCCAGAGATCCCTGCCATGGACTCTAGCCCCTCGCGCCAAAGCACGCGATCACCAGAGACCAGTGACTCAATGCCACGGCGAAGGTTACAGCGTTGTATTTCACCCGTTTCTAAATCTTCGATATCAGCGTGCTGACCAAAGCGGGTGATGACCAATCCCTGTTTGCTTGCGCCTAGCATAGTTTCATCCCATTGAACGGAATCTTCTTGCTTCTTAAGGCGCTTTTGTTGGTTGCTGCGTACGCGACGCACTTGACCTTTGGTTAACTTTTTCTTTTTTGCCACAATGTTGTACTTAATATGGGGTCAATCAAACGATTGAGTTCGATCTCGACTCAGGTTTGTGAGTATCGTGTTTCAAGTATTTTCAGGTATAGTACCTCTTTTATCGATAAACAAATAGGCAGCGTAACCATGTCCTTTAGCGATCAAAATTTAATTTGGGTTGATTTAGAGATGACAGGACTTGATCCTGAGACGCACAAAATCATTGAAATCGCCTCTATCGTCACTGATAGTGAACTAAACATTTTGGCAGAAGGTCCAGTGCTAGCAGTACATCAGCCTGAAGATGAATTGGCTAAGATGGATGATTGGTGCACGAATACCCATACAGCAAGCGGCTTGGTTGAACGTGTACGCAATAGTGACATTACAGAACAAGATGCAGTAGCGAAAACCATCGAATTTCTGGAAAAATGGGTGCCTAAAGGTGTATCTCCGATCTGTGGTAACAGCATTGGTCAAGACCGCCGTTTTCTTTATAAACATATGCCAGAGCTTGAAGAATATTTCCATTACCGCTACCTAGACGTGAGCACGCTAAAGGAACTGACTCGCCGTTGGAAACCAGAAGTCCTCGATGGTTTTTCTAAACAAGGAACACATTTGGCGCTGGATGATATTCGAGAGTCAATTGCAGAGCTTAAGTACTATCGTGAAACGATCTTTACGATCTAACTGTTAAGGCTGTGATCCAAATTGTTGTAATAAATGAACCTTTTGCTTGCTTTTTCATCGATCAGTAAAAATTTAAAGATTTTTTGAACGAAGGACTTGCATCACAAAAAAATGCTCTTATAATTCGCAGCCCTGAACAGCGGAAACGTTGTTGATGCGACACTAGCTCAGTTGGTAGAGCGCAACCTTGCCAAGGTTGAGGTCACGAGTTCGAACCTCGTGTGTCGCTCCACTTTCTTTCATTAGAGTATAAGTTATCATCATACTTTGAATGATGATTATGGACGCGGGATGGAGCAGCTTGGTAGCTCGTCGGGCTCATAACCCGAAGGTCGTTGGTTCAAATCCAGCTCCCGCAACCAAATTTAAGACAGTTTGAACGTTATCTAGCATAAGGTTCAAGCAGTTTGCGATGCGACACTAGCTCAGTTGGTAGAGCGCAACCTTGCCAAGGTTGAGGTCACGAGTTCGAACCTCGTGTGTCGCTCCACTTTCTTTCATTAGAAAGTACAAGTTGTCATCGTACTGAACGGTGAAATACGGACGCGGGGTGGAGCAGCTTGGTAGCTCGTCGGGCTCATAACCCGAAGGTCGTCGGTTCAAATCCGGCCCCCGCAACCAAATTCAAAACAGTTTGAATGTTATTTAGCATAATGCTCAGGCAGTTTATGATGCGACACTAGCTCAGTTGGTAGAGCGCAACCTTGCCAAGGTTGAGGTCACGAGTTCGAACCTCGTGTGTCGCTCCACTTTCTTTAAGCAGAAAGTACAATTTGTCATCGTACTTGACGATAAATACGGACGCGGGATGGAGCAGCTTGGTAGCTCGTCGGGCTCATAACCCGAAGGTCGTTGGTTCAAATCCAGCTCCCGCAACCAAATTCAAAACAGTTTGAATGTTATTTAGTATAACGTTCAGACAGTTTATGATGCGACACTAGCTCAGTTGGTAGAGCGCAACCTTGCCAAGGTTGAGGTCACGAGTTCGAACCTCGTGTGTCGCTCCACTTTCTCAAGTGGATAACAGAGTTTTCATTGTACTTAACAGTGACATTGCGACACTAGCTCAGTTGGTAGAGCGCAACCTTGCCAAGGTTGAGGTCACGAGTTCGAACCTCGTGTGTCGCTCCAACTTCATAGCCCTCATTGTGCTTAACAGTGATATTGCGACACTAGCTCAGTTGGTAGAGCGCAACCTTGCCAAGGTTGAGGTCACGAGTTCGAACCTCGTGTGTCGCTCCAACTTTATAGCTTTCATTGTGCTTAACAGTGCATTGTAATACTCACCTGATAAATGATACGCTTTTGCGTAGATTTTGTTTTTCAGTCAGTTTTACAATAATATACGGACGCGGGATGGAGCAGCTTGGTAGCTCGTCGGGCTCATAACCCGAAGGTCGTTGGTTCAAATCCAGCTCCCGCAACCAAATTTAAGACAGTTTGAATGTTATCTAGCATAAGGTTCAGGCAGTTTGCGATGCGACACTAGCTCAGTTGGTAGAGCGCAACCTTGCCAAGGTTGAGGTCACGAGTTCGAACCTCGTGTGTCGCTCCACTTTCTTTAAGCAGAAAGTACAAGTTGTCATCGTACTTAACGATGAAATATGGACGCGGGATGGAGCAGCTTGGTAGCTCGTCGGGCTCATAACCCGAAGGTCGTTGGTTCAAATCCAGCTCCCGCAACCAAATTCAAGACAGTTTGAATGTTATCTAGCATGACGCTCAGGCAGTTTATGATGCGACACTAGCTCAGTTGGTAGAGCGCAACCTTGCCAAGGTTGAGGTCACGAGTTCGAACCTCGTGTGTCGCTCCACTTTCTTTAAGCAGAAAGTACAAGTTGTCATCGTACTTGACGATGAAATACGGACGCGGGATGGAGCAGCTTGGTAGCTCGTCGGGCTCATAACCCGAAGGTCGTTGGTTCAAATCCAGCTCCCGCAACCAATTTTCTTAGAGAATGCATGTAATCTCGCTTTCTCTTATGCGAAAACAAAGTTCACATCGTACTTAACGGTGATACAATTCGGACGCGGGGTGGAGCAGCTTGGTAGCTCGTCGGGCTCATAACCCGAAGGTCGTCGGTTCAAATCCGGCCCCCGCAACCAATCTTAAAGATAGCTGCTTAGTTTTATCGTATTTAAGCCATCTTTGGATATGAAACTTGGACTTATTCCTGGTTTCTACATCCCACTCATTTCGCTCTTTTCATAATGCTGAGAAGCATCAATCCCAAAAATAAGCTTTTAATCCACATCATCAGATGTTGGGCGATTTTGCCTGTGTATTAAACAGTGCAAGAGCTCGTTCAATAATCAATGACTTGGTGTTTGGTTGAGTTTAACCTATTCAATTAACAGAGTTATCCACACATATCATTCTGTGGATAAGTTGGTTGATAAAGTGTTTTTAGCTAGGTTTTAAAAGAAGAAAAGAAAGATCTTTTTATTTTTGCAGATAATAAGGTTAGAGATTTGGTCCCTAAGTTGTTGTTTGTAAATGAAAATTCCGCTAAAGGTGGGGATCGAGTACGTTAAATTAGGATCATTAACTTGCATTTTTTTGATCCTAGTCATTTCCCGAAGTTGTGTTTAACTTTTTTTTATACCCCATTTTGTTCTGGGTACTTTTTGTTTTTCCACATTTCAGAATTGAGAACAGCATCATGAATTGAGCATGTAATTGTTGTTTTCAATTGCATGCATATACGCTAGGCCTTAAGCATCTCTCGAAAGCCCTTTTTCAACAATTCGAATTAATCGTTTCTGCTTGGTTTCAATAGACCCCATACTTTCTAATGGCGTTTGATTAAACTGTTGAGCTAATGCCCATTCAATATGTTCGTCTAGCAATGGGTTTTCACCTTGGCGCGCTTCTAGTGCTTCTATCACACGTAAACTATATTCAGAGTTGCCAAGTGCAATGGCGATATTCCGTAGCCATTGTAGGTGTCCGATTCGTCTGATCGCAGAGCCTTCCATTTGTTTTAGAAAATGTGACTCATCCCATAGGAACATCGTGACGAGATCGGGATCGATAAAGCTATCTCTGCGGTGGAAGTCTTCTTGTTCGGTGATCTCAGCATGACGATTCCAAGGGCAAACCAACTGACAATCATCACAACCATAAATGCGATTCCCCATAGGTTTTCGGAACTCTTCTGGGATCACACCATCAAACTCGATGGTGAGATAAGAAATGCAGCGTCGAGCATCGACAACGTTGTCATCCACAATGGCTTGAGTTGGACAAGACGTGATACATGCTCGACATTTTCCACATTGGTCAATACTTGCTTCGTCGATGGGTAATGGTAAGTCGATAAGTAACTCACCAAGGAAAAACCATGAACCACAATCTTTATCTAAGATGAGGGAGTGCTTGCCCGTCCAACCCAGCCCAGCCTTTTGGGCTAATGGACGTTCGAGAATTGGTGCAGAATCGACAAAGGGGCGATAGCCCAATTGATCAACTTCTTGTTCGATAAGCTGCCCAAGTTTGTTTAATTGTTTTCTTACGAGCTTGTGGTAATCACGCCCTAGTGCATAACGACTAATGTAAGCGTGGTTTTTGTTCGCTAAATTAGAGGCAAACTTCGCTTCCGGTGGTAAATAGTCCATGCGTACGCTGATTACGCGTACGGTACCTGGTAAAAGCTCATTGGGCCTCGCGCGCATCATGCCATGACGAGCCATCCAGTCCATTGAACCGTGATAACCAGCGTCCAACCATTTTTGCAGAGCGGCCTCATGTTCACTAAGATCAACATCGCAGATGCCGACTTTCTGGAAGCCGAGCTCTTTACCCCAAATTTTGATTTGTTGTGCGAGTTGTTCGTAGTTCATGTTTTACCACCAAGATAAAGGGGGGCGGATCTTAACGGATCTTAGGAGTCGGTGCCACCAGAAAGTCTCGGAATAGGTTTTGAACCCAGCGAATAAAAAACTGAAAGTGTTATGGTCAAGACCGTTAACGTACTTAATAGGATCATAGGATTAGCTTTCATCATTTTGGCTACTTTTTTCGCACATATGACATTTGAAAGCTTGTCTCTCAAAACCAACACAGTTTACTATTCCTGTTCTTTTGATTTTTATATAGTCAACGATCATCAGTTAGAGAAACATTAATGAGCACGAAACAATTTAATCTTAAAGATGAGCATGAAACGGTAGCTCTGGGCACCGCATTAGCTCAGCTTTGTTCTCAACAGACCACCATTTACCTGCATGGCGATTTAGGCGCAGGTAAAACAACATTCAGTCGTGGTTTTGTCCGTGCTCTTGGTCATCAAGGAAACGTAAAAAGCCCAACCTATACTCTGGTTGAGCCTTACCAGTTAGATAAATGGCAAGTTTACCATTTTGATCTTTACCGACTTGCCGATCCTGAAGAATTGGAATTTATGGGTATTCGAGATTACTTTACGGATGATGCAATTTGTTTAGTCGAATGGCCTGAAAAAGGGCATGGATTGCTGCCACAACCTGATTTAGATGTGGACATTCGCTACCAAGGCGAGCAGCGTGTTGCCGAATTAACGGCGAATAATGAATATGGTGTACAGTTACTCAGTCGATTGGAGCTATGTTGAGTCTTTCTAAATTTAGAGCAGTGGCGGCGTTAGTCGCCACTTTTCTCCTTATCATCCCCAATTTAGCATTTGCTAACGTCGTTAAAAGTTTCCGAGTTTGGCCGTCCCCAGATGAAACGCGTGTTGTCATCGATTTGAGCTCGGAAGCGGACTATTCTTATTTTTCTCTCTCTGGACCAGATCGGCTAGTGGTGGATATTAATAACACCTCAATGAAAGCAAAGTTACCTGTGACGGTAACGGATAGCCCAGTATTAAAGCGTGTTCGTAAGAGCTCTCCGCCAGATAAAAATACGTATCGTTTGGTATTTGAGTTAAAGAAAAGTGTGAAAGCTGAAGTCTTTAAATTGAAGCCAACGCCTGGTGGCCAGTATGGTCATCGTTTGGTCATTGATTTGCCACACGGTAAAACAACATCAACGGCGCCAGCAAAGGCCAAACCGAGTACACCATCAACGCCAAGCAAAGACATGAGTACGGTTCAGCGTGCGCAAGAGATTTTGATTGTCATTGATCCGGGTCACGGAGGCGAAGACCCTGGTTCAATCGGTCCATCACGACGTAAGTACGAAAAAGATGCGGTACTGAGTATTTCTCATAAGATTGCCGCTCAACTTAATGCGGTTCCAGGCATTAAGACAAAGATGACACGTAAAGGGGATTATTTCGTAAACCTCAATCGTCGAGTCGCAATTGCTCGTGAAAATGACGCGCATTTGTTGATATCGATCCATGCGGATGCATTCACTTCTCCTCAGCCTCGTGGTGGTTCGGTATTTGTTCTTAATACTCGCCGAGCAAATACAGAGATATCTCGTTGGGTAGAAAACCATGAGAAGCAGTCTGAGCTATTAGGTGGTTCAGGCACCGCATTTGTCAGTAATTCCAGTGATCGCAACGTAAACCAAACGTTGCTGGATTTGCAATTTAGTCACTCACAAAAAGAGGGCTATAAGCTTGCTACTGAGATTCTAGGTGAAATGGGCAAGGTTGCGCGTTTGCATAACTCGAAGCCCATTAACACCAGTCTCGCAGTATTGCGTTCACCGCAGATCCCATCGGTGTTGGTTGAAACTGGTTTTATTTCAAACCCGACTGAAGAAAAGTTATTGTTCCAGCGTTCACACCAAGACAAATTGGCACGAGCGATCTCCAAAGCGGTGGTGAAATATTTAAAAGATAATCCACCAGAGGGAACGGTGTTCTCATCGTCGGCCAAGCCAGCGGTTCATACCGTGAAACGCGGTGAATCGCTTTCAGTTATTGCTCAAAAATATGGTACGTCAACCAAGGCGATCATGAGTGAGAACAAGCTTAAATCAAGCAGTTTAGCGGTTGGCCAGAAACTGAAAATCCCTGGTTCTGGCGCGGTTTCGGTTTCTATTCCGAATAAACCCAATACGGTTGAAACGGAGACGATCACACACACGGTTAAATCCGGTGAGTTCCTCGGTAAGATTGCTAGCCACTACAAAGTGAAAATAGCCGATATCCGCCGCCAAAATAATCTGAAGTCAGACACGCTTTGGGTCGGGCAAAAGCTTAAAATTACGGTGGCAGTGAAAGATAAACCGATTCGTAAGCACAAAGTAGCTCGCGGAGAATATTTAGGTAAGATTGCAGCAAAATATGGCGTCAGTGTATCGAGCATCCGTAAGGCAAATAACTTACGTTCTGATGAACTTGCCGTTGGACAAGTACTGATTATTCCTAATAAGTAAGTGAGCGCTTAACTCATTATGACCATTAAGATTTTGCCAGCACGATTGGCAAACCAAATTGCGGCAGGGGAGGTCGTCGAAAGACCCGCCTCTGTCGTGAAAGAATTGGTAGAAAACAGTCTCGATTCTGGCGCTACACGTATCGATATTGATATCGAGAAAGGCGGCGCTAAGCTGATCCGCGTGCGTGATAACGGTAAAGGGATTGTGAAAGATGAGTTAGGTCTCGCGCTCAGCCGCCATGCGACTTCTAAAATACACACTTTGGATGATTTAGAAGCCATCATGAGTTTAGGTTTTCGCGGTGAAGCGTTAGCCAGTATTAGCTCTGTGTCTCGCTTGACCATTACCTCTCGCCCCGCAACACAAGAGCAAGCATGGAGTGCCTATTCTGAAGGGCGTGACATGAAAGTAACATTGCAGCCGACGGCGCATCCGATTGGAACGTCGGTTGAAGTTTTAGATTTATTTTTCAACACGCCTGCGCGACGTAAGTTTTGCGTACAGAGAAAACGGAATTTGCTCACATTGATGAGTTATTGAAGCGCATCGCGTTAAGTCGTTTTGATGTGACCATTAATGTCCGCCATAACGGGAAAATGGTCCGTCAATATCGAGCGTCAAAAAATCAGCTTCAAACCGAAAAGCGCATAGCCGCGGTATGTGGTAATGGCTTCGTACGCCATATGTTACGCATTGAGCTAGAGCATCAAGGCCTAAAACTTCACGGTTGGATCACAACACCAGAGGGCGCAAGACAACAAAGTGACTTGCAGTACTGTTATGTCAACGGACGTATGATGCGTGACAAGCTCATTAATCACGCTATCCGACAAAGCTACGAGATGAGCTTAAAGTCCGATCAATTTGCTGCGTACGTGCTGTTTATTGAACTCGATCCACATCAAGTCGATGTCAATGTGCACCCCGCTAAACATGAAGTACGTTTCCATCAAGCGCGATTAGTGCATGACTTTATTTATCAAGCTCTAGCGGATGCGCTTGTTCAAAGCTCAGTGATTGATAAACCGCATGTGAATCAATCCGCCTTTCATCATACAGAGAGCGTCGATGATGTTGAGGATTTTGAACCCACTCCGGATCGAGTGAATGAACCTCAATCTGTCCAACCTCCTGTGCCAGAGCAGGTTTATCAAGCCATTGACAACATTCCTGCTTATCCGGGACGTTCGGATTATGAAGCCGCACCACGCGATCGTGCAACCAGTGACTCCTCAGTGCGAGAAGCACGTGCGACGGATTCGTTCAAGCGAACGGATTGGATTGAGTCAAAACTAGCACCTAAACCAAGTTCAAACAAAGACCAGCGTCATGCCGAGCCTGCACCGACGAAACAAGAAGTTCGAGCTTATCATGAACTGTTGCAAACTCCGGATTTTGACCCTCAAGCAGAAACGCATAAGGTTCCGGCAAGCACACGTGTAGAAACTACCTCTCCGCCAGTAACGGCATTAAGCAAAGTGTTGGTGGTAGTGGATGATCAGTTTGTGCTGATGAGTAGCGATAGCGGTGTGGCTTTGGTTTCTCTACTAAGGGCTGAATTCTATCGAACGAAAGGTCAGCTCACACCAAGAGATGAGGCCTTAAAGGCTCAGCCTCTTTTAGTTCCGTTGTCCGTAAAACTGGAGCCAGAACTGATTCAGTTTGCTCAGGATTATCAGCAAGATTTTGACCAGTTGGGTATTCAGCTAAAGGCGCGCAATGACAAAGCCTTGATGGTGATGGGGGTGCCCTCGCCACTGCGTAAACAAAACCTACAAATTTTGATTCCAGATCTGCTATCTTACGCGCAAACGCGTGTGAGAGGAGAGAGCGCAGACGCTTCGATGTTATCAGAGCTGATAAATTGGCTTGCTATGCAGGTCACTACGGTTAAGAGCCACTATACTCTCTCCGAAGCCATTCAAATTATTGCGGAACTTGAACAGCTAAGACATGGTCAATTACCACTAGAAGACCTTAAATTTGTCTCTGCTGTTGATTTCTCTGCCACAATTGCCAAATTGAAATCATGACAGACAAACTACCGTTGGCACTCTTTTTAATGGGGCCAACAGCATCAGGTAAAACAGAGCTAGCCATTCGTCTACGCCAAAAGTATCCCGTTGAGATCATCAGTGTAGATTCCGCCTTGATCTATAAAGATATGGATATTGGAACAGCAAAACCCGATGAACGCGAACTTAGCCTTGCGCCACATCGTCTTATCGATATCTTAGATCCGAGCGAATCTTATTCTGCTGCAAATTTTCGTCGTGATGCGCTTAAGGCAATGAATGATATTGTTTCTGAGGGGAAAATTCCGCTACTTGTTGGTGGAACTATGTTGTATTACAAAGCGCTGCTAGAGGGGTTATCTCCTCTTCCTGCTGCAAATCCTGAAATTCGTCAGCAAATTGAACAAGAAGCATTGACTAAAGGTTGGTCAGTGTTGCACGATGAGCTTAAGGGGATTGATCCTGTATCGGCTGCGAGAATTCATCCTAATGATCCTCAGCGTTTGTCTCGAGCATTGGAAGTTTTTCGTATTTCAGGTCAAACTCTTACTGAACTGACTCAAACTAAAGGTGATAGCCTCCCGTTTAGAGTGAAACAGTTCGCAATTGCTCCCAAGGATAGGGCAGAACTTCACCGTCGAATTGAACTTCGTTTCGAAAAAATGATGTCTTCTGGATTTGAAGATGAAATGAAAACGCTTCACGCGAGGAAAGATCTTCATCCGGATCTGCCATCTATTCGTTGTGTTGGTTACAGACAGATGTGGGAGTATTTAGACGGAGAGTGTACACGTGACGAAGCGATATTTCGTGGCGTATGCGCAACTCGTCAATTGGCCAAGCGACAAATCACCTGGTTACGCAGCTGGAATGATTTAACTTGGTTGGATAGCGATAACATTGAACAAGCATTGGCAACCATGTCAGAAGCAATAGCATCTGATTGAGATTGCTGTGTATAATGTGATCGTTTTGGCGTGAACGCACTCTTAAAGGATCGGTTGTTGGCGGTTTTTATACTATGCTGCTAATTACTTAGAGTGCTTTTTGACTCGTTTAGCTCAGATGCAAAAAAAGTAGTACCTTTTGCATTGCACCGCTAGCTAAATAATTACAACTACAAATTAAATAAGGAAAATAAAAATGGCTAAGGGCAATCTCTACAAGACCCATTCCTAAATGCGCTACGTCGTGAGCGTATCCCGGTATCTATCTACCTTGTGAACGGTATTAAACTTCAAGGTCAGATCGAATCATTCGATCAGTTCGTGATCCTATTGAAAAACACTGTAAACCAAATGGTGTACAAGCACGCAATCTCTACAGTTGTTCCGGCTCGTCCAGTGAGCCACCACAGTGGTGATCGTCCTCAAGGTGATCGTCCACAAGAAAAATCTGAAGATTAATTCTTCATTTAGTATTTCTACAATAAGGAGTTGATTGCTTGTTTGACCGTTATGAATCCGGTGAGCGAGCCGTACTTGTTCATATCAACTTCACGCAAGAAGGTGAATGGGAAGATCTGGCTGAATTTGAAATGCTAGTTTCCTCCGCTGGGGTTGATGCGCTGCAAGTTGTGACTGGTAGCCGTCAATCCCCACACCCGAAATACTATGTCGGAGAGGGTAAAGCACAAGAAATTGCATCGACGGTGCAATTAACGGGTGCTGAAATTGTGATTTTTAATCACTCCCTCTCTCCTGCCCAAGAACGTAACCTCGAAGCACTGTGCCAATGTCGAGTTCTCGACCGCACTGGTCTTATTCTCGATATCTTTGCTCAACGAGCTCGAACGCACGAAGGTAAGCTACAAGTAGAGTTGGCTCAACTTCGTCATATTTCTACTCGTTTGATTCGCGGTTGGACACACCTTGAAAGGCAGAAAGGCGGTATTGGTTTACGTGGTCCAGGTGAAACTCAGCTGGAAACCGACCGTCGACTATTGCGTGAGAGAATTAAATCGATACTTCGTCGCTTAGAAAAAGTAGCGAAGCAACGTGAACAGGGACGCCGTGCCCGAAATCGAGCAGAAATTCCAACGGTTTCTCTCGTAGGCTACACCAACGCGGGTAAGTCGACACTCTTCAACCGTATAACTGAAGCGGGTGTGTACGCAGCTGATCAGCTATTTGCTACTCTTGATCCTACTTTACGTAAAATAGAGTTAGCAGATGTAGGCCCTGCAATTCTCGCAGATACCGTTGGTTTTATTCGACATTTACCACATGACTTGGTGGCAGCTTTTAAAGCGACCCTACAAGAGACGCAAGAAGCTGACATTTTGTTACATGTTGTTGATGCCAGTGATGAACGTTTTCGTGAGAATATTCAAGCTGTTCATGAAGTATTAGAAGAGATCGACGCACATGAAGTGCCAAGTCTCGTCGTCATGAATAAGATTGACAATCTAGATGAGCAGAAACCACGCATTGAGCGCGACGAAGAAGGCGCGCCCCGTGCAGTTTGGATTTCCGCCATGGATGGAATCGGTATTGATCTTCTATTTGATGCGCTGACCGAGCGGTTGGCTTCTCAAATGGTTGAGCATCAGTTGCGAATTCCTCCACAGTATCAAGGACGATTCCGTAGTACATTCTTCCAAATGAAGTGTATTCAACGTGAGGAGTATGACCAGGACGGTAACTTGTTGATCGCGATTCGAATGCAGCAAGTAGATTGGTCTAGACTTGAAAAAAGAGAAGGGGCAGTTTTGACTGGCTTTATAGTCACTTAAAGGACTGCTACAGTATAACGTCATATCAAATGATGGAGCTTTCTAATGGCGTGGAATGAGCCTGGAAATAACAACGGCAATAATGGCCGCGATAATGACCCATGGGGTAATAATAATCGCGGTGGCCAGCGTCCTGGTGGCAGAGATCAAGGTCCGCCAGATTTAGATGAAGTGTTCAGCAAACTGAGTCAAAAGCTGGGTGGTAAGTTTGGTAAAAAAGGCGGCGGTGGTTCACCTATCGGCGGTGGTGGTAGTGCGATTGGCTTCGGTGTCATTGCAGTTATCGCGATTGCAGTTTGGTTCTTCGCTGGCTTTTACACCATCGGTGAAGCAGAGCGTGGTGTTGTACTGCGTTTAGGTAAATATGACCGTATCGTCGATCCTGGTCTGAACTGGCGTCCTCGCTTTATTGATGAAGTGACGCCTGTGAACGTACAGGCAATTCGTTCTTTGCGTGCTTCTGGCACAATGCTAACGAAAGACGAAAACGTTGTGACGGTAGCAATGGATGTACAGTACCGTGTCTCTGATCCATACAAGTACCTTTACCAAGTAACGAATGCGGATGACAGTTTGCGTCAAGCAACAGACTCTGCGCTACGTGCGGTAATTGGTGACTCGCTAATGGACAGCATTCTAACAAGCGGCCGTCAGCAAATTCGTCAAAGCACACAAGAAACACTAAACCAAATCATTGATAATTATGATATGGGTTTGATGATTGTTGACGTGAACTTCCAGTCTGCACGTCCACCTGAGCAAGTAAAAGACGCATTTGATGATGCGATTGCGGCTCGTGAGGATGAAGAGCGTTTTGAACGTGAAGCAGAAGCGTACCGTAATGACATTCTTCCTAAGGCAACAGGTCGTGCTGAACGTCTGAAGAAAGAAGCGCAAGGTTACAGCGAACGTATTACGAATGAAGCACTTGGTCAGGTTGCTCAGTTTGAAAAACTCTTACCAGAGTACCTAGCAGCGCCAGGCGTTACTCGTGACCGTTTGTACCTAGATACAATGGAAGAAGTGTATTCAAGCACATCGAAAGTGCTGATTGACTCTGAATCAAGCGGCAACCTGTTGTACCTACCGATCGACAAACTTGCTGGTCAGGAAGGCGCGACACAAACAAAACGTAAATCAAGCTCGTCTTCGACTTACGACAAAATTGAGTTGGAATCTCAAAGTACTAGCGGTACAACGGATACTCAATCTCGTTCAACTGGTACACGCCAAGGGAGATACTAAGAATGCGTAAGTTAATGATCCCTGTACTGGTCATCGCTCTAGCTTTGATGCTGATGTCACTGTTCGTGATCCCTGAGGGGGAACGAGGCATTGTGATTCGCTTTGGTCGAGTACTGAAAGATAACAATGATATTGCTCGTATCTATGAACCTGGTTTGCATTTCAAAATGCCTTTGTTTGACCGTGTAAAAACACTTGATGCACGTATTCAAACAATGGACGGCCGCTCAGACCGCTTTGTAACGTCAGAGAAAAAAGACGTAATCATTGATAGCTATGTTAAGTGGCGTATCGAAGATTTCGGTCAGTTCTATCTAGCGACAGGTGGTGGTAATACGCTGACGGCAGAAGCCCTATTGGAACGTAAAGTAACAGACGTTCTGCGTTCTGAAATCGGTTCTCGCGAGATCAAACAGATTGTTTCAGGCCCGCGTAATAACGATGTATTGCCAGAAAGTTCTGATAGCGAAGTCGTCACTACTGAAGCGGCGAAAGAAGCATTAGAGATCGACGGCGAACGCGATAAAATCATGGAAAACGTACTGACAGGCACCCGCGAAAGTGCGATGACAGACTTAGGTGTTCAGATTGTTGACTTCCGAATGAAGAAGATCAACCTACCTGACAACATCAGTGATTCTATCTACAAACGTATGCGTGCAGAACGTGAGTCAGTAGCTCGTAAACACCGTTCTCAAGGTCGTGAGAAAGCCGAAGTTATTCGTGCTCAAGCTGAACTTGAAGTTGCGACGGTATTAGCAGAAGCCGATAAAACAGCTCGCGTAACACGAGGTGAGGCCGATGCAGAAGCCGCGAAGATTTATGCAGAAGCGTACAACAAGGATCCTGAGTTCTTCAGCTTCCTACGTTCTTTGAAAGCTTACGAGAAATCGTTCAGCTCTAAGAGCGACATTCTTGTATTGGATCCGAAGAGTGAATTCTTCCAGTACATGAATAACGCGAAAGGTGCGCCCGCACAATAAGCGTGTTGATAAATGATAAAGGCTCCGAAAGGAGCCTTTTTTGTATTTGATGGAATGGTTTCGTGAGTGTGTTAACTCATCATAATGGCAATGACGGCACCCGCAACCACTAAGCAACCTCCAATGCGACGCAGCTGATTATCGGGTTGCTGACTGAGTTGAGCGACCATGTTGCGCCATCCATTGGGCGCGATTAAGGGCCCAATCCCTTCTACAATCAATACGAGCCCGATTGCGAGCCAAATAGACTCAGACATAATGATTCCTAACTGAATTTAGAAAAGTAAATATTATCAGTGATGTACTGATTTCGAAATGAGCTACGTTGGTGAGATTGCATTCTAGTACCAAGTCTGTGAACAAAAAATGACTGCAAGATGCGAGATTCAGTGCTAGAATCCTTTTTTAACTAGCAATCAGACTTGGAAAGATGGGAAATAACGTAGTCGTTCTAGGCACCCAATGGGGTGACGAAGGTAAAGGTAAAATTGTAGACCTTTTAACTGAAGATGCAAAATACGTGGTGCGCTACCAAGGCGGTCACAACGCAGGTCACACACTTGTAATTGACGGTGAGAAAACCGTTCTTCACTTAATTCCATCAGGTATCCTTCGCGATAACGTAAAATGCGTTATCGGTAACGGTGTTGTACTATCACCTGAAGCTCTAATTAAAGAAATGAAACCTCTTGAAGAGCGCGGTATTCCAGTACGCGAACGTCTTTTCATTTCTGAAGCATGTCCTCTAATTCTTCCTTACCACGTAGCGCTAGACCAAGCGCGTGAAATCGCACGTGGTAAAAAAGCTATCGGTACAACTGGTCGTGGTATCGGTCCTGCATACGAAGATAAAGTTGCTCGTCGCGGTCTACGCGTTGGTGACCTATTCGATATGGAAGCATTCGCTGAGAAACTAAAAGAAGTAATGGAATACCATAACTTCGCTCTAGTGAACTACTACAAAGCAGACGCAGTAAGCTACGAAGAAGTACTTGAGCAAGCTAAAGGCTACGCTGAACTACTGACTTCTATGGTTATGGACGTAACTGACGAACTAGACGCAGCACGTAAGCGCGGCGACAAGATCATGTTCGAAGGTGCTCAAGGTACACTGCTAGATATCGACCACGGTACTTACCCGTACGTAACTTCTTCTAACACGACTGCTGGTGGTGTTGCTGCAGGTTCTGGTTTTGGTCCTCGTCACCTAGGTTACATCCTTGGTATCGCGAAAGCTTACTGTACTCGCGTTGGTGCAGGTCCATTCCCAACTGAACTATACGATGGTCTAGACAAGCAAGATCCAGTAGGTAAGCACCTTGGTACTGTTGGTCACGAGTTTGGCGCAACAACCGGTCGTCTACGTCGTACTGGTTGGTTTGATGCGGTTGCGATGCGTCGTGCAATTCAAATCAACTCAGTAACTGGCTTCTGTCTAACTAAACTAGACGTACTAGATGGTCTTGAAGAGCTAAAAATCTGTACTGGTTACAAGATGGAAGATGGCTCTGTACTAGAAGTTTCGCCAATGGCTGCTGATGAGTACGAAAAAGTAACGCCAATCTACGAAACAATGCCTGGTTGGTCTGAAAACACATTTGGTGCTAAATCTATCGATGCGCTTCCTCAAGCAGCTCTAGATTACATCAAGCGTATTGAAGAACTGACTGGCGTACCAGTAGACATTATCTCAACAGGTCCTGACCGTAACGAGACTATCATTAAAGTTCACCCATTTGGTGCTTAATGGATATTCGTTAGAGAATTTAAAAACCGGCTTTCTAGCCGGTTTTTTTGTATCTGTGATGTGCTCGTCTCTCTGAGAGATGGTATTCGCCATGGCAACTTATTGCCGTTAAGCTTAAGTGAGGGGCAAAAATTGTCTAAAGCTTAAGTCACCTTTGCCGATAAGCTTTATAAGCAGAAGAGGTCATTCGCTGATCTTTGGTCTCTCAGATACCTTAAAGAGTAAATTATGAAGTTACGAGCAGTGGCTGCTTCACTGTTATTGATGCTGAGTGCAACATCGGTTAAAGCGAATGTCTCCGATGTAGGTGCACCAGTGCCCATCTACACCGAAGCAGAACTTATTAAGCTTATTGAGCAGAATAAGCACTTAGAACGCGTACGCGCTGACAACTGCCAGTTGGTGGAAGATATCGTAGCTCGTGCGACACGCATTAATTTGCCATCTTATGAATTTCTATATGGCGATATGCTGGCTTGGGGCGTATGCGTTGATCAAGACGTAGAGCTTGGTCTTTATTACATGGAAAACGCGGCACACCAAGGTTTGCCAGCAGCGCTCGAGCAAATTGGTCGCTATTATTCTCGTGGCACATTAGTGCAACAAGATAAAGAGCGTGCGATCCCATACTTGCGTGAAGCCGCGGCGATGGGAAATTTAAATGCACGCATTCATCTTGCAGAATTGCTTTTGCGAGATTACGGTAGCCCTCTCGATTATGAAGATGCGTACCGTTGGTTGTATAACTCTGTTACGGCTGACAAACGCCAACATAAACGTATTGCGATGCTGAGAAATGGTCTCGAGCAGCGCATGCCACAGAACATCATTGCACGCGCAAAGCGACGCGATACGTTCTGGTAATTCGTACTCTCAAAAACGGCGCGTCATGCAACCCTGCGACGTCATAATACTCTGAGAATAGACATAACAAAGCCCACATCATGTGGGCTTTGTCGTTTTTCTTGAAGAGTTGCTGCGAGCGATTAAACAACTTTGTGTGGGCCGAAGCACTCGTAGTGGAATTGCTCTTGTGATACACCGATTTCAAGCAGTTGTTTCGCTACGTGTTGCATAAAGCCAACTGGACCACAGAAGTACACTTGCACGTTGTCTTGCTTTAAGGCGGTTTCAATTTCGCGTAGATTTACAAGGCCCGTGAAGTGGAAGTCTTCACCTAGTCGGTCTTCAGCCATTGGTTGGTTATACCAAACCAGTGAGTTCATGTTTTCTTTTGCGCCAACAAATTGGTTTACGTGTTGTTTAAATGCGTGTTGTTGACCGTTTTCTGCTGCGTGTACCCATGTGACAGGCGCTTGGTGATCTGAAAGGCTCTCAAGCATTGAAAGTGTCGGTGTTAGGCCAATACCAGCAGAAATCAGAACCACTGGTGTCTGAGTCTCCACATCCATGAAAAAGTCACCTGCTGGAGCAGCAAGTTGTACTTTATCGCCAATGTTTAGGTCATCGTGTAGGAAGTTAGAAACTTTACCGCCTTGTTCTCGTTTTACAGAGATACGATAAGTGTTCTCTTGAACCGCAGAAGATAGGCTGTATTGACGAATCTCTTGGTTTTCGAACTTATTACTGTTGATGTAGATACCAAGGTATTGTCCCGGCTTGTATTCTGCAACCTTTTCACCGTCAACTGGTTTGAAAACGAAGCTGTAAACATTTTCACTTTCACGTTGCTTGCCTACCAACTCAAATTCACGTAAACCACGCCAACCACCTTGAAGTGCAGCGTTCTCTTGGTAAATTTGCTCTTCACGTTGAATGAAGACGTTTGCTAGCACGCCGTAAGCCTCAGCCCAAGCATCAATGACATCTTGGCCAGGAGAAAACAGTTCATCAATTGTTGCGAGTAGGTGTTTACCCACAATTTGGTACTGATCTTCGGTGATCAAAAAGCTGGTGTGTTTATGTGCGATCTTTTCTACTGCACCGAGAAGTGCTGGTAGATTATCAATATTGGTTGCGTACGCACAAATCGCATTAAATAGTGCTTCACGTTGGTCACCATTGCGCTGGTTACTCATATTGAAAATGTCTTTCAATTCTGGGTTATGCGTAAACATGCGATCGTAAAAATGTGCAGTTAATTTTGGTCCAGTTTCTGCCAAAAGTGGGGCGGTGGCTTTCACGATATCAATAGTTTGATTGCTGAGCATAGTGGTTTCCTATTTAAAGTTGTATTTATAATGCATGTTTAAAGTTGTATCTCAAATGTATCTTTTAATCAAGAAAAGATTTACACTTTTGAGACCAGAGAGGAGCGCATTATGCAGCTAACCAGTTTTACCGACTACGCACTCAGAACCTTGATTTACCTAGCGTCATTACCCAAAGATGAGCTTACCAACATTACTGAGGTAACGGATTTATTTGGTGTATCTCGTAACCATATGGTGAAAGTGATTAATCGCCTTGGGCAACTTGGCTATGTGCATACAGTGCGTGGTAAAAATGGCGGGATACGCTTGATGAAGCCAGCAAAAGCGATCACTATTGGTGGTGTTGTGCGTGATTTAGAACCATTAGATTTGGTGAACTGTTCAGTAGAGTTTTGCCATATTACGCCAGCATGTCGCCTGAAAGAAAAGTTAGCTCAAGCGAAAATGGCTTTTTTAGCGGCACTCGATGATTGCACAATTGAAGATCTCATCACCGACAATTCTGATCTATTGATCTTGCTTACGCGCCCATAGTTCTTAAATCTCATTCAGTTCGTTCTTTTTTCAAAGCAATTCTGTAGCTTATCAAGAGACTCGGATATACTAGCTCTATACCTTCCTTGCTAGATAGGCACGCCTATGTCAGACAACATTCCAAACGATCCTTTTGCGGATCGTGAATCCCAAAATTACGAAAACCCAATTCCAAGCCGAGAGTTTATTACTGAGTTTCTACAACAAGCCGGCGTACCGATGAATCGTAATGATTTGTTTGAAGCACTACAGCTTGATGGTGAAGAGCAGTACGAGGGTTTGCGTCGTCGACTCCGAGCGATGGAGCGTGATGGGCAGTTGGTGTTTACACGACGTCAGTGCTATGCATTACCAGAAAAGCTCGAAATGGTAAAAGGGTACGTTATTGGCCACAAAGATGGCCATGGTTGGGTACGTCCTGAGGGCAGTGTTGGCAAGGACAATGACATTGTATTACCTCACCATCAGATGAAGCATATCATTCACGGTGATTACGTGTTGGTGCAACCAACAGACAATAGCAAACGTGGTCGTCGTGAAGGGCGTTTAGTTCGAGTGCTGGAAGAGCGTAAGACACAGATCGTAGGACGTTTCTTCCTTGAATATGGTTACTCATATGTTGTACCGGATGACTCTCGAATCAGCCAGGATATCCTGATCCCCAATGAGCACAAAGCCGGTGCTCGTATGGGTAACGTGGTTGTTATTGAAATCACAGACCGTGGCGCTCGTTCACGTGGCATGATGGGTAAAGTCATTGAAGTTCTTGGTGAAAATATGGCACCAGGAATGGAAACGCAAATTGCAATTCGCACTCACCAAATCCCTCACGATTGGCCAGAAGCGGTTGATAAGCAAATTGCTAACCTAGGCGAAGAAGTGCCAGAAGAAGCAAAAGTAGGTCGTGTTGATTTGCGTGATTTACCATTGGTGACCATTGATGGTGAAGATGCTCGTGACTTTGATGATGCGGTTTTCTGTGAGAAGAAAAAGAGCGGCGGTTGGCGTTTATGGGTTGCGATAGCTGACGTAAGTTACTACGTACGCACTGACACTGCTCTCGACAAAGAAGCCATCAACCGTGGTAACTCTGTGTACTTCCCATCGCAAGTTGTTCCAATGTTGCCTGAAGTGCTATCGAACGGTTTGTGTTCACTAAACCCACAAGTCGATCGCTTGTGTATGGTGTGTGAGATGACCATCTCTGAGACGGGCAAACTCTCGGGTTACAAACACTACGAAGCCGTGATGAACTCACACGCTCGTCTTACTTATAGCAAAGTAGGAGCAATTCTAGAGGGGGATGAAGATCTTCGTTTGCGTTATCACAAACTGGTGCCTCATCTAGAAGAATTGCACAGTATGTACAAAGTGCTGAAAGAAGCGCGTGATAATCGTGGTGCGATTGAGTTTGAAACCGTTGAAGCGAAATTCATCTTCAATGCGGATCGTAAGATTGAAAGCATTGAGCCAGTGATTCGTAATGACGCTCACAAGATCATCGAAGAGTGTATGATCCTAGCGAACATCGCTTCAGCGTCTTATGTTGAGAAAGCGAAAGAGCCAGCGTTGTACCGTGTTCACGAATCTCCGGGTGAATTGCGTCTGCAAGGCTTCCGTGATTTCCTTGGCGAACTGGGCTTAAACTTAGGCGGTGGTTTAGAGCCATCTCCAACGGATTACGCCGATTTGGTTAAGCAAATTGCCGAGCGTCAGGATAAAGAGTTGATCCAAACGATGCTGTTGCGCTCAATGAAGCAAGCAGTATACAACGCAGACAATGCCGGTCACTTTGGTTTAGCACTGAAACGCTACGCGCACTTCACGTCACCAATTCGTCGTTACCCAGACTTATTACTGCACCGTGCAATCAAATACCTGATTGCCAAAGACGAAGGCCGTAATCAAGATCGCTGGACACCAACGGGTGGTTACCATTACTCATTTGACGATATGGACTTCTACGGTGAGCAATGTTCGATGACAGAGCGCCGTGCAGACGATGCAACGCGCGAAGTCGCTGATTGGTTGAAGTGTGAATACATGCAAGATCACGTTGGTGATGAGCTTGATGGCGTAATTGCCAACGTGACGAGCTTTGGCTTCTTTGTTCGTTTAACAGAGCTGCACATCGATGGTTTGGTACACATTTCGACACTAGCCAACGATTACTACCAATTTGATCCGATCGGTCAAAGACTTATCGGTGAAAGCTTCGGTAACATTTATCGCTTAGGCGATGCGGTGAAAGTGAAAGTGCTTGCGGTGAACTTAAATGACAAGCAAATTGACTTTGAATTGATCGAAACAAGTCGTAAGCTACGCGGCAAAGGCAAGACCGCGAAGAAGCGTGTAGCAGAAGCAAAACGCAAAGCGAAAGAGAAAAAACGTACCTCAACGCGCTCTTCAAAAGAGTCAAACGGTACGCGTGCTACACCAGCTATCGAGCCAACTAAGCGACCTGAGCCAAGCGAAAAGGCCGGCAAACGCAAAGGTGGATCGAAGCGTGGTGACACTGAAAGCGCGAAAAAGCCGAAAGTGAAAAAGGCACGTAAGAAAAAGCCACACAGTAAGCCGAAGAAAACCACGCGTACTCAAAGTAACGCAGAGTAGGTGAAATCGCTGATTTAACTTGGTGTGAATACGCCAAGTTAAATTGATGTGGGCACTGACCAGAAAAACAGGTTAAATAATGAGTAACGAATTTATCTACGGCATTCACGCAGTGAAAGCGGTACTAGAACGCGAACCAGAACGTTTTATCGAAGCGTATGTTTTAAAAGGTCGTCAAGACGATCGTCTAATGCCAATTCTGAATGATCTTCAGGTTTGTGGTGTGTCTATCCAACAAATGACTCGTAAAACGCTAGACGATAAAGCGCACGGCGCTAATCACCAAGGTATCATTGCTCGTGTGAAGCCTGCGAAACAGCTGAACGAAAACGACATTGATGGCATTTTAGCGCAGCACGAATCTCCGCTGTTATTGGTATTGGATGGCGTGACGGATCCGCATAACCTAGGTGCTTGTCTACGTAACGCAGACGCAGCAGGCGTTGCGGCGATCATTGTACCGAAAGACCGCTCTGCACCGATGAACGCAACGGTAAGCAAAGTCGCTTGTGGTGCAGCTGAAGTCGTGCCATTGATCCGAGTGACCAACTTGGCGCGCACGATGCGTACACTGCAAGAGCAAGGCATTTGGTTTGTGGGCACGGCGGGTGAAGCGACACACGACATCTACCAAGCGAAACTGACCGGCCCTCTGGCTATCGTGATGGGGGCAGAAGGTGACGGCATGCGTCGTCTGACTCGCGAAACCTGTGACGATCTAATTAAGATCCCAATGGCAGGCAGCGTTTCAAGCTTGAACGTATCTGTAGCATCGGGCATCTGTTTGTTTGAAGCGGTTCGTCAGCGTATTGCTGCCAAGTAACTGATAAAAAACGTTAAGATAAATCAGTCACAGTGATAAAAACAAAGGATGGGGTGCCATCCTTTGTTGTTTTCACCGATTATAAATAAAATCTTCAGGGAAGTTATGACTCAACAAGACATTAAATTCATCGCCTTTGACCTTGATGGTACTTTGCTTGATAGCGTGCCAGATCTGGCGGTTGCGGCAGACCAAGCAGTACAAGCGCTTGGCTTTCCATCGGTTTCAGAAGAGCAGGTTCGAGATTACGTCGGTAACGGCGCAGATGTGCTGATTGGACGCTCACTGAGCCAAAGCCTGACCATCAATCCTGAACTGAGCGAAGAGCTTCGTGCAAAAGCGCGTGTGCTGTTTGATGATTACTACGAGCAAAGTGGTCACAAGCTAAGCCACCTTTACCCTACGGTAAAAGAGACACTGGAAGAGTTGCACAAGGCGGGTTTTGTTATGGCGCTTGTGACTAACAAACCTTCTAAGTTTGTCCCTGACGTTCTGGAGAAGCATGACATCGCAAAGTACTTTGTTGATGTGCTAGGTGGTGACGCGTTTCCAGAGAAAAAACCAAACCCAGTCGCATTGAATTGGTTAATGGAAAAACACCAAATTCAACCAAGTGAAATGCTGATGGTCGGTGACTCTAAAAACGACATTCTAGCCGCGAAGAACGCAGGCTGCGCCTCATTTGGTTTAACTTATGGTTACAACCATGGCGAGGCTATTTCAGTATCAAATCCAGATTTTGTTGCTGACAGTTTGGCAGAATTATTGGACGTTGTAGCGGTTTCTGCATAACGGCTACAAAAGAGCTTCCAAAATACTCGTTAATGAGTACACTGAGTAAGCCGTGCGCCTATCGCTGCACGGTTTTTCATTTAATTAGATTAAGAAGTCAAAGGAATCATTCTAATGAGCAAACCCATCGTATTGAGTGGTGTTCAACCTTCAGGTGAACTAAGTATCGGTAACTACTTGGGTGCTCTACGTCAATGGCAGCAGATGCAAGACGATTATGATTGCCAATACTGTGTGGTAGACCTTCACGCGATTACGGTTCGTCAAGACCCTAAAGCACTGCATGAAGCGACTCTAGATGCACTGGCGATCTGTCTGGCAGTTGGTGTTGACCCTAAGAAGAGCACGCTATTTGTTCAGTCACACGTACCAGAGCATGCTCAGCTTGGTTGGCTTCTTAACTGTTATACCCAGATGGGTGAACTGGGTCGTATGACGCAGTTTAAAGACAAATCTGCACGTTACTCAAAAGACAGCTCAAGCCAGTTTGGTGATGTAAACGTGGGGCTGTTTGATTACCCAGTTCTAATGGCTGCAGACATCCTACTTTACGGTGCGCATCAAGTGCCAGTAGGTAGTGATCAGAAGCAACACCTAGAGCTCGCGCGCGATATCGCGAACCGCTTTAACAACATCTACTCGCCAGAGCAGCCAATCTTCCAAGTGCCAGAGCCTTACATTCCGACGGTAAACGCACGTGTAATGAGCCTGCAAGACGCAACGAAGAAGATGTCTAAGTCAGATGATAACCGTAAGAATGTTATCACGTTGCTGGAAGAGCCTAAGTCGATCATCAAGAAGATCAACAAAGCGCAAACAGACGCTGAAATGCCACCACGTATTGCTCACGATTGGGAAAACAAAGCAGGCATCTCTAACCTAATGGGTCTTTACTCTGCGGCGACAGGCATGAGTTTTGAAGAGATTGAAGCGAAATACAAAGGCGTTGAAATGTATGGCCCATTCAAGAAAGACGTGGGTGAAGCACTGGTTACTATGCTTGAGCCAATCCAAGCGGAATACCATCGTATCCGTGCCGATCGTGCATACATGAACGAAGTGATGAAGCAAGGTGCAGACAAAGCATCGGCTCGTGCGGCTGAAACGTTGAAGAAAGCGTACGCGGCAGTAGGCTTTGTTGCTCGCCCATAATGCAGCTTAAAGTTTGACTTTCTTTAGCCCTCGCATTTGCGGGGGTTTTTTGTATTTGAGTAAATTTATATCGCAAAACCTTGCCTTTCTGATTTTGTATAGCAAAATACCGCCTCAATGGCACTTTTGTGGCATAACCCCTGTCTGAACTGCCAAGAATGGATTTGGAGCAATCTAAACACTATGTTGTTGATCATTGATAATTATGACTCGTTTACTTACAACCTTTACCAGTACTTTTGTGAGTTAGGGGCGAACGTTAAGGTTGTGCGCAATGATGAGATTGATATCCAAGGCATTGAGGCGCTCAAGCCAACCCACCTTGTTATTTCACCAGGGCCATGTACACCAAATGAGGCGGGCATTTCTCTACAAGCGATAGCGCACTTTGCTGGCAAGTTACCTATATTAGGGGTGTGTTTAGGTCACCAAGCGATTGCACAGGTATTTGGTGGTGAAGTGGTGCGCGCAAGACAAGTGATGCATGGTAAAACATCGCCGATCCGTCACAATGGTCGCAGCGTATTTAAAAACCTCAATAACCCACTTACAGTGACTCGTTACCATTCCTTAGTGGTAAAAAATGGCACCCTACCAGACGTGTTTGAATTGACGGCATGGACGGAACTTTCAGATGGCAGCATGGATGAAATCATGGGTTATCAACATAAAACCCTGCCAATTGATGCGGTACAGTTTCATCCTGAGTCCATAAAGACAGAACAAGGTCATGAGCTTCTGGCTAATTTTCTTTCCCGTTAAATGATCTGATCAGGATCACTTTTCTTAACAAATTCTTCATCTTTTTCCACTAGGAAGAGAATGCAAAACTATGCGTTCTACTTTTCTGGCATGCACTATTCATTTTATCATTTCTGTTTAAGCCTTGTCATAAGTGGCTTTTATTAAATTTTGCTTCTCAATTTATAATTATTGGTGCATAAATAGTCATAGGTAGTGAGTAATGGTGGCTTACTCCCGATGCGAAAAGAATAAATCACTATTGAAATGGTTAATTAAATGTAAATACAATGCCGTGATAGCTTAAATGCAAAACATTATTTGCTGGTGATGAATGCTGGCCAAATTCGCTTATCTGCTCGGCATGCGGTATCAAAAAGGAATGTGCAATGACGATGGAAAATAAAGTAGAGCGCGGTTTATTTGATGAGGTCATGGTGCCTTGTTATAACCCGATGGAAATGATTCCAGTAAAAGGAAAGGGTTCACGAGTTTGGGACCAAGATGGCAATGAATACATCGATTTTGCCGGTGGCATTGCGGTGAGTTGCCTTGGACATTGTCATCCTGTCATGGTGAATGCGTTGACTGAACAAGGCAATAAGCTTTGGCACCTAAGTAATGTCATGACCAATGAACCAGCACTACGACTTGCCAAAAAGCTAACCGAAGTCAGCTTTGCTGAGCGTGTTTTTTTCGCTAATTCTGGCGCTGAAGCGAATGAGGCTGCATTAAAACTTGCCCGTCGTTATGCCGCAGATGTTCATGGTCAAGAAAAGTCTGAAATCATTGCATTTAAACAAGGTTTCCATGGTCGTACGTTTTTTACGGTAACCGTTGGCGGTCAAGCGGCATACTCGGATGGTTTTGGACCTAAGCCAGGTGATGTTACGCATTTGCCTTACAATGACATTGAAGCGCTGCAATCGCACATTTCAGATCGCACTTGTGCGATTATGATGGAGCCGCTACAAGGTGAGGGCGGTATCATTCCACCTACACCAGAGTTTGCTCAAGCGGTCCGTGAATTGTGTGATAAGCACAATGCTTTACTTATCTTTGATGAAGTTCAAACGGGTAATGGTCGTACTGGTCACTTTTATGCATATCAAGGTCTGGGTATCACACCAGATATCTTAAGTACCGCGAAATCACTTGGTGGTGGTTTCCCTATTGGTGCGATGTTAACAACTGCAAAGCTGGCGGAACACATGAAAGTCGGCACTCACGGGTCTACTTACGGTGGTAACCCACTGGCTTGTGCCGTTGCTGAGGCGGTGGTTGAGGAAGTCAGCAAGCCTGAAACGTTAGCCGGTGTCCTTGAGCGTGAAGCGCTATTCCGTGAGGGGCTAGAGAAGATTAATACGAAGTACAATATCTTTTCTGAGGTGCGTGGCAAAGGTCTCCTATTAGGTGCTGCGCTGAATGATGAATGGCAGGGGCGTGCTCGAGACGTACTAGTCGCTGCTGGTAAACAAGGTCTCATGGTATTGGTTGCGGGTGCCAATGTCGTACGTTTCACTCCATCACTCGTGATCACACAACAAGAAATCGAAGAAGGCTTGGCAAAACTGGATAAAGCCATATCGACGTTAGTTTAAACGCGCCGACCAGTTTATTGTCAACGCAGACGCCCCCATCGAGGATCGCTGATGGGGGAATTGTTCCTACACTATAGTTAGGATCTTCTTGCATCTGGAGGGAGTATTGATGCTAGTTGTTCGGCCTATCGCAATGTCGGATTATGATGCGCTGCACACTTGTGCGGTGGAATCAGGTCATGGATTTACATCTCTGCCGGTTAATGAAGAGTTATTAACCAATCGAATTACACACTCAGAGTACAGCTTTGCTAAACCAGACGTAAAAGAGGCGGGGGATGAGGGCTACCTTATGGTCGGCTTTGATTCTGAAACCGGAGAGGTCGCGGGTACGACGGGGATTGAAGCTTCGATCGGATGGGACGTACCGTTTTACTCTTACCACATCAGTAAAGTCGTTCACTCATCGCCAAAGCTCGGCGTCAATAACGTTGTAAAGCTACTGACGTTTGGTAACAACTACACGGGCAATAGCGAAATATGTACCTTGTTTTTGCGCGAGAAGTTCCGTGGTGGTTTGAATGGCCGTTTAATGTCCAAATGCCGTTTTTTAATGATGGCTGAGCACCCTGAACGTTTCTCTGAAACCATTTTTGCAGAGATGCGTGGCGTATCCGACGACCAAGGTAATTCACCATTCTGGCAGTGGCTACAAGAACACTTCTTCTCTATTGATTTCACTCTGGCAGACTATTTAACGGGGATTGGTAAAAAAGGCTTCATTGCTGACTTGATGCCAAAGCTGCCGATTTATGTCAATTTGTTGAGTCCAGAAGCACAAGCTGTCATCGGTAAAGTGCATGACAACACTCGCCCGGCGCTCAAGTTACTTGAAAATGAAGGGTTCACAAATCGCGGTTACGTGGACATTTTCGATGGTGGTCCAACCGTAGAATGTGATTTACGAAATATTGAGTCGGTACGCCACTCATTCCGAGCTCAAGTGAGAATTGCACCGCACACGAGCACACAAGACTTTTTGATGTGCAATTCATCATTTGCAGATTTTCGAGCCGCAGCGGCAAAGGCGGCGTATGACGCTGAGACACATAGCGTCGTAATTGCGCCTGAATTGGCGGAAGCGCTTTTGGTTAAGGACGGAGATTTTATCCGTCTTCTTCCACAGTAACTGACGACAGATTTTAAGGATAGAAACAATGACGCATTGGATTGCAGGTGAGTGGGTACAAGGTCAAGGGGCAGCCCTAACGTCTTTATCTCCATATAATCAAGAAGTGATTTGGCAAGGTAAAGGCGCAACCGCAGAACAAGTGAATCAAGCGGTAGATGCGGCTCGTGAAGCGTTTATTGAGTGGAAAAAACGCCCATTTGCAGAGCGTGAAGCGATCGTTTTGGCTTTTGCTGAAAAAGTAAAAGAGAACAGCGAAACCATCGCCAAAGTTATCGCTAAAGAAACGGGTAAGCCGATTTGGGAAACTCGCACTGAAGCGGCGGCAATGGCCGGAAAAATCGCCATTTCTATCCGCGCTTACCACGACCGAACAGGAGAGGCGACCCGTGAAGCTGCGGGCAACCAAATTGTATTGCGTCATCGCCCACTAGGTGTGATGGCGGTATTCGGTCCTTATAACTTTCCTGGCCACTTACCAAATGGTCACATCGTGCCTGCACTGCTTGCGGGTAACACCGTTGTATTCAAGCCATCTGAGCAAACCCCGTGGACGGGTGAACTCGCAATGAAACTGTGGGAAGAAGTTGGTCTACCAAAAGGTGTGATTAACCTAGTCCAAGGCGCGAAAGAAACTGGTATTGCTCTTGCTGATGCTAAAGGTATTGATGGTGTGTTATTTACCGGGAGCGCAAACACAGGGCACGTCTTGCATCGTCAATTTGCGGGTCAGCCAGATAAGATGTTGGCGCTTGAAATGGGCGGCAACAACCCGATGGTTATCTCGGATAACTACGGCGATCTAGATGCGACAGTTTACACCATCATTCAATCGGCATTCATTAGTGCAGGCCAACGCTGTACTTGTGCACGCCGTCTGTATATCCCGTTTGGTGACAAAGGCGATGCCGTGATCACGAAGCTGGTGGAAGCGACACGCAATATTCGTGTAGGCCAACCATTTGCAGAGCCTGCGCCATTCATGGGACCGCAAATTTCGGTTGCGGCAGCCAAGTTCATTTTGGACGCACAAGCGAACTTACAAGCACTGGGTGGCGAGAGCTTGATTGAAGCAAGAGCAGGTGAAGCGGCGTTTGTTTCTCCGGGCATCATCGATGTGACGAACATTGCTGAGTTACCAGATGAAGAGTACTTCGGTCCACTGCTGCAAGTTATACGCTACGAAGGGCTAGAAAAAGCGGTTGAGTTAGCCAACGATACGCGATTTGGTCTATCCGCAGGTTTCGTTTCAACCGACGACCAAGAGTGGGACTATTTCGTTGATCATATCAGAGCTGGCATCGTGAACCGTAATCGCCAATTAACAGGAGCAAGTGGTGATGCTCCGTTTGGTGGCCCTGGTGCGTCAGGTAATCTACGTCCAAGTGCTTATTATGCAGCGGACTACTGTGCGTACCCAATGGCATCAATGGAGGGACAAGAAACGATCTTACCTGCAACATTGAGCCCGGGTGTTAGCTTGTAATCAAGTATACGAAGCAGTGACAAAGTATTACTGCTTCTATTTGCCAGAGCTATTTACTCAGGTAAGCGCTGGCAAACGCCAAAGGTGAGCTTAAGACTTTCCAGAGCGTGTTGACTGACTGGCACTTAATGCCACACATACCGTCACAGGTTGATGACCACTCGTTCTTAATTCTGGACAGCCTTTCGGCTGTGAACGAGTGGTCAACTTCTTCTGCCTATAACTAACATTTCGTAACAAGGAGTTGTTATGACGCCCGACCTGTTATTTGAATCGCTGTGGAAAGACTATATTCAACGTCTTTGCCCATCTGCTGCTAAAGTGCATCAACTTTTACAAGAAGATGAACCTCTTATTAATGACCATATTGCGCTGCGTACGTTTAATGTCGCTCCTCTAGGCATTGAAACGTTGGCGAAGCCATTCCTAGCGGTGGGTTACAAGGCCTGTGGTGACTACGTATTTGAAAGCAAAAAGCTGGTGGCAAAACATTTTGAGCACCCAGATCCGAAACAACCAAAAGTCTTCATCAGTGAATTGAAAGTGGATGAGTGCTCACCAGAGCTACAAGGCATTATTCATAAACTGGTAGAGCAGGTTGATGCTTCTAAACTGACCGGCAGTGACTTCTTGCACGGCGGACGTTTGTGGGACCTTAGTCATGCTGACTTCCAAATCTTAGCGAAAGAGAGTGAGTACGCTTCTTGGCTAGCGGCTCATGGTTACGGAGCTAACCACTTCACAGTGAGCGTCAATCAGCTTAATCAGTATGAAGAAGTGAAGCAGGTGAATGACTATTTGCGAGAAGCAGGCTTTATCATTAACGAAAATGGTGGTGAAGTAAAAGGCACACCAGAAGTACTTTTAGAGCAGTCTTCTACCATGGCAGATAAAGTCCCTGTCACATTCATGGATGGGGCACAAGTCATCCCTGGTGGTTTCTATGAATTTGCAAAACGTTACCCGATGGAAAGTGGCGAACTGTACACGGGTTTTGTTGCGGCATCAGCAGACAAAATCTTTGAGAGCACGAACAGTAAATAACACGCATCCAAGTAAAGAAAAAGCCACCCGAGGGTGGCTTTATAATTTGAACGTTATTTCGATGAGAAGTTAGTTAATGAATAAACTAACTGATTAAGAAATTAACGAGTCCCGTATACAACGATAGTTTTACCGTGTGCAGAGATTAGGTTTTGTTCTTCTAGCATTTTCAAGATACGACCAACGGTTTCACGAGAACAGCCAACAATTTGACCGATTTCTTGACGAGTGATCTTGATTTGCATGCCATCTGGGTGAGTCATCGCATCTGGTTGTTTAGCTAGGTTCAGAAGAGTCTGAGCGATACGACCAGTTACGTCTAGGAACGCTAGGTCACCTACTTTTTGGCTAGTAACTTGAAGACGACGAGCCATCTGCGCAGAAAGGCGCATAAGGATATCTGGGTTTACTTGGATAAGTTGACGGAACTTCTTGAAAGAAATTTCTGCCACTTCACAAGGAGATTTAGCACGAACCCAAGCTGTACGCTCTTGGTCTTCTTCGAATAGGCCAAGCTCACCAATGAAGTCACCTTGGTTTAGGTAAGAAAGGATCATCTCCTTACCTTCTTCGTCCTTGATAAGAACCGCAACAGAACCTTTAACGATGTAGTACAAAGTTTCTGCTTTTTCGCCCGCGTGAATTAGCGTGCTTTTTGATGGGTACTTATGAATGTGACAGTGTGAAAGAAACCATTCTAATGTTGGGTCGGTTTGAGGTTTACCTAGAACCATAATATCTCACTTCCTCTGCAGGGTACGCTTGCGCTATCCATATTTTAGCTCAGCCTGAATTGGCCTACTAGAATAAGAGCACTTTTTCTATGCTGCAAGCTCTCTTATGTTTCGGTTAGAAATAGTATCCTTTTTCTAAAACGATTTCTTGATTTTAATCGTGCCATGGCGGAGATTTTGTAAGCAAAACTGTGCACATGATCACGGTGTGAAAAGTAAACACCTTAATACGGACGTTTCTAACCGATTTTTCCCGTTTCGATGAGTTGTTGCAGTATTGGCCTAACAATGAGCTCCATAGCAAAGCTCATTTTACCACCAGGCACCACAATGGTGTTATGGCGTGACATAAATGAGCCATCAATCATCGCCAATAGGTACGGGAAGTCGACATTCTTAATTCCGCGCAGGCGAATCACAACGAAACTTTCATCTAGGCTTGGGATCCCTTTTGCGTTTAGCGGGTTGGATGTGTCCACCGTCGGTACGCGCTGGAAGTTGATGTGAGTGCGAGAAAATTGTGGGGTAATGTAGTTTAAGTAGTCGTCCATAGAACGCACAATGGAGTCCATTACAGCCTCACGTGAGTGTCCGCGATCACGGGTGTCGCGGACGAATTTTTGAATCCATTCCAAGTTTACGATAGGGACCATGCCAATCAAAAAATCGACATGTTGAGCAACGTCTACTTCGCCATCCACCACGCCGCCATGCAATCCCTCATAAAACAAGACATCACTGTTTTCGGGTAGGTCTTGCCATGGTGTGAAAGTGCCAGGCATTTGATTGTAAGGCACCGCCTCATCAAAGGTGTGCAGGTATCGGCGTACGCTGCCCGTGCCCTCTGCACCAAATTGGCGGAAAAATGATTCTAGGCCGGGAAAGTCATTGGCTTGAGGACCAAAGTAGCTGATGTGCTTGCCTTGCTCTCGAGCTTTGCGGATTTCGACATCCATTTCTGGACGAGTAAAACGGTGAAAGCTATCACCCTCCACCCATGCAGGTTTGATGTTCATCATATTGAACATCTTACGGAAAGCTTCGGATGTAGTTGTAGTGCCGGCACCGGACGAACCAGTAACCGCAATGATTGGATGTTTCGCTGACATGACAAACCTTGTCGAAAAATACTTACCTGTAATGTGCAGCATACGAATATGCTGCACGGTCGAAATCCCACTATAGCATGTAACAAGCCGTTGTCATCGAGAGGGATTCAGCAAAAATGTGAGAGGTCTAAAACTTTGCTTTTAGCTGTATATCAACCGTTTCATGAAGCTCTGAAAAGACGATGACCGCTTCGCCTTTCTCTAGTTGCAGCTTCACTTGTTCGATTTTGTCTTGTAACGAAATTTCTACCGCACCATAGTCTGTCCCCTCACGGAGAACGAATTCACGGATCAGGTTTTCTAGTGTATCTGGCGCGATGTCTTGCCATGGAATGATCATAAATACCTCAAACTTTTATGACGGTTAGGGCTATTTGCCTCAGTTAGTTTACAAGGTTCGTGATGCGGATACAGCAGAAAGGTACTCGGAAGAGATGCTTTCATAATAGGCCGGCAAGGCCTCTTCTAGCCAAAACTTAGGTTTTAAGGCGGTCCCAGTTAGAAAGCCCACATGCCCACCATGCTCATACAGGCGATAATCAATATTGTCAGGCAGTACAAACTTTGGAATGACATCGTCGGTCATAAAGGGATCATCTTTTGCGTGAATGATCAGTGTCGGTAAAGTGATTTGTTGCAGCTTACTGAGGCCAGAGCACTGTTCATAATAATCTTGAGCATCCTTAAACCCATGCAGAGGCGCCGTGATGAGATCATCAAATTCATATAAGCGAGTGACTCGTTTGATCGAGCTGTAAGAAAGGGCAAGCTCACCTTGGATCAAATCATGCTTTTGTAGCGCATTACGTTTGAGTGAGGAAAGCAAGTAACGTTTGTAAACTTTAGAAAAGCCTTGCTCAATACGATTGGCACATGCAGCCAAATCTAACGGTGCAGATACGATGGTCGCGGCACTTAAAATGGGGTCGTCTTTGTATTGTGCCAAGTAGTTTGCCAGCATGTTGCCACCAAGAGAAATGCCAACCGCAACTTTTGGGTTGTTTGGAAACTGTTTATTTAGATATTCCAGGAAGAAGCGAGCATCCGTGACTTCGCCTGAATGGTAAGCTCGTGCTTTTTTATTCGGTTTTCCACTACAGCCACGAAAGTGCATCATGACAGACAGCCATCCTGACCGAGAAAATGCATTCATCAGCCCATTTGCATAGGGGCTATAAAAACATCCCTCTAAGCCATGGAACAAAACGAAGATAGGCTTGTTTTGGCTCATATCCATGCGTTCAGACCATGCTAAATCAAGAAAGTCCCCATCAGGCGTATCGAGAGTCTGCCAAACGGGTGTAAACAAGGCTTTTTTACGAATGAATCGTGGTAATAAGGTTTGAAGGTGTGGGTTCTTAATCCCAGCTGCTGCGAAAAATTGTGTCATACCTAACTGCTCTTATATGGTCCTTCGTATTCGCTGAAGAACTTATTAATATAATCCTTTATAGCTTTAGTATAGATATATTACGGGGTTATGGGCGATATTATAGAGGATGGTTATCAGGAAATGGCATTGAAAACGCGTGTTGTAGGTGCTCCCCCCCAAGTTGACGGCAGTATCTTAGCGTCAGTGGTTCACCATCGTTATTCACCAGTGTAAGAGAATTAATACAATCCACAAGATCCGATTGTTGCTGCTTTTCTAGCTGTAACTCAAACTGTAATGCTTCACGATACAAAGCATCATTGACTTGTAATTTGAGGTGGCGACGTAATTCGCGATAAGAGCTGAGGAGCGTTTCACTGCGCATTATGCAGCCTTGAAGGATTGGCCAATCTTGTTCTAGGAAAATGACCTGCTGCTCATCAAGCCATTTGAGCAGCAGTAATAAGTTCACGTTACCGTGGTAGTTGTTTTGCAATGATAAGCACGCTTCTTTCACTTCGCGGACACCATAAAATTGCAGGCTGAACTGCCAAAGGTGTTCTAAGGTCAGAGTGAATTCTACGTGCTTGTTTGTCATTGATTAAACTCTAGCTCCATCTGTTCGAGGGTTTCTTGGGCAGACATCCATTCCATTTCCACTTCTTCAAGCTCTGATTTGCTCGATGCTTGAAGTGCCAATACTTCGTTAAGTCTAGCTTTATTTTCGGCTTCATACAGAGAGTTATCGATTAATTGTTCTTCTGTTCTCGCCAACGCCTCGCCTAACTTATCCATTTTATTCTCTAGCTGTGTCAGCGTTTTGCGAATTGGCGCCGTTTGTTTACGGAATTCTGCTTCGCGTCGCTTTTGCTCTTTTTTTGCCGCCGCGCTATTGGTTCCATCTTTCACCGGTTGTGACGCTTGGGCTTCTTTTCGCTCGGCTTTTTGTTGCTCTGTCAGCCATTTGTAGTAATCGTTCAAATCGCCATCAAACGGGGCAACTTGACGATCGTGGACGAGGTATAAGTCATCGGTTGTCGCACGTAATAGGTAACGGTCGTGCGAAACAATCACCATCGCACCTTCAAAAGTTTGCAATGCCATGGTCAGTGCTTGGCGCATGTCCAAGTCCAAGTGGTTGGTTGGTTCGTCGAGTAGCAATAGGTTTGGTTTTTGCCATACGACTAACGCCAGTACCAAGCGTGCTTTTTCACCTCCTGAAAACGGTGCGACTTTCTCAAGTGCTTTATCGCCTTGGAAACCAAAGCTACCTAGGTAGTCTCGCAATTGCTGTTCCGTTTGGTCTGGCGCAATTTGCATCATGTGCTGCAGCGGCGTTTCTTCTGGGTGCAAAGTTTCCAATTGATGTTGAGCAAAGTAACCGATCTTTACGCCTTGCGAGTAAGTCAGATCACCACCTTGTGCTTTAAGCTCGCCAGAAAGCAGCTTGATCAAGGTTGATTTACCAGCGCCGTTTCGGCCAAGCAGGCCAATACGACTGCCCGGTACTAAGTTAAGGCGGATCTTTTCTAGGATCAGATTATCACCGTAGCCGGCTGATACTTCATCCATCATCATGATTGGGTTTGGTAATGCAGTTGGCTCGCGGAATTCAAAGCTGAAAGGGTTATCGAATTGCGCAGGCAGCACTTTTTCCATACGTTCTAGCGCTTTTATGCGACTTTGGGCTTGGCGTGCTTTGGAAGCTTTGTAACGGAAACGATCGATGTAGCTTTGCATGTGCGACATCTGCTTCTTCTGTTTCTCGAACATCGCTTGTTGCAATATCATCTTTTGCGCGCGCTGATTTTCGAATGATGAGTAGTTGCCGGTGTATTCGTTTAGCTGTTGATTTTCGATATGGATAATGCGGCCAACGATAGGATCTAAGAAATCACGGTCGTGCGAGATAAGGATTAGCGTACCTGGATAATTTTGTAACCAGCGCTCTAACCACATTACAGCATCCAAATCCAAGTGGTTGGTCGGTTCGTCGAGCAACAGTAGATCTGAGCGACATAATAGCGCTTGAGCTAAGTTAAGGCGCATACGCCAACCACCAGAAAACTGGGTAAGACTCCAACTCATTTGCTCTTGGCTAAAGCCCAGACCATCAAGCAGTTCGGCAGCGCGTGCGCGAATACTATACCCGCCAATGGTTTCAATCTTACCGTGGATCTCAGCAACCAGCGTGCCGTTGTCTTTCTCTTCGGCGATAGCCAGTTGAGCTTCAAGAGCACGGAACTCACGATCACCATCAATCACGTATTCCAGTGCGCTGCGGTCGAGTGCTGGCGTTTCCTGTGCAACCCAAGCCAATTCCCAATGTTGAGGTTGGCTGAATGAGCCGGCATCAATGGACAGTTCATCTTTTAGTAATGCGAACAGGGTAGATTTACCGCAGCCATTTTTACCTACAAGACCCACTTTGTCGCCTGGGTGAATGGTTGCTGATGCTTGGTCTAAAAGAGGTTTACCGCCACGCAGTAACTGAATATCAGAGAAGGTAATCATAGGATTTTAATTCACTTTGCGCAGTGCGCGTTTCTTAGTCATTTATCTCGCGATGAATAGTAGGGCTATTGGCAGGAAAAGTCGATCTCTGCGCTTTAATTGCATTATGCTATACAAAAAGTATAACAATTTGATAACGGATAAAAATAAAGACAAGGACGACTATTTGGCTGTTTCAGCGCCTCTTCCCCCAAGAGTTCTGGTTATCTATGCTCACCCAGAGCCACAAAATTCGATTGCTAATCAAGTGATGATTAAAAAAATTCAATCGCTTGATCATGTCACGGTGCGCGATCTTTATGGTGCGTATCCCGATTTTTTTATTGATGTGAATTACGAGCATACTCTGCTTAAGGAGCATGATGTGATCGTATTTCATCACCCTCTCTATATGTACTCCTGTCCGGCATTATTGAAAGAGTGGATGGATCGCGTATTAGGTAAAGGATTTGCATTCGGTGATGGTTGTGCATTAGAGGGCAAATATTGGCGTAGTGTCATTACCACTGGAGGCAAAGAAGATGCGTTTAGCCCTAAGGGCTACAACAAATATCCTCTTGAGCAAATTTTGCAACCGTTCGAGTTAACCGCAGCCCTGTGCCAAATGCACTGGATGGAACCTTTAGTGCTGTACTGGTCGCGCAATGTCTCGGACATCGAACGCTATCAACATGCAGAGCAATATCGTCAATGGCTGAATAACCCCTTGAGAGAGCGGGATGAGCAAGGAGGCCAGCATGGCGATAACCAGTGAGTTTCTTCAAAGTAGCGTGGTGTTTCTCTCTGCGGCGGTGATTGCTGTACCGATCGCGCAACGCCTTGGGCTTGGGTCTGTTCTTGGTTATCTGATTGCTGGAGTCCTAATTGGTCCTTGGGGGTTGGGCTTGATCAGTGATGTGGATGCCATTCTCCATTTTGCGGAACTCGGGGTCGTATTGTTGCTGTTCTTAATTGGATTGGAATTGAATCCTAAAAAACTGTGGCAAATGCGAGGGCCAATACTTGGCTTAGGCGGAGCGCAAGTCATTATAACCACCGCCGTGATTGGCAGTATTGTCAGTTTGTTTGGATTGAGCATACCAGTCAGTTTGGTTATCGGTATGGGGTTGGCGCTCTCGTCCACGGCAATTGCACTTAAAGTGATTGAAGAACAAGGGCAAACCGGTACTGAAACTGGGCAGTCTGGCTTTGCGGTATTGCTGTTTCAAGATATTGCCGTGATCCCTATGCTCGCCATGTTGCCGTTATTGGCTGGTGGGCAAAGTGGTGGTGATTGGCTGGATGCTATTTTTGTGTTGGGCAGTGTGCTGGCTTTACTGGTCGGTGGTCACTTCCTGTTGCGTCCACTGTTCCGATTTGTGGTGATGAGTTGTGTACGCGAGCTCTTTACTGTCGCAGCGTTGCTGGTGGTGCTTGGCATTTCTGTCGCCATGCAAAAACTCGGGCTTTCCATGGCGCTCGGCACATTTTTGGCGGGGGTGTTACTTGCTGAAAGTGAGTACCGTCATGAGCTCGAAATTGCGATTGAACCGTTCAAAGGTTTGCTGCTTGGCTTGTTTTTTATCGCCGTGGGTATGGCCGTCAACTTGGGGTTATTAGCACTTCAACCGCTGGCAATTATTGGTGCTGTAGTGGCTTTAGTCACGGTGAAAGGTTTGGTGCTGTATGTCTTGGCTCGTACTGCTCGAGTTCGTGCCAAGTCGCGCAGTCGTATGGCCGCGATTTTGAGTCAAGGGGGGGAGTTCGCTTTCGTTATCTTCACTGCAGCCAATCAAGAGGGGATCTTAAATAAAGAACAAGTGGCGTTCTTGCTGGTGGTGGTGAGTTTATCGATGGTTACCACACCGTTGTTGCTCATGGGGCAGAAGAAGTGGTTTGCACATACGCTCAATCAAGAAGAAGAGAGCGTGACTAGCAACGTGGTTGATCGCCGACCACGCGTGATCATTGCCGGTTTTGGTCGTTTTGGTCAGATTGTTGGGCGCTTGATGTACGCCAATAAGATCAAAGTGACGGTATTAGAGAGTGATGCTAGCCAGATCCACTTACTGCGTAAATACGGCTATAAAGTGTTTTATGGTGACGCGACTCAGATTGATCTTCTGCGAGCGGCGGGGGCTGACAAAGCAGAAACGCTAGTGATCTGTACTGACTCTCCTGATGAAGTCATGGCAATCGTTGATATTTGTCGTGCTCATTTCCCAAAACTAAAGATCCTTGCACGTGCACGCAGCCGTGTGGAAGCGTATCAATTAATGAATCATGGTGTGCAAAATTATTCGCGTGAAACCTTTTTAGGAGCGCTCGATCTTGGTCGCCAAGCGCTCGTGGAGTTAGGTATGCATCCGTATCAAGCAAAGCGGGCAGAAGCACATTTTCGAAAACTTGATAATGCTATGCTCAAGGACTTGTTGCCTCAGCATAGTGAAGATAAAGAACTCGCTCAGCGCTCAAAAGAAGCGCGTAAAGAATTAGAGGAAATTTTTGGTCGCGAAATGGAAAGCGATCAACAGTCACCCAATCATTGGAAGTAGTACCCGCAAAACATAGAGCGGGAGAGGGAATAGAGTTGAAAATTAAGAAACGTTTTATTGCAGGAGCAAATTGCCCGAAGTGCAGCCAACAAGACACATTACGTTGGTGGATCGAGAATAACATTGAGCTTGTGGAGTGTGTCGATTGTGATTATACCGAGCAGCGTAAACCGCAATCTGTAGATAAAAATAAACACTCGCAGCAAGAAATGATCGGGATTTTTAAGCCAGAATAATTGAACTTCAATAATTGATCCCCATAATACTACCATCTTGGTACTTAACCCCATTCTGGTTAAGTCAATTAATCTCCCTGGAGTTAGCATGAAAATTGAAAAGAACGTTGTTGCAAGCCTTGCATACAAAGTAATGTTGGAAGACGGTGTTGTTGTTGACCAATCAACAGCTGACGCTCCTCTTGATTACCTACACGGTCATGACAACCTAATCACTGGTCTTGAAAAAGAGCTAGAAGGCAAAGTGGCAGGCGACAAGTTCTCTGTAACAGTATCTCCTGAAGAAGCTTACGGTGAGCACAACGACGAACTTGTTCAACGTGTTCCTGCAGACGTATTCCAAGGCGTTGACCAAATTGAAGTTGGTATGCGTTTCCTAGCAGATACTGACCAAGGCCCAATCCCTGTAGAAGTAACTGAAGTAGACGGCGATGAAGTGGTTGTAGATGGTAACCACATGCTTGCTGGTCAAACACTAACATTCGAAGTAGAAGTAATGGCTACTCGTGAAGCAACAGCTGAAGAGATCTCTCACGGTCACATTCACCAAGGTGGTGGTTGTTGTGGTGGTCACGACCACGATCATGAAGGCGGCTGTTGCGGCGGCGAAGAGAAAGGCGACGACCACGAATGTTGTGGCGGCGGCGGTTGCGGTTCTCACTAATCGCACGATCTTCACTAGATAACGCTATCTAGCAAAATTTTAAAAAGCGCAAGTTGAGGTTTCAACTTGCGCTTTTTTCTTATCTGGGGTGTAGTGCAATATATACACGGAACTAGGATATACACGGAACCACGGTCACAAGTAACAATAGTTGGACAAAGCGATGACAAAACCTTTCTCGATTGCCATTCATGGCGGTGCAGGCACCATCTTGCGTGAACAGATGAGCGATGAATTGCAACAATCTATCTTGGCGGATCTAGAGGCCGCAGTAAAAGCTGGGCACCAAATCTTAGCAAAAGGTGGTGAAGCCTTAGATGCGGTCGTGATGGCAGTGAAAGTGTTGGAAGACTCTCCCAACTTTAATGCTGGTAAAGGCTCTGTTTTGACACATAACGAGATGGTGGAAATGGACGCCTCTGTGATGGATGGAAAAAGCCAAGCCGCAGGTGCGGTTGCTGGTGTTCGTCATATTAAGAATCCAATTGAACTCGCCCGTGACGTGATGCGAAACAGCAACCATGTATTGTTGGTGGGCGAGGGGGCAGAGACGTTTGCTTTTGAACAAGGTTATGAGTACACCGAGCAGGATTATTTTTTTACCGATCGCCGGTATGAACAGCTGCAGTCTATGCGTGAGAAAGGGGTGTTTGCGTTATCTGAATCTCGTTATCCGGATGACCGCAAGCATGGTACGGTCGGCGCAGTAGCGCTGGATCAACATGGTAATTTAGCAGCCGGAACCAGTACGGGGGGCGTAACCAATAAGAAGTACGGTCGAGTTGGAGATTCTGCTCTGATTGGTTGCGGCACAGTGGCAGAGAATGGTGTCGTAGCAGTATCAACCACTGGTGTCGGTGAGTTCTTTATTCGTAAGCGCGTGGCGGAAGATGTTGCAGCTCGTATACGTTACTTACAAGAAGACGTGCATACGGCATGTGAGCATATCATTCAAGGTGAACTCAAAGTGATGGGCGGTGAGGGCGGTTTAATTGCTATTGATGCTCAAGGAGAGCTGCACTTTGCGATGAACAGTACCGGTATGTACCGAGCAGGTATTAATACGCAAGGTGAACTCAGTGTAAGCATTTACGCTGATGAGTAGCTTGGTCAGTGGCGAAATATTCTGACCGCAGCTAAAAACAACAAAGCCCAGAATGCGTTCTGGGCTTTATGTTATTGATATTTGCATTTTAGTAATGCGGTGGTGGTGTTTCTTCAGATGGATCGGCTAAATTCGACGAATCCATATTTTTCACTTTACCTACCACGTATTTCATCTGATCGAGCATCTTGGTGATTTGCAGTTGTTGCTGCGATAAGGCGCCGTTCAGATCTTCAATAGTTTGTTCTTGGAACGCAAGCTGACATTCTAAGTCATTAATGCGTGCTTCTAATTGCTGAATGAGTTTGTCTGTCATGATCCGTTCTCTAGCTGCCAAGCTTGGGCAATGCCCGCAGATGTGGCAGTAATTACACGTTGCTTGGAATCAAAGGCTGCATCATACACGACCGCGCGAGGAGGGCGAGTATCTTTTTTCGGTTCGACTTCAAATCCATCGACTCGCTTGCCCGTTTGGGTATTCCATACCATCACTCGGCCAGATGGCATCCCAGTAACCAGTAAATCGCCATCATCAGAGAATCGTGCGGTAGAGAAAATTAACTGGCGCGACCAACTACTGAGGTGAGCCATCTCTTCCCCCGTTTCTAAATCCCAAATAATGGCTTGGTTGCCCGCATCGGAAGTCATGGCTAATTTCCCATCTCGTTGTAACGCGACTCTTACCACACGTTGGTCATGCTCAAAGGCCCGTATCACTAATCCGCTTTCTGTATCCCATAGGTAAGCTTTGTAATCATTTCCCCCCGTCAGTGCAAAGCGCCCATTTGGGGAGATAGCCACAGAATTGACTTTTTCTTGGTGAGCAAGGAACTCCAATCTTCGTCCGGTGACTAAGTTGACATGTATTGCTTTTCCATTGGAAAGACCCAGTAACACTTGCTCACCATTCGCAGTAATGTCAACGTCACGAATAAGTGCATCTGAGATAGACCATAATCCCGTGGCTTGTGTCCACCCCAGATCCCAAACGGCGAAATTGACTTGGCTTGCTGTTATGGCATATCGACCATTGTCAGAAATGCGAATATGAGAAACCACACTGGCGTCTTGATCGAGCTCCCCTAGCTTTGCAAGCTGCTTGTTTTGTTCTAAATCCCACAATACCAAATGGTGTTCTTTGGAGTAGAGTAAAGCAAAGCGGGCATCTCTACTGAGAGCAAAGCTGGTGGAGCCTTGAGGTTCAAGTGGCCATCGTTGAACATCGTGATGGGTAAAAAAGCATCCATTTAACGTAGTGATGACAACTAAATGTAGGAATAAATGAGAAATTCTTTGCATTACATCTAATAATCCAGTTTGTGTCTTGAGACATATAGCTAGTATATTGGTATAACGATTGTCTTCACTAGTCTCATAGAAGATTTGTGCACAACAACCAATGGCGTAGCCATTATTTGGAGAATTTAATGAAATCAGTTTTAAAAGTGTCGCTACTTGCTGCAACAGTAATGCTAGCGGTAGGTTGTCAAAAAGAAGAAACAAAACCAGAAGTGGCACCGCAAGCAGAACAAGTTCAAGCTGAAACTGGCAAAGCGGTTCACTTTAAAACCGACGATGACAAAGCGGCGTATGCAATTGGTGTGTCATTTGCTAACTACCTAAGTGCAAGTATCGAGAAGCCAAGCGAAATCGGTATCAACCTAAACAAAGACCTAGTGCTTAAAGGTATCGAAGACGTATTCAAAGGCAATGCAGCGCTTAACGAAGAAGAAACACGTGCCGCTCTAGAATCTCTAGATAAGCGTGTTGCAGAAACCATGCAAAAGCAAGCGGCTGAGAAAGCGGCTGAAGCGAAGAAAGCTGGCGATGACTTCCGTGCTGAATTCGAGAAGCAAGAAGGCGTAGTTAAGACAGAATCTGGTCTTCTATACAAAGTTGAAACGCCAGCTGAAGGCGAGAAACCAAAAGACACGGATACTGTTCAAGTACACTACAAAGGTACATTGATCGACGGTACTCAGTTCGACAGCTCTTACGATCGCGGCGAACCAGCAACGTTCCCACTAAACCGCGTAATCCCTGGTTGGACTGAAGGTGTTCAGCTAATGCCAGTCGGTTCTAAGTTCAAATTTGTTATCCCGCCAGAGCTAGCATACGGTGAGCAAGACACGCCAAGCATTCCTGCTAACTCAACGCTAGTATTTGAAGTAGAACTACTAAAAGTTGAGAATGACAACGCAGCTCAATAAGCTAGTCTTTTATAAGTAGATGAAAAAAGGTCCGATTTTCGGGCCTTTTGTTCTAGGTCACTAGTTGATGAGTTTGCTAGGTTGCCTTTCAAAATTTCTGATAAACTTACACCAATTTGTTGATTTTTCGCTCGAAGACTTATGACAACTACAGAAACAATAAATGCGGAGATGTTGCTCGAAATGGAATCTGTCAACGTGATGCCATTTACAGAGCACGATAAAATCATCTTGAGATCTTATGAAGCAGTCGTAGACGGCATTGCCAGTCTAATCGGCCCATTTTGTGAGATAGTTCTTCACTCTTTAGAAGATCTCAATACCTCTGCAATCAAAATTGCTAACGGTGAGAATACCGGCCGTCAGGTTGGCTCTCCGATTACCGACCTTGCGCTAAGAATGCTGAAAGACATTGAGGGTTCTGAGCGTAACTTCTCACGCTCGTACTTTACTCGTGCGAAAGGCGGTGTACTTATGAAATCCATCACCGTTGCTATTCGTAATGGTGAAAATCGCGTGATTGGGTTGCTGTGTATCAACGTCAACCTTGATGCACCTTTCTCTCAAGTTTTGCAGTCATTTATGCCTACGCAAGAAGCCGAAGAAGCCGCTTCATCGGTTAACTTTGCGAGTGATGTAGAGGAGCTCGTTGACCAAACAGTTGAACGCACGATTGAAGAGATCAATGCTGATAAATCAGTATCGAACAATACCAAAAATCGTCAGATTGTGATGGAGCTATACGATAAAGGTATCTTCGATATCAAAGATGCAATTAACCGTGTAGCAGACCGTTTGAACATCTCAAAACATACCGTTTATCTTTATATTCGTCAGCGTAAGACTGAGGACGAATGAGCGTGAGTAAATTAACTTACACGTTGGTCGTTAATGGCCCTGTGTATGGGCGTCAATCCGCACGCAGTGCCTATCAATTCGCACAGGCGGTCATTGAACAAGGGCACACTCTGGTCAGTGTGTTCTTTTATCAAGATGGCGTCACCAATGGTACGGCATTGAGTGTACCAGCAAACGACGAATTTGATCTCACTAAAGCGTGGCAGACATTGGCTCAAAAGCATAACATTCGCCTTGAAACTTGTGTGGCAGCAGCGCTTCGTCGAGGCATTATTGGTGAGAGTGAAGCAAACCAACATGGCCTTACTCAAAACAACTTAGCTCATGGTTTTGAACAAGCGGGATTAGGTAGTTTGGCTGAGGCGATGCTTACCCAAGATAGAGTGGTGCAGTTTTGAGTCAGTTAACTTATCTATTTCGTAGTGCCCCCCATGGCAATAGCGCAGGACGAGAAGGGGTTGATGCCCTGCTAGCCGCATCTGCGTATTGTGAAGACATTACGGTATTATTTGTTGGGGATGGTGTTTATCAATTACTGCTAGGTCAGGAACCGAGTGGCATATTGAGTAAAGACTATGCGCCTATGCTTAAGTTGTTTGATTTGTACGATATTGAGCAAGTCTTCGTTTGTTCGGATTCACTTTCAGAGCGAGGTTTGGCTCAAGCCGATTTGGTTATCGCGGCTGAAGCATTAAGTACTGACCAACTCAAAGCTAAATTGCAACAAGCAGGTAAATTGCTGTCATTTTGAGGAAGCCATGTTACACATCATCAAATCCGTAACAGCATTAAACGACGCTACGGCGTTTTACAGCGAACAAGATGCCGTGCTGTTAGTTGAAGATGCCATCTATGCGGCAAATCCTCAACATCAAGCATTCACTTTAGTAAAAGGTCCCCTGGTCTATGTTTTACAAAGTGATGTTGAAGCAAGAGGCATGAGTAATCGAATCAGCCCATCGATTGAGGTTGTGAACTACTCTGGCTTTGTAGAATTAACCGTAAAACAAGCCAAATCCTTAACTTGGGATTGACCCTTTTTTCTTGTCTAATGAGGTTTACGGACGAATTGTCCTAATTGAACAAAAAAGATCCGTATATTTCTTGACACACCTCTCACTGCTGCATAGAATTTTGCGTCCCTAACTGCCAAGAGTTGTTAGGGATAGATTTTTCACAAAGCTTACTTTCAAGTAAATCAGGAGCTAGTTAATGGCAACTATTAACCAGTTGGTACGTAAGCCTCGTGCAAAGCAAGTTGTTAAAAGCAACGTGCCTGCACTAGAAGCGTGCCCACAAAAACGTGGTGTATGTACTCGTGTTTACACTACTACACCTAAAAAACCTAACTCAGCACTTCGTAAAGTTTGTCGTGTACGTCTGACAAACGGCTTCGAAGTTACATCGTACATCGGCGGTGAAGGTCACAACCTTCAAGAGCACAGTGTTGTACTAATCCGTGGCGGTCGTGTAAAAGACCTTCCGGGTGTACGTTACCACACTGTTCGCGGTGCACTTGACTGTGCTGGCGTTAACGACCGTAAACAAGGTCGTTCTAAGTACGGTGTGAAGCGTCCTAAGTCTTAATGCCCTTCTTTCTGTAAAGAAGCGTTAAGTAAGGCCAAACACTAAAATTAAATTTTAATTTTTGAAGAAACTGCAAAGTTTTGGATAACCTGAAGAATAAGACAACGGAGAAATTCCATGCCACGTCGTCGCGTCATTGGTCAGCGTAAGATCCTTCCAGATCCAAAGTTCAAATCTGAACTGCTGGCAAAATTCGTTAACATCCTTATGGTTGACGGTAAAAAATCTACTGCAGAAAAAATCGTTTACACTGCACTAGACACTATGGCTGAGAAATCTGGTAAAGATCACTTAGCTGTATTTGAAGAAGCTCTTGAAAATGTTCGCCCAGCGGTAGAAGTTAAATCTCGCCGTGTAGGTGGTTCAACTTACCAAGTACCAGTAGAAGTACGTCCGGTTCGCCGTAACGCACTTGCTATGCGTTGGTTGGTTGAAGCTGCGCGTAAGCGTGGTGAAAAATCTATGGCTCAACGCCTAGCTGCTGAAATGCTAGACGCGTCTGAGAACAAAGGTACTGCGGTTAAGAAACGTGAAGACGTTCACCGCATGGCTGACGCAAACAAAGCGTTCGCACATTACCGTTGGTAATACCTTTTCAGTGCTGCAAGGTTCCTTGCAGCACTTCTTTAGTTCCTATGCGCATGCTAGGAACTATTGCTATATCTAGGGGATAGCTTTCTCGACATAGCAATAGTCCCTAAGTCTCTAAGTATAAGAGGATTCAACCGTGGCTCGCAAAACTCCTATTGAGCGCTACCGTAATATCGGTATCTGTGCTCACGTTGATGCAGGTAAAACAACTACCACTGAACGTATTCTGTTCTACACTGGTCTTTCTCACAAAATCGGTGAAGTTCATGATGGTGCTGCAACCATGGACTGGATGGAACAAGAGCAAGAACGTGGTATCACAATCACTTCTGCAGCAACAACAACTTTCTGGCGTGGTATGGAAGCTCAATTCCAAGATCACCGCGTAAACATCATTGATACTCCTGGACACGTTGACTTCACCATCGAAGTAGAACGTTCTCTTCGTGTACTCGATGGTGCAGTTGTCGTGTTCTGTGGCTCGTCAGGTGTTGAACCTCAGTCTGAAACTGTATGGCGTCAAGCTGACAAATACCATGTTCCACGCATCGTATTTGTAAACAAGATGGACCGTACTGGTGCAGACTTCCTACGCGTAGTAGACCAAATTAAAAACCGTCTTGGTGCGAATCCTGTTCCAATCCAACTTAACGTTGGGGCAGAAGAAGAATTCCAAGGTGTTATCGACCTTATCAAGATGAAAATGATCAACTGGAACGAAGCCGATCAAGGCATGTCTTTCACTTATGAAGACATTCCAGCTGACATGCAAGAACTTGCTGATGAATGGCGCAGCAACTTAGTTGAAGCGGCAGCAGAAGCTAGCGAAGAGTTAATGGATAAGTACCTTGAAGAAGGTGAGCTAACAGAGGTTGAAATCAAACAAGCTCTGCGTGCTCGTACACTCAATAATGAAATCGTACTGGCTACTTGTGGTAGTGCGTTTAAGAACAAAGGTGTACAAGCAGTACTAGATGCTGTAATCGAATACTTACCATCGCCTGTTGATGTACCTGCAATTAAAGGTCTCGACGAAAATGAAAATGAAGTTGAGCGTCATGCTGACGACAACGAACCGTTTTCTGCGCTAGCGTTTAAGATTGCAACTGACCCGTTCGTAGGCACACTAACTTTCATGCGCGTTTACTCTGGTGTTGTAAACACAGGTGACTCTGTTTATAACTCTGTAAAAGAGAAGCGTGAACGCTTTGGCCGTATTGTACAAATGCATGCTAACAAGCGTGATGAAGTGAAAGAAATCCGTGCGGGTGATATCGCCGCTGCAATCGGTCTGAAAGATGTAACTACGGGTGACACCCTATGTGACCAGAACCACAAAGTGATTCTAGAGCGCATGGAGTTTCCTGAGCCAGTTATTCAGATCGCAGTAGAACCTCGCTCAAAGGCTGATCAAGATAAGATGGGCGTTGCGCTAGGTAAACTAGCGGCAGAAGACCCATCTTTCCGCGTGGAAACGGACGATGAAACAGGTCAAACACTGATCTCTGGTATGGGTGAACTTCACCTAGATATCATCGTTGACCGTATGAAGCGTGAATTCAGCGTTGATTGTAACGTTGGTAAACCTCAAGTTGCTTACCGTGAGACCATCCGTGGTACTACGGAAGTAGAAGGCAAGTTCGTTCGCCAATCTGGCGGTCGCGGTCAATACGGTCACGTATGGATCAAACTTGAACCTTCTGAACTGGGTGAAGGTTTTGTCTTTGTTGACGAGATCGTGGGTGGTGCCGTTCCTAAAGAGTACATTAGCTCGGTAGCGAAAGGCATTGAAGAGCAAATGAACAGTGGTGTTCTAGCTGGTTACCCAGTACTAGATATTAAAGCAACGTTGTTCGACGGTTCTTATCACGATGTTGATTCAAGCGAAATGGCATTTAAGATTGCTGGTTCAATGGCCTTTAGAAAAGGTGCTCTTGAAGCAAACCCAGTAATTCTTGAACCAATGATGAAAGTTGAAGTAACCACTCCAGAAGACTGGATGGGTGATGTTGTTGGTGACCTTAACCGTCGCCGCGGCATGATCGAAGGTATGGACGAGGGTGTGGCAGGTCTTAAGATCATCCGTGCTCAAGTACCACTTTCTCAAATGTTTGGTTACGCAACCGACCTACGTTCAGCAACTCAAGGCCGTGCATCTTACTCTATGGAGTTCCATGAGTATGCTGAAGTGCCTAAGACATTTGCTGAAGCAATCATGGCTGAACGTGGTTACTAATTTGACGTTTGATCCACAAAAAGTTTAAGACTTTTTGCGTGATCAGGCCGTCCAAATATTGCGCTAACGAGCGTTGGCGCATAAAATAACAATTTCTGGCGCGTTGAGATCAATAATGATCCCAGCGAATCATAACTAGGAAGGAACACGATTGTGTCTAAAGAAAATTTGAACGCGTAAAACCGCACGTAAACGTTGGTACTATCGGCCACGTTGACCACGGTAAAACAACTCTAACTGCAGCTATCTGTACTACACTTGCAAAAGTATACGGCGGTGCTGCTCGTGACTTCGCATCTATCGATAACGCTCCAGAAGAGCGTGAGCGCGGTATCACAATCTCTACTCTCACGTAGAGTACGACACTCCAACTCGCCACTACGCACACGTAGACTGTCCAGGACACGCGGATTATGTTAAAACATGATCACTGGTGCTGCACAGATGGACGGTGGTATCCTAGTTGTTGCTGCAACAGATGGCCCAATGCCACAAACTCGTGAGCACATCCTACTAGGCCGTCAGGTTGGTATCCCTTACATCATCGTATTCATGAACAAATGTGACATGGTTGACGATGAAGAGCTACTAGAACTAGTAGAAATGGAAGTTCGTGAACTTCTATCTGAGTACGATTTCCCAGGTGATGACCTACCAGTTATCCAAGGTTCTGCACTAGGCGCACTAAACGGCGAAGAGCAGTGGGAAGCGAAAATCGTTGAACTAGCAGAAGCTCTAGATACATACATCCCTGAGCCAGAGCGTGCAGTAGATATGCCATTCCTAATGCCTATCGAAGACGTATTCTCAATCCAAGGTCGTGGTACAGTAGTAACTGGCCGTATCGAGCGCGGTATCCTAAACGTAGGTGACGAAGTAGCAATCGTTGGTATCAAAGATACAACAACTACTACTTGTACTGGTGTTGAAATGTTCCGTAAGCTTCTTGACGTCGTCGTGCTGGTGAGAACGTTGGTGCACTTCTACGTGGTACTAAGCGTGATGACGTTGAACGGGGTCAAGTACTAGCTAAGCCTGGTTCAATCACTCCACACACTAAGTTCGAGTCAGAAGTATACGTACTTTCTAAAGATGAAGGTGGTCGTCACACTCCATTCTTCAAAGGCTACCGTCCACAGTTCTACTTCCGTACAACTGACGTAACTGGTGATATCTCTCTACCAGAAGGCGTAGAAATGGTAATGCCTGGCGACAACATCCAAATGATCGTTGAGCTAATCGCTCCAATCGCAATGGATGAAGGCCTACGTTTTGCTATCCGTGAAGGTGGCCGTACAGTAGGTGCTGGTGTTGTTGCTAAGATCTTCGCTTAATTCTTAACGAATTAGACGAACTCTTGCACTTTTCTTCTTTTTGAAGAAAGCGCTAGAAAAAGGGAAGCTAAAGCTTCCCTTTTTTGTATCTGCTATTCCTATGTCTATTTCCAATATGGTTATAAGCCAGACTTTTCTCATGTTGTTTTTACTATTGAAAACATGTGCTTAGTAATACTCAATTTCCCCTGTTTTTCTATCTGCTAAGTCATTGAAAGTTTTAAACTGCTCAAATCGATATAACAAAATGTTCTGTAACTCCCCTTAATACAACTGGTAACAAGAACGATTATTGTTTATATTTCATTCTAAAGTAGAATTTAAAGGTTTTGGGTATGTACGTTTGTCTTTGTCATGGCATCTCTGACAAGAAAATTAGGAAGTTGGCAATAGATGAGGGCATAACGGATATTCGAGGAATCAAAAGATGCACCGCTTTAGGGAGTCAATGCGGGAAATGCATTAGACAAGCAAAAGAAATTTTAGCGGAAACAGAATATGTAGTGTTAAAACAAGCCAGCTAATGACGCGCTTCATTTTTTGACACCTTCTCATTTGCTTCTACAGTTATATGAAGCCAAAGAGGAGGGCTTTGTCATGAAAGGCGATCCAATAATAATTCAACATCTCAATAAAGTGCTCGGCAATGAGCTCATCGCAATAAACCAATATTTTCTTCACGCCCGCATGTATAAAGATTGGGGGTTGAAACACCTAGCTGAAAAGGAATACCACGAGTCTATCGATGAAATGAAGCATGCCGATCATTTAATTGAACGCATTCTATTTCTGGAGGGGCTTCCTAACCTTCAAGATCTTGGCAAGCTGATGATAGGTGAAGACACTCCAGAGATGCTTGAGTGTGACTTGAAGTTAGAAATGGCGGCTATCCCCGATTTAAAAGATGCGATCGCTTATGCGGAAGATATTCGTGATTATGTTTCTCGAGATTTGTTCCAAGATATTCTTGAAGATGAAGAAGAGCATGTTGATTGGTTAGAAACTCAGCTTGGCCTTATCGAGATGTCTGGCATAGAAAATTACCTCCAAGCGCAGTATGTTGATGAAGAGTAGTGGCGCTTTACTTTTGATTCATTAAATCCCCAAATGACACCTGTTTTATTAATCAGGTGTCACTTCTAAGTATCTGGTCTTATCTCTACTAGTTTGCTCTTTTAAAGATATAGGTCGCAATCTTGCCTATGAAGATTGATTTCTATACATTAATATTTACTCCCCGTTACCGAAACAATAACAAAAGAGATACAGATACATGTCTGAAGAGCATCGCCAAGAACTCACCCCAGAAGAAGAACGTCGCCAACAAGCATTGGATTACCATGCCTACCCAACGCCAGGAAAAATTGCTGTAGAGCTGACTAAACCAGCGGAAACGGCTAACGACCTTGCGCTTGCATACAGCCCTGGTGTCGCGGAACCTGTACGTGAAATCGCGCAGAATGCTGACAATGTGTACAAGTACACAGCGAAAGGTAACATGGTTGCGGTTATCTCTAACGGTACGGCGATTCTTGGTTTGGGTAATCTTGGCCCTCTGGCTTCTAAACCAGTAATGGAAGGTAAAGCGCTACTGTTTAAACGTTTTGCTGGTCTAGATTCAATTGATATCGAAGTAAAGCACCGTACGATCGACGAATTTGTCGACACAGTAGCAAACATTGCTGACACTTTCGGTGGTATCAACCTTGAAGATATCAAGGCTCCAGATTGTTTTGAGATTGAAAAGCGTCTTATTGAACGTTGTGACGTACCGGTATTCCACGATGACCAACACGGTACGGCAATTGTTACCGCTGCGGGTATGTTAAATGCGATTGAACTGCAGGGTAAAAAGCTAGAAGAAGCAACGATTGTGTGCCTTGGTGCTGGTGCGGCAGCTGTGGCATGCATGGAGCTATTGATCAAATGTGGTGCCATGCGTGAAAAGATCTATATGTTGGATCGCAAAGGGGTGATCCATACGCGTCGTGATGATTTGAATGAATACAAACAGCTGTTTGCGAACAACACCGATAAACGCACGCTTGAAGATGTTATTGATGGGGCGGATCTATTTTTAGGGGTATCGGGTCCAAATTTACTACCAGCAGAAGCGTTGAAACTGATGGCCGATAAGCCAGTCGTATTCGCTTGCTCGAACCCTGATCCTGAAATCAAACCAGAGATCGCTCATGAAGTGCGTGATGACTTGATCATGGGGACTGGCCGTAGCGATTACCCGAACCAAGTAAACAACGTACTGTGTTTCCCATTCATCTTCCGAGGTGCTTTGGATGTACGTGCGAGTGAGATTAACGATGAAATGAAGTTAGCGGCGGTGGATGCAATTCGAGAGTTGGCGAAAGAACCAGTGCCTGAAGCGGTATTAAAAGCCGCAGGTGTTGATAAGCTCGAATTTGGCAACGACTACATCATTCCAAAACCAATGGATCCACGTCTATTGCCACGAGTGGCGAAAGCGGTTGCTAAAGCGGCAGTCAATTCAGGTGTTGCTCGTATTGAAATGCCAGAAAACTACATGGTTGAATAAATCGCAGAGTGATGCTCTAGATAAAAAAGGGACGCGTTGGCGTCCCTTTTTGGTTTTGTTGAAGCAACTCCCCGGCGTTACTTCCAAACGATGACGAATTTGTAAGCAATTATTCTTCGTCAAACGCTTCGAATTCAATGCCCATTGCGGTCATCAGCGCTTTTGCTTCAGCCGGAATATCATCAGGGCGGTCTTTACGAAGGTCTTCATCCGTTGGCAGTGGTTGACCTGTGTAAGCATGTAGAAATGCTTCACACAGAAGTTCACTGTTAGTTGCATGGCGTAAGTTATTGATCTGGCGGCGAGTTCGCTCATCAGTCAGTACTTTTAAAACTTTTAGCGGGATAGAGACGGTAATCTTTTTTACTTGTTCGCTTTTTTTACCGTGCTCAGCATATGGGCTAATGTATTCGCCATTCCAGTCAGCCATTGCGCACCTTCATTAATGTAATAAGTTGGAAAATTAAATGTAGGTGCGATTTTAGCTGCATTTACCGCCATAAGCAAAGACATATAGACGTCTAGAAGTGTTGACGTCTTGTTTTTAGGCAAGTAAAGTGACGTTAATAGTTAGGGAAGAGTGTTAATCAATTGAGTAATATGAGTTAGATATAGCGCATTCCCGTTTAGATGTCACCACCCGTGAAAGGATACACTCATGAGCACCCGTAAGCCTGCGACCATTGCTGTACGCACAGGTATCGAATCAGACAGTCAATATCACGCTGTCGTACCACCAATTTACCTTTCAACTAACTATGGCTTCCCGGCATTTGGTGAAGTCCCTCAATACGATTATACGCGTTCAGGTAACCCAAACCGAGGATTGTTGGAGCAGGCGTTATATGAGCTTGAATCAGGTAAAGGGGCAGTGGTGACCAACTGTGGGACATCGGCACTAAACCTTTGGGTTTCGGCGTTTCTTGGGCCAGATGATCTCATTGTTGCACCACACGATTGCTACGGCGGCACCTACCGTTTATTCAACACCCGAGCAAATAAAGGCGACTTTAAGGTTCTGTTTGTTGATCAATCCGATCAGCAAGAACTGGGTGCTGCGATTGCGAAAAAGCCAAAGCTCATCCTGCTAGAAACGCCATCAAACCCTCTAGTTCGCGTTGTTGATATCGCAGCCGTGTGTGAGAAAGCGAAACAAGTTGGTGCGTTAGTAGCCGTGGACAATACCTTTTTGACCCCCGTATACCAAAAGCCTTTAGAGCTAGGTGCAGATTTTGTTATCCACTCAACGACGAAATACATTAATGGTCACTCTGACGTGATTGGCGGTGTGGTGATCACCAAGAGCGAAGAGCACGCTGAAGAGTTGGCATGGTGGGGTAACTGTATTGGTGCAACGGGTACACCATTTGATAGTTACATGACTCTTCGAGGAATTCGTACGCTGGGTGCACGAATGCGAGTTCACGAAGAAAGTTCTCAGCAAGTGTTAGCGTATCTTCAAACGCAATCCTTAGTCGCCAAGATCTATCACCCAAGTTTGCCTGAACACCCGGGCCATGATATTGCGAAGAAACAACAATCAGGTTTCGGCTCGATGCTCAGCTTTGAGTTTGCAGGGTCATTTGAACAATTAAAAGTGTTCGTCAAAGAGCTGGCGCTTTTTTCTCTTGCAGAATCTTTAGGTGGTGTAGAAAGCTTGATTTGTCACCCTGCTTCAATGACGCATCGTGCGATGGGCGACGTTGCGTTGGCAGAGGCTGGAGTATCTCAACAATTATTGCGTTTATCTGTTGGTCTGGAAGATGCGCAAGATCTGATTTCTGATCTTGAACAAGCATTTACGAAAGCAGCACTGTAACGGGGAGTATAACGATCATGAGTGTACAACGTCAGCTGCATAAATTTGGTGGCAGCAGCTTAGCGAACTCCGAGTGTTACCAACGTGTGGCCAGTATTCTTAAAGAATATTCAGCAGAAAACGATCTCGTTGTGGTGTCTGCTGCGGGAAAAACGACGAATCGATTAATTGAGTTTTTGGATGGCTTAGAAAAAGATGGCCGCCTTGCTCATGAAGCTTTGCACAGCTTACGACAGTTTCAAATAGAATTGGTTGAGACCCTTCTGGCGGGGGATGTTAAGAGCGAATTGCTCGCCTTGTTACAGGATGAATTCACTACGCTGGCGGAATTGGTTGCCCCGTTAACAGAGCCGCAAAAGGCAGCAGTGTTAGGTCATGGTGAAGTGTGGTCTTCTCGCTTGCTGGCTGCATTGTTGTCGCAGCAGGATTTAGCCGCTATCGCACAAGATGCTCGGCTGTTTTTACGCGCAGAATCTGGGATACAGCCAGAGGTTGATCGCGCCCGTTCTTACCCGTTAATTAAAGAAATACTAGCGCAACATAATCATAAACGAGTGATTATTACAGGCTTTATGGCTCAAAACTGTGCGGGAGAAACGGTATTACTTGGCCGTAATGGCTCAGATTACTCTTCAACAGTCATCGGCGCGCTAGCTGGAGTGAGCACGGTCACTATCTGGAGTGATGTTGCTGGCGTTTATAGTGCGGATCCTCGACTAGTATCGGATGCTTGTTTATTGCCATTGCTACGTTTGGATGAAGCCAGTGAGCTTGCGCGTTTGGCTGCGCCAGTGCTTCATAGCAGAACACTTCAGCCCGTGGCTCAGAGTGCGATGGATTTGAACCTCAAATGTAGCTATCAGCCAGAATCGGGATCAACTCGTATTGAACGCGTATTAGCTTCGGGTCGTGGTGCTAAAATCATTACTTCTTTAGATGACGTGCTTTTAGTTCAACTGTCGTTCTTTCATGGGCATGATTTTTCACGTGCTCAAAAAGGTGTATTGCAGGCGTTAAAACGAGCGCAGTTAGAGCCTCTCGCATTTGAAGTGCAAGATGATAAGCAAGTTCTGCGTTTGGCTTATACCGCTGAAATCGCAGCTGGTGCGTTAGAGTATTTACAGGATCTGGCGGTTGAAGCGGAAATCAAACTAAAAGAGGGCTATTCGCTTCTTGCTGCAGTTGGTGCAGGTGTGACAAAAAATGCCCATCACTGCTTTGGTTTTTTCCAACAGTTAAAGCACTCTCCGGTGGAGTTTTTCTCTGAAACGGAATCGGGCTTGAGCTTGGTGGCGGTCTTGCGCCGAGTAGATGTGGAGAGCATAGTACCAAGCATTCACAATCAGTTGTTCCAAGCCCAAAAGCGTGTTGCTGTTGCGCTTTGCGGAAAAGGAAACATAGGTTCGAGTTGGTTATCGCTTTTTGCTGCTCAAAAAAATGAATTGGAAAAACGGCACGGAATGAATTTCGAATTGGTCGCGGTGGTTGATAGTCAGGCCTATTGGTTTGATGACCAAGGGATTGATGTAGAGAGAATGTTGTCTCATTTTGATGAAGAAAGCATTGGAAATGACGGCCGTTGGTTAACGGAATTGGGAGCCTTACAGAATTATGATGAAGCCGTTGTGCTTGATGTGACAGCAAGTAAAGAGCTTGCAGAGCGCTATGTACAAATTGCTCAGCAAGGCATCCATCTTATTTCTGCTAATAAGGTTGCGGGTTCTGCGAGCAGTGAATACTACCATCAAGTTCAAGATGCCTTTGCTAAGATTGGACGTCACTGGTTTTATAACGCAACGGTTGGAGCCGGATTACCAATCAATCATACCGTGCGTGATTTACGTGAAAGTGGGGATGAAATTGTCGCAGTATCGGGTATTTTTTCTGGCACTTTGTCATGGTTGTTCCAACAGTTTGATGGTTCAGTACCTTTTAGCGAGTTAGTCGATTTAGCATGGCAGCAAGGCCTTACAGAGCCAGATCCTCGTTCTGATTTAGATGGCTCGGATGTGATGCGCAAGCTAGTCATCTTAGCGCGAGAGTCAGGGCTGGACATTGAACCTGAAAATGTCAAGGTTGAGTCACTAGTCCCAGAATCGCTACGTGAATTGAGCTTAGATACTTTCTTTGACCAAGGAGACGTGCTGAGTGAGATTCTCCAAGAGCGTCTAAATAAGGCACAGAAGAATGACCAAGTACTTCGTTATGTTGCTCGTTTAGAGCGTAATGGAAAAGCGACGGTCGGTGTAGAAGCGCTGTCTCGTGAACATGCGTTGGCTAATCTGTTGCCCTGTGACAATATCTTCGCGATTGAAAGTAAATGGTATAAAGACAACCCTTTGGTGATTCGTGGTCCTGGTGCAGGACGAGATGTCACCGCTGGTGCAATTCAATCCGATCTCAATCGCTTAGCTGGGCTTTTCTAGCTGTATTGTTTAACGGTTCAGTGCTAAACATAGTGTTTGAATAGACTGCGGTAAGCGGTGATGAAAACCTCGGTTCGATGCCGAGGTTTTTTATTGCTAGGTCTGCATGATATGAATGTAAAAAGAAAGCTCAGAAAGCCGTTGAATTGGAACTTGAGCTGCTCTCATTGTTAACTTGAGAAAAATTCATAGTCACGAGGTTGACATTAAATCGTATTCAATACATTCTGGAGACATATAGACGTCTAAACGTCGATTTAAGGAATTTTGATTTCGTGGTGGAGTTACCACAGGGAGAGTAAGATGGGATACACGCATGCAGGCCATATTGACGCCTTAAACCAAAATATCGCTGAACTATCAGACAATATCAACGTCTCATTTGAGTTTTTTCCACCAAGCAGCGAAAAGATGGAGGAGACCCTATGGAACTCAGTACACCGTCTAAAAACGCTTAACCCTAAGTTTGTTTCAGTCACCTACGGTGCAAACTCTGGTGAACGAGATAGAACGCACTCCATCATCAAAGAAATCAAAGCAGAAACTGGTTTAGTTGCTGCGCCACACTTAACTTGCATCGATGCAACTCGTGACGAACTGATCAACATTGCAGATGATTACTGGAATAACGGGATTAAAAATATCGTTGCTCTGCGTGGTGATATCCCACCAGGTGGCGGCGCACCAGATATGTACGCATCGGACTTGGTAGAATTGCTTAAAGCACGCCATGATTTTGATATCTCTGTGGCGGCGTTCCCAGAAGTACATCCAGAAGCGAAGAGTGCGCAATCAGATTTGCTTAACCTAAAGCGTAAAGTAGATGCTGGAGCCAATCGTGCGATCACTCAGTTTTTCTTTGATGTCGAGTCTTACCTGCGTTTCCGCGACCGCTGTGTGGCGGCTGGTATCGATGTGGAAATCGTCCCAGGTATTTTGCCAGTATCGAATTTTAAACAAGCATCACGCTTTGCCGCACAGAACAACGTGAAAGTACCAGGCTGGATGAGTAAGCAATTCGAGGGATTGGATGATGATCCGGTGACACGTCAGTTGGTTGGTGCTAGTCAGGCGATTGATATGGTGCGTGTACTCAGTCGTGAGGGTGTGAAAGACTTCCACTTCTATACGCTTAACCGCGCAGAGATGACTTACGCACTTTGCCATACGTTAGGTGTGCGCCCACAAGTGGCGGCAGGTGCGTAATTTCCATTCCCCAAGATAAACAAAAGAAAAGGCTTACCCATCGGTAAGCCTTTTTCGTTTCAATTTAAGTAATGGTGTAAATTAACCAATCACTTCAAGTTCAGTTAAAACTTCTTCAGCCCAATTGATCCATGCTTCACGCAGCATCAGGTTACGACGAAGAGTCAGGCGCTCTAGGCGAGCTTGTTTATCGAGTGTTGATGGGGTTGCGTAGTAAGCGGCTTCGATTTCTTTGTAGTGAGAAACCAATTTGCGCGATTCATCAACGAGTTCAGACAGTTGGTCGCGGAAAGGTGCTGCTGGTTGTACAGCGCAAGCAATAAGTTTTGCTGAAAATTCATCACGAACGGTTGGATGTGCCGTTGGTTGATCGAACCACTCACCTAATGCACTACGCCCAGCGTCGGTAATTGAATATACCTTACGATCAGGTTTACCTTCTTGAGGTTCTAGTACGCAAGTAACCAGCGCTTTTTCCGCCATTTTATTAAGTTCACGATAAACTTGTTGGTGGCTTGCTTTCCAGAAGTAACCGATGCTAGCTGAGAATTCTTTAGTGATGTCGTAACCGGTTGCGTCGCGAGTGCTAAGTACGGTTAAGATTACGTGTGGTAATGACATGTCTTCAATCCAAATGGTCAATAAACTTGTAAACAAACTACGTATACTTGAGTGCTCTTTTTGGCACTTAATCATTGATATGTATAGGTAGCACCGAACAATGTTAGTAATAAAACAATGTTGGTAATGTCACCTTGAAAGCCGTTTATCACCTAGAATGATGGTTGAGCCATCATCATGCTGGAGCTTATTGGGTTGGAATTATCTGCTCTCAGCGAAAGAGTAGTATATAAATAATAAGCATAAAGTGGAATAGTAGGAAAAAAAACGGGTAAAAAACTAATAAAAAACTCAATAGCCCTCGGTGGTAGTTATTTATTTTGTTAGATGTGGTTTTTTTGCTTTTTTAATGGAGCATTAAGCTAGGGTGGTGTCGTACATAGTGAAAATGATTGTACGGTAAGGCGAGGGCGGAGCATCCGCTCAGCCCTCAGATTGAACAAGATTAACCTGTATTACGCATGCCTGCAGCGATACCTGCGATCGTTACCATCAGCGCTTCTTCTAAGTTGGCAGAAGCTTCTTCTGTTTGACGAGTACGGTATAAAAGCTCTGCTTGAAGCATATTCAAAGGCTCAACGTAGATGTTACGCAAACGAATAGATTCAAGGCCCCACGGGTCGCTTTGCATCAGGTTCTCGTTGTTCTCTACATTCAGTACGGACTTAATGTCTTGCTGAAGTTGATCACGCAGACGATCACCCAGAGGCTGTAGTTGCTCATCAACGAGGCGTTGATCATAGTAGCGAGAGATATCCATGTTGCACTTGGTGTAAACCATCTCAAGCATACCTAAGCGAGTTGAGAAGAACGGCCATTCGCGACACATTTCTTCTAGCAGTGCTTGATGGCCTTTGTTTACAGAGTACTGAATAGCCTCACCTGCGCCTAGCCAGGCTGGCAGTACCAAACGGTTTTGACTCCAAGAGAAGATCCAAGGAATGGCACGTAAACTTTCTACGCCGCCGTTCGGGTTACGTTTTGCAGGGCGAGAGCCTAGAGGCAGTTTACCTAGCTCCAACTCTGGTGTTGCTTGACGGAAGTAAGGGACGAAATCGGGTTCGCCGCGAACGATGCTACGGTAGGCTTCACAGCTGACTTCCGACAGTACATCCATTAGGTCGCGCCATTCTTGTTTTGGTTCTGGTGGTGGCAATAGGTTTGCCTCCAGAATCGCACTTGAATATAGGTTGAAGCTGTTTACCGCAACGTCTGGTAGACCAAGTTTAAAGCGAATCATTTCGCCTTGCTCTGTGACGCGCAAACCGCCTTTCAAGCTCTTTGGTGGCTGAGACAGCAGTGCTGCATGAGCAGGCGCACCACCACGACCAATCGTGCCGCCTCGGCCGTGGAATAGAGTCAGCTCAACGCCTTCTTCTTCCGCAACCTTAACCAGTGAATCCATTGCATGGTATTGGGCCCAACCCGCCGACATGACACCGGCATCTTTTGCTGAATCAGAGTAACCGATCATCACCATCTGGTGGTTTTGGATAAAGCCACGGTATAGGTCGATGCCCATTAGCTGTTTGATGACGGCTTCCGCATTGTTCAAATCGTCAAGAGTTTCAAACAATGGACATACGTCCATGCGGTAAGGACAGCCTGCTTCTTGCAACAGTAAATGCACAGCCAATACGTCAGACGCGGTACGCGCCATTGAGATCACGTAAGCACCAAATGCATCACGTGGTTGTGCTGCGATGATCTTACAGGTATCTAATACTTCTTTTACAGGCTCTGATGGTTCCCAGTCGCGAGGCAGAAGAGGTCGCTTAGATGCTAGTTCGTTGGTTAAGAAAGCAATCTTATCTTGCTCACTCCACTGCTCGTAATCACCAATGCCTAGGTAACGAGTTAGTTCAGAAAGTACGTCAGCGTGGCGTGTACTTTCTTGACGGATATCCAAGCGAACAAGGTGAACACCAAACGCTTTTACGCGACGCAATGTGTCTAATAGTGAGCCATTCGCAATGACGCTCATGCCACATTCTGTTAGTGATTGGTAACACGCGTAAAGAGGTTCCCAAAGCTGTTCTACTTTCTGTAGCGGTGCTTTCACTGCCAGTTTTTGGCCGTTAATTTTTGCGTCGAGAATGTCTTTGGTTTCGTTTAGTAGTGAGCGTACTTGTTTTAGGATTGCACGGTATGGTTCATGCTCATCGTCCCCTGCAAGTTCACGGACTTTGTCATTACAAACCGTCATGGACAGTTCGCTGATCAACTCATTGATGTCATTTAGATACAAGTCGGCAGCTTTCCAGCGAGACAGAAGTAGTACTTCACGAGTCACGCTATGAGTCACGAACGGGTTGCCGTCTCGGTCACCGCCCATCCAAGAGGAAAAATGCACCGGGCGAGCATCAATAGGCAGGCCTTCGCCTAGGTAAGATTTTAGGCGGTCATTCATTTCTCGAAGGAAATCAGGCACAGCTTCCCATAGTGAATTTTCAACAACGGCAAAGCCCCATTTGGCCTCATCAAGAGGTGTTGGGCGTTGCTGGCGGATCACATCGGAATGCCAACTTTGAACGATCAACTGTTCTAGGCGACGTTCGGTTTTCTTGCGCTCTTTTAATGATAGGTCGCTAAGTTCAAGCTTGGATAGACACTCGTTGATCTTCACTAGCTTGTTGATCATAGTGCGACGGGTGATTTCAGTAGGGTGTGCGGTGAGTACCAATTCGATATTTAATTCACGAATGGCCTGTGCAGTATCTAGTTTACTGACATCGCTTTGCTCCAATTTAGAGAAAAGCGTGTTAATCGCATCAGGTTCGCAGATGTGCTCATCACAATGGCGTGAAATCGTATGGTATTGCTCAGCAATATTCGTTAGGTTTAGAAATTGGTTGAACGCACGTGTTACTGGCGTCAATTGCTCATCTGGTAGGCTTTTGATTTCTTCAATTAAGCTGTCTCTGTCACCTTGATTTCCAGCTTGAGCCGATTTGGATAATTTACGAATGGTCTCCACTTTCTCGAATATCTCTTCGCCATGGGCATCGCGAATCGTGTTGCCGAGTAAGTGGCCCAGCATGCGCACATTGCTTTTGAGTGCGGCGTATTTTTCGTTCATTGTCATCCTGCCTCGTAAAAAAACTACATCCATTGTCCTTGTTGAGACTCCAATCTAGCGAAAAGCACCAGTTGTAGTCAAATAAAGCCGAGTAACTTTGTAATTATTCCGTCTCTCTCCTGATTTAGAGCAAAATTACGTTAGCTAGTTGAAGCTAAGTGAAAATAAATTACAAAATAGCGTGTAAAAATAGGGATATAGCGTGCTAGAAAGTTGAGGTAACGAAAAGATAAATGCAGCTCGAAGGAGCTGCATGGAGAAGATTATTCAAAATGCGACTAACAACAATATTTGACCATGGCGCGGGACAACACATCAATGGTTGGGTCGATAAAGTCGAATGATAAAAACTCATCTGGCTGGTGGGCTTGATCGATAGAGCCTGGGCCAAGTACTAACGTTGGGCATAATTGCTGTAGAAAAGGCGCTTCTGTGCAGTAGTTGACGGTTTCCGAGCTTGTTTGGCAGATCTCTTCCACACCACCGATGAATGGGTGATCATGTTGACACTCGTAACCTGGGATAGGTTCATGCAGAGGAATGATTTCGATGCGTCCAGGCCATTTCGCCTCTACTTCTTTCAATGCGTTACGCAGCATGTTCTCTAAGCCGTCAAGGCTAATACCAGGAAGAGGGCGAACATCGTAGTGTAGTTCACAGCAACCACAAATGCGGTTTGCGCTGTCACCACCATGAATATGACCCAGGTTTAGGGTAGGGCTTGGAATGGCAAAGCCTGGATGGTGATATTCTTTTACTAGCTTGTCGCGCAGTTGCATCATGGCGAACATGACTTCATGCATGATCTCAATCGCGTTGACGCCTAAAGCAGGATCGGACGAGTGACCGGATTTACCCGTTACGCGAATGGCATTTGCTACGTGACCTTTGTGACCACGAATCGGTACAAGGCTGGTGGGTTCACCAATGATGCAGTAATCCGGCTTAAAAGGTGCGCTCTCAGTGAAATGACGCGCACCCAACATGGTGGTTTCTTCATCACAGGTTGCTAATACGTAAAGTGGTTTGGTCTGTTTACTCCAATCGACTTTCTTTACCGCTTCATAAATAAAGGCAAAGAAGCCTTTCATATCGGCCGTACCCAAACCGTAAAAGCGGTTGTCTTTCTCGGTCAGCTTATGTGGATCAAAACTCCAGCGTCCTTCATCAAATGGCACGGTATCGCTGTGACCTGCCAGAAGTAGACCGCCTTCACCTTCGCCCATACGTGCGATCATATTGTGTTTGCCTGGTTCCACTTCGATTACTTCAACGCTGAAGCCAAGATCTTTAAACCAAGAAGCTAGCTTCTCGATCACTTTGGCATTGCCTTGATCCCAGCTTGGATCGGTTGAGCTGATCGAAGAGGTGCTGATCAGTCCTTCATAGACCTCTAGAAAACTTGGTAATTGCATGGATTCTTCCATTCTCCTATTGACAGACAGAGCACAAAAATGTAAAACACATATTAAATCACATTTAATGAATAAAAATCAAAATAAAGCAAAATTTAAATATGAATAGTCATTTTCAGCTTTAAGTATATGGATGTCATGTAATGCTAAAAACCACGATTATCGGAGCCAGCGGCTACACCGGCGCAGAGCTGGCTTTAATGGTCAATAAACACCCTGAACTCACGCTATCAGGTTTATACGTTTCCGCCAATAGCGTAGATGCAGGAAAGAATATTGCTCAGTTGCACGGCAAGCTAGCGGGGGTGATTGATATGCCAGTTTCTCCGCTGACCGACCCTGAGCAAGTCGCTCAAGTGTCTGATGTGGTCTTTCTGGCGACAGCACATGAAGTGAGCCACGACTTAGCCCCAATCTTTTTAGAGGCAGGTTGTCAGGTATTCGACTTATCGGGTGCATTCCGTGTGAAAAGCGAGCATTTCTATGACACCTTTTATGGCTTCGAACATCAACATAACAACTGGCTAGATAAAGCAGCGTACGGCTTAGCAGAGTGGAACCAAGAATCAATAAAAACCACTCCTTTGATTGCAGTAGCAGGTTGCTACCCAACTGCTTCACAGCTCGCAATCAAACCTTTATTAGAACAGGCATTGCTAGATACAAACCAATGGCCAGTGATCAATGCAACCAGCGGTGTATCAGGTGCAGGGCGTAAAGCCTCCATGGTTAACAGCTTCTGTGAAGTGAGCTTGCAACCTTACGGTGTCTTTAACCATCGTCACCAACCAGAGATTGCTCAGCACTTGGGTTGCGATGTAATTTTCACCCCACATCTGGGCAATTTTAAACGCGGCATTCTTGCCACTATCACCATGAAGTTGGCGGAAGGCGTGACGGAAACACAAGTGGCACAAGCGTTTGAACAAGCTTACCAAGGCAAGCCAGCCGTTCGTCTAAAAGGCGATGGTATTCCACGTATTCAGGATGTCGAAAATACCCCTTTCTGCGATATTGGCTGGAAGGTACAAGGCGAGCACATCATAGTGATTTCTGCGATCGACAACCTACTTAAAGGTGCATCGAGTCAAGCGATGCAATGTCTCAATATTCATTACGGTTACCCGGAACTGACAGCGTTGCTGTAGTCGTTGAAAGAGGGAAATGCGATGACGCAAACCAATCAAGCTCCTTTAGTCATTAAGCTCGGTGGTGCATCTCTATCTTGCACTCAAACCTTAAGCCAACTGTTTGGTGCCATTGCGGCTTACCAAAAGTCGGCACAGCGACAAATCGCCATCGTTCATGGCGGTGGCTACCTAGTTGATGAGTTGATGGCAAAGCTTCAGCTTGAAACCGTAAAGAAAAACGGTCTTCGTGTGACGCCTTATGAGCAAATTCCTGTGATTGCAGGTGCGCTTGCAGGCACAGCAAACAAATTGCTTCAAGGTCAAGCGATTGCGGATGGTCTGAATGCAGTGGGTCTTAGTCTCGCCGATGGTGGATTATGTCATGTTGAAGAACTTGACCCAGAGCTAGGCGCTGTAGGTAAAGCATCACCAGGTGATTCAACCCTTTTACAAGCGGTGCTAAATGCCGGTGTACTGCCGATCATCAGCTCAATTGGCCTGACAGATAAAGGTCAGATGATGAATGTGAATGCTGACCAAGCCGCGGTTGCAGTCGCCGGTGCGTTAGATGCGGAGTTAGTGCTTCTTTCTGATGTGAGTGGTGTACTCGATGGCAAAGGTCACCTGATCAAAACGCTATCTGAACAAGAAGCCGATGCATTGATCAAAGGGCAAGTGATCACCGACGGTATGATAGTCAAAGTTAAAGCCGCTTTGGGGGCTGCCAATGATCTTGGTCGTCCTATCGAAGTCGCGACATGGCGTTACCCAGAGAAACTGACTCAGCTATTCGCGGGTGAAAGTATCGGAACGCAGTTTCTGCCGCAATAGAGCAGAAGCAAACCAGTTAAAGAATTGAACATTAGGAAGTGGTTGGCACTGACCGCCGAGCGCAGCGCCAGATAAGTTTGGAGAATAAACATGAGCAAAGTGAACGTAAAGAAAGTAGTAGTCGCATACTCAGGCGGTCTCGATACATCAGTCATCATTCCGTGGTTAAAAGAGAACTACGATTGTGAGGTAGTCGCTTTTGTCGCCGATGTAGGTCAAGGTGCAGAAGAGCTAGAGGGCATTGAAGCAAAAGCAAAAGCTTCCGGTGCTTCTGAGTGTTACATCGCAGACCTGAAAGAAGAGATGGTAGCAGACTACATTTACCCGACATTAAAAACCGGTGCTTACTATGAGGGTAAATACCTACTGGGCACTTCTATGGCGCGTCCAATCATTGCCAAAGCGCAGGTAGAAGTCGCACATAAAGTCGGTGCTGATGCGTTATGTCATGGCTGTACGGGTAAAGGTAACGACCAAGTACGCTTTGAAAGTGCATTTGCAGCATTAGCACCGGATCTGCATGTTATCGCTCCTTGGCGTGAGTGGGATTTGGTGAGCCGTGAAGAGTGTTTGGATTACTTAGCAGAGCGTAACATCCCTTGCTCAGCATCTTTAACTAAGATTTACTCGCGTGATGCAAACGCGTGGCACATCTCAACGGAAGGCGGGGTTCTAGAAGATACTTGGAATGCGCCAAATGAAGATTGCTGGGCGTGGACAGTTGACCCTGAACAAGCTCCGAATGAAGCCGAGTATGTCTCGCTTAAAGTTGCGAAAGGTGAAATCGTTGAAGTCGATGGTGAAGCTATGACGCCATACAACGCGCTGGTTTACCTAAACGAAAAAGGTGCTAAGCACGGCGTCGGCCGCATTGATATCGTCGAAAACCGTTTGGTTGGTATGAAGTCACGTGGTTGTTATGAAACCCCGGGCGGCACTATCATGATGGAAGCACTACGTGCGGTAGAGCAACTTGTACTGGATAAAACGTCATTTGAGTTCCGTGAAGAGCTGGGCTTAAAAGCATCTCACCTTGTGTACGACGGTCGCTGGTTTACGCCACTATGCAAATCAATTCTTGCGGCATCAGAGGAACTAGCTCAGGACGTAAATGGTGAAGTAGTTGTGAAACTCTACAAAGGCCACGCGACGGTTACGCAAAACGTTCAGATAACAGCTTGTATTCTGAAGAGTTTGCAACTTTGGTGCGGACGAAGTTTATGATCAAAGTCATGCAGAAGGCTTTATTCGTCTCTATTCATTATCCAGCCGTATCCGTGCTTTGAATAGTCAGAAAAATAAATTAATTTAAAACGTTAGAATAAAAAGACCTGTCCATGTTGGGCAGGTCTTTTTATTTTGCTAATACGGTGCGCATAATGACAAAAGCATGAATAAATATGTAAATATAATGAATTTATACTTTATTTTTGCTGTGATTATCGTAACGTTGAAACATAACAAAAGTGAGCAAATGATCAGTTGTTTGGTCAACACTTAATGAATAGCACGTTAGCGTAAGCAATAGTCATCAGGAGAGACGCAATGGCATTATGGGGCGGAAGATTTACCCAAGCGGCAGACACCAGATTTAAAGACTTCAACGATTCATTGCGTTTCGATTACCGATTAGCAGAACAAGACATCGTCGGTTCCATTGCGTGGTCTAAAGCCTTACTTTCTGTTGACGTGTTATCCGCAGAAGAGCAGCAAAAACTTGAGTTAGCACTGAATGAGCTCAAACTGGAAGTGATGGAAAACCCTCAGCAAATCCTGCGTTCGGATGCGGAAGATATCCACTCTTGGGTTGAGCAGCAGTTGATTAACAAAGTCGGGGATTTGGGCAAAAAGCTACATACAGGCCGTTCTCGTAATGACCAAGTAGCAACGGACTTGAAACTTTGGTGCCGTCAGCAAGGTCAACAACTGTTGATTGCGCTTGATCGTTTACAAGCACAAATGGTAGGCGTCGCTAAGCAACATCAAGGAACGGTGCTTCCGGGCTACACGCACTTGCAACGTGCTCAGCCTGTGACGTTTGCTCACTGGTGTTTGGCTTATGTCGAAATGTTTGAACGTGACTACTCGCGTCTGAGTGATGCACTTAAGCGTTTGGATACGTGTCCACTTGGTTCTGGGGCGCTTGCGGGCACCGCTTACCCAATTGACCGTGAAGAGTTAGCTCACAATCTCGGTTTCCATCGCGCAACGCGTAACTCATTGGATTCAGTTTCCGATCGTGACCATGTGATGGAATTGATGTCTGTGGCGTCTATCTCGATGTTACACCTTTCGCGTTTAGCAGAAGATATGATCTTCTACAATTCGGGTGAATCTAACTTCATTGAATTGGCAGATACGGTGACCTCGGGCTCTTCTCTGATGCCACAGAAGAAAAACCCTGATGCACTAGAACTTATCCGTGGTAAGACGGGGCGTGTGTACGGCGCACTGGCTGGCATGATGATGACAGTTAAAGCGCTGCCACTGGCTTACAACAAAGACATGCAAGAAGACAAAGAAGGTTTGTTTGATGCGCTTGATACATGGAACGACTGCATGGAGATGGCGGCACTGTGTTTTGATGGTATTAAGGTCAATGGTGAGCGTACGCTAGAAGCGGCGAAACAAGGTTACGCAAACTCTACCGAACTGGCGGATTACCTAGTGGCGAAAGGCATCCCATTCCGTGAAGCGCACCATATCGTTGGCGTTGCCGTAGTTGGTGCGATTGCGAAAGGTTGTGCGTTGGAAGAGCTGTCGATTGAAGAGTTGAAGGCTTTCTCTGAGGTGATTGAATCCGATGTGTATGACATTCTGACCATTGACTCGTGTCTAGAGAAGCGCTGTGCACTTGGTGGTGTCGCGCCACAGCAAGTGGCTTACGCCGTCGATCAAGCGGACAAACGTTTGTCTCAACGTGATACTTCTTCGATCAAAGTACGTCCTGCTCGTTTAACCGATATCGAAACATTAGAGGGTATGGTGGCATACTGGGCGAACATGGGGGAAAACCTACCTCGTTCACGCAACGAATTAGTACGTGATATTGGCTCGTTCGCGGTTGCCGAGCATCACGGAGAAGTTACTGGTTGTGCATCTTTGTACGTCTATGACTCAGGGCTAGCAGAGATTCGTTCTCTAGGCATTGAAGCGGGGTGGCAAGGCCAAGGGCAGGGCAGTGCGATTGTGAACTATCTGGTTGAGAAAGCGCGCCAAATGGCCATCAAAAAAGTCTTTGTGCTGACACGTACGCCAGAGTTCTTTATGAAGCAGAGCTTCTTGCCAACCTCGAAGTCATTGCTGCCTGAGAAAGTACTGAAAGACTGTGATCAGTGCCCACGTCAGCATGCATGTGATGAAGTAGCCTTGGAGATCAATTTAGTGGAGCAAGTCATTCAAAAAAGTTTCGTTGCCTAGTCCTATGATTTTACTCGTATTGAGCTATTGATAAAAAATCCATAAAAGACGGAACCTTTGAGAAAAGCCCGGTCTATTAAAGTACCACTGCTTTTTCTTAGAAGAATCTAAGAGAGCCCCAAAACCGATATTGGTTTTGGGGCTTTTTTCTTTCGGTCGTTTTGCTAGAGCTTCGACACTTACTTGTTCTCTGATACTTACCTGTCCTCTGACGCCTACTTGTCATTTGAGCGATATGTAGGTTTACGCCCCTCTTGTTTGTTCATCTTTTTTTGACGACGTTGCCACGGCAGGATGACAAAACGCATCCATAGATGTAAGAACAGCAAGCCATTGAAAGCAAAACCTGCAAAGATCAGAGCGATCGACTCAATGCTATGTGGATCATCTTGAAATACAAACCACCATACGATCCAGCATAGGACGGAAAGTACGGTTAGTTGATCCATACACCGTTGACAACGACCAATCTTTTTCCAAAACCAATGTTCTTGGCAGCTACGACAAGACATAACACGCCTCTAGCTCTCTATTTGTTTCGAATTATATACCCATTAGAAAGGTGAATGTGTTTTTCCTACGTAGACGTTGATCATTTGCTTATTGTGGCTGTTATAACGCTGCAGACTATTGCAAAGCCAGAACGAGTAGAGTGATGGAATCAAAATGGAAAATTAGCTTGGATAAACTTTTGTAGCACGTAACTGATGTATGGTTCGCTGTCAGCCTAAAATAGGAAAAAGTATAATGTCGACAGAACTTAAAGTAGCGCTTGGTTTTGCTGGTGGTTTTTTCACCATCGGGTTAACTGCAATCGTGTTAGTCAGTCGTTACGCAATGATGACCGCGTAAGAAAATAAAGCCAAAAAGAGCCTCGTTCATGACGAGGCTCTTTTTGTTGGTCGGTGACAGGTTAAATGGAGTTCATCCAGTCGCACTCATGACACTTCATCCATCCCTGCATAGGTTGCTTATCCTAAGTACGCTTCTAGCTCTTCGCTACCGCCGATATGTTTACCTCCGATAAATACTTGAGGCACTGTCGAACGGCCAGAGATAGCTCGTAAGCTGACTGTTGTTGCATCTTTACCTAGTACGACTTCTTCGTAATTTAAACCTTTGTCGATTAGGTTTTGTTTCGCTTTCATACAGAAAGGACAGCCTGGCTTAGTGAATACAGTGATAGACTCTTGCTCTTTGTGTCCCGGTGCAATGTAATTCAACATAGTGTCGGCATCAGAGACTTTGAACGGGTCGCCTGGCTCGTTTGGCTCAATAAACATTTTTTCTACCACGCCATTTTTCACAAGCATACTGTAACGCCATGAGCGTTTGCCAAAGCCTAAGTCGTTTTTCTCAATCAGCATGCCCATACCATCGGTAAAATCACCATTACCATCTGGGATAAATGTGATGTTTTCTGCTTCTTGATCGGCTTTCCATGCATTCATCACGAATGTGTCGTTGACAGATACACATAGAATTTCATCAACGCCGTGATCTTGGAATACAGAGAACAATTCATTGTAGCGAGGTAGATGGCTTGATGAACACGTCGGAGTAAATGCACCCGGCAAGCTGAATACGATAACGGTTTTATCTTTGAATAGTTCGTCCGTTGTTACGTTTACCCATGCGTCACCTTTACGTGTTGGGAAAGTGACTTGTGGAACTGCTTGACCTTCTTTTGATGCAAACATGATGATTTCCTTTTTCAATTTGTAAATAGTCCGAGTAGAGCTTATCGTTTTAGCGCTATGTTTCGCTTTGTTGCCCTCATTATTGAAAAAACTTTGATAGCTCTAATCGTTTAATGCTATGGTTTTGATAGATTATTTCTATCGCCAAAAGAAGCGAATCGTACGTTATGAATATTCGAGATTTTGAATACTTGGTAGCGCTTGCGGAGCACAAGCATTTTCGAAAGGCAGCGGAAGCCTGTTTTGTTAGTCAACCAACTTTAAGTGGGCAAATTCGTAAGCTTGAAGATGAGTTAGGAACGGCACTTTTAGAACGAAGTAGCCGACGCGTTCTATTCACTGATTCAGGTCTTCAGTTGGTGGATCAGGCCAAATGTATCTTAAGCGAAGTAAAAACCTTTAAAGATATGGCAAGCGGTCAAAGTGGTACTATGAATGGCCCAATGCACATTGGCTTTATTCCTACCGTCGGCCCTTATTTATTGCCTAAAATTGTGCCTCAATTAAAAGATGAGTTTCCTGATTTGGAGCTTTTTCTACATGAAGCTCAAACGCATCAATTGGTACGTCAGTTGGAAGAGGGAAAGTTAGACTGCCTTGTTTTAGCGTCAGTACCTGAGACTGAGCCATTTAAGGAAATCGAGGTCTATAACGAACCGCTTAGTGTCGCGGTTCCATGCGATCATGAATGGGCGACGTTAGACCATATCGATATGTTAGAGCTGAATGGCAAAACGGTGTTGTCTCTGGGAGATGGTCATTGTTTGCGTGATCAGGCATTAGGCTTCTGCTTTGCTGCTGGCGCAAAAGATGATGAACGCTTTAGAGCGACGAGTTTAGAAACATTACGCAATATGGTTGCAGCAGGTGCCGGTATCACGCTTTTGCCACAGTTATCTGTTCCTCACGAGAAGCAAAAAGATGGTGTGTGTTATTTACCTGCAGTGAACCCAGTACCATCAAGACGTATTGTTTTAGCCTATCGCCCGGGGTCGCCATTGCGAGCGCGTTTTGAAGCTTTAGCAGCTAAGATAAAGACCATTCTTGATGAACAGCAGACATCTGTTGCTGCATAGTTGGATTTGAGTTTAAGACAATTCGAATAAAAAATGGGGAGCCAATCTGGCTCCCCATTTTATTTTCCGTATTAGAACAGCTCTTCAGTGCTGCCACCACCAGTCGAATAAATGCTGTCTTCGAGGTTATTTCCAACATACTCCGTTGGCTCTGTCCCTTTTTCGAAGAACTCAAACATCGAAGAACCATCTACTTTGTGAGTGAGAAGGCCACTATTACGATCGATACGAACGCGAACAATATCATCAGGTACTTCTTTGCTGCGCTGAGGAACGCCCTCTAATGCGGCATGCATAAAGTCAATCCATGCGGGCTCCGCAGTTTTTGCACCAGATTCCGCACCTGAGATTTGGCCTTTCCCTAAGTTACTGTTTACGGTTGTGCGGCCTAGTGTGCGAGAGTGGTCATCGAAACCTACCCATGAGATGGCCACAATGCCAGGTCCATACCCGTTGTACCAAGTATCTTTAGAGTCGTTAGTTGTCCCCGTCTTGCCGCCGATATCTCGACGATCCAGTTTTTGAGCTCGCCAGCCGGTACCATTCCAACCAGTACCATCACGCCAGCTACCACCACCCCAGATATTGCTGTACATCATTTCACGCATTAAGAAAGCATTCTGCTGTGAAATGACTTGTGGAGCGTAGCGTGGCTCTTCATCGTTGGAAGCTGTGTCTACATCTACGGTTTCTAAAGGAACATCTTGCTCACCAAATTCTGCTGCAAACTTGTCTTCTTCAGCTGTCGTCATTTGTGGACAATTATGCTGACAAATGGTTTTTGGATTTGCTTTAAACAACACTTCACCAAACGCGCTCTGAACGTGGTCAATGTAGTAAGGTTCAACATAGTAACCGCCATTCGCAAAGACAGAGTAACCTTGCGCCACTTCCATTGGGGTTAAGCTACCTGCACCTAATGCGATAGTTTCTGAGCGAGGAACCTCATTAATATCAAACCCGAAACGAGTTAAGAACTGACGAGTTTCATCTAGGCCTACTTCACGCAACGTACGCACAGCCATTACGTTTTTCGATTGTGCCAAGCCAATGCGAAGGCGAGTTGGACCAATGTAAGTTGGTGGAGAGTTTTTTGGACGCCATGCAGAGCCAGAACCCGCATCCCATTTGTTTATTGGGGCGTCGTTGACAAGTGATGCCAACGTTAGGCCTTTATTTAATGCTGCTGAGTAAATGAAAGGCTTAATACTTGACCCAACCTGACGCACAGACATCGTCGCACGGTTAAACTTACTGTGAACAAAGTTGAAGCCACCAACAAGAGAGAGTACCGCACCATTTTCTGGATTCATTGCGATAAAGGCGGTGTTTGCATTCGGTACTTGGCTTAAGTTCCAGCTATGAGTGGTGTGGCCGTCTTTATCGGTTGTCGTGATTTCACGTACCCAGACTTGTTGGCCTGGTTCAAGAATTTGTTTGGCCGATTTAGGCGCAGGTCCCTGACGTTCATCGGTTAAGAACTTTCGAGCCCAGTTCATGCCTGTCCATGCGATAGTTTGCTCATCGTTGTTCTTCACCCATACTTGAGCACTTTTTTCGTCGACCTTTGTGACTACTGCAGGAGAAAGTTCACCGTAAGTCGGTTGCTTTTTAAGGTGATTTTCAATCTGTTCGACATCCCAAGCTGCTTCACCTTTTTTCCATAGCACTTTCTCTGCACCACGGTAGCCGTGACGTTCATCGTAAGCGAGTAGGTTATTGATTGCCGCCGCGTTTGCGGCATCTTGAAGTTTAGAGTCGACAGTCATGTAAATGTTCAGGCCAGAAGTGTAAGCCTGCTCCTCACCGTACTCTTTTACTGCCCATGAACGAGCGAGTTCCGCAACATACGGTGCTGAAAGTTCAATTTCAGCACTGTGGTAGCGAGCGACAATCGGTTCTGAACGAGCTTGGTCGTATTGTTCTTGGGTGATGTATTTTTCATCAAGCATACGCATCAGAACGACATTGCGGCGGTTGGTTGCGCGTTCTAGTGAGTAGATAGGGTTCATTGTTGAAGGGGCTTTTGGCATACCCGCAAGCGTTGCAATCTCGCTCAGAGTTAACTCGTTTAAACTCTTACCAAAGTAGACTTGTGCTGCCGCGCCGAAACCGTATGAACGGTAACCGAGGAAGATCTTATTTACGTACAGCTCCATGATCTCTTGCTTAGTCAGAAGTTGCTCAATATGAATAGCGATAAAGATCTCTTTAACCTTTCGCATGATCTTCTTTTCGTTAGATAGGAAGAAGTTACGCGCAAGTTGCTGGGTGATGGTACTCGCACCTTGTTTAGCTGAGCCCGATAGCGCAACGACAATCGCAGCACGAGTGATGCCAATAGGGTCAATACCAGGGTGCTCATAGAAACGGCTATCTTCTGTTGCGATTAGGGCATGAATCAAATCCTGTGGGATCTCATCGTAGGTAACAGGAATTCGACGCTTCTCACCGAATTGAGCAATTAACTTATTGTCTTGGCTGAAAACCTGCATAGGTGTTTGTAATTCAACATTTTTTAGTGTTGCAACGTCTGGTAATTCAGGCTTTACGTATTGATAGAAGCCGAAAATCGTGATGACTCCAAGAATTATGCAAAACAATGTTAAAAATAATAAACGCTTTATGAACTTCACCGGAGAATCCCTGATTGGTTGAGGCTGTAGGATGACAAACCCTTGTACTCTTTGGTCAAAATTTAGCACATAGAGATATTAACTCTTATTTAAATGCTAATCACAACCTTTGCACGAAGAAAATTCGGAGCGAGAGTAGCAATGGACAAACTCGTCGTTACTGGCATCGACATAGGCCATAACAGTCTCAAAGCCGTGGTACTTAAGCCTAGTGGTCGCCATTACGCGGTACTGGACTACAAAGAAATAATATTGAAAGAATGTATTGTCGCTGAAAATAACACCATAAATCATCAAGAAATTGTAAAGACACTTAAAGAGATAAAAAGCACTGCCTTTCGGGGCTAAACGTGTCGCGATTTCGGTGCCAGAAAATGCCGTGATCAGCAAAAAACTGCAAATAGAACCAGGGTTAGATAGCAGTGAACGAGACTATGCGGTCATGCAAGCTTTCGCTCATCAATCACCTTTCCCCTTACAAGAGCTTAGTTTAGATTTTGTTTTAGATGATGTGAAGAATAAAACGGATGGACTTGAACATTATCAAGTATTTGCTACTCGTAAGGACGTTGTTGATTCTCGAGTCGATGCTTTACAACAATCAGGGTTAAAGCCTGTGTTAGTAGAGGTGGCATCACAAAGCTTAGGTCATATGTGGAAGCTCGCGACGGAGCATTTTCCAGAGAAAAGTACGTACTGCTTGCTCAATGTAGGCAACGTTAAATCATCGTTCACAATGTTTACTGAACAGGGTGAATTATTTCACAAAGAGTTCTCATCAAGTTCATGGTCTGAAAAAACGCCATCAGTATATCAGAAAGGTGCTTGTTTACAGGTGGATGAATCACACCAAGAGCAAGCTCTGATTGAGCGAGTTCAGCGTCAACTGCAGCTTTATGCTTCTTTCAATGGTTCTCTCAATATTACCGGTATCTGGATTACAGGTGACGGTTTTGTCACACCCCAATTAAAGAGAGCGTTATCGAGTCAATTGAGCATGGAATGTGAAACACTCAACCCGTTCGAGTTGTTTATATTGATGGTGTCACCGCATAAGCATACGGCTGTGCAATCGCACCGGTTTACTGCTGCTGCGGGCCTCGCGATTCGAGGTATTCATTGGTTGGAGCATGGCAATGTTGTATCGCATTAATTTGTTGCCATGGCGCGAGTATCAACGTAAGGCGCATCGTCACCGTTTTGTTAGCCTCGCTGTTTTTGGAGTAATGATTGCGGCGATCATTCAGTGGGGAGGAAATCAGTATTTACAGGCTCAACAAGCTGAGCAGCAAAAGCGTCTAGATTATCTCTCCAATCACATTACGCTTTTTGATCAGCGGATTGAAGCGATGAAAATTGCGGAGCAAGAGCATCGCCAAGTTCTGCAGCGATTAAATGTTGTTGACCAATTACAGCGAGGACGAAGCAAAACGACGGCGTTTATGAATCTTATCCCCTCGGTGATTCCTGAGGGGGTTTATGTCGACAAGATTAAAATCAATCACTATTACGTTGAGCTTTCTGGGATTGCAGATAGCACATCCCATCTGGCGACGATGCTCGATAATATGGAGCGTTCAGCAAAGCTTTATGAAGTGGATATGCATTCTATTGTTCATGGAAAATCACGCTTTGGGAGGTCATTCCAACAATTTAATGTCTCTTTTCGATTACGGGAAGCGCAAGGGGCAGGAAGTCTACATCATGGTTAATTGGCAAGACTTGGATGTGGATGAGATGCTTGAATGGCCAATACAGGCTCAGACCGTCGCAATATTGATCTTTATTTTTGCGCTTCAGATCGTTGGCTATTGGTTTTATTTGAAACCCGAGAATCAGCGGCTTAACGATCTTGTTCAAAAGGAGCAATCCCTGCGAACAGAATTTCAAATCAAAGCGAATAGGGCTGCAGCCTTACCTCAGTTGCAATCACAAGTCGATGAGTTGACCTCGCGATATGATCAGCTGTTACAGCAACTACCCGCAGAAAAAGAGCTAGCTACCATGTTGGCATCAATCAATCAGCTTGGTATCGACAGCAATCTTAAGTTCACTCGAATGGATTGGGGGCAAAAGCAGGTTGAGCACTTTTTTTATCGATTGCCTCTTGAACTCGAGTTAACCGGGGATTTTCATGATATTGGCCGTTTTACTCAAGCGATGGCGGAGTTACCCCGAATTATTGTTTTTCAGGATGCAATTTGGCAGCGAGTGAGTCAAGAAAGTGAGTCATTGCACTTTCGTATTAAAGCGAATACCTACCAACTCAAGTCTGAAGACAATAAAAATGAAAAATAACGTAGTGGTGTTAGTCAGCGTGCTATTGCTCGGTTGTCAAGCTAACGATGAATCGTTAATTGACTTCATTCGTGATGTTGAAAGTCAGGCTCGCGATGACGTTATTAAACTTAAGCCTGCCACAGCGTATCAAGTCTTACCCTATAAAGCATCAGTGCGCCGTACGCCTTTCGCACTGCCTAAAGAGGTGCACTCGGTGATACAACCAATGGCAACGCTAGACTGTTGGCAACCGACATCAAGAGCATCGTCGGAGCAATTGGAGCGTTTCCCATTAGAAAGATTGCGTCTAAAAGGTGTGATTGGGATGGGAGCACAAATGTCAGGGCTTATTCAAGTGCCGAGCGGTACGGTATATCGAGTTCAGACTGGGGAATATATTGGTCAAAACAATGGTTTAGTCGCGTCTATCTCGAGTGATCATTTGTTAATAAATGAAACCTTACCGGATGGATTGGGGTGCTGGAAAAAGCGCAAGGTGACATTAGCGTTGAAGTAACAATATGGGTGTTTAAACGAGTAATGAAAGTGAATAAAGGATCAATGCTTACACCAAGGATGGTGATTGGCTTTTTCTCTGTGTGGCTATTTATGTTTTTGGCATCAGAGGGGAGAGCAAAGGCGTCACCACCGAATGAATTAAAATCGATAGACTTCCGTGCAGATAACAATACAGAAGCGGTGATCATGATTGAGCTAACGTCATCGTCTGTCGTGGTTGATATACAACGTGAAAGAGATGGGTTAAGTATTGAGCTGCTTAATACTTCGGTCAGTGATAACCAATTGCACCTTTTGGACGTGAGAGATTTCTCTACCGTCATTAAGCAAATTGACATTTCTCGTTATCATTCGGCCACGCGTTTGTTGGCCTATACGACCGATGAATACCGCTATGACTATCGCCTGTCAGGACGCTGGTTAGAAGTGACAGTGGTGAAAGAAAAGTCAACTAAGCAAGCACAAAGCCAGAACATTTTGAAGAATAAAGGGCGTTTAATCTCTATCAATTTTCAAGATATTCCGGTGCGAAATGTATTGCAGTTAATTGCTGACTATAACGATTTCAATCTCGTGGTATCGGATTCTGTGTCGGGTAATCTGACGTTACGCTTAGATGACGTACCTTGGCCACAAGTGTTAGATATCATTTTGCAAGTGAAAGGATTGGATAAACGGGTTGATGGCAATGTTATTTTGATTGCCCCATTAGATGAACTGGAGCTAAGAGAAAAGCAGCGCCTTGAAAAGCAAAAGCTTGAGCAAGAAATAGGAGAGCTTTCCTCTGAGATCATCAAAGTGAATTTTGCAAAAGCCTCGGACGTTGCGGAAATGATCAATGGCGAGGGTAATATCAGCATGCTTTCTGAGAGGGGAAGTATGACCGTTGATGAGCGTACGAATTCATTGTTGGTGCGAGAATTACCAGAGAACATTGACGTTATTCGCGAAATTATAGAAGCGTTAGACATTCCCGTGAAACAAGTACAGATTGAAGCTCGCATTGTCACCATTAATGAGGGGAATCTCGATGAGCTTGGGGTACGCTGGGGTTTTACAAGTATAAATGGCAGTTCAACGGTTGGAGGCTCGATTGAAAATAATCTCGCCACGCTTGGTTTGTATGATGGTGGCGTTGGCATTGATGATTTTCTTAATGTTAACCTTGCAGCGACCAACCCAAGTGCCACTAGCCTCGCTTTTCAAGTCGCAAAGTTAGGGGCAGGGACTTTACTTGATTTAGAGTTGTCTGCGTTGCAGCAGGAATCGAAAGCAGAAATCATCTCAAGCCCACGCTTGATCACCACCAATAAGAAACCTGCTTATATTGAGCAAGGAACGGAAATTCCGTATTTGGAGTCTTCATCAAGTGGGGCGACGTCGGTGACATTTAAAAAAGCAGTATTGAGTTTAAAAGTGACACCGCAGATAACGCCAGATAATCGCTTAGTGTTGGATTTGAGCGTGACTCAAGACAGGCCAGGTCAAGTGGTGAAAACCGGCACGGGAGAAGCGGTTGCGATTGATACTCAGAGAATTGGCACTCAAGTTTTGGTCAATAATGGTGAAACGGTGGTATTGGGTGGTATTTTCCAGCATAGCCTCAGTAATGCCGTTGACAAAGTCCCTTTACTTGGTGATTTACCCTTGCTTGGCGCGCTTTTTCGCCGAAGTTATGAAAAAGTAGGCAAAAGTGAGTTGTTGATTTTCGTGACGCCAAAGGTCGTAATTCAGTAGTGTTTGGCCGATGAAAATGTGAATAGATCAAAAATAAAGTTGCATTAGTGGCACCATGCTTGGATAATTTCGGGTCTTATCACGAAATATCTGTGAGGAATTGGTGCCACGAGCCTTGTATAACAGCGGTTCGGCTGTGTTTACTTGTGGCGATTTTATTGAATTAACGTTGTAAAATACCGCTGAATATGGCTGAGAAACGTAATATTTTCCTTGTTGGCCCAATGGGTGCCGGCAAAAGTACAATTGGTAGACATCTAGCACAGCAACTACACATGGAGTTTGTTGATTCAGACACTGTGATTGAAGAACGCACTGGTGCTGATATCTCTTGGGTTTTTGATGTAGAGGGTGAAGAGGGTTTCCGCAAACGCGAAGAAGCTGTACTTGAAGATCTCACTCAAGAGCAAGGCATCGTGCTAGCTACAGGTGGCGGCTCTGTCATGAGCAAAGAAAACCGCAATCACCTTTCAGCCCGTGGTGTCGTTGTTTACTTAGAAACAACTATCGAAAAGCAACTTGCACGCACAAACCGTGACAAGAAGCGTCCACTACTTCAAACAGATAAACCTCGCGAAGTATTGGAGCAATTGGCAGGCGAACGTAACCCGCTATACGAAGAAGTAGCGGATTACACGGTTCGTACTGACGATCAGAGTGCAAAAGTGGTAGCCAACCAGATCGTAAAAATGCTAGAAGAGAGATAAGCAATTATCTTTTGAATGGAGCACACCGATGGAACGGATTACGGTCAATCTAGCTGAACGTAGCTACCCAATCTCTATTGGCGCCGGGTTGTTTGATAACCCGGCGTACCTTTCCCAAATTCTTTCAAACAAAAACGCCAATCAGAAAGTTATCGTGATCAGTAATGTCACGGTTGCTCCTCTGTATGCGGACAAAATTCTTAGCCAGCTAAAACAGCTTGGTTGTGATGCCTCATTGCTTGAGCTGCCCGATGGTGAGCAATACAAAAGCTTAGACACATTTAATCAAGTCATGAACTTCCTGCTAGAGGGAAACTATGCTCGTGACGTAGTAATTATTGCGTTAGGTGGTGGTGTGATTGGGGATCTTGTTGGTTTTGCGTCCGCATGTTACCAACGTGGTGTGGATTTCATCCAGATCCCAACGACCTTGTTATCCCAAGTAGATTCATCCGTAGGGGGGAAAACCGCGGTTAATCATCCCTTGGGTAAAAATATGATTGGGGCTTTCTACCAACCGAAAGCGGTCATCATCGATACCAGTTGTTTATCGACATTGCCTGAGCGTGAATTTGCTGCTGGGATGGCTGAGGTCATTAAATACGGCATTATTTATGATGGTGTATTTTTCGAATGGCTCGAAGAAAACCTTGAGCGTTTGTACGCTCTGGAAGAAGATGCGTTGACTTACGCCATTGCACGTTGTTGTGAGATTAAAGCGGAAGTTGTTGCTCAGGATGAAAAAGAATCAGGTATTCGAGCGTTGCTTAATCTTGGTCACACTTTCGGTCATGCCATTGAAGCAGAGCTAGGTTACGGTAATTGGTTGCATGGTGAGGCGGTCGCTTCAGGAACGGTCATGGCTGCGAAAACATCGCACCTTCGTGGTTTGACTTCTCAAGAGCAATTAGATCGCATTATTGCGATTTTACGTCGCGCAAACCTTCCGGTACATACCCCTGAAACCATGAGTTTTGACGACTTTATGACTCACATGATGCGCGACAAAAAAGTGTTATCTGGTCAACTTCGCCTGGTTCTGCCAACAGGCATTGGTAGTGCAGACGTTATCGCCGACACACCGCAAGACGTAATCAAACAAGCCATCGACTTCGGTCGTGATATTTAACTTTGAATAACGTATTTACGTATCATGTATGTTGTTTATTAAGGTAATAAGATGAGTTTCGCTCACGTCCTAGAACTGGATTCGCAAACAGAGCTATTAGACAGGTTAGGGTTATTGACTAACTTTGGTTCTAATTTGATCGCAATAAACGGTTCTATTGGGTATGGAAAAACCTGGTTGGCGCAGAGGTATCTTGAATTAGGTGCTAGCAATAAAAACCAATGCTTATTACTTTGTCGAGCCAACCATGATGACGTGCAGCATCGAACGCTTATTTTGAGTCAGCTGGTGTCAGATGCGCTTTTCAATCAGCAAGATACGATAACGGATAGTCTAGAGCGTATTTTAGGCAAAGATCCTTGCGATATCGCCATCGTCATTGATGATGCGCATAGGTTGAGCGATATTTTGATTTCTGAGCTTTGGATGTTGGTGCTTGCTGCGCAAACCAACCCAAAGTGGAAAGTCAACATCTTATTATTTACGCAGACCGGACTGCTCGAGCCCGTGCTGTCACGTTTGAGTTATGGACAGGAATATAAGCCTGTGGAGCTCGATATTGAGGTGTTGTCGGAAGTCGAAGCACGTCGTTTTTTTGAATCTCTTGTTATTCGATATGTTGATGATGAAAACGAAAAACGTGTTCGAGATGCATTTAAAAAAGTTGACCCGGTACCGGGCGACATCATGGCGTTAGGAGAGATGAAAGTGGAAAAAAGGATTATTATCCGCTCAATTGTTGGCTCACCCTTGAATATTGCACTCATTGTACTGGCTTTACTCTTGTTGGCGGCTGGTGGTTATTGGTGGATGTACAACCAACCTACACCAGAAGAAAAGGCACAACAAATTACCGGCAGTGTAGAGCAAACGGCAATTCCAACGCTTACCGAACCGGATAACGAGCAATATGCAGGAGAGCTTGTAGAAACACCAAGTGATACAAGAGGTCGTTCATTTGATTCGTTGCAAGTGACGGATGATTCTGACGCATTGCCGCCTGTGGTGACCGATGAGGTCGCTAGTGTTGGCTCTGATGATACTCAACAACGTGTCGTTATTGATTCTGATGTTGTTGACGCTTTGCTCGAGGGGGCTCCTGCGCCAGAAAAACGCAACCAATTGAATTCAGATAGCATGGAGTCGATTGAAAGTGAACTCCCAGAACAAAGTCGTGCTAGCTCATCTTTGATAAAAGTGATTGAAGCGAATGATAGTGATGCTTCTCACCGTCAAACAGAGTCGAACGCACCGGTTGTAAAATTTTCCTTTGCTCGTAAAGAACTAAAAGCGTTGTCACCAAGAGCTTACACATTGCAACTTGCAGCGATGACATCCATGAGTGACGTTCAAGCTTTTCTAGATGAACATCAACTTAGTCATCAGGTGCGCATTTATCCAACTACCCGTGATGGTGTAGAGTGGTATATCATTACGTATAGCGATTACCCAACGATTCAGGCAGCCAGAGACGCAGTCGAAAGCCTACCAAACTCACTGAAATCTATTGGCCCTTGGGCGAAATCTTTAGGTCAGGTCCAGCGAGAGATAGAGCGAGTGAAATAATCCTGAGCTTCTCTGAAAAATATGTTACATTCCGCAGCCTTAATTTTCGGTCGATAGATAGAGCAGTAGATGAAAAAGCAACGAGCCTTTCTTAAATGGGCAGGAGGAAAATACGGTCTGGTTGAAGACATAAAACGTCATTTACCACCCGCTCGGAAGCTAGTTGAACCTTTTGTTGGTGCTGGTTCAGTTTTTCTGAATACTGACTATGAGCATTATCTTCTTGCGGATATCAACCCTGACCTGATTAATCTCTACAACTTATTGAAAGAGCGACCTGAAGATTATATCTCTGAAGCGAAGCGTTGGTTTATTGCAGAGAATAACCGTAAAGAAGCTTACTTGAGCATTCGCGCTGAGTTTAATAAAACTGACGATGTCATGTATCGCTCTTTGGCATTTCTATATATGAACCGTTTTGGTTTTAATGGCTTGTGTCGTTACAACAAAAAAGGCGGGTTCAACGTGCCTTTTGGTTCCTATAAAAAGCCGTATTTCCCAGAAGCTGAGATGGAATTCTTTGCTGAAAAAGCCAAGAAAGCCACCTTTGTGTGTGAGGGATATCCAGAAACATTCAGCAGAGCGCGTAAAGGCAGTGTGGTTTATTGCGATCCTCCATACGCACCACTTTCGAACACGGCGAACTTTACCTCTTATGCGGGAAACGGCTTTACGCTTGATGACCAAGCGGCATTGGCTGATATTGCTGAGCGAGCTGCAACCGAACGCGGTATCCCTGTATTAATTTCGAATCACGATACTACGTTGACGCGTCGCCTGTACCATGGTGCAGAGCTTAATGTGGTCAAAGTGAAGCGTACTATCAGCCGCAACGGTAGCGGTCGTAATAAAGTTGATGAGCTGCTTGCTCTATTTCGAGCGCCAGACAGCGATAAATCCAACTCTTAGTTCTCACACTATTGCATCTAAATAGTGGATCTCCCCACTGGCTTCGGTAGAATTGCGCGCAAATTATTTGCTGTTTGCTCGCCACTACTGAGGTCAGGTATGAAAGATTTTCTAATTGCTCCATCCATTTTATCGGCTGATTTTGCTCGTCTCGGTGAAGACGTAGAGAAAGTACTCGCAGCGGGTGCGGATGTGGTGCACTTCGACGTTATGGATAACCACTATGTACCAAACCTGACTTTTGGTGCGCCAGTGTGTAAAGCATTACGTGATTACGGCATTACGGCACCCATCGATGTTCATCTAATGGTCAAGCCTGTTGATCGTATCATCCCTGACTTTGCCAAGGCTGGTGCGTCGATGATCACATTCCACATTGAAGCATCTGAGCATGTAGACCGTACTCTCCAACTTATCAAAGAGCACGGTTGTAAAGCTGGCGTGGTACTTAACCCTGCAACTCCGCTTGCACACCTTGAGTTCATCATGGACAAAGTTGATTTAATTCTACTGATGTCAGTTAACCCTGGTTTTGGTGGTCAATCATTCATTCCTCACACGCTAGATAAGCTACGTGCAGTACGTAAGATGATTGATGAGTCTGGTCGTGATATTCGCCTAGAAATTGACGGTGGTGTGAAAGTAGAGAACATCCGTGAAATTGCAGAAGCGGGCGCAGACATGTTTGTAGCGGGTTCGGCTATTTTCAGCGAGCCAGATTACAAACAAGTGATTGACAAAATGCGCACTGAACTTGCTCAAGTAAAATAGACGTTAAAATTAAATGTTGTAGTCCCCTGATTTATAAGGCTGTCACTTTACTGGCAGCCTTTATTCTCTCTGCCTCCATCCCTATAAAAATATCCATCGAGCGGTGTAAATAATCACTTGCCTATTTTGCCGCCTTTCTGTACTATTCGTGCTCCTTAAACTCAGTCAATTTTCTTTAGTTCCTTGCTTCCTCTGGACGACTGAGCCATTTGTGGAAGCTGAATAATCCGTAAGGAGCAACCCATGCGTCATTACGAAATCGTATTCATGGTGCACCCAGATCAAAGCGAGCAAGTTGCTGGCATGATCGAGCGTTACACTGGTTCTATCACTGAAACTGGCGGTACAATCCACCGTCTAGAAGATTGGGGTCGTCGTCAACTGGCTTACCCAATCAACAAGCTTCATAAAGCTCACTACGTTCTAATGAACGTTGAAGCTGACCAAGCTGTTATCGATGAGCTAGAAACTGCTTTCCGTTTCAACGATGCAGTTCTACGTAACATGATCATGCGTACTAAAGCGGCTATCACTGAGCAATCTATCATGCTTAAGCAGAAAGAAGAGCGTGCTCCTCGTCGCGAAGAGCGTGCTGAAGCTAAGCCAGAAGCAGCTGCTGAGTAATCTTTCTTATGACCAATCGAATGGAGCTGAGTGGCACCATTGCCAAGCCGCCCATTCGTAGTAAAAGCCCTAGTGGCATAGAACACTGTCGGTTTTGGTTAGAGCATCGCTCTACTGTTATCGAAGCTGACCTACCTCGACAAGTTTATTGTCGAATGCCGGTAGTCGTCAGTGGGCTTAGGTCACAAGCATTAACTCAGAATTTAGTACAAGGCAGTAGCATTAAGGTAGGTGGCTTTGTCGCTTATCAAACCGGCCGAAATGGTGTGGGAAAATTAGTGTTACATGCCGACAATATTACTCAAATTTAAGATCAGGAGATAGCCCATGGCTCGTTTCTTCCGTCGTCGTAAATTCTGCCGTTTCACAGCAGAAGGCGTACAAGAGATTGATTACAAAGACGTAGCAACTCTTAAAAACTACATCACTGAAGCTGGTAAAATCGTTCCTAGCCGTATCACTGGTACAAGCGCTAAATACCAACGTCAACTAGCTCGCGCTATCAAGCGTTCACGCTACCTAGCTCTACTACCGTACACTGACAAGCATCAGTAATCGGTCGTTTTATTAAGAAAGAGGATTAAGCAATGCAAGTTATTCTACTTGATAAAATCGGTAACCTAGGTGGTCTTGGCGATACTGTAAACGTTAAATCTGGCTACGCTCGTAACTTCCTTATCCCTCAAGGTAAAGCAGTTATGGCTACTAAAGCTAACGTTGAAATGTTTGAAGCTCGTCGCGCTGAACTAGAAGCTAAAGTTGCTGAGCAACTAGTAGCTGCTGAAGCACGTGCTGAGAAAGTTAACGCTCTAGAAGCAGTTGTTATTGCATCTAAAGCTGGTGACGAAGGCAAATTATTCGGTTCTATCGGTACTCGTGACATCGCTGAAGCTATTACAGCTGCTGGCGTTGAAGTTGTTAAGAGCGAAGTTCGTCTTCCAGAAGGCGCACTACGTACAACTGGTGAGTTCGAAATTAGCATCCAACTTCACTCTGAAGTTTTCGCTACTGCGAAAGTACAAGTTGTTGCTGCTGACTAATTCAGTATCAAGACGTATTTTAAAAGCACCTCTCAGGAGGTGCTTTTTTTATGTCTGAGATTTAATGGGGAAAGTAAAAAGCGAGAACGAAAAGGTAAGAATTAAAAAACGAAAAGAAGGTTTACAGAGAAAACACTGTCCGCTTTTTCAAGGTTATTTGGTACCTTGTCGTGGTATTGGCGAGAATGAGTAAGCTTTAATGCAATGTCCTCCGTTATCTTGTTGATAACATTAAGATCACTATCGAAACGGGTGTTGCTCTTACCACTAACTACGGTGACATCGACCCCTAAACTCAAATTGTCGAGAGCTTGCCACGTTGAGTTAATATTTCCACGAAAAATACCCTCTTGAACAATATCTGGAAAGATAATGTCATCGTCATCGATCTCATCTAAGTTTGGTTCTTGATAACGAAAACCAGGGCCAATTTCGACTTCTAACGTAAATTGCTCAGTGTAAGCAAACTGATAACCTAAACCACCAGAAAGAGTATAGTCCTTAAAATAAGCGGTATAGCGAGAGTCAACACCTTTAAAACTGCCGTATAGGTATGTTTTTGGTCCTAACTTATAGTCACTTTGGACAGTGTAGGTCGAAGAACGTTTATCCTCTTCCCCATCTTTATAAAGATTGTAATATTTCCATTCGCCCATTGAACGGTGGCGTCCAGCGGTATACTCAGCACTTAAACGGGAGTTTAGGGACCGAGAGTCTGTATTCCCTGTATGAGCTTGATAGCCAAATTCAACCTCGGTCTTGAGGGGGCTAGGTACATCAATTTCTTGCTCTGATTTTACTGATTCTTCAGCGTGCACAAGGCCTGTGCAGAGTATGCTAAAGCTAAGTAACCAGTATCGGGACACGTATACCTCGAATCGAATGAAAAATGAGGGCCTGATCCTGATACAGATATTGGAATCGGTCAATAAGTGGATGAATTTTATTTGATGTAAAATAAGACAAAAATTGAAAGCATGAATTCTTAACAAGTAATTGTCGCATCAAAGAAGCATCTTAGTCTTCTTTGAGGTTATAATCTCGGGTCAATAGTAGTTATCGAGCAAAGTCATGGCGGAAAATAGAAGTCGCAAACCTTTAGACAGTCAGGTAGACGCAATAAAAGTCCCACCTCATTCACTGGAAGCAGAACAGTCAGTGATTGGCGGTCTCTTATTAGACAACGAACGTTGGGACACGGTTGCAGAGCGTGTTGTTAGCAGCGATTTCTATAGCCGTCCACACCGTCTGATTTTTGATGGGGTGAAGTCCATTCTCGAAGCGGGCAAGCCTCTCGACTTGATTACTTTATCTGAACACTTAGAGCGGCATGAGCGAATCGAAGATGTAGGTGGCTTTGCTTACCTTGCTGATTTAGCTAAGAACACGCCGAGTGCAGCAAACATTAATGCGTACGCTGATATCGTCGCAGAGCGTGCGATTGTTCGTGGACTTATTGGTGTCGCAAATGAGATTGCTGATGCAGGTTATGATCCTCAGGGGCGTAGCTCAGAAGATTTGATCGACTTAGCGGAAAGTAAAGTTTTCGCTATTGCCGAATCTCGTACTAGCGAAAATGAAGGCCCGCAGAATGTCGATAACATTCTTGAAAAAACGTTAGAACGTATTGAGCTGTTATATAAAACACCGCAAGACGGTGTGACAGGTGTTGATACTGGGTTTACTGATCTGAATAAGAAAACCGCGGGTCTGCAAGGTTCTGATTTAGTCATCGTTGCGGCTCGTCCCTCGATGGGTAAAACCACATTTGCGATGAACTTGTGTGAAAATGCGGCAATGCAGCAAGAAAAACCGGTACTGATTTTCTCTCTAGAGATGCCCGCTGAACAGCTAATGATGCGTATGTTGGCCTCTTTATCTCGCGTTGATCAAACTAAGATTCGTACAGGTCAGTTGGACGATGAAGATTGGGCACGTATTTCTTCTACGATGGGAATCCTCATGCAGAAGAAAAACATGTACATTGATGACAGTTCAGGTCTAACACCGACAGAAGTTCGTTCCCGTGCTCGTCGAGTGGCTCGTGAACACGGAGGTCTATCGATGATCATGGTCGATTACCTTCAATTGATGCGTGTTCCTGCAATGTCGGATAACCGTACCCTTGAAATCGCAGAAATATCTCGCTCACTAAAAGCATTGGCGAAAGAACTTAATGTACCTGTTGTTGCACTATCACAGTTAAACCGTTCACTAGAGCAACGTGCAGATAAGCGCCCTGTTAACTCGGACTTGCGTGAATCGGGTTCCATTGAGCAGGATGCTGACTTGATCATGTTCATTTACCGTGACGAGGTTTATCACCCTGATAGCCCATATAAAGGCACGGCAGAAATTATTCTTGGTAAACAGCGTAATGGCCCAATTGGCTCTGTTCGCTTAACGTTCCAAGGTCAACACTCTCGCTTTGATAATTACGCGGGACCAGCATTTGATATCGATGATGAGTAATGTAATGAGCTACATGAAAGCGGCGAAGGCATGCATTGACTTGTCAGCATTGCAACACAACTTACAACGTGTAAAACAACAAGCGCCAACAAGCAAAGTTATGGCGGTAGTGAAAGCGAATGGTTATGGACACGGTTTACGTCATGTTGCTAAGAATGCTACTCACGCTGATGCTTTTGGCGTTGCTCGTATTGAAGAGGCGCTTCAATTACGAGCATGTGGTGTCGTAAAACCCATTCTTCTATTAGAGGGGTTCTACTCGCAAGGCGATCTTCCCGTGCTTGTCACCAATAACATTCAAACCGTGATTCATTGTGAAGAGCAACTGGAAGCTCTCGAGCAAGCGGAGCTTGAAACGCCTGTTGTTGTTTGGCTGAAAATCGACAGTGGAATGCATCGACTAGGCGTTCGTCCTGAACAATATGAGGAATTTATCTCTCGCTTAAAAGAGTGCTCGAATGTCGCAAAACCACTTCGCTATATGAGCCATTTTGGCTGTGCAGATGAACTCGATAGTAACATTACTCTGGAACAACTAGAGTTATTTATGACGTTGACTTCAGGATGTCAAGGGGAGCGCTCTTTGGCGGCTTCTGCCGGTATGCTTGCATGGCCGCAAAGTCATTTGGATTGGGTTCGTCCTGGTATCATCATGTATGGGGTGTCTCCATTTAGTGACAAAACCGCGCAAGACATGGGGTACCAACCTGTTATGACGCTCAAATCGCATCTGATTGCGGTACGTGATGTGAAGAAAGGCGAGAGTGTCGGTTATGGCGGTATGTGGACCAGTGAGCGTGACACTAAAGTGGGCGTTATTGCGGTAGGCTACGGTGATGGCTATCCACGCACGGCACCTAACGGTACGCCTGTTCTCGTTAACGGTCGTAAAGTGCCGATCGCTGGCCGCGTCTCTATGGATATGTTGACGGTGGATTTAGGGCCAGATGCCACCGATAAAGTCAGTGACGAAGCAATTTTATGGGGTAAAGACTTGCCAGTGGAAGAAGTCGCAAGCCATATTGGTACCATTGCTTACGAACTGGTGACGAAATTAACTTCTCGCGTTGAAATGGAATATTCAAAGTAACTCATGAAGAAAAGATTACTTTCTGTGCTGGCATTTAGTGCCAGCCTTTTTTTATCTTCGCCAGTTATCGCAAAAGAGAAAGACTCCGCATTTGTACCGTTCTATTTCAGTACTGAAACACTGGGTAGCACTGTCGGTATTGCTGGTGTCGCAAAGGGAGTAGGGCAACCTCAAGCAGCACTGTTTGGCATGGGACTCTATTCTGAAAAAGACAGTTACGTCGGTTTTCTTTCTGCATTCAATTATGCGTTGTCTTCGAATTTATTGGTTAGCGCGCAGATGTACCAAGCACGCTATAACGATAACCCCTATTATTTGGGGGTCCAAGGTTCCAATGACTCTTTCACCGATGACAAAACCATTACTAATGGGGATGAAGAAAACTATCAGTTAGAGTTTAAATACTTACTTGATTGGGGCAACGTACGTGAACATGGGTTACTTGGTGCATTCCAACCGATTCGCGATGTGAGTTTTGCTTCTCCAGTTGAATCGGGTGTTAGCTCCATTATCTTCACGCCATTTTACTCTTCTCGTGAGTTGGATATTTATAATGACAAAAAAGAAGAGGCCACAGGCTTTCGCCTGACGTTTGATTGGGATAACCGAGACAGTGTGCGTAACACCACACGTGGTTCCCATACCTCATTTGACCTAACGACGGGGGCAGAAAGCTTACAGCCGGAAGATTTATGGCTGAAGTGGGAATTCCAAAACAGTCAGTACTACTCGTTAGGGCCATTAGGTGATTGGTTTGATCAGCAAGTATTGGCGTTTGATTTTTATACGGCTGATACACCGACATGGAATCAGTGTGATGGTGCTGTGTGCAGCCGCCCACCAGAGCAAGAGCAAGTTCGCTTAGGTGGTTTATATCGGTTACGTGGTTATACCGCAGGTCGTTATCATGGGCGTAGCGCGATTCACTATTCCGCGGAATACCGTGTATTACCAGATTGGCAACCGCTAGATGATATTCCTCTTATTAATTACTATGACTTGCCTTGGTGGCAGTGGGTTGCATTTGTAGAGGTTGGCCGAGTTGCTGACGATTACGATTTAAAAACGCTACATGAAGACATGAAGTGGAATATCGGTGGTGCAGTACGTTTCCAAGTCGAGGGAATTGTGGTTCGAGCTGAAATGGCAAAAGGGGCTGATGAAGGTCTTTTTAGAGTGATGATTAATCAACCCTTTTAATTGAATATGATGACGAGAGGCTAACGAAGAGGTTGGCCTTTTGTTTATTTGCCTTACTCTCCATTAATGGTGCAGACAATGCGGCGACTACCGGCTTCGTCTCGATGTTCGCCTAAGTAAATTCCTTGCCATGTACCTAAAGCTAATTGGCCGTTTTGGATAGGAATCGTCACACTATTACCAAGCAACGATGCTTTAATATGTGCGGGCATATCATCATCGCCTTCATAAGTGTGTTGATAGTATGGTGCTCGTTCAGGCACAAATTTATTAAAATGGGCTTCCATATCCATGCGAACAGTCGGATCGGCATTTTCATTTAAGGTCAAACTGGCAGAAGTATGCTGAATGAATAGATGTAACAAACCTACTGAGAGTGATTGGATTTGAGGTAATTGTTGTTCAATTTCATCAGTGATGAGATGAAAGCCTCGGCTACGCGTTTTTAATTGCAGTGTTTTTTGTGCCCACATATGTATTCCTTTGGAAAAATTTGGTTTGGCGTCTATCCTAATCCAGTTAGAGCCAGTCATTACTAAATGATATTACCCTTACATCATGATTGAATTGTTTAAATTCGAAACAGGGAACGTGACCTAACTCAATGTGAGTGCAATGGCACTCCGTCATAATTGATGACTGAAAAACTACAAAGACTTGTTTTGTGGCAATTTGCCCAAACATCTATTTTATACTTTTTGCTAAATCGGGGATTCCACAGTTTTCGCTAGACTGTAAGGAATGGAACCTACTGTAACATCGGGATAATGACCATGTTGAAAAATATCAATCCAACGCAAACACAAGCCTGGAAAGCGTTAACTGCGCATTTCGAATCAGCACAAGATATGGACCTGAAAGAGCTATTTGCTCAAGACGCTGCACGTTTTGATAAATACTCTACTCATTTCGGTTCAGACATCCTAGTCGATTACTCAAAGAACCTAATCAATGAGGAAACGCTAAAGCATTTGTTTGAACTTGCTAATGAGACTGAGCTTAAGTCAGCAATTGAAGCGATGTTCAGTGGTGAAGCGATCAACAAAACGGAAGATCGCGCTGTTCTTCACACAGCACTACGTAACCGTTCGAACAAGCCTGTAATGGCTGGCGGCGAAGATGTAATGCCTGCGGTAAACGCGGTTCTTGAAAAAATTAAATCATTCACTGAACGCGTAATTGGTGGTGAGTGGAAAGGTTACACAGGTAAAGCAATCACAGATATCGTCAACATCGGTATCGGCGGTTCTGACCTTGGTCCTTACATGGTGACAGAAGCACTCGCGCCATATAAAAACCACCTAAACCTACACTTCGTTTCTAACGTTGATGGTACTCACATCGTTGAGACGTTGAAGAAAGTCGACCCAGAGACAACGCTATTCTTGATTGCGTCTAAGACGTTCACGACTCAAGAAACCATGACTAACGCGCACTCTGCACGTGATTGGTTCTTAGCAACAGCAGGTGATCAAGCACACGTTGCTAAGCACTTCGCAGCGCTTTCTACTAACGCTCCTGCGGTATCTGAGTTTGGTATCGACACAGACAATATGTTTGAGTTCTGGGACTGGGTTGGTGGTCGTTACTCACTATGGTCTGCAATCGGTCTGTCAATTGCACTAGCTGTAGGTTACGACAATTTCATCGAGCTTCTAGACGGTGCTCACGAAATGGATAACCACTTCGTGTCGACAGATCTAGAAAGCAACATCCCTGTGATTCTTGCTCTGATTGGTATTTGGTACAACAACTTCCACGGCGCTGAGTCTGAAGCAATCCTACCTTACGATCAGTACATGCACCGTTTCGCGGCGTATTTCCAGCAAGGTAACATGGAATCTAACGGTAAGTACGTTGACCGTGAAGGTAACGCAGTGACTTACCAAACTGGCCCTATCATCTGGGGTGAACCAGGTACTAACGGTCAGCACGCGTTCTACCAGCTGATTCACCAAGGCACTAAGCTGATCCCATGTGACTTCATTGCACCAGCAATCAGCCACAACCCAGCAAGCGACCACCACCAAAAACTGATGTCTAACTTCTTTGCACAAACAGAAGCATTGGCATTTGGTAAGTCTACAGAAACAGTGCAAGCGGAATTTGCGAAAGCAGGTAAGAGCGAAGAAGAAATGGCGTCCCTAGTACCATTCAAAGTATTTGAAGGTAACCGCCCAACGAACTCTATCCTAGTTAAGCAAATCACACCTCGCACGCTAGGTAATCTGATCGCAATGTACGAACACAAGATCTTCGTTCAAGGTGTTATCTGGAATATCTTCAGTTTCGACCAATGGGGTGTTGAGTTAGGTAAACAACTAGCGAATCAAATCCTACCTGAGCTAGCTGATGAGTCTGAAATCAACTCACACGATAGCTCGACAAACGGTCTAATCAATGCATTTAAAGCGTTCAAGGCTTAATGTCTGAATAGAAGAAGAAAAGGTCAGCAAGCGCTGACCTTTTTTATTGCCTGAGGCAAAAACAAAATAGGTTGGCACTGACCAACCTATTTTTTCTCATTTACTCGAAGCAAATCTCGATGAATGCATTTCCCCATTGTGAAGAGAAAGGCATGATGATGATTGAGCCTTCACACTTGTGGCGAATAGTGTGACCTTTACCTGATACGACGATAGGTGTTGCCATATCAAAATCAAAACCGCTCTCTGCTAGAATGCGCTTCGCCCCACCTGTAACCATGTTCGTGATCTCGCCAACCATATCGGTGACTTCTTCATTCACACCGTTAGGGCGTTCACCAAGCATGTTTTGCATGATTTCTAGTGCTAGCGCTTCATCAAAGGTAATTGACATTGAGCCACGTGTTTGTTGGCCAACCATACCAATAAGTCCAGAAACGTCCCCTCGTGCGATCTCATCTTTCTTGATTCGCGGTTTTTGTGGCTTCAACTCAAGTGAAGCCATGGTTTTTAGCACATTCATGAGAGAAGCTAAAAACGGGTTTACAAATTCAGCGCGCATAACGTTCTTCTATCTTTCTTTTTTCATCTCCGAGGAACAAGTTTGGCATTCACCATGGGTTTCAATAACGTGATTCGTCAATTTGAAACCGTGTTTCTCGGCGTTATTGGCTAATAAGGATATCAGCGTCTCGTCTTCAAGTTCAACGACATCACCACATTTATCGCAAATTAGTAGTTGAAAAAAGTGCTGTTGAGTATTGAATGAGCAGCAAGTAATAAAGCTATTGGTTGATTCTACTCGATGAATAAAGCCCTGTTCGAGAAGAAAGTCTAATGCTCGGTATACTGTTGGTGGTTTTGCTTGTGGCTCACTTTGTTTCAGTAGATCCAATAGCTCATACGCACTCGATGCGCGGCGATTTGAACAAATTAGCTCAAACACGCGTCGGCGTTGCGGAGTTAATCTTACTCCACGCTGTGCGCAGATACGTTCAATTTGTTCAATGATTGTTGGGTCCAAACCTTTCACCATAACTATCGGATATGTTTGTGATAAACCATTTGCAATGGCTATGCCTGCAAAAGAGGCTTATTTTACCTGCTATCTGCACGAAAATCATGAACTAAAGCAAGTGAGGATTTAATAGGTAAGTCGCGGCTATCACAGAATGAGACACCTGTGCATAAATACACGCGAGAGTATGTGAATTCACAATGCTCGCATCCGCTGCACAGTGAGTATACAATACCCGACTTAATTTTTTGAGCGTCTTGTCGCGCTCTATCTTGGTAACGTAAAACGGGTGTTTTAATCATGACTCATTCTTGCAGGCTCTCTGTTGCACCAATGCTGGATTGGACTGATCGTCATTGTCGCTACTTCCATCGCTTGATGACCAAGGAAACCTTGTTGTACACCGAAATGGTGACGACTGGTGCGATCATTCATGGAAAAGGAGATTTTCTTGCTTATAACGAAGAAGAGCATCCGTTAGCACTACAACTTGGTGGTTCCAACCCAGTTGATTTGGCTAAGTGTGCTAAGTTAGCTCAAGATCGTGGTTATGATGAGATCAACTTAAACGTAGGTTGCCCATCTGATCGTGTTCAAAATGGTCGCTTTGGTGCATGTCTAATGGGCGAGCCACAATTGGTGGCTGACTGTGTGGCTGCGATGAAAGATGTCGTTGATGTACCGGTAACAGTAAAAACGCGTATTGGTATCGATCATCAAGACTCTTACGAATTTCTGACGGACTTTATCTCAATTGTGTCTGAGAAAGGTGGTTGTGAGCAGTTTACTATCCATGCGCGAAAAGCATGGCTAAGTGGTCTGAGCCCGAAAGAGAATCGTGAAATTCCACCACTGGATTACCCACGCGCTTACCAATTAAAAAAAGACTTTTCGCACCTGACTATCGCTGTTAATGGGGGCGTAAAATCGCTAGAAGAAGCAAAAGAGCACTTATTGCATCTTGATGGTGTAATGATTGGTCGTGAAGCCTACCAAAGCCCGTATTTATTAGCGTCAGTGGACCAAGAGTTGTTTGGTTCTAGCGCTCCTGTGAAAAAACGCAGTGAAATCGTTGAAGAGATGTACCCATACATTGAAGCGCAGTTAGCAAAAGGTGCCTACATTGGCCACATTACGCGCCATATGTTAGGACTATTCCAAAACATGCCAGGTGCACGTCAATGGCGCCGTCATATTAGTGAAAATGCGCATAAGCCGGGTTCTGGTCTGGAAGTGTTGCAAGACGCATTAGCGAAGATTCCAAAAGAACTAAATGTGTAAATTTCACCATGGGTTGGTAAAAAATACCAACCTATAAATGATAAAGCCAGACTGTAGAAATGCATCTGGCTTTATTTTTATCTGTAAATCATGGCTTTAAGGTGTTTTTTACAAGTTGGTACAGAATCTGCTCTAGTTATATTAAAACAAAGGAGAAGTGATTATGTTGGAGCTTATCTTTATATTAGTCTTTGCCGCGACCTTACTTGTTACAGGTATCACAATGATGACCGTATTTGCCGCAACAGGTATTGCATTAGTTGTGATGTTTTTACTTGGTATGGTGGGCGCTGTTTTGAAATTGCTACCATGGCTGATTGTGATTGCACTGGGTATTTGGTTTTTTAAGAACTGTGTTGGTCAGCCTCGTTATAAGTGACGGATTGTAGAGATTTAGTTGATTGAGGGCTGTAAGAGTATGGTAGTATTTCTTGCATGCCCTTAATGTTGAAATTAGCTATCTCGGAGTAAACACCACATGACAAATAAAGCGACATTCGCTTTAGCGACACTATCTTTGGCGGCGTCTTTTTCTGTTTTTGCGCAAGAGTCTTCTTTTAAGACGACGGTTGGTGCGGAAGTTTGGGCTGCGGACACCAAAGTTAATGAAGTAAGAAGAGATAGCAGTACGTCAGGGTCATATTATGTGGCGGTTGAGCATGATGTAAAATACGTACCAAATGCGCGTCTTCGTTACTCCAGTATTGATGCTGATTACATGGGCTTTGATAAGCTAGATCTCACTCTTTACTATCAAATTCTTGAGCACGACCTTTTACATTTCGATGCGGGTCTAACTTTTAGTAATTTGAGTGATACAAAGTACATTGATGCAGGAACGAATGCCCGTACGGAAGAATTCGATGAGTTGATTTGGGCTTGGTACGGCTATGCTGAAATCACGGTTCCAAAGACCAATTTCGATGTGATTGGTGAAATGAACTTTGGTGATAATAAAGGCATCAAGAGTACAGACCTAATGGCAGGTGTTCAGTATCGTATTCCTTTTCAAGAATCTCAGCTAGCGCTGCGAGCAGGCTATCGAGTGATTGATCTTGAATCAGAAGTTTTTCTCTCTGATTTAGGCAAAGAGTTTATTTTTGCTAACGGCTTCTTTGCTACGGCAGAATTCTCTTTCTAAGTAAGACCGTGAAACACTATTTTTAAAACGTCGCTTTATAAGCGGCGTTTTTTTATACCACTTCATTATATCCATTCGAAATTCATCCCTAATGCAGGAGAGTTGGGCCATGCTTATGAAAAGTGAGAAGCAGGGAGCAGGGCCTAACGATGACCATCAATGAATTAAGACATCTGTTTCGTGAAAAGCAGCTTGTAGAAGCCATTATCGAACCGTCGATACAAGAAGGGGGGTGGGTTGTAGAGTTTCGTCACGCCCATGGTGGTTTTGTTTTTTTAACCGATACACACGGAGAAGAGTGTCTGTACGATGATCTCGATACGGCATCGAAGTCAGCGATGGCTGTCGGTTTTCAGCAAGTTCGTATTGAAGACCGATAAGTGTTTATCAAGTTTATACTTCCAAAAAGTTATAAAACATTCACTTCTATTCTTTCTTGTTATTAAGGAGAGTGGTTAATCTATCGTCACGCAATGAATAGGGATGTCGTGACAATGTCTTTTCAAAAGAATGAGTATTCACACAAGAATGTGATGGAAGATAATAATGGGCAAGGTGGTAAGTCACCAATCTCAGGCCCTCTCAACGATCAACAATTTAGTTCACTCCAGCAAACGGTCTCAGAGCTGTCTTCGCAGCAACTTGCTTGGGTTAGTGGTTACTTTTGGGGTTTAGCACAAAACCAACCAGGTTCAGTAGCTGCGACACCAATTACTCAAGGGGCGGCAGCAGTCGCGGTTAAACCAACAGGAAAATTAAGCATCATCTTTGCATCTCAGACTGGTAACGCTAAAGGGGTTGCTGAAGCACTAGAGCAAGAAGCCAGAGCTGAGGGTATTGCTGTAGAGCTGTTTGATGCCAGTGATTACAAAGGCAAGAACTTAGCAAAAGAGACGCATGTGATCATCGTAGCGTCGACTAATGGCGAGGGCGAGTCCCCAGATAATGCCATTGAACTGCATGAGTTCCTTCAATCTAAGAAAGCCCCTAAGTTACCAAACCTGCAATACGCTGTAATTGCATTGGGTGATTCAAGCTACGAGTTCTTCTGTCAAACGGGCAAAGACTTCGATGCTTACTTATCTAAATTAGGGGCAAAAGCCTTTATCGAACGCATTGATTGCGACGTGGATTATGAAGCATCTGCCGCAGAATGGCGTAAGCAAGCGCTTGAACAAGTAAAAGAGGCCCTTTCTTCAGGTAATGAAGCAGAAGTAGTTCAACTACCCGTTGGACAAGCGGCTCCAGGGCATTCTACCTACAACAAGCAAAATCCATATACAGCAACGCTTCTGACAAGTCAGAAAATCACAGGTCGTGATTCAGGCAAAGATGTTCGCCACGTAGAGATTGATCTTGAAGAGTCAGGTCTGACTTATCAACCAGGAGATGCCCTAGGCGTGTGGTTCGACAACAGCTCTGAGCTTGCTAACGCAATCTTAGCGAAATCAGGCTTATCCGGCGTAGAGAGTGTTGAAGTGGATGGTGAGAGTTTATCTATTCATAGCGCCTTAGTTAGTAAATATGAGATTACCGCTTCTAATCCTCAGCTCGTCACCAAGTTTGCAGAGCTTTCTGGTAGCAAGAAGCTACAAAAGCTAGTGGAAGATAAAGACAAACTTCGTGAATACGCCGTAAATACGCAAGTCGTGGATGTGCTTGCCGAGAAGAAGACCAAGCTAAGCGCAGAAGAATTGGTGGGTTTACTTCGTCGATTAACTCCGCGTCTATATTCTATCGCTTCGAGTCAAACGGAAGTGGATGAAGAGGTACACCTAACTGTCGGTTTAGTTGAATATGACAAAGGTGATGAAAAGCGCTATGGCGGAGCATCTAGCTTCCTCGCTCAACGTCTAGAAGAAAGTGGTGAAGTGAAAGTATTTGTTGAGCACAACAATAACTTCAAACTGCCACAAGATGACAACACACCAATCATCATGGTTGGTCCTGGTACTGGTATTGCGCCTTTCCGCAGCTTTATTCAAGAGCGTGATAATCGTGACGCACAAGGCAAGAACTGGTTGTTCTTTGGTGACCGTACCTTTACTCAAGATTTCCTTTACCAAGTTGAATGGCAAAAGTATCTCAAGTCCGGTTTGTTGACTCGCCTTGATGTCGCGTTTAGCCGTGACCAAGCAGAGAAAGTCTATGTTCAACATCGTATGCTAGAAAACGCTGAACAAGTTTGGCAATGGATTCAAGATGGTGCCTACATCTATGTATGTGGTGATGCCACTCGTATGGCAAAAGATGTTCACGATGCGCTGGTATTTGTAGCCGAGCAACAAGGAAAGCTCTCTCGTGAAGAAGCAGAAGCATTGATCAACGATCTACGTAAAGCGAAACGTTACCAAAGGGATGTGTACTAATGAGCGCGAATCAACAATCAAACAGCCAAGAAGTATTAGGTGAGGTGCTTGGACCACTCTCGGATAACGAGCGTCTTAAAAGAGAAAGTAATTTACTACGTGGAACGATTGAACAAGATCTGCAGGACCGCATTACAGGTGGTTTTACTGCAGACAACTTCCAATTGATTCGCTTCCACGGAATGTACCAGCAAGATGACCGCGACATCCGGAATGAACGTGCTAAGCAAAAGCTGGAGCCGTTGCACAACGTCATGCTTCGTGCACGTATGCCGGGCGGCATCATTACGCCAAAACAATGGCTAGCAATCGACAAGTTTGCAACTGAGCACTCTTTATATGGAAGTATTCGTCTTACGACTCGCCAAACGTTCCAGTTCCATGGCGTGCTAAAACCAAATATCAAGTTGATGCACCAAACGCTCAACAGCATTGGTATTGATTCGATTGCAACCGCGGGTGATGTTAACCGTAACGTGTTGTGTACCACTAACCCAGTGGAGTCGGAGCTACACCAAGAAGCGTACGAATGGGCGAAGAAGATCAGTGAGCATCTATTACCGAAGACACGCGCTTACGCAGAGATTTGGTTAGACGGTGAAAAAGTAGAAAGTACTAAAGAAGACGAGCCGATTCTGGGTAGGAACTATTTACCACGTAAGTTTAAAACTACAGTGGTTATCCCACCGCAAAATGACGTAGACGTACACGCTAACGATCTTAACTTTGTAGCGATTGCAGATAACGGCAAGCTGGTTGGTTTTAACGTGCTTGTGGGTGGTGGTCTAGCTATGACGCATGGCGACACATCAACTTATCCACGCAGAGCAGATGACTTTGGCTTTATCCCATTAGAGAAAACACTTGATGTTGCCGCTGCTGTAGTGACGACGCAACGTGATTGGGGTAATCGTTCAAACCGTAAGAATGCAAAAACCAAATACACATTAGATCGTGTCGGAAGTGATGTCTTTAAAGCAGAAGTAGAAAAGCGTGCTGGTGTTAAGTTTGAGCAAAGCCGACCTTACGAATTCACAGAACGTGGTGACCGTATTGGCTGGGTTGAAGGGATCGATGGCAAGTATCACCTAGCACTCTTCATCGAAAACGGTCGTCTGTTGGATTTTCCGGGTAAACCACTTAAGACAGGTGTTGCTGAAATTGCCAAAATCCACAAAGGCGATTTCCGCATGACGGCAAACCAAAATTTGATTGTTGCTGGTGTACCAAAAAGCCAAAAATCGAAGATCGAGAAGATTGCTCGTGAACATGGCTTAATGGATGATGGTGTGAGTGAGCAGCGTAAGAACTCGATGGCGTGTGTGGCGTTTCCAACGTGTCCATTAGCCATGGCAGAAGCAGAGCGCTTCCTTCCTCAATTTGTAACCGATGTAGAAGGTATTCTAGAAAAGCATGGTCTGCCTGAAGAAGACAATATCATTCTTCGTGTAACAGGGTGTCCAAATGGCTGTGGCCGAGCAATGTTGGCAGAAATCGGCTTAGTGGGTAAAGCGCCGGGTCGATACAACTTACACCTAGGTGGTAACCGCGGCGGTACTCGAGTACCAAAGATGTATAAAGAGAACATTACGGATAAGCAAATCTTAGAAGAGATTGATCAGCTGGTGGCTCGTTGGGCTGCTGAACGTGAAGAAGGCGAAGCATTTGGCGATTTCACGATTCGAGCTGGCATTATCCAAGAAGTGTTTGTATCAAAGAGGGACTTCCATGCTTGATTCTGTAGCGTCCAAACCGGAGCTAGCAGAGTTACTGACATTAACTAAGACGGAGCAAATCCTCCGTCTTGCTCAAATCAATGTCGAGCTCGAACAGCTTTCGGCGCAAGAGAGAGTAAAGTGGGCATTGGAGAATTTGGAAGAGGAGTTCGCTGTCTCATCCAGTTTCGGTATCCAAGCCGCCGTGATGCTCCATCTTGTAACACAACAAAAGCCGGATATACCAATTATCCTAACGGACACTGGATATCTATTTGCAGAGACATATCAATTTATCGATCAGTTAAAAATGCAACTGAACCTCAATCTCAAAGTGTACCGAGCAAAAGAGAGTGCTCATTGGCAAGAAGCGCGTTACGGAAAACTTTGGGAACAAGGTGTCGAGGGTATAGAAAAATACAACAAGATAAATAAGGTTGAACCGATGCGACGAGCTTTGCGAGAGCAAAACGTTGGAACTTGGTTTTCAGGGTTGCGCCGTGAACAAAGCAAATCACGTGCTGGATTACCTATCTTGTCGATTCAAAATGGTGTCTTCAAGTTTTTGCCAGTGATCGACTGGACGAATAGAGACGTCCACTACTATATAGAAGAGTATGGTTTGAGTTATCACCCACTATGGGATCAAGGCTATCTCTCTGTAGGAGATACTCATACGACAAGAAAGTGGGAGCCAGGAATGTCAGAAGAAGAAACGCGTTTCTTTGGATTAAAACGCGAGTGTGGGTTACATGAGGACGATGGTACCGAGCAACATGGCTCTGGTATTTAGCTGTTACGCTCATGGCCCGGTGTTCAGACGAAACAAAGAAAGCTGCAGTGAGGCAGCTTTCTTTGTTTATAAGTTGAAAGTGAGCGTTAAAAGAATAACTCTGTGGATAAGTTGTTTGCTTTCTTTGGGTAAAGTTGGATAAATAAGGCTTTGATCGAAAAGTCAGCGTTTAACCATTATTTTTGCAAATTTTGCAAAATAGAACTTGCCAATGTGATCTCGATCTCTATAATGTATCCTTGTCGACAGGGCAGAGCTCACAAGGGTTCAAGGCTAGGTCGGCAGGGTCAGAAAGAACGCCAAGCAGCGAATTGCCTTTACTTTTGAAAAGTAAAATAAAAGCAAGAAAGTGTTTGACATAGAGAATTATCTCGTTAGAATGGCCGCCTCTTCCGAAGTGATGTGAATCACAAAGAAGAACGCTCTTTAAAAATAAGAACCTATCAATCTGTGTGGGCACTCGTTGATGATAATCCAATTAGATATTTCTTTTCTTAACGGAAAGCGGTATCAAAATTAGGTTTCAATGAACTGAGTGACCAAACGAGTCGAAAGACTTGGCACAGTCAATTCATTATCGTTCTGTTGGAACGATAATAGCTTTAAAATTACTTCTTACTTTCGAGTAAGAGCAGTTTTGAAGTCAGTATTCATTGAGCCGAACAAAATCTTAAATTGAAGAGTTTGATCATGGCTCAGATTGAACGCTGGCGGCAGGCCTAACACATGCAAGTCGAGCGGCAGCGACAACATTGAATCTTCGGAGGATTTGTTGGGCGGCGAGCGGCGGACGGGTGAGTAATGCCTAGGAAATTGCCCTGATGTGGGGGATAACCATTGGAAACGATGGCTAATACCGCATGATGCCTACGGGCCAAAGAGGGGGACCTTCGGGCCTCTCGCGTCAGGATATGCCTAGGTGGGATTAGCTAGTTGGTGAGGTAAGGGCTCACCAAGGCGACGATCCCTAGCTGGTCTGAGAGGATGATCAGCCACACTGGAACTGAGACACGGTCCAGACCCCTACGGGAGGCAGCAGTGGGGAATATTGCACAATGGGCGCAAGCCTGATGCAGCCATGCCGCGTGTGTGAAGAAGGCCTTCGGGTTGTAAAGCACTTTCAGTCGTGAGGAAGGTGGTTGAGTTAATAGCGTATTGATTTGACGTTAGCGACAGAAGAAGCACCGGCTAACTCCGTGCCAGCAGCCGCGGTAATACGGAGGGTGCGAGCGTTAATCGGAATTACTGGGCGTAAAGCGCATGCAGGTGGTTTGTTAAGTCAGATGTGAAAGCCGGGGCTCAACCTCGGAATTGCATTTGAAACTGGCAGACTAGAGTACTGTAGAGGGGTAGAATTTCAGGTGTAGCGGTGAAATGCGTAGAGATCTGAAGGAATACCGGTGGCGAAGCGGCCCCTGGACAGATACTGACACTCAGATGCGAAAGCGTGGGGAGCAAACAGGATTAGATACCCTGGTAGTCCACGCCGTAAACGATGTCTACTTGGAGGTTGTGGCCTTGAGCCGTGGCTTTCGGAGCTAACGCGTTAAGTAGACCGCCTGGGGAGTACGGTCGCAAGATTAAAACTCAAATGAATTGACGGGGGCCCGCACAAGCGGTGGAGCATGTGGTTTAATTCGATGCAACGCGAAGAACCTTACCTACTCTTGACATCCAGAGAAGCCAGTAGAGATACAGGTGTGCGCTTGGGAACTCTGAGACAGGTGCTGCATGGCTGTCGTCAGCTCGTGTTGTGAAATGTTGGGTTAAGTCCCGCAACGAGCGCAACCCTTATCCTTGTTTGCCAGCGAGTAATGTCGGGAACTCCAGGGAGACTGCCGGTGATAAACCGGAGGAAGGTGGGGACGACGTCAAGTCATCATGGCCCTTACGAGTAGGGCTACACACGTGCTACAATGGCGCATACAGAGGGCAGCCAACTTGCGAAAGTGAGCGAATCCCAAAAAGTGCGTCGTAGTCCGGATTGGAGTCTGCAACTCGACTCCATGAAGTCGGAATCGCTAGTAATCGTGGATCAGAATGCCACGGTGAATACGTTCCCGGGCCTTGTACACACCGCCCGTCACACCATGGGAGTGGGCTGCAAAAGAAGTAGGTAGTTTAACCTTTCGGGGAGGACGCTTACCACTTTGTGGTTCATGACTGGGGTGAAGTCGTAACAAGGTAGCGCTAGGGGAACCTGGCGCTGGATCACCTCCTTATACGAAACGGATAGTTTGCTTTCACTTTTTAAAAGTGAAGACAAATGAGTCTCGATGAGTGTCCACACAGATTGATGGTTTTGAAGCGAAAGCTTCAAGCTATTATTGCTCTTTAACAATTTGGAAAGCTGACAAAACAAATCTTGTCTTAAATAGATAAGCGTTTGTTTGTAAAGTTCTCAAAGTATTCATTTCGATGAATACACAAAAACACATTCAAGTGTTCTTGGGTTTTGCGAAAGCAAAACATATTTGAGTCCGGCAAAATCGATAGCTATCTCGCTCATTCAAATAATGAGATAGCAACTTTGGTTGTTTAAACAACAAACTCAAGATTTCTTCTGAAACTCTTTGGGGTTGTATGGTTAAGTGACTAAGCGTACACGGTGGATGCCTTGGCAGTCAGAGGCGATGAAAGACGTAGTAACTTGCGATAAGCCCAGATTAGGTAGTAACAACCATTTGAGTCTGGGATTTCTGAATGGGGAAACCCACTAGCATAAGCTAGTATCATTAACTGAATTCATAGGTTAATGAGGCGAACCGGGGGAACTGAAACATCTAAGTACCCCGAGGAAAAGAAATCAACCGAGATTCCGAAAGTAGCGGCGAGCGAAATTGGACTAGCCCTTAAGCTTTATATGCGTTAGACGAACGGTCTGGAAAGTCCGGCGATACAGGGTGATAGCCCGTAGTCGACAACGCACATTCAGTGAAATCGAGTAGGGCGGGACACGTGATATCCTGTCTGAATATGGGGACCATCCTCCAAGGCTAAATACTACTGACTGACCGATAGTGAACCAGTACCGTGAGGGAAAGGCGAAAAGAACCCTGTGAGGGAGTGAAATAGAACCTGAAACCGTGTACGTACAAGCAGTAGGAGCAGGCATTACGTCCTGTGACTGCGTACCTTTTGTATAATGGGTCAGCGACTTATATTCAGTGGCAAGGTTAACCATCTAGGGGAGCCGTAGGGAAACCGAGTCTTAACTGGGCGTTCAGTCTCTGGATATAGACCCGAAACCAGGTGATCTAGCCATGGGCAGGTTGAAGATTGAGTAACATCAATTGGAGGACCGAACCGACTAATGTTGAAAAATTAGCGGATGACTTGTGGCTAGGGGTGAAAGGCCAATCAAACCTGGAGATAGCTGGTTCTCCCCGAAAGCTATTTAGGTAGCGCCTCGGACGAATACTACTGGGGGTAGAGCACTGTTAAGGCTAGGGGTCATCCCGACTTACCAACCCTTGCAAACTCCGAATACCAGTAAGTACTATCCGGGAGACACACGGCGGGTGCTAACGTCCGTCGTGGAGAGGGAAACAACCCAGACCGCCAGCTAAGGTCCCAAATTATTACTAAGTGGGAAACGATGTGGGAAGGCTCAGACAGCCAGGATGTTGGCTTAGAAGCAGCCATCATTTAAAGAAAGCGTAATAGCTCACTGGTCGAGTCGGCCTGCGCGGAAGATGTAACGGGCTAAGTAATAAACCGAAGCTGCGGCAATGAAGTTTACTTCATTGGGTAGGGGAGCGTTCTGTAAGCCGTTGAAGGTGTGTTGTAAAGCATGCTGGAGGTATCAGAAGTGCGAATGCTGACATGAGTAACGATAAAGGGGGTGAAAAACCTCCTCGCCGGAAGACCAAGGGTTCCTGTCCAACGTTAATCGGGCAGGGTAAGTCGACCCTAAGGCGAGGCCGAAAGGCGTAGTCGATGGGAAACGGGTTAATATTCCCGTACTTCTTACAATTGCGATGGGGACGGAGAAGGCTAGGTGGGCCTGGCGACGGTTGTCCAGGTTCAAGTGCGTAGGCTTAAGAGTTAGGTAAATCCGGCTCTTTCTAAGGCTGAGACACGACGTCGAGCTACTACGGTAGTGAAGTCATTGATGCCATGCTTCCAGGAAAAGCCTCTAAGCTTCAGATTGTAAGGAATCGTACCCCAAACCGACACAGGTGGTCGGGTAGAGAATACCAAGGCGCTTGAGAGAACTCGGGTGAAGGAACTAGGCAAAATGGTACCGTAACTTCGGGAGAAGGTACGCTCTTGATGGTGAAGTCCCTTGCGGATGGAGCTGACGAGAGTCGCAGATACCAGGTGGCTGCAACTGTTTATTAAAACACAGCACTGTGCAAAATCGTAAGATGACGTATACGGTGTGACGCCTGCCCGGTGCCGGAAGGTTAATTGATGGGGTTAGACTTCGGTCGAAGCTCTTGATCGAAGCCCCGGTAAACGGCGGCCGTAACTATAACGGTCCTAAGGTAGCGAAATTCCTTGTCGGGTAAGTTCCGACCTGCACGAATGGCGTAATGATGGCCACGCTGTCTCCACCCGAGACTCAGTGAAATTGAAATCGCTGTGAAGATGCAGTGTACCCGCGGCTAGACGGAAAGACCCCGTGAACCTTTACTACAGCTTGGCACTGAACATTGACCCTACATGTGTAGGATAGGTGGGAGGCTTTGAAGCAGGTACGCTAGTATCTGTGGAGCCGTCCTTGAAATACCACCCTTGTAGTGTTGATGTTCTAACGTCGACCCCTTATCGGGGTTGCGGACAGTGCCTGGTGGGTAGTTTGACTGGGGCGGTCTCCTCCCAAAGAGTAACGGAGGAGCACAGAGGTGGGCTAATCACGGTTGGACATCGTGAGGTTAGTGCAATGGCATAAGCCCGCTTGACTGCGAGAATGACAATTCGAGCAGGTGCGAAAGCAGGTCATAGTGATCCGGTGGTTCTGAATGGAAGGGCCATCGCTCAACGGATAAAAGGTACTCCGGGGATAACAGGCTGATACCGCCCAAGAGTTCATATCGACGGCGGTGTTTGGCACCTCGATGTCGGCTCATCACATCCTGGGGCTGAAGTCGGTCCCAAGGGTATGGCTGTTCGCCATTTAAAGTGGTACGCGAGCTGGGTTTAGAACGTCGTGAGACAGTTCGGTCCCTATCTGCCGTGGGCGTTGGAGAATTGAAAGGGGCTGCTCCTAGTACGAGAGGACCGGAGTGGACGAACCTCTGGTGTTCGGGTTGTGTCGCCAGACGCATTGCCCGGTAGCTAAGTTCGGAATCGATAACCGCTGAAAGCATCTAAGCGGGAAGCGAGCCTTGAGATGAGTTCTCCCTGATACTTTAAGTATCCTAAAGGGTTGTCGGAGACTACGACGTTGATAGGTCAGGTGTGTAAGTGCTGTGAGGCATTGAGCTAACTGATACTAATTGCCCGTGAGGCTTAACCATACAACACCCAAAGGGTTTTGATGGACTCAAAGCAAGAACAGACTTGATTGTGTAGAGAACACAGAAACAGCTTTCCAGATTAAAGAATTTGCTTGGCGACCATAGCATTTTGGACCCACCTGACTTCCATTCCGAACTCAGAAGTGAAACGAAATAGCGCCGATGGTAGTGTGGGGCTTCCCCATGTGAGAGTAGGACATCGCCAGGCTTTAATTTTGCACTTGCTTAATATTTAAGCAAGTCACCATAAAGTTCTGAAGTTTTTTAGAGTTTTATGTTGACTTTCAAAGTGAAAAGCGTATTATACGCACCTCGCTTAAGTGCTAAGGTACTGAAAGCCAAGCTCTTTAACAATATAGACCTATCAATCTGTGTGGGCACTCGTTGATGATAATCCAATTAGATACCTCGGTATCAAATTAGGTTTCAATGAACTGAGTGACCAAACGAGTCGAAAGACTTGGCACAGTCAATTCATTATCGTTCTGTTGGAACGATAATAGCTTTAAAATTACTTCTTACTTTCGAGTAAGAGCAGTTTTGAAGTCAGTATTCATTGAGCCGAACAAAATCTTAAATTGAAGAGTTTGATCATGGCTCAGATTGAACGCTGGCGGCAGGCCTAACACATGCAAGTCGAGCGGCAGCGACAACATTGAATCTTCGGAGGATTTGTTGGGCGGCGAGCGGCGGACGGGTGAGTAATGCCTAGGAAATTGCCCTGATGTGGGGATAACCATTGGAAACGATGGCTAATACCGCATGATGCCTACGGGCCAAAGAGGGGACGCTTCGGGCCTCTCGCGTCAGGATATGCCTAGGTGGGATTAGCTAGTTGGTGAGGTAAGGGCTCACCAAGGCGACGATCCCTAGCTGGTCTGAGAGGATGATCAGCCACACTGGAACTGAGACACGGTCCAGACTCCTACGGGAGGCAGCAGTGGGGAATATTGCACAATGGGCGCAAGCCTGATGCAGCCATGCCGCGTGTGAAGAAGCGCTGGGTTGTAAAGCACTTTCAGTAGGGAGGAAGGTTCATGCGTTAATAGCGTATGGATTTGACGTTACCTACAGAAGAAGCACCGGCTAACTCCGTGCCAGCAGCCGCGGTAATACGGAGGGTGCGAGCGTTAATCGGAATTACTGGGCGTAAAGCGCATGCAGGTGGTTTGTTAAGTCAGATGTGAAAGCCCGGGGCTCAACCTCGGAATTGCATTTGAAACTGGCAGACTAGAGTACTGTAGAGGGTAGAATTTCAGGTGTAGCGGTGAAATGCGTAGAGATCTGAAGGAATACCGGTGGCGAAGGCGGCCCCCTGGACAGATACTGACACTCAGATGCGAAAGCGTGGGGAGCAAACAGGATTAGATACCCTGGTAGTCCACGCCGTAAACGATGTCTACTTGGAGGTTGTGGCCTTGAGCCGTGGCTTTCGGAGCTAACGCGTTAAGTAGACCGCCTGGGGAGTACGGTCGCAAGATTAAAACTCAAATGAATTGACGGGGGCCCGCACAAGCGGTGGAGCATGTGGTTTAATTCGATGCAACGCGAAGAACCTTACCTACTCTTGACATCCAGAGAAGCCAGTAGAGATACAGGTGTGCGCTTCGGGAACTCTGAGACAGGTGCTGCATGGCTGTCGTCAGCTCGTGTTGTGAAATGTTGGGTTAAGTCCCGCAACGAGCGCAACCCTTATCCTTGTTTGCCAGCGAGTAATGTCGGGAACTCCAGGGAGACTGCCGGTGATAAACCGGAGGAAGTGGGGACGACGTCAAGTCATCATGGCCCTTACGAGTAGGGCTACACGTGCTACAATGGCGCATACAGAGGGCAGCCAACTTGCGAAAGTGAGCGAATCCCAAAAAGTGCGTCGTAGTCCGGATTGGAGTCTGCAACTCGACTCCATGAAGTCGGAATCGCTAGTAATCGTGGATCAGAATGCCACGGTGAATACGTTCCGGGCCTTGTACACACCGCCCGTCACACCATGGGAGTGGGCTGCAAAAGAAGTAGGTAGTTTAACCTTTCGGGGAGGACGCTTACCACTTTGTGGTTCATGACTGGGGTGAAGTCGTAACAAGGTAGCGCTAGGGGAACCTGGCGCTGGATCACCTCCTTATACGATGATTACTCACGATGAGTGTCCACACAGATTGATACGGTTTATAAGTAAAAGAGACGATACTGGGTCTGTAGCTCAGGTGGTTAGAGCGTTCGCCTGATAAGCGAGAGGTCGGTGGTTCGAGTCCACTCAGACCCACCAACTCCTTTTAGGAATTGGTATACAGTATCGACACCTAGATGGGGCTATAGCTCAGCTGGGAGAGCGCCTGCCTTGCACGCAGGAGGTCTGCGGTTCGATCCCGCATAGCTCCACCATCTTTAAGCACTCTTACGAGAGTTTTTAAAAATGGTTCTTAATGAATCTAGCTCTTTAACAATTTGGAAAGCTGACAAAACAAATCTTGTCTTAAATAGATAAGCGTTTGTTTGTAAAGTTCTCAAAGTATTCATTTCGATGAATACACAAAAACACATTCAAGTGTTCTTGGGTTTTGCGAAAGCAAAACATATTTGAGTCCGGCAAAATCGATAGCTATCTCGCTCATTCAAATAATGAGATAGCAACTTTGGTTGTTTAAACAACAAACTCAAGATTTCTTCTGAAACTCTTTGGGGTTGTATGGTTAAGTGACTAAGCGTACACGGTGGATGCCTTGGCAGTCAGAGGCGATGAAAGACGTAGTAACTTGCGATAAGCCCAGATTAGGTAGTAACAACCATTTGAGTCTGGGATTTCTGAATGGGGAACCCACTAGCATAAGCTAGTATCATTAACTGAATTCATAGGTTAATGAGGCGAACCGGGGAACTGAAACATCTAAGTACCCGAGGAAAAGAAATCAACCGAGATTCCGAAAGTAGCGGCGAGCGAAATTGGACTAGCCCTTAAGCTTTATATGCGTTAGACGAACGGTCTGGAAAGTCCGGCGATACAGGGTGATAGCCCGTAGTCGACAACGCACATTCAGTGAAATCGAGTAGGGCGGGACACGTGATATCCTGTCTGAATATGGGGACCATCCTCCAAGGCTAAATACTACTGACTGACCGATAGTGAACCAGTACCGTGAGGAAAGGCGAAAAGAACCCTGTGAGGGAGTGAAATAGAACCTGAAACCGTGTACGTACAAGCAGTAGGAGCAGGCATTACGTCCTGTGACTGCGTACCTTTTGTATAATGGGTCAGCGACTTATATTCAGTGGCAAGGTTAACCATCTAGGGGAGCCGTAGGGAAACCGAGTCTTAACTGGGCGTTCAGTCTCTGGATATAGACCCGAAACCAGGTGATCTAGCCATGGGCAGGTTGAAGATTGAGTAACATCAATTGGAGGACCGAACCGACTAATGTTGAAAAATTAGCGGATGACTTGTGGCTAGGGTGAAAGGCCAATCAAACCTGGAGATAGCTGGTTCTCCCGAAAGCTATTTAGGTAGCGCCTCGGACGAATACTACTGGGGTAGAGCACTGTTAAGGCTAGGGGGTCATCCCGACTTACCAACCCTTTGCAAACTCCGAATACCAGTAAGTACTATCCGGGAGACACACGGCGGGTGCTAACGTCCGTCGTGGAGAGAAACAACCCAGACCGCCAGCTAAGGTCCCAAATTATTACTAAGTGGGAAACGATGTGGAAGGCTCAGACAGCCAGGATGTTGGCTTAGAAGCAGCCATCATTTAAAGAAAGCGTAATAGCTCACTGGTCGAGTCGGCCTGCGCGGAAGATGTAACGGGCTAAGTAATAAACCGAAGCTGCGGCAATGAAGTTTACTTCATTGGGTAGGGGAGCGTTCTGTAAGCCGTTGAAGGTGTGTTGTAAAGCATGCTGGAGGTATCAGAAGTGCGAATGCTGACATGAGTAACGATAAAGGGGTGAAAACCTCCTCGCCGGAAGACCAAGGGTTCCTGTCCAACGTTAATCGGGGCAGGGTAAGTCGACCCTAAGGCGAGGCCGAAAGGCGTAGTCGATGGGAAACGGGTTAATATTCCCGTACTTCTTACAATTGCGATGGGGACGGAGAAGGCTAGGTGGGCCTGGCGACGGTTGTCCAGGTTCAAGTGCGTAGGCTTAAGAGTTAGGTAAATCCGGCTCTTTTAAGGCTGAGACACGACGTCGAGCTACTACGGTAGTGAAGTCATTGATGCCATGCTTCCAGGAAAAGCCTCTAAGCTTCAGATTGTAAGGAATCGTACCCCAAACCGACACAGGTGGTCGGGTAGAGAATACCAAGGCGCTTGAGAGAACTCGGGTGAAGGAACTAGGCAAAATGGTACCGTAACTTCGGGAGAAGCGTACGCTCTTGATGGTGAAGTCCCTTGCGGATGGAGCTGACGAGAGTCGCAGATACCAGGTGGCTGCAACTGTTTATTAAAACACAGCACTGTGCAAAATCGTAAGATGACGTATACGGTGTGACGCCTGCCCGGTGCCGGAAGCGTTAATTGATGGGGTTAGACTTCGGTCGAAGCTCTTGATCGAAGCCCCGGTAAACGGCGGCCGTAACTATAACGGTCCTAAGGTAGCGAAATTCCTTGTCGGGTAAGTTCCGACCTGCACGAATGGCGTAATGATGGCCACGCTGTCTCCACCCGAGACTCAGTGAAATTGAAATCGCTGTGAAGATGCAGTGTACCCGCGGCTAGACGGAAAGACCCCGTGAACCTTTACTACAGCTTGGCACTGAACATTGACCCTACATGTGTAGGATAGGTGGGAGGCTTTGAAGCAGGTACGCTAGTATCTGTGGAGCCGTCCTTGAAATACCACCCTTGTAGTGTTGATGTTCTAACGTCGACCCCTTATCGGGGTTGCGGACAGTGCCTGGTGGGTAGTTTGACTGGGGCGGTCTCCTCCCAAAGAGTAACGGAGGAGCACGAAGGTGGGCTAATCACGGTTGGACATCGTGAGGTTAGTGCAATGGCATAAGCCCGCTTGACTGCGAGAATGACAATTCGAGCAGGTGCGAAAGCAGGTCATAGTGATCCGGTGGTTCTGAATGGAAGCGGCCATCGCTCAACGGATAAAAGGTACTCCGGGGATAACAGGCTGATACCGCCCAAGAGTTCATATCGACGGCGGTGTTTGGCACCTCGATGTCGGCTCATCACATCCTGGGGCTGAAGTCGGTCCCAAGGGTATGGCTGTTCGCCATTTAAAGTGGTACGCGAGCTGGGTTTAGAACGTCGTGAGACAGTTCGGTCCCTATCTGCCGTGGGCGTTGGAGAATTGAAAGGGGCTGCTCCTAGTACGAGAGGACCGGAGTGGACGAACCTCTGGTGTTCGGGTTGTGTCGCCAGACGCATTGCCCGGTAGCTAAGTTCGGAATCGATAACCGCTGAAAGCATCTAAGCGGGAAGCGAGCCTTGAGATGAGTTCTCCTGATACTTTAAGTATCCTAAAGGGTTGTCGGAGACTACGACGTTGATAGGTCAGGTGTGTAAGTGCTGTGAGGCATTGAGCTAACTGATACTAATTGCCCGTGAGGCTTAACCATACAACACCCAAAGGGTTTTGATGGACTCAAAGCAAGAACAGACTTGATTGTGTAGAGAACACAGAAACAGCTTTCCAGATTAAAGAATTTGCTTGGCGACCATAGCATTTTGGACCCACCTGATTTCCATTCCGAACTCAGAAGTGAAACGAAATAGCGCCGATGGTAGTGTGGGGTTTCCCCATGTGAGAGTAGGACATCGCCAGGCTTTAATTTTAAGGTAAACGCGTTGAACGGCGATTACCGGATAGAGAGAAATCTCTGTCACCGTGTGGAGCGGTAGTTCAGTTGGTTAGAATACCGGCCTGTCACGCCGGGGGTCGCGGGTTCGAGTCCCGTCCGCTCCGCCATTTATTCAGACGAAGCCCTAGCAGAAATGCTGGGGCTTTTTCGTATATGCATAAACTTGGTCTTTGACCAACGAGTCCCGCTTGAACGCAAGCCCGGCCGTCCCGCCATTTATACCAATCTGGAAAATTAACTGGTCAGGTCTATCCATCTTCTCGAACACATCTTGGAGACTCTGGTGGAGCACTCCAAAAACTATTCCAAGCACTACACACTTTAGAGACGATATCTTCGTAATCCGAAAAAGACTGATTGGCAAGATAGTGTTGTCTCAACCAACTCCATACTTGTTCTATGGGGTTTAGCTCTGGAGAATAGGGTGGGAGTTTGATGACACTGATGTTCTGAAATTCATCGGCAATATCTTCGGTGTGCCATCCTGCGCCATCCATAACGACGACGGCATGACGTCCTTTTCGGTGACTGCGGAGATCTGCTTAAGGTGCTCAACCATAATCTCTTTGTTAACCCAAGGAACAACCATTGCTTCTCCGATCCTCTAGTGGGGCATACTGAGCCAAACAAATAAGCATACTCAAATTGCTGTTGTTTTACCGCTCTCGGCCTTGAACCTCGTTCAGCCCAAAGTCGAGTTGTCGTATTTTGCTGGCCAAATCTCGCTTCATCTTGAAACCAGACATCAACGCTCTCAAGTCCCATATGGCCTGGGATCTTAAGGATCGTTTCGATTTTGAATTTTTTTAAAATCGTCTTGGATTTGTTGGGATTGTTTAGGGTGCTTGGAGCGGGAAGTTATCCAAGAAAAGCCCATATGATTGAGCAAATAATAAATGGAATCTGGATGGTAGTACTTACCAAACTCTTCGGCGATATAGGTATGGATGTCAGCGCCAGTTAACCTGCCCCAGATGAATCCTCTGCTCGATTCTTTATGTATAGGCTTAATTGCTCACGTTGTTGAGGATTAAGGAAAGCAGGCCGACCCGTTCTTGGTTTTTCTTGCAACCCATCAAGGCCATCCTCAAGGAACGTTTGTACCCATTTGTTGACACTAGTTCTGCTGACTTTAAGGAACTTGGCAATTTGGGTGCGAGAGTGACCATCTTTAAAGTGGGCCAACGCAAGTAATCGCATCAATTAGATCATATTTTTACTTAGATTGGTATAACTCTATCAGCGTTCTCTAAGAATCGATTATAAGCAGTGTATACTTTCGCCACAATATCCCGATAATCGTCAAAGTCTTGGTTGGTAAGATAGTGCTGACTGAGCCAACTCCAAACTTGCTCAATCGGGTTTAGTTCTGGTGAGTAGGGTGGGAGCTTGATGATACTGATATTATGGACCCCTTGTGCAATATCATTGGTGCGCTAGCCTGCACATTCATAGTGACCACTGCGTGACGACTTCTTTAGGTGACTGCGGAGATCTGCTTAAGGCGTTCAACCATGATCTCCTTGTTAACCCAAGAAGCAGCCATTGTTTGTCCTATCCCTCTAGTAGGGCATACTGAGCCAAACAAATAAGCATACTCAAATTGCTGTTGTTTTACCGCTCTCGGTCTTGAACCATGTTCAGCCCAAAGTCGAGTGGTCGTATTTTGCTAGCCAAATCTCGCTTCATCTTGAAACCAGACATCAACGCTCTCAAGTCATATATGGCCTGGAATCTTAAGTATCAATTCGATGAGGAATTTTTTCAAAGCTTGTCGCGCTTGGAGTGACAGCTTTGCTTAGGGAGTTTAGAGCGAGCGATCGTATTTTTCTTTAACTGGTATGTATCTGGATATTTAGATGAAATAAAAGCAGCCATTTGGCTGCCTAATCGTTATATTTCTCTGATCCTAATATATGGAATGTCGCTCAAAAAGCGTTTATTCCAACTCCCTTTCGGCCTGTTTCGCTTTCTCAATCATTGGTGTGATGGTTGAGCCTTGAATAAGAATTGAGAAAACAACCACAGAGTAAGTCATGACCATGATGATTTCTTTCACGTCGATTAGCTTATCAGGAATGACTAAGATCCCCGATGGAATCGAAAGAGCCATGGCTAAAGCAAGACCACCTCGTAAGCCTCCCCACGTTAGAATTCTTATCGACCAAGGGTTATACGTTCTGTAGCGTTTAAAGCCAATGTAAGAGATGAAAACACTTAGATAGCGAGCTGACAACACTAATGGAACCGATACTGCCATGAGAATCCAGTCTTCTTTGTGGAATTCGAACAGCAGCATAGACATACCGATCAAGAGGAAAAGGACACCGTTTAGAAACTCATCAACCAACTCCCAGAAGTGGTCTAGGTGATCTTCACTCTCTTTCGAGAAGCCAATAAAGCGCGTCCAGTTCCCAATCATAATTCCTGAGACTACCATCGCTAATGGACCTGATACATGTAGGTATTCTGCCAGGGCATAACCAGCGGTTGGAATGCCAATTGTTAGTAGCAATTCCATTGAATGATCATCGGTCGCACAAATTAAGTAGTGGAACAGAAGACCAAGTAAGAAACCATAAACAATTCCGCCCATCGCTTCTTGAATAAACAGTAATGCTACACTGCCAACCGTTGGCGCTTCTGTTCCGAATGCAATGGTAAAAATAGTGACAAAAATAACAAGGCCAAAACCATCATTAAAGAGTGACTCTCCTTCTATTTGTGTAGAGATGCGTTTTGGTGCATGTAACTTTTTGACGATAGCTAATACTGCGATGGGATCCGTTGGTGAGATTAATGCGCCAAAGAGTAAGCAATATACTAAATCGAATTGAATGCCGATAAGTAAACAAAATCCATAGAGAGCAAAACCGATGAAAAATGTCGAGAATAGTGTCGCTCCCAGAGCAAGAACAGTTATCTCCCACTTTTGATCTTTTAAATTGGGTAGTTTTATACCAAGACCACCTGCAAATAAAAGAAATCCAAGAATCCTTAAGTAAAAATCTTCAAAATTAATGCTAGTGATGGTTTCTGTTGCTATTTCAGTTAGTTGAAACCAACCATTTTGACCTGCAATTAGAATAAGAGAAAGTATCATTGAGCCTGCAGTGATTGCTATGGTGGTCTGCATTTTCCTATCTTGCTGTTTATAAAAGCAATTAGCATTGCAGCGGCAGATAAGAAACATAAAGTATGATATACCGACATGAGATTCTCTATTTGTAACAATTTATGAATGGAATTCTCGGACTATGTTGGCTAAATAGCAAACATTTTTCGAGATTATTTTGTTACTAGAAAGGATACAAAAAATCACAATTCGCATTTTGGACGTCTAGACTCCTCTAAATTGTGTGATAGGATGGTGAGATAATTAAGGGAATGAGGCTGTACTGTGGGAAGTAATGTAAGACAACAGATTGAAGCTCTATTGATGGAACGTATTCTGCTGATCGATGGTGGTATGGGTACCATGATTCAAGGATACAAACTTGAAGAGCAAGATTATCGAGGAGAGCGCTTTGCTGATTGGCATTGCGACCTAAAAGGCAACAACGACTTGTTGGTGCTGACTCAGCCTCAATTGATTAAAGAAATTCATTGCGCTTATCTGGAAGCTGGCGCAGATATTCTTGAAACGAACACCTTTAACGCAACGACTATTGCGATGGCTGACTATGAGATGGAGCGTTTGAGCGAAGAGATAAATTTCGCAGCCGCTAAACTCGCTCGTGAAGCCGCTGATGAATGGACCCTTAAAACCCCTGATCGTCCGCGATATGTTGCCGGTGTTCTTGGTCCTACCAATCGAACTTGTTCTATTTCTCCTGATGTGAACGATCCTGGCTATCGAAATGTTTCCTTTGATGAGTTAGTAAAAGCATACTCTGAATCTACTCGCGCCCTGATAAAAGGTGGCTCTGATCTTATCTTAATCGAAACCATCTTTGATACCCTGAATGCCAAAGCGTGTGCATTTGCTGTTGATAGTGTTTTTGAAGAGCTATCGATTGATCTACCTGTCATGATCTCTGGGACGATTACCGATGCTTCTGGTCGTACTCTTTCTGGCCAAACGACAGAGGCTTTCTATAATTCTCTACGTCATGTTAAACCGCTTTGTTTTGGTTTGAACTGTGCTCTAGGACCAGATGAACTGCGTCCTTATGTAGAAGAGCTTTCCCGTATTTCAGAGTCTTTTGTTTCTACTCACCCAAACGCTGGATTGCCAAATGCTTTCGGTGAATATGATTTATCGCCAGAAGATATGGCAGAGCATGTTAAAGAGTGGGCTGAAAGCGGCTTTTTAAATCTCATTGGTGGCTGTTGCGGTACGACACCAGAGCATATCCGCCATATGTCGATGGCTGTGGAGGGGATTTCTCCGCGTAAATTACCCGAACTGACCGTCGCTTGTCGTCTTTCAGGGTTAGAGCCATTAACGATTGAGAAAGATTCACTCTTCATCAATGTTGGTGAGCGCACTAACGTAACCGGCTCCGCTCGCTTTAAGCGGCTTATCAAAGAGGAGCTCTACGATGAGGCATTAGAAGTGGCTCGTCAGCAAGTTGAAAACGGTGCGCAGATCATTGATATCAACATGGATGAGGGCATGCTCGATGCAGAAGTATGCATGGTGCGCTTTTTAAATCTATGTGCTTCTGAGCCTGAAATTTCTAAAGTTCCGGTTATGGTGGACTCTTCTAAATGGGAAGTTATTGAGGCTGGCTTAAAGTGCATTCAAGGAAAAGGGATCGTTAATTCTATTTCCTTGAAAGAGGGAAAAGACAAGTTTATCGAGCAAGCGAAACTGATACGTCGTTATGGTGCCGCAGTGATAGTGATGGCGTTCGATGAGGTTGGCCAAGCGGAAACTCGCCAGCGCAAGCTTGAAATCTGTACAAACGCTTATCGAATCTTAGTCGATGAAGTTGGCTTTCCCCCGGAAGATATCATTTTCGATCCCAATATCTTTGCGGTGGCTACAGGTATTGAAGAACACAATAACTATGCGGTGGATTTTATTGAGGCTGTTGCTGATATCAAACGTGACCTACCACATGCCATGATCTCTGGCGGTGTTTCTAATGTTTCATTCTCTTTCCGAGGCAATAATTACGTTCGTGAGGCGATTCATGCCGTGTTTCTGTATCACTGTTTTAAAACGGTATGGATATGGGAATCGTAAATGCGGGACAGTTAGAAATTTATGATAACGTACCTGATAAATTGCGTGAAGCGGTAGAAGATGTGGTGCTTAATCGTCGAAATGACTCTACTGAGCGATTACTCGATATTGCAGCAGAATTTGCTGGAAAAGGGGTAGGTAAAGAAGAGGATGCCTCCGCTTTAGAATGGCGAGCATGGTCTGTCGAAAAGCGCTTAGAGCATGCCCTTGTCAAAGGCATTACTGAATTCATCATTGAGGATACTGAAGAGGCTCGTATTAAAGCATCTAAGCCACTTGAAGTTATTGAGGGGCCATTGATGGATGGCATGAACGTTGTTGGTGACTTATTTGGTGAGGGTAAGATGTTCCTTCCTCAAGTTGTTAAATCTGCGCGTGTCATGAAGCAGGCAGTCGGCCATTTAGAACCATTTATTAACAAAGAGAAGCAGGCTGGATCGTCGAATGGCAAAATTTTACTGGCGACGGTAAAAGGTGATGTACACGATATTGGTAAAAACATTGTTGGGGTAGTTTTACAGTGTAATAACTATGAAATCATCGATCTAGGAGTGATGGTTCCATGCGAAAAAATCCTCAAAGTCGCCAAAGAAGAAAACGTCGATATCATTGGTTTATCTGGCTTAATTACCCCTTCTCTTGATGAAATGGTGCATGTCGCAAAAGAGATGGAACGCCTTGATTTTGAGCTCCCATTACTGATTGGCGGTGCAACCACATCAAAAGCGCATACCGCTGTTAAGATTGAGCAAAACTATAAACACCCTGTGGTTTATGTAAACAACGCATCCCGAGCGGTTGGAGTGTGTACATCGCTACTTTCAGATGAACTTCGCCCTAGTTTTGTTGAAAAGTTGGATGCGGACTATGACCGTGTTCGTGATCAACATAACCGTAAAAAGCCACGAACTAAGCCAGTAACTTTAGAAGAAGCACGAGCAAATAAAGTGGCCATAGATTGGTCCTCCTATACACCGCCAGCTCCTGTGAAACCGGGGATTCATATCTTCGATGATTTTGATATCTCGATGCTCCGTCGTTATATCGACTGGACACCTTTTTTTATGACGTGGTCGTTAGTAGGTAAGTACCCAACTATATTTGATCATGAAGAAGTTGGGGAAGAAGCACAGCGATTATACAAAGATGCCAATGAGTTACTTGATCGTGTTGAACGAGAGGGGTTACTTAAGGCGCGAGGGATGTGTGGTTTATTTCCTGCTGCAAGTGTGGGCGATGATATTGAAGTCTACACTGACGAATCACGTACTGAAGTTGCAAAAGTATTGCTTAATTTACGTCAACAAACTGAGAAACCGAAAGGCTTTAACTACTGTTTGTCGGATTACGTTGCCCCAAAAGAGTCAGGCAAGCAGGATTGGATTGGTGCTTTTGCTGTGACTGGTGGTATTGGTGAGCGAGAACTCGCTGATGAGTACAAGGCTCAAGGTGATGATTACAATGCAATCATGATTCAAGCGGTTGCTGATCGCCTTGCAGAAGCCTTTGCTGAATGTCTGCATGAGCGAGTACGTAAAGAGATCTGGGGTTATGCGGTGGATGAAGATCTATCAAATGAAGAACTGATCCGTGAAAAATACCAAGGTATTCGACCTGCGCCTGGTTATCCGGCTTGCCCTGAACACACGGAGAAAGGACCACTTTGGGAGCTCATGAATGTTGAAGAGAATATCGGAATGTCGCTAACATCGAGTTATGCAATGTATCCTGGTGCATCCGTATCAGGTTGGTACTTCTCGCATCCTGACTCTCGTTATTTTTCGATCGCTCAGATCCAAGAGGATCAACTACAGAGTTATGCTGATCGCAAAGGTTGGGAACGGATCGAAGCGGAGAAGTGGCTAGGTCCAAATATTAATGGTTAATCAAACCACCAATAATAAGGGCTGTCATGTGCAGCCCTTGTTGTTTTTTGGCCAATAAAGTTTTACTCGTGAGTAAAAGCGTTTTTACTGTTCAAATAGCTCTGTGTGTAGTTTCTGAATCGCTTGGCGTGATACTGATTCGTGGACGAGGAAACACAAGTTATGTGGACTAGCGCCGTAGCAGATCATCCGTAGGTTGAAGTCTTCTAGCGTGCCAAATACTTGTTTTGCATAGCCTTTACTTTCACTCATATTGTTTCCAATCAGAGCGACAAGACATAAGTCATGCTCCACCTCTACTTTGCACAACGCCTCAAGCTCTTCGCGCGCAGCTTGTGGCAATTGAGGAGCACCACCTGAGGTATCGGTTTGATCTAATGTTAATGACACACTGATTTCAGACGTTGTGATCAAATCAACGGAGATTTTGTGCTTGGCGAGGATCTCAAAAACTTTTGCTAAGAAGCCATAGGCGTGGAACATGTTTGCACTACGTAATGTGACCATGGTTTGGTTGCAACGTAAAGCTAGAGCACGGAATAGCGGCGAACTTTCTACTTGATGACGAATCCATGTTCCGCCTTTTTCTGGTTCTTTAGAAGAGCCCACAAAGACAGGAATATCGTGACGAAGTGCTGGAACCAACGTTGATGGGTGAAGGATTTTAGCACCGAAATTTGCCATTTCAGACGCTTCGCTAAAGCTGATTTCTGGAATTGGTGCTGCTTTTGATGCAATGCGAGGATCGGTGGTATAAATCCCAGGCACATCTGTCCAGATCTCGAGACCAGATGCTTTCACTCCCTCAGCGATGAGTGCTGCACTATAGTCACTACCACCTCGTCCTAGAGTGGTGGTGTTTCCATTTTCATCGGAGCCAATAAAGCCTTGAGTAATAACAACGTACTCTTTGCATAAGGGAATCAGCTTTTCTTGTGCAAGTTGCGAAATGGCCTCAATGTTAGGCTCTGCTCGCCCAAAGTTTCCATCCGTTTTAAGCACGTCCCGGATATCAAATCGAGTTGCTTGAACGCCACGTTCACGCATGAGTTGCGCAAGGATATGAGTCGACATTAGCTCGCCACAAGCGACAAGGTGATCGGTCAATTTGGTGTTGGCTTGAATTGATGCGGCTTCGGCTAGGCTCGTTACCGTATCTAGAATGGCATAAACCTCATTTGCGGTTTTGGTGGCATCTTCTAATTGCGATAAGATTGATTCGTGAATATTCGCTAACTTTTGTAGTATTTCTGCACGATGTTCTTGATCTTGTACACCATTTGCTAGCTCTACTAAAAGATTTGTCACGCCTGAACATGCGCTACTGACAACAAGACGGGTATTTGAATTGTTTTCAATGATGGTAGCGCAACGGCTCATTGCCTCAAAGTTGGCTACACTGGTCCCACCGAATTTTGCTACGTTAAATGCGCTCACTGCGTTCTCCCACGACTTCCTAAAATAACAACAATAGTTGGTTGTCTAATACATCCAATGTTTAGTGAGGAAAGGAACTGAGCAAATAGAGAGGTAGTAAGAATGTCATTAAAAAAATTACCCTCAGAAGCTCTTCATCAGACGGTGCTGATGACAGTTGATGGGACTCAACCCAAGCCAACCGACAAGTCAAATCCTGCAACTTTGACTTACCTCGGCACTGCTCCCCCTGAGTGATGAGTATTGGAATTGCGGCTCCACAAATCACCTACCTGGGCAGTGCTCCTCTTCTGCATAAAGCTCAAACATTGAACGGTTTTGTTGTCACAATGTCAATCAATATCTCAACCAAAATGAAAGTTTTTATTAACGAATTTGTGACAGTGGTTTGACCTCTATACTTAGGGCTAATTGCTGTTAGACAAAAATCTATTAGGGTGAAAAGTTCAATACCTGAGCAATCATTTTGAATAGAACTTTTATTTTGCTCAGGATGAATGACTGCAATCAAGGAGCTGACATGTCAATCCAAAGCTTTATTCCACCACATCGCATTTTGATGGGACCAGGCCCATCAGATATTTCACCTCAAGTATTACAAGCGTTAAGCCGACCGACTGTTGGTCATCTAGACCCACTTTTTATCGCGATGATGGATGAATTAAAACAGTTACTTAAATACGCTTTCCAAACTGAAAATGAATTTACTATTGCGGTTTCTGCGCCAGGTAGCGCGGGAATGGAGGCTTGTTTTGTCAACTTAATCGAACGAGGCGACAAGGTGATTGTCTGTCGTAATGGCGTCTTTGGTGAACGTATGCGTGAAAACGTCGTGCGTGCTGGTGGTGAAGTCATCGTCGTTGATGATGAATGGGGATCTGCGGTCTCGGTGAATAAAGTTGAAGAGGCACTACAGCAACATCCAGATGCAAAGGTTTTGGCGTTTGTACACGCAGAAACGTCAACAGGTGCTGTGAGTGATGCACAAGCATTGGGTAAACTTGCGAAGCAATATGGATTGCTATCAATTGTTGATGCGGTGACATCACTTGGTGGTGTGCCACTTAACGTTGATGAATGGCAATTAGATGCGGTGTATTCAGGAAGCCAAAAGTGTTTGTCATGTGTTCCTGGTTTATCACCTGTGACATTTTCTCCTGCTGCGATTGAGAAAATTCAATCGAGAACGACACCGGTGCAAAGTTGGTTCTTAGATCAAAGTTTAGTTTTGGGTTATTGGAGCGGTGATGGCAAACGCAGTTATCACCATACTGCGCCAGTCAATAGTTTATATGCCTTACATGAAGCGTTGCTGATTTTGAAAAATGAGGGTTTGGAAAATGCTTGGGCGCGTCATAGGCAGATGCATGAAAAACTAAAGGCAGGCTTGCAGAAACTCGGTTTTGAGTTTGTGGTGGAGGAAGCAGATCGCTTACCTCAACTTAACGCCATTTATGTTCCTGAGGGTATAGATGAAGCTAAAGTACGTAATCATCTATTGGAAACGTACAATTTAGAAATTGGTGCTGGTCTTGGCGCACTGGCTGGGAAAGCTTGGCGAATTGGTTTGATGGGGTATGGTGCACGAGCAGAAAATGTTGCTTTGTGTTTGCGTGCTTTAGAAGAATCGTTGAACGAATAAAATGATGGCGCACGGATAAAGAAAAGCGAAGGTTTCCCTTCGCTTTTTTGTGTTTATTTGCCAGCACCAGAGGTTGGTGAGGCAGAAACTGCTTGAGACGGTGGTTGGTAATTGACGTCACTAAAATCGATCTTAGGGAACAAGAATTGAGCTTCGGCACGGATTTGCTCTGCTTTACTTGAGTCATTCAAACCTTGATAAGCTAAGATCAGATTGTTGTAAAACGCTGGGCGTGGTTTATCTTTGATGATTGCCAAAGACCAATCAATATAAGGCTGAATTAAACTTGGATCTTGCTTATAGAGTCCAATGTTCAAAAATGTGCTATAGACATCCCAATCGAAACGATCTTTCCATACTACTGGGTTTGTCACACGATTCAATATCTCCGGATTGGTTGGGCGAGTTGTCTCAAATTTCATCAGGATATAGTTAGTATGTAATGCGCTGATCATATAAAAGCTAATGACAGCAGGAATGATGAGGCTGCATACACGAAGCAAACTCTTCGTCACTTTGCTAAATGGTGCTTGATGATAACGGGATACGCGCTGATCGACCCAGTACAGAAGAATGATAAAAATAATCCAGTGTACAAAGGAGTGATAAAACGGGTACTCCAACTGTGAATGTAAAATGATAGGGATAAAGAGCGCAAGTAATGCAAGACGAGTGCCTCGTTTCGCTTGTGAAATGCGATGAAGTACGATCGCCATGGCTAACATGATACCCAATATTGGCAATAAACCACCCTCAACTCCCCAATAGAGCAGTTCATTATGTGGATGGTCCATTGATGGTAATCCAGCTGGGTAGTGTTCATTAAGTGCATGTTGGCGAGCGGTATATAGCATGTATTCAGACTCGAACTTACCATATCCATAACCCGTGAATGGTTTCTCTATCACCATGTCTAAGGCTTGTGGAAAAGTATAGGTTCTTGGTGATTCCATATTCACCTTTTCGCTCGCTAGCCCTCCGCCATCAGGAAAAGCCATATGCATAATGGTGACAGACAACAGAAGTCCGGTAGCTAAAGAAGCTACCCAACGCAGAAAGCGTCCTTTTGTCGCGTAACGATACATGTATGGAATGATCAGCAATACTGCAATGATAGAGGCAAGCCAACCAGTGCGAGAGGCGAGAGCGACAATTAGGGGAATGGTCAGAACTGGCACCGCATAAAGTAAGTAAACGTCACTTAGCTTGTGGGAATACTTGTAAGGTTGACGTGCGAGTAAATAACTTGCGATCACCAGCCCAGTGGCAAGAAAGCTCGCCATGACATTCGGCTGCTGGAATATACCATAAGGGCGATTAGCCTCTGTGTTATAGCCAAATACATTCCCAGGTTGCAGATATAAATATTGTACCAAACCAAAGGTAGCCTCAATGACCACGGCAAGGACAATAAACCACAGTAAGCGTTGACGGTGTTTATTACTAAAGTGAAATTGCTGCAGCACTACGAAAAATAGCATGCCACACCAAAGACCGATTAACTTGTTTGCCGCCAGTGCCGTGTTGGCATTCGGATAGAAGATGGGGATCGTCATGATCACGCAACTGGCGAGTAAGGCGATGGTCAGCTTGGAATAGCGTAGAACTCGATTGGTCGCAAGTTGATAGCATCCAATACCTAACGCAAAGCTAAATGCGATCCAAGTACTTGCATTGAATGACAGGGCGAGGCCTGAGCCTCCAGGGTTTGGCATAAAAAAGTGCATCGCCAACAAAAATAATGCTGCCAATGCGATAAGAAACTTTCTATTGAGAGGAACGGTTACTTTGCTCTGTGAAAGTTTGGTTCCACTAACGTGTATAGTTGCCATAGATATTTTGTTGTTTTGAATGAAAAAAGACCAGCAATGGCTGGTCTTGTACTTTACCTGTTTTTTCTACTTCAACATAGGTTTAAGGAAGCGAGCAGTATGTGAACCTTTGATCTGAGACACATCTTCTGGTGTACCTTGAGCGATGATTTCACCACCACCTTGTCCACCTTCAGGCCCTAAGTCAATGATCCAGTCTGCCGTTTTAATCACATCAAGATTGTGCTCAATGACAACCACAGTATTGCCGTGATCGCGCAAACGGTGCAGTACGGTGAGTAACTGTTGAATATCATGGAAGTGTAGACCGGTTGTCGGCTCATCCAAGATATATAATGTTTTGCCAGTATCACGCTTAGAAAGCTCTCTTGCTAATTTTACGCGCTGTGCTTCACCACCTGACAGTGTTGTCGCTGCTTGACCTAAGCGAATGTACGATAAGCCGACATCCATGAGCGTTTGCAACTTACGTGCAATCGCAGGAACAGGATCAAAGAAAGTGCGAGCGTCCTCAACGGTCATGCCTAGCACTTCATCGATAGTCTTTCCTTTGTAGTGCACTTCTAGGGTTTCACGGTTGTAGCGTTTACCTTTACATACATCACAAGGAACATATACGTCGGGTAAGAAGTGCATTTCCACTTTGATTACCCCATCACCTTGACAGGCTTCACAACGACCACCGCGAACGTTAAAGCTAAAGCGGCCCGGTTTGTAACCGCGTGAACGAGACTCTTGTGTACCCGCAAACAGTTCACGAATTGGAGTAAAGATCCCAGTATAAGTCGCCGGATTTGAGCGTGGGGTTCGACCAATTGGGCTTTGGTCGATATCAATCACTTTATCAAAGTGCTCTAGGCCTTTGATGGATTTGTAAGGTGATGGATGTGCTGTCGTTGCCCCATTGAGTTGGGTGTGCGCGATTTTAAAGAACGTATCGTTGATCAGCGTTGATTTTCCCGAGCCTGATACACCAGTAATACAGCTAAACAAGCCGACAGGGATGGATAGGTCAACATTCTTCAGGTTATTACCTGTTGCCCCAAGAAGTTCAACGGTTTTCTTTGGATCACGCGGTGTACGTTCTTTCGGTATGGCAATTTCTTTTGCACCGCTTAGGTACTGTCCTGTTAAAGAGTTCGGGTTCGCGATGATATCTTCCATCGTCCCCTCAGCAACCACGTTTCCGCCATGCACTCCCGCACCTGGACCAATATCGATCACATGGTCAGCACAGCGAATTGCATCCTCATCGTGCTCGACGACTAACACGGTATTACCTAAATCACGCAGATGAGTCAGTGTTTTTAGTAGACGTTCGTTGTCACGCTGGTGGAGGCCAATAGAGGGTTCATCCAGAACGTACATGACACCAACAAGTCCGGCACCGATTTGGCTAGCTAAACGAATTCGCTGAGCTTCGCCGCCTGATAGCGTTTCCGCACTGCGTGATAAGTTTAAGTAGTTCAAGCCAACGTTAACTAAAAACTGCAGGCGATCGTTGATCTCTTTCATCACTTTTTCAGCGATTTGCGCACGTTGCCCCTCTAGTTTCAGAGAGTGGAAGAAATCCAATGCACCGGCAATACTGAGTTCAACAATCTCTGGCAGCGTTGTATCGGCAATAAAGACGTTACGCGCTTCAAGGCGTAAGCGAGTTCCACCACAACTTGAACAAGATTTGGTGGAGATGTATTTGGCAAGCTCTTCACGTACAGAGTTTGATTCTGTATCGCGATAACGACGCTCAAGTGTATTCAGGATACCCTCGAAAGGATGACGCTTAACACGAATATCCCCGCGATCGTTGATGTATTTGAATTCGACTTCTGTGCGACCAGAACCTTTCAAAATGATCTCTTGAGTTTTCTTTGGCAGAGAATTAAACGGTGCATGAAGATCTAATCCGTAATGATCCGCCAGCGAAGAAAGCATCTGGAAGTAGTAGTAGTTTTTCTGATCCCAGCCGCGAATCGCACCTTGTGCCAAACTTAAAGATTCATCTTGAATTACACGGCTTGGGTCGAAATACTGCTGCACACCTAGGCCATCACACGTGCCACAGGCTCCGGCAGGGTTGTTAAACGAGAACAAACGAGGCTCAAGTTCTTGCATGCTATAGCCACAAATAGGGCAAGCAAAGTTGGCAGAGAAGATCACTTCTTCGCCGTCGCCATCCATCGGTGCGACAACAGCAATGCCACCAGAAAGTTCTAGTGTCGTTTCGAAGGATTCAGCCAAGCGTTGCTGTAAGTCTGGACGCACTTTAAAACGGTCCACAACCACTTCAATGGTGTGCTTTTTGTGAAGTTCTAGAGTTGGTGGATCGGAAAGATCGCAGGTCTCACCATCAATACGGGCTCGGATAAAACCTTGAGCGGCAAGATTCTCTAGTGTTTTTACATGCTCACCTTTGCGTTCTTTCACGATCGGAGCAAGCAGCATCATTTTGCTGCCCTCGGGTAACTCGAGCACTTTATCAACCATTTGGCTGATGGTTTGTGCAGCCAGTGGTGTGTGGTGAGTTGGGCAACGAGGTTCACCTACGCGTGCATAAAGGAGGCGCAAGTAATCGTAGACTTCCGTAATGGTGCCTACGGTTGAACGTGGGTTGTGCGATGTCGATTTTTGTTCAATTGAAATTGCTGGTGATAAGCCCTCAATATGATCAACATCTGGTTTTTCCATTAGAGACAAAAACTGGCGAGCATACGCCGAAAGCGATTCCACATAACGCCTTTGGCCCTCTGCATATAAGGTGTCGAAAGCGAGAGAAGACTTACCTGAACCACTCAACCCGGTGATCACGGTGAGTTTGTCACGGGGAATCGTGAGGTTGATGTTTTTGAGGTTATGGGTGCGGGCACCACGAACTTCTATTTTATCCATCGTTTTTGCTCTATGTATAACCAAGTGAGGCAAGTATTACATAGTGTGAGAAATGTGCAAAGAGAATACTGGACAAAAAAACAGTAAACAAAAAGCCCGGCACAAGACCGAGCTTTTAACATGAAAGTGATGTCCCGCCCTCAAATATGTTCACATATTGAGGACGATACAGGTGCTATTACGCTTCGCGTTTTGTTGCGTGCTTACCCAATTCTGATTTTTTCTCATCTTTTAGGTATAGGTTTTCAAAGCAGTAGTTTGTTGCTTCGATGTAGCCTTCTACGCTACCACAGTCAAAACGTTGGCCTTTAAATTTATATGCTAGTACACAGCCTGCTTTTGCTTGTTTAAGCAGCGCATCTGTAATTTGGATTTCACCACCTTTACCTGGCTCAGTATTTTCGATCAGCTCAAAAATATCTGGGGTTAAGATGTAGCGGCCAATGATAGCTAGGTTGCTTGGTGCAGTGCCAGGCTCAGGTTTTTCAACCATGTCGTCAACGCGGTAAATATCGTCTTTGATCATTTCACCAGAAATCACACCGTACTTGTGCGTCTCTTCTGCAGGCACTTCTTGAACGGCAACGATAGAGCAACGGAATTGCTTAAATAGCGTAACCATTTGAGCAAGAACGCCTTCCTCTTCATTCACGCAAAGGTCATCCGCTAGAACCACCGCGAATGGTTCATCACCAACCAACTCACGACCAGTCAAAATTGCATGGCCTAGGCCTTTCATTTCGCGTTGACGAATGTAAGTGAAGTTTGCAGAGTCAATGATTTCACGAATGTCTACCAGTAGATCTTCTTTGTTAGTTCCACTGATTTGGTGCTCAAGTTCGTAGTTCTTATCGAAGTGATCCATGATTGAGTGCTTACCACGACCAGTAACGATACACATGCCGTTCATACCAGCTTGAATCGCTTCTTCTACGCCATATTCAATCAGAGGTTTGTTTACCACTGGCATCATCTCTTTTGGCATAGACTTGGTCGCTGGTAGGAAGCGAGTACCGTAGCCTGCCGCAGGAAATAGACATTTTAATCATTGGGGAATATCCTTTCTCATTTTAGTCAAGAATTTGGGCGATACTTTAACACGATAGATGCATATGAATCATGAATAAAGTAAGAAAAACTGTGAACCAGAGGCAGAATGACACACAGTCCAGATGTCACAACATTAGTTATACGGCATGGTTTGATTAAGACATTAGGTTCTGATCTGCCCAAGCGATTGCTTGAACACGATTTTTTACCGAAAGCTTCTTAAAAATCTGATACAAGTGTGACTTGATGGTGAATTCACTGACGAAAAGATCTTCCGCCATTTGAATGTTTGAAGAGCCTGCTTGCAAACAGCGAAGCACTTGGAGCTCACGGATAGTTAAATCAACGGTTGCTGGCGCCGTATGTGTATTGATCACATTGCGATAGTAATGGAGCAGTTGGCTTGTGACATTTCTTGGTAACCAGTTTTGCCCATTGATAATACCCATGAGTCCCTCACCAACTTGTTCTGTGGATTGGTACTGGTAGAAAATACCTTTTAGCTGTCCGAGTGTCAGCAAGTCATCAGTGGTGAGACGTTTTGGGACGTTGAACACGACGGTCTCAAAGTTCTTCCAAATCAACGGTAGGTTCTTTATAGATTGAATCAGGTATTTGTGTTCAGCATAGTCAATCACTAATATCTTGTTGCGGTGTGTAGGATTCGCCTCCATCAAGGCATCCGTAGTAATGACCGGGATCTCGATATCCATGTATTTCTCTATCGCTTCTACTTTTCTTTCAGCATGTTTTTCTACGCTGACAAGAAACAGTTTTCTCGCGTAAGCTGATTTTTTCACGTGTTGAGTTCTCCCTATGCAATATCGCCCATACGTTGTCATTATTGATTGCTAAGGACCACATGCTTGATGAAGAAATGCGTTGAGATTCAAAGGTTCACGAAACGATGTTTGCAAAGCGAATCAAAAATGCAACACATTGAAGTTTCGTTGGTGTATCTGCTGACAGTGTGTTGTCTAAGTTACACAATCGGATTGGACTTTAATCAAAACATTAAAGCGTGTTATTCTAATGCGCTAAAATTTTATATATATCCAGAGTGAGACGGAGCACATCATGGCCAGCCGTGGAATTAACAAAGTTATCTTAGTGGGAAATCTTGGCAATGACCCAGAAATTCGTTACATGCCTAATGGCGGTGCAGTAGCAAATATTACTATTGCTACCTCTGACTCATGGCGCGATAAAGCGACTGGTGAACAGCGCGAAAAAACGGAATGGCACCGTGTAGTGCTATTCGGTAAGCTAGCTGAAGTAGCAGGTGAATACCTACGTAAAGGCTCACAAGTTTACATTGAGGGTCAATTGCAAACACGTAAGTGGCAAAACCAACAAGGCCAAGATCAGTACACAACAGAAGTTGTAGTACAAGGTTTTAATGGCGTTATGCAAATGCTTGGTGGCCGTGCTCAAGGTGGCGCTCCAATGGGTGGTCAACAACAACAGCAGCAACAAGGTAGTTGGGGTCAGCCACAACAACCTGCACAGCAGCAGTACAATGCACCACAACAGCAGCAACAGGCTCCGCAGCAACCACAGCAGCAATACAATGAGCCACCAATGGATTTTGATGACGACATTCCGTTCTAAGATTGTTCTTATTATGAATCCCATGAGCCGCGTAATCACGCGGCTTTTTTATTGCCATTTTGGCTAACGACTTTGCGCTCCTTGTTTGGTACTAAAGTCTGGTATTTGTTAGTCTTAGCCTCTCACTATTGTACGAATCCGATTGTTTACTGAACACTTATCAAGTATAAGTAATTCAACAAGGTATATGATGAATAGAAAAGGAATTTGGTATTCATGAGGTATACCCCAACTCTAAAGTTAAGCACGCGTTTGGTGGCCTTTGTCACCATGATCGTTATTTGCGCGATGTTTATTTTGTTTGTCGGTGGCACCCTCTCTTTTAAACGGCTTGGACAAGAATATCTCACCCATTATTTGGAGGGGATTGTTGAAGTTGTTGATAAAGAGATGGAAGACCCTGACGCTGCGTACTCGATGCAGCGTTGGATGCCTAAGATGCTACAAGCAAGTAACATCGTAGAAATGACGCTATCGACCAATAATGCCGTTGTTTATCGTTTCAAAGACACCTCTCATAAGATAGATAAATCGATACTGATTGAGCAAGAGTTTCAACTCGCTCACAATCAAGACTACGTGATCTATTTCAAGGCACTTCCTCCTTACCTCGGTTATGGCTACTCGATGCAGGCTCTGTGGTCGATCACGCTAGCCGTCGTGTTGATCATTTTTTGCTTAATGCGCGGTGTTGCTTGGTTAAAAGAGCAACTAGAGGGCTCCGAGATGCTTGAAGAGCGCGGTCGAATGATATTGGCTGGCCGGGTAGAGCAGTATGCAAAAGGGGACGAGCGGGAGTGGCCTTACACAGCGAGTGAAGCGCTCGATGTCTTGATTGAAGAGCTCCAAGATGCACGTCAAGAACGAAGTCGTTTTGATACATTTATTCGAACACAGACGTTCCTCGATAAGCTGACAGGTACGGCAAACCGTGTCTTATTTGATAGTAAATTGGAATCCGCCCTTTTGGAAAGTGGCGCTCGTGGCGCAGTGCTCTTAATACGAATTCAAGACTGGAAGCTCGTAGAAGAAGAGCAAGACAAGCAAACCTGTGATGAATTTATCGTCGAGGTGGGGAGCTTATTATCAAATTTAGTGCAGCGTTTTCCCGATGTCGTCTTCTCCCGATACTATGACGCGGACTTTGCTCTATTTCTTCCTCATCACTCCGGTAAAGACGTGGCAAACTTGGCTTCGCAATGCATTCGTCAGCTCGAAAAATTGCACCCACCATACCCATTAGATGAAGAAAACTGGTGTCACATCGGAATGACGATGTACAAGGAAGGTGAGCGCCATAGTCAAATTATCGATGAGGCGGAAACGGCGTTAAGGAGTGCTCAGTTACAAAATAGCAATAACTGGAGTCGCTTCAAAAAATGGAATCATGATGAAAATGTGCGCGGCAGTGTGAGATGGCGTACGCTATTTGATTCAGCACTCACCTCTGAAAATGTGATACTCTACGCACAATCCGCCTATTCAATAGGTAATATGAAGCATAAAAAAGCATTGCATAATGAGTTAACCTGTCGAATCCTCGATCCAGAGAATGGCATGGTAAAAGCATCCCGCTTTATCTCAGCAGTGCGACAAGTGGGCTATGAAGCACAGATGGATCGTGCGGTTTTGAATAAGTTCTTAAAAGACTTTAAAGATAACTTTGATAGCTCTAGACATTACGTCCTCAATCTCAATGTCGTGCCATTTGGACATCGAGAGTATTTTAAGTGGTTTCGAGATGAGCTTTTGCAGTTGTCTCGAGAACAGAGAAAATGCCTAACGTTTGAGTTTGTTGAAGCGCAATTTGTCCGATATTTCGATTTTATGCGACCTGTTGCAAAAATGCTGGCCGGCTTAGAGTGCCAGATCATGATTGGGCAGGCCGGGCGAACGATAGTCAGTACTCATTATTTAAAAGAAGTGGACATTCGTTACCTTAAGCTTCATCGAAGTTTGGTCGCAAAGATCGACCAAAGGCATGAAAATCAGTTGTTTGTCCGAAGTATGTTGGGCGCAGCTGCAAACAGTAAAACTAAAATAATAGCAGTGGGTATAGAGAATAAGCATGAGTTGAACACCTTGGTTGAACTCGGGGTGTCCGGTGGTCAGGGACGCTATTTTTCGGCAGAAGAACAGTTTCTTCCAGTACCAAGCATCACGCTAAGTTCTCATTCAGATTCCCAAGTTAAATTGGGAAGACGCAATCGCTGGCGGAAAAAATAAAGATAACGAACATGGATTTTAAAGCAGTATTCGATAAGCTGAAGCGCTCATCGATAGGTGGGCGTACGTGCTTTTTGGTTGTTCAACCAGATGCCATCTATTTATCAACACCGGCCTCAAGCAGTCGGCCTTCTCGATTTGAAATTTCTGACTCAAATTGGGAGCGAGCCTGCGAACAAGCTTTGAGTGTCGCAGCGAGTGGTTATGACGCTTTAAGTGTCGTACTCTCGCACAACTATTATCAGATGTATCAAATCGACAAACCGGCGATGCCTCGGAATGAGTGGCCATCTGCGTTGCCGTTTTTGTTGAAAGAGCTGATTTCTGAACGTGCCATTGACATCATTGCTGATGCCGTTGAGTTGCCAAACTCAAGTAAGGTGCAAGCGTATGTGGTATCAAGAAAAATGGTGGACAAACTGGCGCTTCTTGCTAGCCGTGTCAACCTAACGCTGGATGCGATTATCCCAGAAGATGATGTATGGGGTGATACCGCTGGAGAACTTGGTCACTTTTTACTTCTACAACGAAGTAAACGCGGTCATTTTAGAATCAGTGCTTTTGTTGATCATACCATCGCATTCCACCGTTCAATTCGCAGTGTGACACCACCATTAACTGGCGTTCCATCAAGCGAATTGCAAATGGACAGCCTTTCACTGGAATTGCAACGTTCGATCGATTACTTGTCCTCACAGTTACGTAATGTTCAGTTACACCAACTGAAAGTGTGCTGTGATGAAGAGGATGAGAATGAACTGGTTCAATCCCTGAACTACCGTTTGAGCACTAAAGTTTCTCCTTTGCTCGCTGAAGAGCATGAACTTTCAGGCCGAGTGTTAGCCGATAGCGCGGCTGCCAATACGGGTGTGCGTCGCGTTAATCTATATCCAGACTTCTTAAAACCGAAAAAAAACTTACTGACATTAAAGAATGTGGCCATTTCTTGGGTGGTTGCTGCCGCTTTGATCGTGTTGTCTTACGGCTATGTGACATGGCAGAGCTCAGGTGTCGAAGATGAGATTGCGATTGTAAAAAGCAAAGGCAATATCATGAAGTCGGAACTAGAACGTTATCAGGTGAGGCTTCGTAAACACCAACCCGATACCAATAAGTTAGCGGCAAAAGCCCGACTAGAGCGAGAAGTAAAAGCCAAACGCGACTCGATGAAAGCGGTTGGAAAATATGATGATTCGCAACGAACAGGCTACTCCGGAGTGATGCAGTCGCTGGCGAAACTAGGCAGCAGCAATATCTCTTTGTCAGACATTCACATCGACAGTACCACGCTCGATCTTAAAGGTTTAGCGAAAACGCCGAGCGCAGTACCAAACTGGGTGAGTCAGTTTAAGAATGAAATTAGCCTAATTGGACGCACATTCGATGATGTAAGCATTGGTCGCAACGAGGACAACGTAGTGACGTTTGAGTTGAAGACTCGTGGAGGCAAAGCGCAATGAATGATATTTGGCTTTCTTTAGAAGAACGTTTCGAAGAAATGAGCGTTCGAGAAAAAATGCTGGTGGCGCTTTGTGGCTTGGTAACGGTTGTTATGTTGTTGTTTACGTTGGTATTGGAACCGAAATTAAATGAGGTAACCAGTAACGATAAGCAATTGAGTAACTTAAAGCTCACGAACCAACAGACAGAAATTGATATTTTGCGTATTCAAGCGCAGTTGAAAAAAGATCCTAATGCGGAAATTGATCAACAAATCTCTGATCTGTTGGCGGAAAGTCAGCACCTTTCTATGCAATTGTCAGAGATCATTGAGCACTTAATTACACCATCTCAAATGGCTCAATTACTCGAAAGTGTATTGGAAAAACAAAGCGGTATTCATTTGCTGTCATTGCAGACATTACCTGCTGAACCGATCACGGAAGATAAAGAAGCTTCTCAATATTCAGGCTACTACGTTCATCCGGTTCGAATGGAGTTGACGGGCGATTATTTTTCTATCGTCAATTACCTAAGCAAGTTAGAGGGTTTACCTTCGAGTTACTACTGGCGCAGCTTCAATTACAAAGTGGAAGAATATCCAAAAGCGAAGTTGGTACTGGAAGTTTACACATTAGGTTCAAGAGAGGAGTTTATCGGTGGTTAAGAAACTCATGATTTCAATTGCCCTCGTCGTGGTGTCTGGTTCTGTTTTTGCGAATCAAGATCCAACCGCGCCATTAGGGTGGAAACAACCGACTGCTCAAGCGCAAGCTAAGCCTAAAGTGAAGCAGTATCGTGTACCGACGCTCAATAGCATCGTATGCAAACCAAATTCAGATTGTATCGCCATATTGAATAACCGCCTTGTTGAGCAAGGTGCCCAAGTTAATGGGTATCGAGTGTCGCGAATTACCAGTGAATTTGTAACCTTAAAGCGAGGCGACCGTCATTGGAAGCTTGAGCTTTTCCGTTTGAACGTAAAAAAATAATAACCAGAGCCTGATCAGATATGCGCAAATTAGTTGTAGGAATAACAATTGCTTCTTTAATGGGGTGTTCAATGGGTCACCGTGACCCAGTTGAAGTGAAGCAAGCTCTTAATGAATCTATTAATGAAGCAAACAGTCGAGCACTTGAAGAGATCCCATCTTCCGTCGAAGCCGATCTAATGCCAAACCTTGATACCAATGTCACTTCAGAGCAAGGAATGCTGAAGCGTTTCCGTATTCAAGCGAATGCGGTTGAGGCGCGCAGTTTCTTTGCTTCTTTAGTCAAAGGTACAGAGTACAGTGTTGCCATTCACCCTGCGGTACAAGGAAACATCACGGTTAACCTCTCTGACGTAACCTTGGATGAAGTACTACGCGTTGTGCAAGACATGTATGGCTATGATGTTGTCCAAACAGGCAAAGTGATTCAGGTGTACCCTGCAGGTATGCGCACGGTCACCATTCCAGTGGATTACCTGCAATTCAAACGCTCAGGTCGCTCTTTGACGAGCATCGTAACGGGTTCGGTAACATCGGCGGGTAAATCAAGCTCGGGTGGCAGCTCAGATGATTCAGATTCTTCCAGCTCGAACTCGGATGACAGCTCTACGACCTCGACTGGCGGCACACGCATTGAGACCATTACCGAAAGTGATTTTTGGCCTCTGTTGCAACAATCGGTGGCAAACCTCATTGGTTCAGGCAAAGGTCAAAGTGTGGTTGTGACCCCACAAGCAGGCGTTATCACTGTGCGAGCATTCCCTGATGAAATTCGTGAAGTTCGTGAGTTCTTAGGCGTTTCTCAAGAACGAATGCAGCGTCAAGTGATTCTTGAAGCGAAGATCTTAGAAGTGACCTTGAGTGATGGTTATCAGCAAGGTATCAATTGGTCGGATATGACGGCTTCGATTGGTAACTCTGGCAGTGTTGTTGTGGAGCGTGCCGCAAGCGCATTGCCACCATTGGACGCGATCGGCTCTCTATTGGGTGGGCAAACCAATGTGACGATTTCTGATGGTAACTTTGAAGCGGTTTTGAGCTTTATGTCGACACAAGGTGACTTGAATGTCCTTTCAAGCCCTCGTATTACCGCGGCCAACAATCAAAAATCAGTGATCAAAGTCGGTACGGATGAATACTTCGTGACTGAACTTTCGAGCAATGCCGGGAATGGTGAAAACTCCAATGCGGTACCTGAAGTGGAACTGACGCCGTTTTTCTCTGGTATTTCTCTCGATGTAACTCCGCAAATTGATGACAAGGGAAATGTCTTCCTTCACGTTCATCCAGCGGTTATTGAGGTTCAAGAAGAAGTAAAACAATTGAACCTAGGTGGTGAATTCCAAAACATTCAACTTCCTTTGGCAAAAAGCTCTATCCGTGAGTCAGACTCGGTCATTCGAGCAAAAGATGGTGACGTGGTTGTGATTGGTGGCCTGATGAAGCAGCAAAACCGCGAATTGGTTTCTAAGGTACCATTCCTTGGTGACGTACCAGCGCTAGGGCATTTGTTCCGTAATGTGAACAATGTGACGGAAAAAACCGAATTGGTAATTTTGCTTAAACCGACCGTTGTTGGTGTGAACTCATGGCAGAAAGAGCTAGAACGCTCACGTGATTTACTGCAAGAGTGGTTCCCTGACGCGCAATAACGCAGACGGGAGTTGTATCATCATCTTGGTGTTTTAACCGCATATGTATTTATCGCATTTTGGGTTCCGAGTTCAGCCTTTCTCATTGACCCCAAATACAGAGATGTTTTTGGGGTTGGTGCCGCACTACGAAGCCATTCAGACCATACTTGCTGCTGTGCAGATGGGAGAAGGCGTGATTAAAGTGACGGGGGAAGTCGGCACGGGTAAAACCATGGTGTGCCGTAAGCTTATTGAGCAAATTGAATCCCAAGTTGAGCTTGTCTACCTACCAAACCCTGTTCTTAGCGGCGAGCAATTACAGTTTGCTGTCGCCAGGGAGTTGGGTATTCAAGAAGACGATCCTTTACGTATTGTGTCGTTGATACAGGACCGTTTGATTGAGGTGCACAGTAGCGGGAAAAAAACAGTGCTGATTGTTGATGAAGCTCAAGCGCTATCAGAGCAAGCGTTAGAAATCCTACGTCTGTTTGGCAATTTAGAAACAGAGCAGCATAAGTTGATTCAATTGGTGTTGTTTGGTCAACCTGAGCTCGATGAGCGTTTGGCTACACATGAACTCAGACAGTTTCGTCAACGCATTACTTTCAATTGCCATCTTCGTCCTCTCTCTTTGGATGAGGGGGTGGCTTATATCAACAATCGGTTGGATAAAGCGGGAAATGGCGCTCATATATTGACGATTGAGCAGAAAAAAGCGATTTGGCGTTCAGCAATGGGGATACCTCGGCTGATTAATCAAATCAGTCATAAAGCATTACTTTCTGCATTTAACGATCGCTGCACCCTTTTAAAAAATCATCACGTTTATGTGGCCATGCATGACACCTTTGATGCCCGTAAACCTAAGTTTAAGACCCCTGTATTTTGGGGATGGAGTCAGTCTTGAGTGCGATTAATAAAGCATTATCAGAACTTGCTGAAAAAGATGCACCATCTGCTTTAACCAAAGCAGAAGTACCAAGCGTCACAAAGAGTAAACCTTGGCTGTGGCTAGTTGCTGGTTTTTCATTGAGCTTAGCCGTTGGTGGGTGGGCTGTATCACAGTCGCCATCCTACGCAAAGCAAGATGGGTTGTCTTTACCGAACCTAGCCGATAACACGCTAGATTCGTCATCTAAGCCGGTTCACCAAACGGCAGAAATCAAACATTCACCGACGAGTAAAGTCACCCCTGATCTTGATGAAGTGGTGTACACCAAACCACTAGAAAGAGCGCATCAAGTTTCTGAAACGGTGGTGGTTAAGCCTCAGGAGCAAGCTCAATCTCAGGTGCGAGCTCAACCTAAATCGCATACCCCGTCTCAAGCTGAGCGTGGTGTGCTGACAAACGATGTTCAAACACCTGCTGTTTCTGTACCGAACGCGGTGCAAAAGCCGGTGCTATTGGCACAAGTCAATCATGAGCCAAAATCATTGCCTGCCATGGTCCAGGAAAGCTCGATGCGAATAGAGCAAGTTGAGCTTTCTCACCAGCAACTTGCCGAAAAAGCAATAATACGTGCAGATAAGGCCATGGATGCCAATGACATGAAAGGTGCGTTATCTGCGTTTAATGAAGCACTGCGTTATCAGCCAACGAATGTTGAAGCTCGCCAAAAACTGGCGGCGTTATATTTTGGTAAAGGCGACACGCGTGAAGCGTACGATATTCTCCAAGCGGGGATTAATTTAGATGTGAACAACCAAGTGTTGCGTCTTGCGCTGTCTAAGTTGTTGGTGAAAGCCAATCAACCCGAAGCAGCACTGAGCCCACTTGTGCACCTTCCACCAATGCCAAGTCGCGATTATTTAGCTATGCGAGCGGCGCTAGCCCAGAAGCAAAAACAAAACGATATTGCGTTAGAAAGTTACCAACTGCTCACTCAGCGAGAGCCTGAAAATGCACGCTGGTGGTTGGGGCTTGGGATTCAGCAAGAACGAGCAATCGAATTCAAATCGGCAATGGCTTCCTACCAGCAAGCGTTGGGTAAAGTTGGAATTTCAAATCAATCACAGGCGTTCATTCGCGATCGCTTAAAACTCTTACAACAACTGGAGAGTGCACAATGAAAATTCAGTTGAGAAAACGCTTAGGCGATCTCTTGGTCGAAGAAAATATTGTTTCGGAAGATCAAGTTCAGCAGGCCTTATCTGCTCAGAGAAATACAGGTCAGAAGCTTGGCGATGCGTTGATTGATCTTGGCTTTATTACCGAAAAGCAGATGCTGGAGTTTTTATCTCAGCAGTTAGGTTTGCCGCTGATTGATTTAAGCCGAGCGCCTGTTGATCCTGATGCTGTGCCACTGCTGCCTGAAGTGCATGCGCGTCGTTTGCGTGCGTTAGTTGTCGCTCAAAATGGCGATACCTTGCGAGTGGCGATGAGTGATCCTGCGGATCTGTTTACCCAAGAGTCGTTGATGAACTTGCTTGGGCAATATGATCTGGAATTTATCATTGCCCCGGAGCGTCAGTTAATCGAAAGCTTCGACCGCTATTACCGAAGAACGCAAGAAATCGCATCGTTTGCAGAGCAGTTGCAAGCAGAACATCAAGATTCAGAACGGTTTGAATATGGCATCGATGAGGGTGACAGTGAAGATGTCACGGTTGTTAAGTTAGTTAACTCCATGTTTGAAGATGCAGTGCAAGTTGGCGCTTCCGATATCCATATTGAGCCGGACGATAAAGTGCTGCGTTTACGTCAACGTATTGATGGCGTACTGCAAGAAACCTTGCTTAACGAGGTGAATATTGCTTCTGCATTAGTGTTGCGCTTAAAGCTAATGGCGCACCTCGACATTTCTGAAAAACGTTTGCCGCAAGATGGTCGCTTTAATATCAAAGTGCGTGGTCAGTCGATTGATATTCGTATGTCAACGCTGCCAACACAATATGGCGAATCCGTGGTTATGCGTTTGCTTAACCAGTCATCAGGTCTAAGAAAGTTGGAAGATTCTGGTTTGCCTCCTGAGTTGTTGGCGCGTTTACGTCATCAACTGGCTCGCCCGCATGGCATGATCCTCGTAACAGGACCAACAGGTTCGGGTAAAACTACCACGCTTTATGGTGCTTTGAGTGAACTTAATGAGCCAGGTAAAAAGATCATCACAGCAGAAGATCCAGTGGAATACCGCTTACCTCGCATTACCCAAGTACAGATCAACAGTAAGATTGATCTGACGTTTTCTCGTGTGTTGCGTACTTTCTTACGTCAGGATCCGGATATCATCCTTATCGGTGAGATGCGAGATCAAGAAACGGTTGAAATCGGCTTACGAGCCGCGCTGACAGGTCACTTAGTGTTGAGCACGTTGCATACGAACGATGCAATCGAAAGTGCACTGCGCATGATCGACATGGGGGCGCCGGGTTACTTGGTCGCAAGTGCGGTGCGGGCGGTGGTTGCTCAGCGTCTGGTTCGCCGTGTGTGTCCAGATTGCAAAACCACAGATGAACTTGATGCGCCTCGTCGGTATTGGTTAGCTGAACGCTTCCCAAATCAGGTGGGGACGACATTCCATCGAGGCCTTGGTTGCCAAAACTGTAATATGACCGGTTACCGTGGTCGAATCGGTGTATTCGAAATCTTAGAGCTTGAACAAGAAATGATGGATAAGTTGCGTGCTAACGATGCGGTTGGTTTTGCACAGGTCGCTCGTCGCTCGCCAAACTATAAGCCACTGCTAGCCTCGGCAATGGAGCTCGCTCTGCAAGGCACCGTCAGCCTTGATGAAGTGATGGCACTGGGAGAGGGTGATGCCTCTGGTCAAGCTGAACCGATCTTAATATAGGTAAGTGAATGCCAACTTTTCGTTACCAAGGCCGCTCTCTAGACGGTAAAGCCACCAGTGGTAAAGTGGATGCCGTCAATGCAGAAGCCGCAGCAGAAGCATTGATGAACAAGGGGATTATCCCGCTTAACATTCGCTTAGAAAAAGAAGCCATGAAGAACAAAGTGAGCTTAGCAAAGCTCCTTGTTCCGGCGATCCCTCTGGAAGCGATCATTCTATTCTCACGTCAGTTGTTTAGTTTAACCAAAGCCGGCGTGCCGTTGCTTCGCTCTATGCGCGGACTTTTACAGAACTGTGAGAACAAGCAGCTGAAAGACGCGCTTGAAGATGTGGTTTCTGAATTGAGTAATGGTCGTGGTTTATCTTCTGCGATGCAGCCACATACCAAAGTATTCAGCCCGTTATTTGTCTCAATGATCAACGTCGGTGAGAACACTGGTCGTCTCGATCAAGCGTTGCTGCAATTGGCCAACTATTACGAACAAGAGCTTGAAACGCGCAAACGCATCAAAGCGGCGATGCGCTATCCGACGTTTGTGATCGTGTTCATCACCATTGCGATGTTTATCCTGAATATCTTGGTGATTCCTGAGTTCGCTTCGATGTTCTCGCGTTTTGGTGTCGACTTGCCATTGCCAACCCGGATCTTGATTGGGACGTCAAACTTCTTTGTTCACTACTGGGGATTGTTGATTGCCGCGATTGTCGGAGCATTTTTTGTTTTTAAAGCTTGGGTCGCAACGGCAGACGGGCAAGAGGCGTTTGATAAATTTCGTTTACGCTTGCCAATTGTCGGGGGCATTGTAAACCGAGCGCAGTTATCGCGTTTTGCGCGCACGTTCTCATTGATGCTCAAATCCGGTGTGCCACTAAACCAGTCATTAGCATTGGCGGGGGAGGCGCTGGGCAACAAGTTTCTTGAAAACCGCATTTTAGAAATGAAAGCCTCAATTGAAGCGGGCAGCACCATCTCTGTCACGGCGATCAACAGTAAAATCTTTACGCCGTTGGTCATACAGATGATCGCGGTGGGGGAAGAAACCGGTCGTATTGATGAACTCTTGCTTGAGGTGTCGGATTTTATGATCGTGAGGTGGATTACGATCTAAAAACCCTGACCGCTAGAATAGAACCATTACTTTTGGTCATTGTTGCCGGCATGGTAATGGTGTTGGCGCTGGGTATCTTCCTGCCGATGTGGGGCATGTTGGACATCATCAAAGGCGGTTAAAACATGGTTGAAAACCCAAGGAGGGCAACGGCCATTCTCGGTGGTTTGGTGGTGATGATCGTGCTGGTGGCTTTTGTGCAGAATCTAAAGCCTATCGAACAAGAAGCGAGTTTATCTGGCAGCAAAATGGCGAAAGCTTGGATGCGCGCCAGTATTCAGCGTTATCAGCAAGCTTGGCTCGTCAGTGGGGAGCCTAACGTTCTGATGATGGATGGCTTTAAGCTGCACATGACCGATGAAGGGTTGGTGTCGCCATTTACATCCGATGGGGAACTGGATTGTGACTATTGGTTGGCGGTGCATTACCCACAACGCAAGATTATGGCGAGCGAGTTGTTGAAAATTCGTGGCGTAGTTAAAAGTAATAATTATATGTGTGATTATACTTACGCAAATGGTTATAAAGTTGTAGTTATATCGAGTGGTAACCAGTTGAAATTGAGTGTCGAAAACTCGGCGGAGTGAATTATTTGACACCTTAGTACTACAAATGGTCCATAAAGTCGGTATAATGCAAACATTTCCATAAGAAAAAAGTTGTAACATGACGTAAATGTGTCACGTTGGCTTTTATTATGGCTTCAAACAACAGGGTCATGTGACCAAAACTTTGCAGTCACTCTGCATGCTTACATAGAGAGAAAAAACAATGAAAAGACAAGGTGGTTTTACCCTTATCGAATTGGTAGTGGTTATTGTGATCCTAGGCATTCTAGCGGTGACGGCTGCTCCACGTTTCCTTAACCTGCAAGATGATGCTCGTAATTCAACCCTTGATGGTCTAGCTGGAGCGATTCAAGGTGCTTCTGGCATCATTTATGGCAAGGCTGCAATTGAGGGTATTGAAGCTTTAGATGCTGGTGCGAGTGTTGCAGTATCAACAGATAATGGCGATGTTTTGACTAAATTTGGTTACCCAACTGCAATTAAAGCAAACATCGAAACAATGGTTCAAGGTGTTGGTGATAACGAGGACTTCCAGTTTATCAAAGTTGGTTCTACAGCCTCGCAAGCTTGGGCTACATTTGGTATCCCGTCTTACACCAAATCTTGTGTAAAATACACAGAAGCTACACCTAAAACAGAAGCGAAAGCTGAAAGAACTGATGTAGAGGCTGATTGTAAAACAAACTAACTAACTGGTGTTGTTTGAAGATAAAGATCAGTTGAACTGATCTTTATCTTATTTATTGATTAATCTCGGAATGCTTAATATGCGTGAATCCTCCGGTTTGAGCTCTGTTGAGTTCGTTGTTGTTTTAATTCTCCTCGGTGTGATTGGCTATGTGGTATTACCAAGATTTATCAGCTTTGAAGCAGAAACCTATGAAGCGAAGTGGGAGCAAACCAAGCAAACCGCAGAGCATGTTTCTGAATCGTTGAGCAATAAAGAAACTTACGATCGCATCGAGAAAGAGCTAGATGAAGCCAAAGGTGACAATAACTAGCCACAACGCGAAACGTATGCCGCTCACACTTCATATAAAATGTGATAACTCTATCATTACTCTAATAATTTCATCTTATACTTAATTTGCTTGTTCTGGACCTAAGGTTGGGTTATGAAAAATCGCAGCTCTGCATTTGGGTTTACGCTGATGGAATTGATCTTAGTGATCGTTCTGCTTTCTATTCTTTCGCTTTATGCGGCCAGCCGTTTTATGGGCACGGCTAGCATCTCCGCTTATGCACTTCAAGAACAAACCATTTCCGTGATCCGCCAAGTACAAGTTAACCGCATGCAGTCAAATGTCGATGATGAAGACACCAACTTTATTCTCGAAGTTTCTGGCTCCTGTATTGGCTCGAAAGCCGCATGTGACATGAACAAGGCTCAGCGTGAATCTCGCAGTGATTATGTGGCTGATCCACAGGCGGTATTTGAGTTAAGTGGTGGCACTTCACCGATAAAGTTTAATCTTTTAGGTAACCCACTAGGCTCTGCTTCTGCCGGAGTATCTATCCTGATCCGAGATAAAAATGGCGGTAGCCGCTGCCGTGTGGAAATCAACAGTCAAGGGTATGTGTTTGAGGGAGCGTGCTCATGACGCGTCTAAACATGAAGCGCTTAATCCTGAAACGCTCAAGCAATAAAAGGCTCAAGAGCCAAGGCGGCATGACCTTGATTGAAATGGTCATCGCCATCGTTTTGATGGGCATTGCCATGATTGCCTATACCTCCTTTCTTGTTCCACAGTTGCGTGATTCTGCAACGCCTCATTATCAAACTCGCGCTGCTGCCTTAGCGCAAAGTTTTATGTCGCAAATATTGGCGCGGGGTTTTGATGAAAACAGCGACTTTGATGGTGGCGTGATTCGCTGTGGAGAGGGGCCAACTGGTGCGAGACAACAGAGTTGTACTGAGCCTGATGGTTTAGGCGAAGACAGCGGAGAAAATCGACCAAGTGATTTTAATGACGTTGATGATTACATCGGCTGTTGGAGTACGCCTACAACGGTCAATAATTGTCAGGGAAAAGAGCGCGGAAACATCAGTGATATTTTGGGTGAAGACAGCGGTGACAGTTACAAGAATTTTAGGGTTGAGGTGAAAGTCGCTTATTACGATATTACGGAAGATGGCTCTGCACCTACGGAGTCCACGATTATCACGCCTTATAAAAAAGTGACGCTGACCATTTACTCTAGCAATACCCAACCGTTATCACTTTCGGCTTTTAGAGGAAACTACTGATGAAAATGCGGGGTTTTACTTTAATTGAGATGATCGCCACGATCGTGATTGGCAGCATCATGATGCTTGGTATTGCCGGTTATGTGAAGTTGGGGATGAAAGGCTATGCAGACTCTATCGACCGCCAGCGAATTCAGACTCAAGCGCAGTTTGTATTAGAAAAAATGTCACGCGAGATTCGCCATGCGGTACCCAATAGCTTTTATGAACCCTCAAGCGATTGTTTGGCGTTTGTACCAATTGAGTTCTCTGGCTTTTACAATTTAAGTGATGGAAATTTAGAATTTCTTCTTGGTAATGATATCGACCGAGAAACAATGCCCAAAGACAGTTGGTTAGTGATAAACCCAAGTCGCATCGAAGATTTGTTGCCGGCATCTCCGCAAAGTTTCAGTGAGTGAACTTTCTAAAAAAGATGGCGTTTTTACGATTTCAGGCGCCGCAGATAGCATTGATAGTTCTTCTATTTCCAGCCGTCACTATATCTACCAAGAAAACTCGCAAGTGAGTTATTGCTTTGACAGTGGCCGAATTACTCGCAATGGGGTGACGGTTGCAGAGAACGTTAATGTCGCTAAAAGCAAGATGCACTATAAAGAGCCAACTCTCCAACGCGGTGGCCTTGTGCACATCAATTTAGAGTTTGAACGAGACGGTGAGCGCAGTGTTTACCAACAAGACGTGCAGGTGCTCAATGTCCCATAGAAGAAAGCCTCAAGGCAATGTCTTAATCATCGTGCTGTTCGTCATTATCGTGATGGGCTTTTTGGCTTCGTCATTAATGCGTGTGAATTGGTCCAACCAAAGCACACTCACTCGTGAATTTTTAGGAACCAAAGCGTGGTTTATCGCCCAATCTGCCAATGAGTGGGCGCTTACTCAGCTTTATCCATTAAACGGAACCAGCGCCGCGCTTACAACGCTTTGTTCAAATGACGTCGATGGCGAGACGCCTGACGTAGCTCAGGGAACAGGGTGTGAGTTAAAAGCGATGACATGTTCAGAAATCGGCACCTTTAATAAAGGTGCCTCAGATGCAGAATCTCTATTTAAGGTGCAAGCTACGGCAACTTGTGGCTCCGGGGTGACAAAAGTTCAGCGGCAACAAGAGATTTGGGTTAGGAGTATCAACAATAATGAAAAATAAATACTTTATTAGCACTCACGCTCATGCTACCGGGCTTAGCGTATGCGTCACAGTGCGGTTCAGTTAAAGGTCAAAATAACTTTACAATAAGCTTTGATGTTGAGGGTGATGATGAATATCAGGCTTTAAATTTAGATCAAGGAAGTCATGGGTATGTGCTTTGGTATACCGGAAATAAAAAAAACAACACAGAGAGATATGATTACTTGTTCAATGAGCAAGAGTTAGTTGACGACGATAATTACAACATAAAGATCACACACCTTAATGACTCTAATTTGTTAAGTTATTATCGAAAAACTGAAAGTGCAACAAATTATGAATTAGTAAAACCAAAATGTCGATCTAAAGCATGGACAATATCAGATTATTAAAGATGATATCGATAATATTCAGTGTTCTAATTCCGTGGATCCTGGCATTCCAGATGAACCTATTAACCGATCTCCTAAATTTGAGTTTGGTACGGTTGATTGTGCTGCAGGTACAGAGTGTACGATTGAATTCGAAAAAATTTAATACAGTACCCTAGTCTTTGTTATGCCCGTAATTGATGCAAGTTTAACGTCTAGAAATGATGAAAAAGGATTACAGAATATCCATCTACCGTTGGAGTAAAAGACGTATCCATATCAGAAGCCACAATTTATCAAGATTTTGCACCGGCTGATAACGCTGATGATGATGTTGATTTTATTGATACGGATAAAACGCCAATAGGTAAAATTGACTACTTTGCTATTGAGCAAGGAGTTCTAGAGTTTGAAAATGGCTCGAAGATTGTATCAGGAACCGTTCCTATTGGAGCGGATGATGACTATATCGGAGATGGTGTGGCATCACATTACAGCTGCAAAAAGAATGGCTGCAATGAGACCGAGCAAAATGATGGTATTGAAATCAACTTTTCTAACTTTGGTTTATCAGGAGGCTTTACTGAAAAGCCTGGCGTGTTAGTCCAAGCTCAAACGACGAATAACAAAGCTGTTGGAACCTCAGAGCATTGGGCTACAGCTTTGGCTCGTGATGTAACATTAACGAGCACGGTCATTGCTTTAGATAAATCCGAGGTGTATAAAACTTATCGAGACAAAAAATTAGATGTCAGCTTTAACCCTGTTTCTGAGCCCGAAGTGGTTGCTTTTGTTGCAGGCCAAGGTGAAGGCTTTAAGGATGGCTTGAAGTTTTGGCTGGGATATGGCGTAACAGAGTACACCTTGAATAAGGATGATCCAGTTATTTCGCCAGTACTGGATGGGTGTAAAGTTTACACCGATTTTCCAGAAGGTGTTGTTTTCGATGAGCCACCGGTTCTAGTCGCCAACAAGAACTCTCGTAAAGGTAACAATGGTGGTTGGTTGCGTCGATGCGATGTCAGAACTTCAAGTGTTGCGCTCATCAATGAAGAAGATATGCAGCGAGATAAAGAAAGAGGACATACTGATGAGCAAGTTGGCTGGTTTATGTTTGAAAAGGCTAACCCTAACCCTATTTGTTCAGTTTTCACCTCTCCGTTGCAAACATGGGTTGAGTATGATGATCAGGGTAATATCATCGGTGGTAATGGGACACTAAGTATTCAAAATGCAACAGTCCAAATTATAGGTACTAAAAGAAATAGTTCTGGGGAACGACTCGTTGGTTTTGAACAAAAGAATATATCAGTTGCAAACCCCCAAACAATGAAAGCCTGTGATGGGCAAGCCTGTATAGGAGATGATGGGATGAGACAGCCTAAAGAAGCTTTGGGGGCTTTTTTAGGGGGGACGAATTCACTGAATTTAGCTGGATACACTGGTTATACCCAAAGTAAGGAATTGAGCGGTAGCGCGGAATACAAAAGTGTTAATATTCAAGAAGGCGGTACTCTCATTCTAAAAAACGGTACCTACTGGTTTGAATCAATATCCATGAGAGGAAAGAGCGCCATAGTTGTGCCAGAGGGTGAAGAGGTTGTTATTCATACCAAGAAACTCTACATGACAAATACAAGTTTTATTGGCACTGTTTCTACAGCGGTAATGCAAAGCAATATAGATAAAAAACCTGAAGTTTATAGATCCAGTTCTTTCGAAGTGGTTAAAAACGGTGGTTGGTTTGCGGATGACAGCTATTTAAGGATAAATGTACATAAAGACAGTTCGTTAAATGGTTCAGCCCCATTTAAGATGGATAGTAATGCTATTTTTATTGGTATGGTTTATAACGAAAGTAACACATATCTCACATCTTATGTTCAGTTTTATGGGGCATTGACGACAAAGGATATTAAGCTCGATAGTCATTCTCAAATAATTCGCTCATCAGGTTGTTTAGAATCCGTTAATAACTATGAGCTTGATATATCGCCAAGAACTCAACTGGCATTGATGTGTGGTGATGATGCTCCCAAATTCGATATTTTGACTCAAAATGGCTCAGTCGGTGAGAGTTTAAAAGTAAATGTTTCTATTCCTGATACAGATGGTGTCGAGTTTAAATTAGAAGCACTGGTTGGTAGCGGGAATATTTGTTCGATAACGAGTGGTCGAGATAGTTGTACGTTTACAAGTAATAGTAATGGAGAGCTTACGATTAGCGCAAAGGTGGACAACTTTGATGCTAATTTGGCTAAAACACATTATCAGCTTAAAGCTATGCTTCTAGAAGATACTGATAATTCAAAAGTGTCGATTTTAGTTTTGTCCCTTATAAATTTGATATCAAGTCTAGCAATCAAGATAAATGGGATAACTCTGCTATTTCAATGATTGCAAACAAACCTGTTGATATAGATGTTCGAGTACTTGCGTGTCCGCCATCGTCAGATTCGTCTTCTCCGGTTGTGCTCAAATATAATCATTCATTAAAGGATGATGATGTATCTTCTCTAATTACAATGCCATCAGCGAATCAATCCGGTGCTATCTCGATGTCTAGTCTAGATTTTAAGGACGGCCTAGCAAAATCTTCGGTTACGTTTACGGATTCAGGGGAAGCAACGATAACCCTAAAGGATTCAGAGTTTGATTGTGATAGTTTCGATGAGCTAAAAGACCCAGATACAAAAGAATGTCAAATCGACGGCGGTATCTTAACTGGGGAGTTTTCTGTTAAATCGCGTCCATGGAAGTTTTCTGTTTGCCCTCAGAACACTGAAGGTGAGTATGTTTCCGCAAATGGCAATAGTAAGGGAGGTAATGCTTTTGTTCCGGCAGGTCAATCTTTTTCGGTTCGTGTAGCACCTTTGAAATACAACAGTCCAGAGTGTGTTGAGCAAGAAGAGATAACACAGAATTATTTTTATCGGAGGCATCTGTTGAGTTGTCACATTCTCTCGATTCTCCAAGTAATGGCAAATTAGGAACTTTAAACGGTACGTTAGCACGCAAAGTGACTGAAAACGATCAAAATACGGACGGTTATATATTTTCTGATTTAGCCTACTCTGAAGTTGGTAGCATTGGGCTTTCTGCGCTAGAAGTGGGTGTTTTTTATTCATCAATTGAGGTCGATGGTAAGCTAAGCATACAAGGTGAAAGTACTCTAGGGCGCTTTTATCCTAAGTACTTTAAGGTTTATCAAGGCAAAGACGCTGATTGGGCATATCCGAATAGTCAAACATTCACATACATGGCACAGCCTTTTGGGGTCAGTAAGCTATTTGTTGAGGCGTTAAATGCTGATAAAGGTAAGGTTGTTAACTATTCTTTCTTTGATCGTGATCTGTGGGCTTTATTCAATATTGTTGATTTAAGTAGTCATAAAGACCGTTTTGAAGCGTTAAAAACGTATTCAGGAACGTGGAAAAATGCGAACGGAAGTGCGTTAGTTGAATCTCGAAGTGTAGGTGAATATACAGGCAGTGCTGCTGATGGGTTAATGATGACGAAAGGCAGTAATACCAACTATCCCGATGGACCGTTTAACTTAAACGAACTAGGACAAAACACGCAGCTGTCAATTGCTGGGGCAAGTAGTGCAGATCCAGTATTGGTGTTAGACAATGAATCAACATTGAAGCCTCAACCTGACATCCGCTTTGGACGCGTTAACTTATCCGATGCGGGTGAAAAACAAGGTACTGATACGGTGATACATATTCCACTTCGTGTTGAATACTGGAATGGTGAACGTTTTACTCTCAACTTAGATGACAGCCAAACGGATGTTGCAGGTCTCAAATCTCCGAAACCTGAGTATGAAGACAAAACGATTTGGTCTGATAAGAAAAATCAGAGTGGAGAGTATGAAGCTGTCGATGTGGCACTGAGTGCTGGCGGCAAAGTGATCGCTGGTCGCTCTCGTTCGATTGAAGCTACAGAAGCGGAATCTAACCGTCAACAAAGTCGCGTTTGGCTAGACCTTGATCCGGGTGGTAATGATCTACCTTGGCTCAAATACAACTGGGACAAAACGGAAAATGGAGAAGAAAACCCATCATCGGTAGTCACGTTTGGTATTCATCGCGGCAATGATCGCGTGATTTATCGTGGTGAACCGGGTTTAACCGCACAGTAACAAACGCCGGTTTCTTGCGTTAAGTAAGGAAACTGCAAGAAATTGAGGCTTTCTGCTCATGTTTGTGTACCAATGCCTTGCTGTGACAGCGAGGCATTGGTACATTTAGGACAATTTTTGTCTTCTAAATTTTTGCAGGATGAGCGAAGAATATGTTTAAAAAACTTCGTGGCATGTTTTCTAACGACCTATCTATCGATTTAGGTACTGCCAACACTCTAATTTACGTAAAAGGCCAAGGTATTGTCCTTGATGAGCCTTCAGTCGTTGCTATTCGTCAAGACCGTGCAGGTTCTGCAAAAAGCGTTGCTGCTGTAGGCCATGCAGCAAAACAGATGCTTGGTCGTACGCCGGGTAACATCTCAGCTATCCGTCCAATGAAAGACGGTGTTATCGCTGATTTCTACGTAACTGAAAAAATGCTTCAGCACTTTATCAAGCAAGTGCACGATAACAGCATCCTTAAACCAAGCCCTCGCGTACTGGTTTGTGTTCCTTGTGGTTCTACTCAAGTTGAGCGCCGTGCTATTCGTGAATCAGCGCTGGGTGCGGGTGCACGTGAAGTTTACCTAATTGACGAGCCAATGGCGGCGGCAATCGGTGCTGGTCTGCGTGTCTCTGAACCTACAGGTTCAATGGTGGTTGATATCGGTGGTGGTACCACTGAAGTGGCAGTTATCTCACTAAACGGTGTGGTTTACTCGTCTTCTGTTCGTATCGGTGGTGACCGTTTCGATGAATCAGTGATCAACTACGTTCGTCGTAACTACGGTAGCTTGATTGGTGAAGCAACTGCTGAAAAGATCAAACATGAGATTGGTTCTGCATACCCAGGTGATGAAGTTCGTGAAATCGAAGTTCGTGGTCGTAACCTTGCTGAGGGTGTGCCGCGTAGCTTTAGCCTAAATTCAAACGAAATCCTAGAAGCGCTGCAAGAGCCGCTATCTGGTATCGTATCTGCAGTGATGGTTGCACTAGAACAGTGTCCGCCAGAGCTCGCTTCTGATATCTCTGAAAACGGCATGGTATTAACTGGTGGTGGTGCACTACTAAAAGATCTAGACCGTCTTCTAATGGAAGAAACGGGCATTCCAGTGGTTATCGCTGAAGATCCACTAACGTGTGTGGCTCGTGGTGGTGGTAAAGCTCTAGAAATGATCGACATGCACGGTGGCGATCTATTCTCTGAAGAATAAAGTGTTCGGTGAAGCTCTGCACGGGCTTCACCATCATTTCTGCTCTCTCTGTAATTTCAATCTGCTCCATACCTAGAATTTTGTGATTTCTCAGGTTGCCAAGTAAGGCTCAATATCATGGTAGCAATCAGGTCAAAAACAAGATGAAACCGATTTTTGGCAGAGGCCCATCTCTGCAATTGCGTCTGTTTTTTGCTGTCATCGTGTCGGCGAGCTTGATGCTGGCTGATAACCGTCTAGATACGTTCTCTAACGTTCGATACCTGCTTAATAGTATGGTCGCTCCAATACAATACGCTGCAAATCTACCTCGTAGCATGTTCGATGGAATGTTCGAGAGTTTAAATACTCGTCAGTCGCTGATAGATGGCAACCGCAGTTTGAAGCGTGAAGTGCTTCGCCTGAAGAGCGAACTGATTTTGCTCGATCAATATAAAGAAGAAAACCAGCGTCTACGTAAGTTGCTTGGTTCTTCATTTGTCCGTGATGAGAAGAAAGTCGTGACAGAAGTGATGGCGGTAGATACATCTCCATATCGCCACCAAGTTGTCATCGACAAAGGACAAATTGACGGGGTGTACGTAGGTCAACCTGTCATTAATGAAAAAGGCATTGTTGGTCAGGTCACTTTTGTTGCGGCACATAATGCTCGTGTGCTCCTGCTGACCGATGCAAAGAATGCGATTCCTGTACAAGTTATCCGCAATGATATTCGCGTGATTGCTTCTGGTAATGGTGAAGTTGATGAGATCCAATTGGAACACATCCCAACCAGTACGGATATTCAAGTTGGCGATCTATTAGTCACGTCAGGTCTTGGTGGGATTTACCCTGAGGGGTATCCGGTTGCGAATGTGACATCGGTTGCTCACGATCCACGTCAGGAGTTTGCTGCAATCAAGGCTGAGCCAGTCGTGGAGTTTGACCGTTTGAGGTATTTGCTGTTGATCTGGCCGAATGAAGATCGTCAGCACAAAGTATTGCAATCCAGTGTGGAAGAAAGTGCTAAACAAGAGGTGACAAATGGCCAATAGTGTAGTGCGTAGCCGAGTGGTCATTGGTGTCAGCTTTTTTGTTGCTCTTGTACTTCAAACGATCCCTTGGCCGGGCGTATTAGATCTTCTTCGTCCATCATGGCTATTTTTGGTCACATGTTACTGGGTGCTTGCATTGCCCCATCGTGTGAACGTAGGTACGGCATTAGTGCTTGGGCTGCTCTGGGACATTTTGATTGGCTCGACCTTAGGGATCAGAGGCATGATGATGTCGATCGTGGTCTATTTGGTGGCACTGAACTTCCTGGTGATCCGTAACATGGCACTGTGGCAACAATCTATCTTGATTGCCTTTTTTACCGTGGTATTGGAGCTTCTTATATTCTGTGGGGAATATTTGAACCAGGATGTAGTATTTAATCCATTATCTCTGTGGACTGCAGTAATAAACTGTATACTTTGGCCATGGATGTTTTTACTTATGCGACGCGTACGTCGCGCTTGGCACGTAAGGTAGCGTTGTGAAAAAGGGCTTATCCCTCGTTCTCGCATCGGGTTCTCCGAGAAGAAAAGAGCTGCTTGCTCAACTAGGTTATGATTTTGACGTTGTGCTTCCTGACATTGAAGAAGCTAAGCAAGATCACGAGCAAGCACAAGACTATGTTCTGCGTCTTTCTCTGGAAAAAGCTCAGGCAGGCTTAGCGATGGCTAAGCCTGATTCTGTTGTATTGGGCTCAGATACTGTCGTGGTATGTGAAAACCAAGTATTAGAAAAACCAAAAAGTTTTGAAGATTCAAAACGTATGCTCAACAACTTATCAGGTCGTCAACATCAAGTAATGACCGCAGTGAGCGTCGTATCAAAAGAACAACAACACTCAGTGGTCGTGATCACTGACGTGTGGTTCAAAACACTGACCGAAGAAGAAATCGAACAATATTGGCAGTCAGGAGAACCATGCGATAAAGCTGGAAGTTATGGAATTCAAGGGCTCGGGGGGCGTTTCGTCACCCGAATAGAAGGCAGTTACCATGCCGTAGTAGGCTTACCTTTGTTCGAAACCGATCAGCTAATTCAAGAATTTTTATAATTGTTTTGAGGTGTGCACATGAGTGCAGAATTGCTGCTTAACGTGACCCCGAGTGAAACTCGCGTGGCCATGATTGAAGGTGGAGTACTACAAGAAGTTCATATTGAACGTGAAGCCCGTCGAGGCATTGTGGGCAATATTTATAAAGGCAAAGTCAGTCGCGTATTGCCAGGCATGCAAGCGGCATTTGTTGATATTGGCCTAGATAAAGCGGCGTTTTTGCATGCGTCAGATATCGTTCCACATACCGAGTGTGTCGCAGAGAACGAAAAGCAGCAATTTCAGGTTCGTGATATTTCTGAATTGGTTCGCCAAGGCCAAGACATTGTTGTGCAAGTCGTTAAAGATCCTCTCGGTACAAAAGGTGCCCGTCTAACCACTGATATTACATTGCCATCGCGCTACTTGGTGTTTATGCCAGGGGCAAGTCATGTTGGTGTTTCTCAGCGTATTGAAAGTGAGCGTGAGCGTGAGCGTCTTAAGAAAGTGGTTAACCATTACTGCGACGAGCACGGTGGTTTTATCATTCGCACGGCTGCGGAAGGCGCTGACGAGAAAGAACTTTCACAAGATGCGGCATTTTTGAAACGTCTATGGCAAAAAGTCATGGAACGTCGTTCAAAATATAAAACGCGTTCGACACTTTATGGTGAGCTTGGCTTAGCGCAGCGTATATTGCGTGATTTTGTTGGTACTGAGCTGGACAAAATCATGGTCGATTCTCGTCTTGAGTATGAAAACCTTAAAGAGTTTACTTCTGAATATGTGCCAGAGCTGACAGACAAGCTTGAGCTGTATGAGGGCGATAAACCTATTTTTGATATGTACGATACAGAGAACGAAATCCAACGTTCTTTGGAGCGTAAGGTCGAGCTCAAATCGGGCGGTTACCTAATCATCGATCAGACCGAAGCGATGACGACCGTTGATATCAATACAGGGGCGTTTGTTGGCCGTCGTAACCTTGAAGAAACCATCTTCAACACCAACGTCGAAGCGACACAGGCGATTGCACGACAGCTTCGCTTGCGCAACCTTGGCGGGATTATCATTATTGATTTTATCGACATGGCGTCAGAAGAACATCGCAAGCGAGTATTAGTTTCGCTTGAGGCGGCTTTATCTAAAGATCGCGTGAAAACCAACATCAACGGCTTTACCCAATTGGGTCTCGTTGAAATGACACGTAAACGCACGCGAGAAAGCATTGAACATATTCTTTGTTCGAGTTGTCCAACATGCGAAGGGCGTGGCAGCGTGAAGACAGTCGAAACCGTCTGCTACGAAATCTTACGTGAAATTACTCGAGTAAACCGTGCTTATGATGCCGACAAGTTTGTCGTTTACGCATCCCCATTTGTTGCTGAAACTTTGTTGGGCGACGAATCACATGCACTGGCTGAACTTGAAGTATTTATTGGTAAACAAGTTCGTATTCAAGCTGAGCCTCTGTATATTCAGGAGCAGTTTGACGTCGTAATGATGTAATTGGAAAATTTGTGAATTCTGGTTTTAACCGTTTCGGGCGTTTCTGCGCGTGGGTATTGGTTTCGGTATTGGTTTTTCTTGCCATCATCGTAACAACCTTGCGCGTAGCTCTCCCACAACTTAACCACTTCCAAGATGAAATTCAAACCTGGGTCAAGCAAGGCTCAGGTTTTGACTTTCTATTACCAGCGTTGCTGGCTCTTGGCGTAATAGCCACCCATCTATTGCTCTGCAAGGTTTAGAAGCCAATCTACCCAATAACCCGGAAGCGCGTTTTGCCGTTGATGAAATTCACATCGAGTTCGATTTAATTCAATCTTTGTTGCAGTTTAAACCGGTTATTGCTGATTTAACGATTGGTGATTTGGCGTTAGATATTCGCTCTCTGGATTTGTTACCTCGCGGGGAATCCTCTCCTCAAGCTTCAAGTGGTGCACGTAGCGAAAGTAAGCTAATTGATCAGCTTGACTCGTTGCTGTTACGTCAGTTTGAGGATTTTACGATCACGGATTCCCGTGTTTGGTATAAATCGGTTTCGGGGGAAACTCGCCGTTTAGATATCGCTCAGTTGCGATGGAGTAACCGTGGTAAACACCACTTAGCAGAGGGCACAGTCAGCATCGCCGATGCGAGTCTCAATGCGTTGTTGGTAAGCGCTAACTTTAGTGACTACGGGTCATTATTGGATATTTCTGGCGAATTTTATGTTAGCGCTCAAGATGTATCCGTCACCCCTTGGCTGACGACTTATGTACAAGATGCATCTGGAATTGAATCAGGACGTGTCAGTTTAAATACATGGCTCACCTTGGAGCATAGCCAGCCTCATTACGCTTACGTTGAGCTAAAACCTTCAGAGCTTGTGTGGAATGAAAATGGCAAGCATGAGTTATTGTTGGAATCGGGCATTTTTAAGCTATCGCCAGATAAGCAGGGCTGGAAAGTAAATGGTCACTCACTCAAAATTCGCACGGATGATCGCCCATGGCCAGAATTAGACATCGCATTTGATTGGCAGCCAGATGGTTGGTTACTTAACCTGTCTCAACTGGATATTGAAGCGCTAACACCGCTTGTCAAATTGGCGCCAAAGTCTGAGCCCATCAGTGATTTGCTTAATAAGCTTGCGGCCAAAGGGCGAGTGGAAGACATCCGTTTATCCATGAATGGTGGTTTAGACACGCTGAAATATTCAGCTGAGCTTGATCAGCTCGGTCTAACGCAATGGGAATTGCTGCCGGGCTTTAATCATGTACAAGGCTCGGTGTTTGGTGATCTCAAGCAAGCGAAAGCAAAGATCACCGTCATTGATGATGTTTTCCCATATGGTGATGTGTTTCAAGCGCCACTGAATGTAAAGCAAGCGGAAGTCGATATTATTTGGCAGCAAGACGAAAGCGGTTGGCGTTTATGGTCAGACAAAGTCACGGCTGCTACGCCTGATCTGCAAGTGCTTGGTGCATTTCGTTTGGATTTCCCCAAAGATCAAAGCCCATTTCTGTCATTTTATGCCGAAGCTGATCTTTACAATGCTGGTGAAACATGGCGCTACCTACCAACGCCAGCGTTAGGACAAGATCTTACCGATTACCTTTCGACTGCAATTCAAGGCGGGAAAGTTAACACCGCGAAACTGCTTTGGTATGGCGAATTAGGTGATTTTCCGTATAAAGAACATAACGGAATGTTCCAAGCTTGGGTGGGTTTGAAGAACGCGAAGTTTAGTTTTGATACTGCGTGGCCGACGATTACTGATCTTCAACTTGATTTATTGTTCGAAAACGATGCGATGTATTTGGATTCTAAATCAGCAACGTTGAACGGTGTGAAAGCGAAACGTATCACAGGGCGCATTCCTGAACTGGCAGAGAATGGTCACATCGAAATAGAAGCCAAGGCGAGTGCGCCAGGTAATGAAGTTCGTGACTACATGATGGCGACGCCATTGGTGGACTCTGTTGGTGCGGCATTGACGGCTTTACAAGTCAGTGGGCCGGTGTATTCAGAGTTTCAGCTCAATATTCCTTTCGATACTGATAAAGACTCAAGAGCATGGGGTTATGCGGATCTAAAGGAGAATCGTGTCGATATTGAAGCGCCGCCGATGACATTAGAAAAGGCTACCGGACGTATAGAGTTTGATAATGACGTCGTGACCACATCGGGTTTGTCCGCGGTTTTGCTAAATCAGCCTATTTCTTTGGATTTTCGTGGTGAAAATGCAGAGCAAGGCTATAACGTGGCAATCAATACTCTGGGTGATTGGTCGGTTGACCCGCTCAAACCTTATTTAGGTGAGCGTTGGTTAAGCTTAGTCTCGGGGCATGCTCCATGGCAAATGGATATTGATTTACAGCTCAATGATGTCGGTTTTACGTATCAACTTGGTGTGCTTGCACAGTTAAATCAACTGGCGAGCCAATACCCATACCCGTTGAATAAACAACGAGGGGAAGCGGGTCAAGCAAGGTTACAGGCATCAGGCAATCAAGAAAGTATCTCTGCACGTTTGCAAATCCCGAATGCGAAGTATCAAGCAGAAATTGATATCACGGGAGATGTGCCTGTTTTGACGGCGACAAATCTCGTTGTCGGCGAGGGAGAGTTTAAGATCAGCCCGATAGTCGGTCACGATGCCTCGATTCAGTTGGACTCATTAAGCCTTGATAATTGGGCGGGGTTAGGTCACGTGCCCGTCAGTGATGCGCCGTCCGTGTTGGCAAATATGAAAACGCCGACAATCCCATTACCAACTCGTGTGGGCATGGATGTAAAAACACTTCAAGTCGCGGGCATTGATTTTCATGATGTGGATTTAACCGCTCACAAAAAGCATTTGAGTTGGCTCTTGGATGTCAATAGTCAAGAGTTGAAAGGCAATGCCACGTACCTTAAGCCTTATGATTTGTCGGTATCATTGGAACACTTGCATTTATACATTCCGGGGTTTGATGAAATTACCGATGAAAGAAACTCTTTGTTTGCCAGTGAGGATCAAGCGGCGCCCTTGATCTCCGATTTGGATCGAAAGCTACACCAAGAGATACCAAATTTAACGTTGAATATCGATGACTTTTGGCTCCAAGGTTATAAGGTCGGTAAGGTCAATGTTGACCTTTCACGGCAAGACAACCGCTTGGCGTGGAACAATGTCACGTTTAGCAGTGGTCAGAGTAAGGTGGAAATGAATGGTTGGTGGGAGCTAAATAAAGATCGCAGTCATTCGAATCTGAATATTAAATTACAAGGCGAGAACAACAGTGACCTGATGGAACGCTTTGGTATTACTTCTGGTATTCAGCGTGCGCCATTTGAGATTAGTGCAAATCTTGATTGGGATGGCGCTCCGTGGTCGATGAAAACGCAAAGCTTGCAAGGTGACGTCTCTACTGAATTTGGTAAAGGCGTGATCACCGAGGTCAGTGGTGCCGCACGCTTATTGGGGTTGTTTAGTTTAGATTCCATTATCCGCAAGATGCAGCTCGACTTTACGGATGTGTTTGACAAAGGTATGGCGTTTAATTCAATCACTGGTACGGGCAAAATTCAGGATGGCATTTTTGTTACCAATGATATCGTGATGGATGCGTTGGCGGGTGAAATGCAAATCCGAGGCATGGCTGATATTAATCGTCGCCTTGTGGACGCAGAAGTGAAGTTTACGCCAGATATTACCTCGGGCTTACCAATGTTGACCGCTTTTGCGGTAGCACCTCAAACGGCATTATATGTGCTGGCGATATCAACAGTGATTTCACCCGTTGTCGAAGTCTTTACTCAGGTAAACTATGAAGTGAAAGGACCGCTGGATTCACCAACGGTAAAAGAGATGTCACGTAGCAAGGGCGAGTACAAATTGCCAGAAAAACTGCGTAAACAAGCGAAGTAATCATTCGTCTTTACTTATGGATGAGCGTAAAGGAGCTAAGTAGATGGAACGAATTGGCATCATTCAAATGACATCCGGTCCGGATATCGATGAGAATCTGGACTTTATCGCTCAGCAGTGCGAACTGGCAGCTAAACAAGGCGTTAAGCTGGTTGTGACGCCAGAAAACGCCACGCAGTTTGCCAATCGTAACGCGTATCACGAGAACGCGGAAAGATTGGGTGACGGTCCAATTCAGCAACGTTTGTCTGGTATTGCAAAACAAAACCAGCTGACTCTGGTATTGGGCAGTATGCCGATCCGTACAGAACAAGGCGTCACAACGACAACATTAGTATTCTCACCGCAAGGCGAATGCATTGCTCATTACGATAAACTGCATATGTTTGATGTGGATGTCGCCGATGGGCATGGCAGCTATCGAGAGTCCGATACGTTTAAGGCTGGCAACCAAATCGTGACGGCAGAGACCAATATTGGTACGGTAGGCTTAAGTATTTGCTATGACGTGCGCTTTCCTGAGCTATTTAAAGCGCTACGCTTAGCAGGTGCCCAAATTATTGTTGTGCCAGCCGCTTTTACTGCGGTGACAGGTAAAGCGCATTGGGAAGTCTTGTTAAGAGCGCGTGCCATTGAAACTCAGTGTTGGGTTCTTGCATGCGGGCAAACGGGGACCCATCCATGTGGTCGCCAAACGTGGGGACACTCCATGGTGATTGACCCTTGGGGCTGTATTCATCAACAACTCGATGATCAAGTAGGATTGCTGGTGGCTGAGATAGATTTGTCACACAGCCAGCAAGTAAGGCAGAATATGCCGCTGACTCAACACAGTCGCTTTCAAAATGCATTGAAACGGAAATAAAAGAGCTAACTATGAGCATAAACCAAATAGAACAGGCACTCCTTGCCCCAAACGGTCTGACAGAGCAAGACATCGCTGACACACTAGCGAGCATTGCGACGCGCCAGATCGATTACGCGGACATTTACTTTCAGTCCAGCTGGCATGAGTCTCTGGTTCTAGAAGACAGCATCATTAAAGATGGCTCTTTCAACATTGATTGTGGTGTTGGTGTTCGTGCCGTCACTGGCGAGAAAACCGGTTTCGCTTACTCAGACCAAATTCAATTAGATGGTTTGAAGCAAAGTGCGATTGCGGCGCGTGGTATTGCGCAGCAAGGTCAAAATGGCAAAGTGCATGCATTCAAACGTTCTGACAACCAAGCTTACTACGATGCAGTCAACCCTCTAGCAAGCTGGGAAAAGCAACAAAAAACCGAACTGTTAATGTCGCTTGATGCGTACATCCGTACTAAAGAGCCAATGATCAAAGAAGTCTCCATTAGTATCAGCGGTGTGCATGAGCAAATGCTTGTAGCGGCAACAGACGGCACTTACGCGGGAGACACTCGTCCTCTTGTTCGTTTGTCAATCAGTGTGTTAGCTGAAAAAGGCGATCGTCGAGAGCGTGGCAGTGCTGGTGGCGGTGGCCGTTTTGGTTATGACTTCTTCTTGTCTGAAAGCAATGGTGTAAAGCAGGCGTTCTATTTCGCTGATGAAGCGATTCGCATGGCGCTGGTTAACTTAGAAGCAGAAGCCGCTCCTGCGGGTATGATGCCTGTTGTACTCGGTTCAGGTTGGCCTGGCGTATTGTTACATGAAGCCGTAGGCCACGGTTTGGAAGGTGACTTCAACCGTAAAGAGTCTTCCGTGTTCTCTGGCAAAATGGGTGAGCAAGTAACGTCACCGCTTTGTACTATTGTGGATGATGGCACGCTGAAAGATCTGCGCGGTTCATTGAACGTGGACGATGAAGGTGTCAATGGTCAATACAATACGCTTATCGAAAATGGTGTGTTAAAAGGCTACATGCAAGACAAGCTAAACGCACGTCTAATGGGTGTGAACCCAACAGGTAACGGTCGCCGTGAGTCTTACGCACATTTACCAATGCCACGTATGACTAATACATACATGCTGCCGGGTGAGCACTCACCAGAAGAGATCATCTCTACAGTTAAGAAAGGTCTGTACGCACCAAACTTTGGTGGCGGTCAGGTGGACATTACTTCTGGTAAGTTCGTGTTCTCTGCATCGGAAGCATACTTGATTGAAGATGGTAAAATTACTCGCCCAGTGAAAGGTGCAACGCTTATCGGTTCGGGTATCGAAGCGATGCAGCAAGTATCGATGGTGGGTAACGACCTAAGCATCGACAGAGGTGTTGGCGTGTGTGGTAAAGCGGGCCAAAGTGTACCAGTTGGCGTTGGTCAGCCAACATTGAAACTTGATTCCATTACCGTTGGTGGTACTGAGTAAGTCATCTTCACTCCAAATTAAAAAGAGCGCTCATTGAGCGCTCTTTTGGTTTTAGATGACTAGTCTCAGGCAAAGAACTTTAGATGACTAGATAGGTCACTACAAATTCTCTTCGGCAAACTCTGCCAATCGGCTGCGCACCACGCCATTTAGGTGAATATTGGCGCTGCCTTCAAAGTTTTTGAAACGCTCGACCATATAAGTCAAACCAGACGTCACGGGTGTGAGGTAATGAGAGTCTATTTGAGCTAAGTTACCTGAACACACAATCTTCGTGCCTTCCCCACAGCGGGTGATGATGGTCTTGATTTGTGAAGCGGTTAAGTTCTGGCATTCATCGAGCAACACAAACGCATTTTGAATAGAGCGACCACGCATAAAGTTAATCGACTTAAACTGAATGTTGGCTTTGTCACAGATATATTTCATTGAGCCCTCAGTGCAGTGGTCGTGCTTGTGCAACGCTTCTAAAGTATCAGTGACAGCGGCCAGCCATGGCATCATCTTTTCTTCTTCAGAGCCTGGTAAAAAGCCAATCGACTCACCAATGTCTGGTGTGTTTCGCGTTACTATGATCTTGTCAAACATGCCTTTTTCAATGGTTTGTTCCAATGCGGCCGCCATGGCCAGTAGTGTTTTACCACTGCCTGCTGCACCAGTCAGAATCACCAAATCAATATCTGGGTCGAGTAAGGCATCCATCGCCATGCCTTGATAGATATTCTTAGGGGTAATGTCCCAAGCTCGACGGTGCATCATGCGTTCACGGCTGAGGTCGAGCAATGTCACTTTGTCATCAACAATGGTTTCTACTCGGCCAACAAAATCGCTGTCTTCATCAATGATGTATTGGTTAATAAACGTTGGATCAAACGGCTCTTTGTTGAGTTTGTGGAATGTTTTTCCTCCTAGAGCATAGCTTTCAACATCATCGACGTGACTCCAAAAGTCCCCCTCACGTTGCTGGAAGCCTTTTGTGAGGTACTGGATATCATCAATGAGCTGGTCGGTGCGATAGTCTTCGACAAAACGAACACCAGCCCCTTTGGCTCGAAGGCGCATATTAATGTCTTTCGTCACGAGCACGACTTCACGAGGTGCTCGTTTGTTTTGCAGATAAAGCACTGCATTGAGTATGCGGTTGTCACCGGCTTTGTCGGCGAAAGCTTTGACGGTTTCCTGCAATTCAAAATCCGCCAAAATAGAAATCGTGCCTTGGCTTGGGCTGTCTTTAGATACGGGAATGCCCTCTGAAATTTCATCGGGTGTCGCGTCTTTGAATAAATCTTCCATAGCGCGAATCGCAACGCGTGCATCTCGCGCGACGTCGCGCTTACTGTCTTTAATTCGGTCGAGTTCTTCTAGCACGGTCATAGGAATGACGACATCGTGCTCTTGAAAAGAAAAAATGGCGAAAGGTTCATGGAGGAGGATGTTGGTATCGAGTACAAATAGTTTCCGATCGGTATCGCCCATAGCGTCTCCTTGCCGCAGTGCGGCTTTGCTTAAAGAAAACTAGGAATACAGCGCTGTCCTAGCTTTATTTACTTGCAATAGAGGTCGTCCGGCAATGTCGGTTAGTGCGCAACCGAGTAGCAAGACAACTTACTGCAAACCCGTGTTGATCCTAATCGTGTACCAATATGCCTACATATACACATATGTCATGTAAGCATCCTTATTAGAAGTATACGTAATATTTGCTTGTTGCAACTCAATAATTGTCATGAGTTTTTTACAATTTGATTGCATTCGTAATTCAGGAAAAAAAGTTGGTACGCTTGTTCGTTTAGGCGTGACCTGTATCACAGCTTCAAGTAAGATTACCGACCTTTTCTGTGCTTCTGATGAGCCTGAATTATCATGCGAGGCTGGCGATTGTTTGCTCAGCTTGGTGTGGCGTAAAGAGTAGAATGGAGGTAGCAGAAGTTGCAATCAGATCTACACTATTATCCATGCCTAACGAGCATAAGTAGGCCAACAGAAACACTCACCAAGAAACAAATAACGAGGTAGTCAATTCATGACATTTGCTTTGGGTCAGCGCTGGATTAGCGATACGGAAGGCGATTTAGGTTTAGGTACCGTAGTAGCAATGGATGCTCGTACTGTGACATTGATGTTTGCAGCATCAGAGGAAAACCGAGTTTACGCACGTAACGATGCGCCAGTTACCCGAGTAACGTTCAACGTCGGTGATGTCATCGATTGCCAAGAAGGTTGGTCATTAAAAGTTGAAGAAGTACTAGAAGATGAGGGTTTATACACCTACTTCGGTACTCGTGAAGACACTCAGGAAACCGCAGTCGTACTGCGTGAAATATTCCTTAGTAACCAGATCCGTTTTAATAAACCGCAAGACAAATTGTACGCGGGTCAGATTGATCGCATGGACAACTTTGTATTGCGCTACCGTGCACTGAAAAACCAGTTTGAACAGCATAAGAGCCCAATGCGTGGCTTGTGCGGTATGCGTGCAGGTTTGATCCCACATCAGTTATATATCGCACACGAAGTTGGCCGCCGACATGCACCACGCGTACTGTTAGCAGACGAAGTAGGTCTTGGTAAAACTATCGAAGCGGGCATGATCATTCACCAGCAAGTGCTGGCTGGCCGAGCTGAGCGTATTCTTATCGTAGTGCCTGAGACATTACAACACCAGTGGTTAGTTGAAATGATGCGTCGTTTCAACCTGCACTTCTCTATCTTTGATGAAGAGCGTTGTATTGAAGCATTCGCAGATGCAGAAAATCCCTTTGATACTCAGCAATATGTGCTGTGTTCTCTTGATTTCCTACGTAAGAGCCGTAAGCGCTTTGAGCAGGCATTAGAGGGTGAATGGGATCTGTTGGTTGTCGACGAAGCGCATCACCTAGAGTGGAGCCAAGACAAACCGAGTCGTGAATATCAGGTGGTCGAGGGCTTAGCGGAGCGTACAGCTGGTGTGCTACTGCTAACTGCAACACCAGAACAACTTGGTCGTGAGAGCCACTTTGCTCGTTTGCGCCTACTTGATCCTGACCGTTTCTACGATTATGAAGCGTTTGTTGAAGAAGAAGAGCAATACGCACCTGTTGCGGATGCAATTACGTCATTATTCTCAGGCCATAAACTGGCCGATGACGCTAAAAACCAGATCACAGAACTTCTCTCTGAACAGGACGTTGAACCGCTATTTCGTATTATCGAAAGTGACAGTGATGAAGAAGCAAAAGCGGCAGCGCGTCAGGAGTTGATTGACAATCTAATGGATCGTCACGGTACTGGGCGTGTATTGTTCCGTAATACACGTGCTGCTGTTAAAGGCTTCCCTGTTCGTAATGTGCATTTGATGCCAATGGATATTCCGCCGCAATACACCACATCCATGCGTGTTGCGGGCATGATTGGCGGTAAGATGTCGCCTGAAGCGCGTGCAATGAAGAACTTGTACCCAGAGGAAATCTTCCAAGAGTTTGAAGGTGATGATTCAAGCTGGTGGCAATTTGACTCTCGCGTTAACTGGCTACTTGAAAAAGTAAAAGAAAAACGCAGTGACAAAGTTCTGGTCATCGCCTCTCGCGCAAGTACTGCGTTGCAACTAGAGCAAGCTTTACGTGAGCGTGAGGGTATCCGCGCAACGGTATTCCACGAGGGAATGTCGATTCTGGAGCGTGATAAAGCCGCAGCTTATTTTGCTCAGGAAGAGGGTGGTGCACAGGTTCTTATCTGTAGCGAAATCGGCTCTGAAGGTCGTAACTTCCAGTTTGCTAATCAGCTTGTGATGTTCGATCTGCCATTCAACCCTGATTTGCTAGAGCAGCGTATTGGTCGTCTTGATCGTATTGGTCAGAAACGCGATATCGATATTCATGTTCCATACCTAAAAGGCACTTCACAATCGATTCTGGCTCGTTGGTTTGATGAGGGTTTGAATGCGTTTGCAGAAACCTGTCCAACAGGTCGCGCGGTTTATGACAAGTATTCAGATGCTCTCATTGAGATGCTTGCTTCAGGCGATACAGCAAATCTTGATGAAGTGATTGAGGAATCGGCTAAGTTAAATAAAGCGCTGAAATCTCAGTTAGAGCAAGGCCGCGACCGCTTATTAGAAATGCACTCGAATGGCGGTGAAAAAGCGCAGCAAATCGTTGAGAAAATCGCATCAACAGACGGCGATACTAACCTAGTGACGTTTGCGCTGTCTCTGTTTGATACCATTGGTCTGAACCAAGACGATAAAGGTGAAAATGCCTTGGTTGTGACACCATCTGAACACATGATGGTGCCGAGCTACCCAGGTCTTCCATACGAGGGCGCAACCATTACGTTTGATCGTGATACCGCGTTGTCTCGTGAAGACATGCACTTCATTAGTTGGGAACACCCAATGATTCAAGGTGGTATTGATCTGCTGATGAGCGAAGGTGTGGGTACCTCTGCGGTTTCTCTGCTGAAGAACAAAGCGCTACCAGTGGGTACTATTCTACTTGAATTGATCTACGCGGTGGATGCACAGGCACCAAAACGCAGTGGTATTGCGCGTTTTCTACCAAAAACACCGATTCGCTTAATGATGGATGGCCGAGGTAATGATCTCTCTGCTCAAGTAGAGTTTGAGAGCTTTAACCGCCAACTGAGCCCAGTAAATCGTCACCTTGCGAGCAAGCTAGTGACTTCTGTTCAGAAAGAGGTTCATCGTTTAATAGAAGCCGGTGATACATTGGTTGAACCACAGGTTGAAGCGGTTCGTAAGCAAGCTCATCAAGAGATGCAGCAAAGCTTGAATTCAGAACTTGAACGTTTACAAGCACTAAAAGCGGTAAATCCGAATATTCGTGACGAAGAGATTGATGCGATTGAAGCACAAATTAAAGAGTTGACGGGTTATATTAACCAAGCTCAAGTTCAACTCGATTCGCTACGTTTGATCGTGGTAAGTCACAACTAATTGGTTTTATCTAGAAAACGATAATCAAAACGGCTCCTTTACGGGAGTCGTTTTAGTATTAAAATACCCCTCCTTTTCTTTCTATATTTTGAGAGCACACAGATGGCAATGCTTGAGTACAACCCTCCGACAGATCCTTGGACCGATATTGTGTTTGAGGATGATCATATCTTGGCTGTGAACAAGCCATCAGGTTTGCTGTCTGTTCCTGGGCGCCTTGCTGAGCATCACGATAGTATGTGGAGTCGTCTACAAGAAGAATACCCAGAGATCCAGGTGGTACACCGTTTGGATATGTCGACGTCGGGTTTGATGGTGCTAGCGAAAAATAAGCGTGCTGAAAGTGCCTTGAAGAAACAGTTCCAATATCGTCTGACGCATAAGATCTACTATGCGCGAGTATGGGGGCATATAGAGCCGCAAGAGGGGGAGATCGATCTGCCCCTGATCTGTGATTGGCCGAATCGCCCACTGCAGAAAGTGTGTTTTGAAGATGGCAAGCCATCCAAGACGTTATTTCAGGTCGCTAAGCGAGAAGAGCATCAAGATGGCTCTAAGACCACAATCGTACGTCTGTTACCTATTACAGGACGTTCCCATCAATTGCGTGTACACATGCAAGCTCTAGGGCACCCAATTGTGGGAGATGAGTTTTACGCGACTGAAGATGCGAAAGCATTCTCGGCTCGATTGGAGCTGCACGCAGCAGAGCTGAGTTTTTACCACCCTAAGAGTCAATGGCTACGCAGTATTTTTGTACCTTGTGATTTCTATCCGGAAGCGAAAGAGATGATCTTTGACTATTTCGACCCTGAGCGTAAATTACCAGACTATAAAACACTGCCTCATTCATAACATTTCCATTAGGCAGTGAATAAAAAGGAGCCGTTATGTCACTGCCTAAAGTGGTCTTTCTTGACCGCGCAACCATCCCCGAGCATATCCAGTTACCTCGTCTCAATTTCGCTCATCATTGGGTTGAGTATGATTTAACCTCTGCAGACCAAGTTGTGGAACGTTTGGCTGAGGCCGATATTGTCATCAGCAACAAAGTTGTCCTCGACCAAATGGTGTTGGCTCAATTGCCTAACTTAAAAATGATTGCAGTCGCAGCAACGGGTTTCAATAACGTCGACATCAATTATTGCGCCCAGAATAATATTGCAGTGGCAAACGTTCGTGGCTATGCCACCCGTTCTGTACCTGAGCATGTTATTGCCATGCTATTTGCACTGCGTCGTAATTTATTTGGCTATCACCAAGATATTGCGGCTGGGGAATGGCAAAGAAATAAACAGTTCTGCTTTTTTACTCATCCAATAGGTGATATTGCTGGTAGTACGTTAGGTGTGATTGGAAGCGGAGCGTTAGGGCAAGCAACCGCACATTTAGCCAAAGCGGTGGGCATGAATGTACTGTTTTCCGAACGGAAAGGCGTAAGTGAATGTCGAGAGGGTTACATTCCCTTTGAAGATTTGCTCAAGCGTTGTGATGCCATTTCTTTGCACTGTCCGTTAAATGAACATACGCACAATTTAATTGGTGAAGTGGAACTGAAGTTGATGAAGCCAACTTCCATCTTGATCAATACAGGGCGTGGTGGCTTGGTCGATGAGCAAGCATTAGTGGATGCACTAAGGCGAGGAGAAATCTCGGCTGCAGGTATTGATGTTTTTACGCAGGAACCAGCAGATAGCAATAATCCTTTGGTGGCGAATATGGATTTACCCAATTTGTTGCTTACCCCTCATGTGGCCTGGGGAAGCGATTCTTCTCTTCAGCGTTTAGCTGACATATTAATTGAAAACATCAATGCATTTCAGTGTGGTGAGAGCATCAATAGACTCTCCTGACAGCGCGACAAAAAAGCAGATCATGAGATCTGCTTTGTATTTGATACTTCTTGCCGTGTTTAAAGGTAAGCGAATTATTGCTCTTCTTCGTTCAGCGCTTTTAGAATTTGGAAAATCTCACGGTAAGACTTCGCAGGCTTGCCCGCTTGCTTTTCTTTCGCAGCTTGACGAGCAAGCTGACGAAGGCGTTGACGATCGGCGGTTGGGTAAAGCTCCATCACGTCATCAATGGCTTTATCACCGTCCTCAACGACACGATCACGCAGTACTTCCAGTTTGTGAAGTACGGCGGTTGCTTGCGAGTGCTTGTTACGAACTTTGTCCAGTGCCGCTTGAATTGGCTCTGGATCTTCATAGCGCATTAACTTACCGATACGTTGCAGTTGACGACGACGCGCTTCGTTTTTAAAGCGCTGTGCATCCGCAACGGCTTCTCTTAGGTCTTCGCTCAATGGAAACTTTTCTAAAGTCGATGGTTTAAGACCTACGAGCTCTTCACCAAGCTTTTGCAGCTCTTCCATGTCGCGTTTCATCTCGGATTTACTTACCCAGATGATCTCTTCTTCTGGTTCCCATGGCGCTTTTTGATTCTTACGTGCCATTTCAGTTGCCTGTGTTCTGATTAATATTATGACTATTTTAACAAGAATCGTGGGAGAAAGCGAAATTCTTGTTATTCTATTGTACATCGAATACATGATGTGAAAGACAATGGATATTAAACAGCAGGTTACCGAGCAACGAATCGAGCTAGAACAAGCCGTTGCAAGAGCATTAGAGATTGCTGGAGCAAAATCTGATGCGGCTGAAGTCGCAATTACCAAGAGCACTGGTTTGAGTGTTTCCACTCGTATGGGCGAGGTGGAAAACGTTGAGTTCAACAGTGATGGTGCACTTGGTATCACCGTTTACCGTGGGCAACGTAAAGGCAGTGCTTCCACATCAGACTTGAGCGAAGCCGCAATTAAGCAAACAGTTTTAGCGGCATTAGACATTGCTCAATACACATCAGAAGACCCATTTGCGGGCCCTGCACCTAAAGAGTTCATGGTCAAAGAAATTCCAGACCTAGATCTTTTCCATCCTGATGCACCTAACCCTGACTATGCAGCAGAAGTTGCTATTGCTGCTGAGAAAGAAGCATTAAGTTACAGTGATGCCATTAAGCAAAGCGATGGTGCGAGCTATGACAGCCATTATGGTGTGAAAGTTTATGGTAATAGTCACGGTTTATTAGCAAGTTATGCTTCAAGCCGCCATAGTACCAGTTGTTGTGTTATTGGTGTTGGTAAGAATGGCGAAATGGAGCGCGATTACAGCTATACCGTTGCCCGCCATCGTGATGACTTGTGGACTCCTGAGATGGTTGGTCGTCAAGCCGCAGAAAAAACCATTAGCCGATTAGATGCTCAAAAACTTAAGACGGGCAAGTATCCTATTATGTTTGCCGCTGACGTTGCGACGGGCTTGATTGGTCACCTTGTGATGGCAATCAGTGGTGGTAACTTATACCGTAAATCGTCTTTCTTGTTGGATCACCTTGGCAAGCAAGTGTTGCCTGAATGGTTTAATATTTCTGAGCGCCCGCATGTTTTACGTGGCTTGGCTTCCAGCCCATTTGATAGTGAAGGCGTTTATACACAAGACCGTGAAATCATCACAGATGGTGTTTTGGCGACTTACTTGCTAACTAGCTACGCTGCACGCAAGATGAAGATGGAGCCAACGGGTCACGCTGGTGGTATTCATAACTGGTATGTGACATCTACGGGTCAAAACTTTGAGCAAATGCTGAAAGAGCTGGGCACTGGTCTACTGGTAACAGAAACCATGGGTCAAGGCGTGAACGTTGTGACGGGCGACTACTCTCGTGGCGCTGCAGGTTTCTGGGTTGAGAATGGCGTAATCCAGTACCCAGTTTCGGAAATCACGATCGCTGGTAACCTAAAAGAAATGTTCACAAAAATTGTGGCTGTCGGCAGTGATGTGGAGACCCGCTCACAAATCCAGACGGGTTCTATCTTGCTTGATACGATGAAAGTCGCAGGCGAATAGTTTCACTAAAAGTGAGTGATAGAGGATTCAAAAAGCCTGATGTGTTTATCATCAGGCTTTTTTATGGCTTGCGATCCGTCCTAAATAAGCTTGTAAGGCTTATGCGTCTTAGATGGCTAAAGTAGCAAGCCCTAAGAATACCGATAAACCTATCACGTCGGTGACAGTTGTCAGTGCCATCCCGCCCGCGAGTGCTGGGTCGATATTCATCTTTTTAAGCAGTATTGGAATACTTACCCCTGCAATACCTGCCACCAACAGGTTGGTTAACATAGCGGCAGAAATAATACCGCCAAGCATCCAGTTTCCTTTCCAAACGACAACAATACCACCGATGATCAGTGCCCACATAATACCGTTGAGCAAGCCGATCGCCGCCTCTTTCATCAGAAGTTCTCGTTTGTTGGCATCACCGATGTGACCAAGTGCCAAGCCACGGATCACAAGTGCAACGGTTTGGTTACCTGCAACCCCGCCCATGGAGGGTACGATGGTCATGAGAACCGCAATGGCTGCCATTTGATCGAGTGTTGCTTCGAACATATTGGAAACAGAAGCCGCAGCCAGTGCTGCAAGAACGTTTGCTCCTAACCAGACACTGCGTTTACGAGCAGATTTAAATACTGGCGCGAACGTATCTTCATCATCGTCCATACCCGCCATGCTCATCATAGAGTGTTCGGCATCTTCACGGATAACGTCAACAACGTCATCGATGGTGATACGGCCAACCAGGTGCTGATTTTCATCGACGACTGGCGCAGATACCCAGTTACGACGTTCAAACAGGCTTGCAACGTCAGAGTCACTGGTATCGACGGTAATGGCATCATCGGCATCCTCCATAACGTCAATGACTTTGACATCAGGTTGCGTGGTGATAAGTGTGGTAATCGGTAATTCACCAATGAGCTTGTTTTCATCGTCAATGACGTACAGAGCATCGGTTGCTTCTGGCAATTCCCCTTTCATGCGCAAATAACGCAAGACAACGTCCACATCTACATCACCACGAATGGTAATCACGTCAGTGTTCATCAATCCGCCAGCGGTATCCTCAGAGTAGGATAGGGCGGTTTCGACGCGCAGACGATCGTCAGAGTCCATTTGCGATAGGACTTCACGCGATAGTGTATCTGGTAAGCTCCGTAGTACGTAAGCCACGTCATCGGTATCCATGCCCTCTGTCGCTTCAGCAAGTGCTTCTGGCGCCATTTTGGATACAAGACTGTCTTTAACGTCTTCGTTTAGCTCGTCAAGGATTTCACCGTAGTCCTCTGGGTCAGTTAACTGCCAAAGTACTTCACGGCTTTTACGTGGGGAGGCCTCTAAAAGATGAGCGATGTCCTCAGGTTCCATGTCCTGCAATTGACGGCGAACATGGACGAAGCGACCGTTTTCCAGCGCTTCAGTGACTTCTTGGAGGGCTTGGTGAGCTTGGTCGAATTCTATTTGCTCTGCCATTGATTCCCCCTAATTCCTGAAATTTACAATGCTTTGAATAATATCTTAATTCTAGGCACCTTTTAATAACAACTTGTGAAAGTCGACGAAATTATTTGTTGAAGAGAAGCAGGGGATAGGAAGTGGTGTGGGATATCACACTAAAGATAAGCAAAAAGCGAGTGGATCACTCGCCCTCATCAAACTTGTCTTCGATTAAATGGCAAACAGCATCGAGTGCTTGTTGAGAATCATCACCACAAGCGTGGATGGTAACGTATTGTCCTTGAGCAGACTCAAGCATGAGCAATCCCATCACGCTATCTGCGGTTGCGGTTTTGTCTTCTTCGTTATCAATCGTGATGATTGCGTTATAGCTTTGCGCCAGTTCAACCAATTTGATTGCCGCTCGAGCATGTAGCCCCAAACGGTTTTGAATCAATACCTTACGACTTAGTTCCACCGTTATTCCTTAACGTTTTTTTCCAATGAAGTGTGGCGAATTTGTACTTGATGACCTTTAGCAGCAAAGTATTCACCAATTTTTTGCGTCAGATACACTGAGCGATGTTTTCCACCGGTACAACCAATGGCGACGGTGAGGTAACTGCGATTGTTTGTCTCAAGTAGTGGTAACCAGGTTTCAATGAAGTTCTCTATCTGTTGTTTTAGTTCGAGAACTGATTGGTGCTGTTCTAAGAAAGCACCAATAGGTGCATCTAATCCGGTTAGTGGTCGCAATGCCGGTTCCCAGTGTGGGTTGGGTAAAAAACGCACATCAAAAACGTAGTCGGCATCAGACGGCAAACCGTATTTAAAGCCAAATGATTCAAATACCATGACGAGATCTTTTCGCTCTCGTCCCAATACTCGCATACGGACGGTTTCACTCAAATCATGCAGCGATTGCCCACTGCTATTGAGGACCAAGTCAGCATGAGCTTTGAGTGGCGTCAGGATATTATGCTCAAGTTCGATCGCTTGCTCTAAAGATAGAGAGCTCTGGCCGAGAGAAAGAGGGTGGATTCTACGAGTTTCACTGTAGCGTTTAAGCAGTGTTTCTTTATTGGCATCTAAGAAAAGCACCGTTACATCCAGTTCTGATTTTAGCTTCTCTAGTGTGCTGGTAAGTTCTTTGAGCTTTTTGGGTATATTGCGAATGTCGATGCTAACCGCAACATTTTGCTTACTGTCAGCGACGGATTGAACAAACGCATCCAATAGGTTCACTGGTAGATTGTCGACACAGTAATACCCCAAATCTTCAAGCACGCGCAGGGCAACACTCTTTCCTGCACCGGAGTGCCCGCTAACAACGATTAATCGCATGGTGATCGCCTCGATTACTGATGAATCATAATGTCGTAAAGTTCTTCATCGCTCTGAGCATTACGCAGCATCTTCAGTACTTGCTTGTTACTCAGACGTTCAGCCATTGAGGATAGTGTTTTGAGGTGCTCCTTGCACTGATCTTCTGGTACGAGGAGTGCAAAAAGAAGGTCGACAGGTCGGTTATCGATAGCATCAAATTCAATCGCTTCATCACATTGAAGTAAAACGGCGATGGCTTTGTCGCTAGATGACATTCTTGCATGTGGGATAGCGATACCGTTGCCGATACCAGTACTACCCATTTTTTCTCTGCTGAGCATACACTCAAACAGTTCTGTTGAATCTTGGCCTGTGGTATCAGCAACGATTTTGCTGATCATTTCGAGGGCTCGTTTTTTACTTGTACAATGGACTGCACTTTTCGTGCAGTCCAGTGACAGTATTTCGCTAAGTTGCATGATTAATGACTATTTAGTTTTTCTTTGTGCTTATTAAGTTGACGAACTAATTTATCCACCAGCGAGTCAATCGCTGCGTACATGCTTTCATCCGTTGATGAAGCGTGGATTTCGCCCTGATTTATATGGAGCGTAGCTTCCGCGATTTGGTCGAGTTTTTCAACTTTTAATACGACATGAGCTTGATTGATATGGTCGAAGAACCTTTCGAGCTTCTGAAACTTATTTTGAACATAGTCTTGCATTGAATCGGTAAGATCAACGTGATGGCCCTGAATATTGATTTGCATAGACTTTCCTTTTCAGTTGGTGCCTTAAAGTAGGCGTTTACGCTGACTTGATGGGGCGATACCCAAGGACTCGCGATATTTCGCAATGGTTCGCCTTGCGACCTGAATCCCTTGGTCAGCCAGAAGATCAGCAATCTTACTGTCACTCAATGGTTTCGCTGTATTTTCAGCAGCAACCAGTTTTTTAATGAGTGCGCGGATTGCTGTGGACGAACATTCTCCACCATTGTCTGTACTGACATGACTAGAGAAGAAGTACTTCAATTCAAAAATGCCACGCGGTGTGTGCATGAATTTCTGCGTTGTCACACGAGAGATCGTTGATTCATGCATATCCACATCCAATGCTACGTCATTGAGGACCATTGGCTTCATGGCTTCTTCACCATAGTCGAAGAAATCTTGTTGATGTTCAACAATACATCTTGCAACTTTGAGAAGGGTCTCGTTTCTGCTTTCTAGGCTCTTAATTAACCATTTTGCCTCTTGCAAATTGCTACGGATGTACTGGCTATCCGCACTGTTGCCTTTTCCAAGTTGGGCATATTGTTGATTTACTTTGAGTTTTGGAATGCTGTCAGGGTTAATGGATACGGTCCATTTACCATGGTCTTTAAATACAGAAACATCAGGGATGACGTATTCAGTATCATCAGGAGTAATGCGACTGCCCGGTCGAGGATCAAGTTGCTGGATGAGCTTCAATACTTCGCGTAAGTCGGCTTCTTTTAATTTGGTTTCTTTGAGCACCAACTTGTAGTCACGATTTCCCAGATGATCGATATGGTCTCTCAGCACCATTCTTGCCTCTGCAAGCCATGGGGTATCTTCTGGGAAAGTCACTAATTGCAGTAGCAAACACTCTTGCAGGTTACGAGAGGCCACACCGAGAGGGTCAAATTGTTGGATGCGTTTGCGAACTGCTTCGACTTCATCCAATTCAATGTCTTCGTTGTCGAAGCTTTCATGGATTTCTTCAGGAGTGAGCGTCAAATAGCCATAATCGTCAACCGCATCAATGATCGCGATTGCGATGGTTCGGTCGTTTTCGCTAAACGGTGTTAAATCCAATTGCCACATTAGGTAGTCGTGCAGCGACTCAGTGGTTTCACCTTGGTACACTGGCATATCGTCATCGAGTGCTATTCCAGTGCTACCTGTATTGGCGCTATACACGTCATCCCAAGTGGTATCGATTTCTAACTCAGAGCTAATTTCTGACTTTTCAATAACATCTGAGCTATCGGGAAGGTCGGGTTCCGAGGCGTCGTTTGCACTGTTGTCAGCGGCTTCTGAAGCTGACTTATCTTCACCGTTGACTTGAGCTTCTTCGTGGCCTTCTTCAACTTCCAAAAGCGGGTTGGAATCTAATGCTTCTTGGATCTCTTGTTGAAGGTCTAGCGTCGACAATTGTAACAGGCGAATTGCCTGTTGCAGTTGCGGCGTCATGGCTAACTGTTGACCTAGCTTGAGTTGTAATGAAGGTTTCATTCAGTGTTACTTACCTTGTAATGCTCAGAATCTTACCGTTCCTAATGTAATCATAGACGGAATTGTTCACCGAGATAAACTTGTTTCACCTGCTCATTATTGAGAACGTCTTCTGGGCTTCCAGAAGCAATAAGGTGCCCTTGGCTTACGATGTAAGCTTTTTCACATACGTCGAGAGTTTCACGAACGTTGTGGTCGGTGATCAATACACCAAGACCGCGGTCACGTAGATGTTCGATGATTTTTTTGATGTCATTTACCGAAATCGGGTCAACACCAGCGAAAGGTTCGTCTAATAAAATAAACTGTGGGTTTGCAGCAAGCGCACGTGCAATTTCAACTCGTCGACGTTCACCACCTGATAGTGCCATACCTGCACTGGTTCTTATGTGCTGTATGTGGAATTCTTCCAATAAATCTTCGAGCTTATCTTGACGTTCCTCTCGGGTAAGCTCTTGGCGTGTTTCTAGCACGGCCATGATGTTGTCTTCGACAGAAAGCTTACGGAAGATAGAGGCTTCTTGAGGCAAGTAGCCGATACCTAATCGAGACCGGCTGTGCATTGGGAGAATACTGATGTCCTGATCGTCGATAGTAATCGTGCCCTCATCACGAGGGACAAGGCCGACAATCATGTAAAATGATGTTGTTTTACCTGCCCCGTTCGGCCCGAGAAGTCCAACAATTTGGCCTGATTCCACTTCTAGGCTTACATCAGTGACTACCTTGCGTTTTTTGTAACTTTTCGCCAGGTTCTTTGCGCTCAGTACCGCCATATTAGTTCTCGATTTGATTAGGTTGCAAAATCGTGGTTACACGCTCAGTTTTTGAGCTGTCAGCAACAAGCTTCTGCTTACCAATTTGATAACGAATTGATGAGCCACGGATCGTATTACCATCTTGTGCGAGCTGCGCTTGACCTTTCATCGTCAGTTCATCCGTCGCGATACGATAATCCAACTCTTTTGCTTGCCCATTGAGTGTTTTGCCGTCATCCATCAACTGAGAAAAAGTAGCGGGTTTGCCAAATGCTTGAATCTGTTTAATTGATTCGGTTTTTGGATCGCGAGTCACGATGATTCGGTCAGCATCAATATTGATGCTGCCTTGTTTCAAAGAGACATCGCCCTCAAAGACAACCTGATTACTCTTCATGTCCACTTGTTGTGTGTCAGAATTAATGTAAACGGGCTGCTGTGTGTCTGATTTTAGTGCCAGCGCTTGTGGTGCAGCTAATACCAGTGCCAATAGGCTAAGGTGTAACGGTTTCATATCGACCTTGAACTTCACTTGTTAGAGTCGCAGTGTGGACATTTAAGTTGCCTTTCATTGCGCCTCCTGTCGTTTCAAATTGCGGTCCAACCAACATTACTTGTTGATCCGCTTTAAAATCACGGTTGGTTAGATTGATGACCATCTTGTCTGTTGCCATCGTGTCAAAGCTTGCATCTGGCAATAGGTTTTGCATGAGTACGTTATCGTACAACGTCAGGATTTGGTCTTCATCTAGTACGGCTTTGACCGCGCTAACTTTCCATTCAATAACGCTACCATCACGGTAAACCATCAGTGTTGGGTCATTAAAAATGGTTTCACCACTTTTGGCATAATGATCTAATGTGGTAGAACGAATGATGTAACTGCGGACACCATTTTCACCATATGTGATGTTTTCTAGTCCAGTACCACTGAACATAGGCAGTTCTAAATTGGGTGCGACTTGTAAACCATCGTTATTTTTCGGCGTGAGTAAGTAATACCCACACCATGCAATAACAAAGATCAACAGCACATAAATAAGGCGAGTTAAACTCATATAATAAAGGCCTTCTTTTAGCTCAGTACTTCCCTGACTACTGCCTTAATCTGATAAATTAATCGTTAAATTTGTTGTATTGTGCAACTCATGTACAAGTTACATTACGCCCGCTTTCAATAAGTCATGCATATTCAAAGCGCCGACGATTTTGTTATTGTCACATAAAATCAGTGCATTGATGTTCTTGTCTTGCATCATATTCAATCCCTCAACCGCGAGCATTTCAGGGTGCGCAGTCGTTGGGTTTTGTGTCATGACTTCACCAATTTTCGTGGTATGAATGTCGATGCGTTTGTCTAGCGTACGGCGTAAATCCCCGTCAGTGAATATACCAAGCATAGCATCGTGTTCATCAACGATGGCGGTCATTCCTAATCCTTTCTCTGAAATTTCGAGTAATGCATCGCGAATGAGCGCATTTGGCGCGACTTTTGGTAGAGCGCTACCTATATGCATAATATCAGACAGTTTCAGAAGCAACTTTCTTCCCAGTGCGCCGCCTGGATGAGAAAGTGCAAAATCTTCGGCAGAGAAGCCTCTCGCTTGAAGTAAAGCGACAGCAAGCGCATCGCCCATAACTAATGTTGCGGTTGTGCTGCTGGTTGGCGCTAAACCTAACGGACATGCTTCTTTCGGTACCGTGATTTGCAAATGCAGATCAGAAAGCTTTGCCATGTTTGAGTCGGGCTTGCCCGTCATGCTGATGATGGTGATGTTTAATCGTTTTAGTACAGGAAATAGCGATAGAATCTCGTGGGACTCACCAGAGTTTGATATTGCGATAACAATATCTCCAGCGCTGATCATGCCCAAGTCACCATGAGCGGCTTCGCCAGGGTGAACAAAAAATGCAGAAGTGCCTGTACTTGCGAGGGTTGCCGCGATCTTATTACCGATATGGCCTGATTTTCCCATGCCCATAACAACAACTTTGCCGCGGTTAGAAAGAATCAACTCGCAAGCTTGTTCGAATTGCGCGTCAAAGTATTGGTCTAGTTGTTGAAGCGCAGAGACTTCGATATCTAGAACTTGTTTAGCAGCAGCACGAAAATCAAACTGAATGGACATATTAATGCTCCAATTTATCGTAATTTATTCTATTTTAAGCGGTCATGTTTGTAAGTAGGTAGCCTTGGTATGCGACGAAGCAGACCAATAAAATGCTGGCTTCAATACGATTAATACTGCGTGATTTACCTAAGCACATTGCGACAAGCAGTAGTGATACGCCAAGCATTACCCAGAAATCACGGCCCATAGCGTATTCGCTTAGCATTGATGGGTTGATAATGCCTGGTAGGCCCATTACTGCAAGAATATTAAACACGTTTGAGCCGATAATATTACCTACCGCCATATCGTCTTCACCTTTCAATACGCCAGCTAATGATGCTGCTAGCTCAGGCAAACTGGTACCTACTGCAATAATCGTTAGGCCAATGACGAGGTCACTCATGCCGAAGAACTTGGCAATAATAACGGCGTTATCAACAAGAACACTAGCGGCAATTGGAAGTAGAATAAGACCGATAACGACCCACATGATGGCTTTTGGATTGCTTACGCCCTCAGGGATTTCGGCTTCTTGCTCTTCAATAAAGGCATCGCCTGCTTTTTGTTCTTTGCGACTTATCTTAAGCATGGCATAGAGGAAGCCACCAAATAACACAAATAACAGAACGCCCTCGTAAAAACCTAAGTGGTTATCCCATAGCAAAATACCAGCAAGGACAGTTACTGCTATCATTAAAGGCAATTCACGACGAATGACAGCAGAACTGATAGACAGTGGTTTGATCAGAGCTGTAATACCTAGGATTAGCGCGATGTTTGCGATGTTTGAACCGAGAACATTGCCGACGGCCGTATCGGTTTTGCCATCCCATGCAGCAGTCGCAGATACCATCATTTCAGGCGCGGATGAGCCCATCGCTAAGATTGTCATGCCGATAACTAAAGGTGAAATGCCAACGTTGCGGGCAAGAGCAGCTGAACCGAAAACCAGTTTGTCTGCACTCCAAACGAGTAATACAAGACCGACGATAAGCAACGCTACGGCTTCGAGCATGATAATTCCTAAGTAAGTAAATATGTAAAATGAGTAACCGCCAATTTTGACCTTTTGCAGCGAAAAATGGAAGATAAACAACAAATAAATTAAGACTTAGTAACGAAAATGCGCATCAATTCGAGTTCTTCTGCGCCAATAGAGTTCGGTTTGCAAATAAGGAGACGGATGTCGAATTTCATTTTGTTTTTAAAAGATTAACGAAGGCTAGGATCCTTGAATTAATTGAACAGTGCTTTTAATTGCATCTCAATGTGCTTATGATTGCATCCATAATAAATGTACCGACGTAGTATTGAGATGTTCATCTTTCGAAGTAACCTCAAAATGCTTGGTTCAGCGAGAATGACTTAACGACTTTGTAAGTGAACACTTATAAATAGTAGAAGAGATAATATGTCGAACAACGATTTAGTTACTTTACATAATCTCACTTTCTCTCGCGGTGATCGTACGATCTTTGATGATATAGATTTACGTGTACCAAAAGGTAAAGTGACGGCCATTATGGGCCCATCAGGAATTGGTAAAACGACCCTACTGCGCTTGATCGGTGGTCAGTTGTCTCCTGAAAAAGGCGAAATCTGGTTTGATGGTGACAACATTCCCACGTTGTCGCGTAAGAAGCTCTACCATGCGCGAAAAAAAATGAGCATGTTGTTTCAATCGGGTGCGTTGTTTACGGATTTGACGGTGTTCGATAACGTTGCATTTCCTTTGCGTGAACACACAGACCTACCAGAGACACTGATTCGAACCATGGTTCTTCTAAAACTCGAAGCGGTTGGTCTTCGTGGGGCTGCTGAGTTGATGCCAAGTGAGCTTTCTGGCGGTATGGCGAGGCGTGCGGCATTGGCCCGTGCCATTGCACTTGATCCTGACCTGATCATGTTTGATGAACCGTTCGTTGGTCAGGACCCGATCACGATGGGGGTTTTGGTTGAGTTGATCAGTAACTTAAATCGAGCTTTAGGCCTTACGTCAATCGTGGTATCTCATGATGTTCCAGAAGTAATGAGTATTGCCGATTGGGTTTATTTACTCGCAGACGGAAAAATTGTTGCTTGCGGTACGCCACAAGAGCTAAACGAAAATCCAGATCCTCGCGTACAGCAATTTTTGCAAGGCGATGCCGATGGCCCTGTACCATTTCGTTTTCCTGCACAAAGTATCGAGAAGGACTTATTTGATGGTCGATAACTTTATTCATTTTGTCGCCTCATTAGGAAAGCGAACATTGGCGATTTGTGAAGCCTTTGGTCGAGCGACGCTAATGCTGATTGGTGCTTTGGTTTCTCGGCCCCAGCCCGTCAAAAACTTCCCTTTACTCCTAAAGCAATTGTATTCCGTTGGTGTGCAATCACTGGCAATTATTGTGGTATCTGGCCTGTTTATCGGCATGGTGCTCAGTTTACAAGGCTATGTTGTTCTTGTGGATTACGGTGCTGAGGGGAGCCTTGGTCAAATGGTCGCGTTATCGCTTTTACGTGAACTTGGCCCGGTTGTGACTGCGTTATTGTTTGCTGGACGTGCAGGCTCTGCATTAACGGCAGAGATTGGTCTGATGAAAGCGACGGAGCAATTGTCTAGCTTAGAAATGATGGCTGTTGATCCTCTTAAGCGTGTCATTGCGCCACGTTTCTGGGCTGGTGTTATCTCAATGCCACTGCTTGCTATGATTTTTATGGCGATAGGCATTTGGGGCGCAGAATTAGTTGGGGTTGACTGGAAAGGCGTTGATCACGGCAGTTTCTGGGCGGCAATGCAATCATCGGTCGAATTAGGCCAAGACATCGGTAATAGCACCATTAAATGCGTTGTGTTTGCTATTACGGTTACTTGGATTGCTCTATTTAATGGCTATGACGCTATTCCAACTTCGGAAGGGATCAGCCGAGCAACCACGCGCACTGTTGTGCATTCTTCTTTAGCAGTACTAGGGCTAGACTTTGTACTGACCGCATTGATGTTTGGGAATTAATCATGCAACAAACACGTAAAACTGAATTATGGGTTGGCAGCTTTGTATTAGCAGGAATTTGCGCGATTCTTGTGATGATTTTTCAGGTTGCTGACGTAAAAAGCATGGGCTCTGGCAATACTTATACCCTTAAAGCAGAGTTCGATAATATTGGTAGTTTGAAAGTTCGCTCTCCGGTGAAAGTTGGTGGTGTCGTGATTGGGCGTGTAAGTAACATTACACTTAATCCTCAGAGCCTATTACCCGTGGTGAGCTTATCGATTAACAGCCAGTACAATCAATTTCCAGAAACTTCTAGCGTGCAAATTTTGACATCTGGATTGATTGGTGAACAGTACATTGGCTTGGTACCAGGCTTTGTTTTTGATGATGAAGAAATGCTAGTCGATGGCGATACGATTGAAGACACCAAATCTGCATTGGTGTTGGAAGATCTTATCGGCCAGGTTTTATATAGCATTGGTGGTTCAGGCGATTCAGGTAAGGAATAACCCATGTTTTCAAGATTATTACTTTCTTTTGTAGCGGTATTTACTGCATTCGGTGCAATGGCCACTGAAGTAGATAAGACTCAACCCTATCAAATGATGAAGCAGGTTGCGGAAGTGACATTTGATCGTTTGAAAGCGGAACAACCACAGATTAAACAAGATCCAAATTTGCTGAAAACCATCGTTGAAGAAGAGTTGATGCCTTACGTTAACGATCGCTATGCAGCATTAAAACTGTTAGGTCCAAATTTAAAAGGGGCAAAGCGTGAAGATGTCGGTGAATTCATTACCGCATTTCGTGCTTACTTGGTAACGTCATACGCGCAAGTGTTAACACAATATTCGGATCAGAAAATAGAATTTGGTCCTAAGCCCTACTTAGATGCGTCTAAACGCATTACCAGCATCAAGGTTGATATCGTCGACGCACCGCGTCCTAACATCAAACTTGAGTTTAAACTGCGTAAAGATAAGAAAACGGGTGAGTGGTTAGCGTTTGATATGGTGGCTGAGGGTATTAGTTTACTGTCAAGCAAACAGTCAGAGTGGAATACGAAGATTCGCCAAGACGGCATTCTTGCCGTAGCGAAAGACCTTGAGAAATTGGCGGCTCAGCCAATTCGTTTCGAGGCGAGCAAGTAATGGCATCATCTCATAGCCAGTGGCATTTACAGACAGACATTCTTAAGCTTACAGGAGCGTTGGATCGGGATTCCGTACCAGCCTTATGGGCCGTGGCACAACAGTGGATGCCTTCTCAAGCAGAGTTAGAATGCTCGCTAGAGGGGATTGAGCGTGTTGACTCTGCCGGAATGGTGATGTTAATCCACTTAATAGAGCATGCAAAAAAACGAAACTGTCATATAATGCTCAGTTTCGTGCCGGCGCAATTGCGCACTTTGTTTCAGCTAAGCAACGTTGAATCTTTAGTGGCCAAACATATACAGAATTATCAGGGGTAAATTGTGGATAGCGCAAAAGTACAACAGTTACTAGAAGAAGCACTAAACCTTCAAGAAGTGCATGTTAAAGGTGAAGGTAGCCACTATGAAGTGGTTGCTGTTGATGCTTGTTTCGATGGAATGAGCCGCGTTAAGAAGCAGCAGTTAATTTACGGTCCTCTGATGGATTACATCCAGCGTAATGACATTCACGCGCTATCGATCAAAGCGTTCACTCCTGAAGAGTGGGCACGTGACAAAAAGCTAATGTCGCTTTAAGGTTTATTGATGGAAAAGTTTCGAGTTATTGGGTCAGACAAACCACTTGTTGGTGAAGTGACTATTTCAGGTGCAAAAAACGCAGCACTGCCGATTTTGTTTGCGTCTATCTTGGCGGAAGAGCCAGTAGAAGTGGCGAACGTGCCACACCTCCGCGATATTGATACCACTATGGAGCTACTTAAGCGTTTAGGTGCAAAAGTAAGCCGCAATGGTTCTGTTCATGTCGATCCGAGCAGCATTAATGAATATTGCGCACCTTACGACTTGGTGAAAACCATGCGTGCATCAATTTGGGCGCTTGGCCCTCTTGTTGCTCGTTTTGGGCAAGGCCAAGTATCGCTACCTGGTGGTTGTGCAATCGGTGCTCGTCCAGTTGACCTACACATTACAGGTCTAGAACAGCTAGGTGCAACGATCACACTAGAAGATGGTTATGTAAAAGCTGAAGTTGATGGCCGTCTTAAAGGCGCTCATATTGTTATGGATAAGGTGAGTGTTGGCGCAACCATCACTATCATGTGTGCTGCAACGTTAGCTGAGGGTAAAACCACGCTTGATAACGCAGCACGTGAACCTGAGATTGTCGATACGGCGGACTTCCTAAATAAGCTAGGTGCGAAAATCTCTGGAGCAGGTACTGATACGATCACGATTGAAGGTGTAGAGCGCCTTGGTGGTGGTAAGCACAGCGTTGTTGCTGACCGTATCGAAACCGGTACTTTCCTTGTGGCAGCCGCCGTTTCTGGTGGTAAAGTTGTTTGTCGTAACACCAATGCTCACCTACTTGAAGCAGTGCTTGCGAAGCTAGAGGAAGCGGGCGCGTTGGTAGAAACTGGTGAAGACTGGATTTCTGTTGATATGACCAATCGCGAACTGAAGGCGGTAAGTATTCGTACAGCTCCACACCCAGGTTTTCCAACCGATATGCAGGCACAATTTACGCTGTTGAACATGATGGCGAAAGGCGGCGGCGTGATCACTGAAACCATCTTTGAAAACCGCTTTATGCACGTACCAGAGTTGATGCGTATGGGCGCGAAAGCGGAGATCGAGGGCAACACGGTTATTTGTGGTGATGTCGATTCGCTAAGTGGTGCGCAAGTGATGGCAACAGACCTACGTGCATCAGCGAGTTTGGTAATTGCCGGCTGTATTGCTAAGGGTGAAACGATTGTTGATCGTATTTACCACATCGACCGTGGTTACGACAAAATTGAAAATAAACTGGCTGCACTTGGCGCAAATATTGAGCGAGTGAGCGAGGCAAGTTAAACTGCGTTGCAGGTGACTTGGATATCAAGAGAGCCGAAACTCAAGTTTCGGCTTTTTTATATCGCGTTTTCTTTCATAACTTTGATTATGAAAAGACAATAATAGCTGTACCTGGCGCAAAGCCGGTTCCTGGAGAACAACAATGATTGCACTGTTACGTGTATTTGCTGTCGCAATTTTCGCAATTGTGATGTTTATTGGTGGTTGTGGTTACTGCCTATTTAGCCCTCGAAACCCTAAACACGTTTTCACCTTTGGTCGACTTTTCGGCAAGATGTCTCGTGTGTTTGGTATTAAATTAGAATTACGCATTCCAGAAGACGCTTATGCCCGTGGTCAGCATGTTTATATTGCTAACCATCAAAATAATTATGACTTGTTTACGGTCTCTTCTGCGGTCACGCCAAAAGTGGTGACTGTGGGTAAAAAAAGCTTGGCGTGGATGCCATTGTTTGGTCAGCTTTACTGGCTAACAGGTAATATTTTGATTGACCGTGCAAACCGCTCTAAAGCGAAAGGTACGATTGACCAAGTCGTTGATAGCATTAAAAAGAGCGACGTTTCTATCTGGATGTTCCCTGAGGGGACACGTTCACGTGGTCGTGGCTTACTGCCATTCAAAACTGGGGCTTTCCATGCAGCAATTGGTGCAGGGGTACCTATCATTCCTATCGTGTGCAGTACAACGGATAAAGTGAAATTGAACCGTTGGAATAACGGTCATGTGATTGTTGAAATGCTACCATCAATCAGTACTGAAAATTATGGTAAAGACAGTGTACGCGATCTGGCGAATCTCTGCCGAGAGCAAATGAAAGAGAAATTGGAAGCGCTGGATGAAGAAGTGAAACAGCGCAATGCCGCTTAAGTTTTACTGCGAAGTCGCAGCAAAATGACCATAAAAAAACGGGTAGCCTGAGCTACCCGTTTTTGTGTTTGCAAACATTTTATGCTGATAAACAGTTTTGACTTACAAGCAATTTTGGCTTATAAACAATTTTTGGCTTACAAACAATAGCAATTATTTGCGAACTGCAATTGCTTCAATTTCGATACCTACATCTTTAGGTAGACGTGCTACTTCTACACAAGAACGCGCAGGGTAGTTTGCTACTTCATGCTCATCGAAGAACTTTCCGTACACTTCATTCACCGTACCGAAGTCGTTTAGATCTTTAACGAATACCGTCATTTTTACGATATCAGTGACTTTAAGGCCTGAAGCTTCAACGACTGCTTTTACGTTCTCTAGTGATTGACGAGCTTGCTCTGCGATGTCGTCCGACACTTCACCTGTTACTGGGTTTACTGGGATTTGGCCTGAGGTTAGAACCATATTACCTAGATCTACGCCTTGAACGTAAGGACCGATTGCTGCCGGTGCAGATTCAGTGTGAAGTACTTTCGTCATTTGAATGCTTCCATCAGTTTGTGGGGATATAAAGAGTGATCAGTGTGCCTTTAAACACGTGATACGTAAAGAGCAAAATACCCCGCGAAGGCAGGGTATTAGTCAGTTTAGCGTAAACAAAAAGTGAAATTGCGTTTAACGTTCAGTCACAATTTCACGAGCGAATACTTTCTCGCAGTACTTACATCTTAAGCGGATTTCTTCTTTCTTTTTGATAACCGTAAAGCTGCTTGCTACAGGTTCATTATGAGTAATGCAGTTGCTGTTTGGACACTCAAAGACATTACTGATGGTCTCTGGTAGTTCAAGGGCCAACTTCTTAACCACTTCATAGTTTTCGATTTGGTTTACGGTCGCATTTGGTGCGTATAAAGCGAGTTTGCTTGCTTGTTCTTCACTGATGAAGACGTTCTCAATTTTCAACAGATCTTTATGGCCGAGTGCTGATGATGGTAGGTTGAGACCGATAGTCACACGTTGGGAAGAATTGTGCATATTAAATAGCTTTAGCACTTTAATACCGATCAGTGCAGGGATATGGTCGATGACCGTACCATTTTTGATTGCTTCTACCTGCAATTGAGTTTCTTTAGTCATGTGTTTTTCTCCCTCGATTACAGTGTTTCGTTTAGAACCAATGCCAACAGCGCTTGGCGTGCATAAACGCCATTTTCAGCTTGTTGGAAGAAGTAAGCATGCGGTGTAGCATCAACATCAGTGGTAATTTCATCGACGCGTGGTAATGGGTGCAGCACTTTTAGATTCTCACGTGCGCCCGCTAGCATTGATGCGGTTAAGATATACGCGGATTTGATGTGTGCATATTCTGACTCATCAAAGCGCTCTTTCTGAACGCGAGTCATGTATAGAATATCTAGCTCTGGGATCACGCTTTCCATATCGGTATGCAGACTGTATTGAATTCCTGCTTCATCAAGCTCTTCACAGATGTAATCTGGCATAGCGAGAGCATCAGGAGCGACAAAGAAAAACCGAATGTTGTTAAATTTCGCTAGCGCTTGCGTCAAAGAGTGCACAGTACGGCCATATTTAAGATCACCGACAAATGCGATGTTAAGGTTATCTAGACGGCCTTGCGTTTCGGCAATGGTGTATAGGTCAAGTAGTGTTTGCGTTGGGTGTTGGTTTGCCCCATCACCGGCGTTAATAACAGGTACACCTTTTGAAAATTCTGATGCTAAGCGAGCCGCCCCCTCTTGAGGATGACGCATTACGAATGCATCTACGTAAGAAGAGATCACTTGAACCGAGTCTGATAGCGTTTCCCCTTTATTAGCAAGAGAGGTGTTACCACCATTGTCAAAGCCAATCACATCACCGCCAATACGTTGAATGGCAGTTTCAAAAGAGAGACGGGTACGTGTAGACGGCTCAAAGAAGCAGCTAGCAACAACCTTATTTTTAATTAGCTCTGGACGAGGTTCTTTTTTTAACTGACCTGCAGTTTCAACAATCAGTTCCAGTTCTTCACGTGAAAGCTCTGGAATAGAGATGATGTGCTTTTGGTAAAGCGAGTTCGCCATGATCTTCTTCCCTATAACAGTGGTGACTATCCCCAAAATTAACCGCCGCGGAATTTTGGACATAAAACCTCCCAAATGGGGAGGTTTTAAAATTCAATAGAATTAACGAAAATAACAGCACGTAAGCGTAGTCGCTTAGTTAGAGCAAATCGCATTTTTACGTCCGCAATCGGCTTGTTCATTTCGTAATCCTCAGACAAATTGCCGAGCATTATACGCTTAACTTTAGTGAGCGCAAGCGATTACATCATGCTTTTTATTACCAATATTGGTTAACTTCCCAATGTCGCGACCATCACGGCTTTGATGGTATGCATGCGGTTCTCTGCTTCATCAAATACGATAGAGTATTCTGACTCAAACACCTCTTCGGTGACTTCAAGACCTTTCATTCCGTATTTCTCAGCGACCTCTTTGCCAAGAGTCGTCTCATCATTATGGAAAGCAGGGAGACAGTGCATAAACTTCACGTGAGGATTGCCTGTTTGTTTAATCACATCCATGTTGATTTGATAAGGTGTCATCAGCGCTACTCGTTGATCCCACGCTTCTGCAGATTCACCCATAGAGACCCAAACATCGGTGTATAAGAAATCACAACCTTTTACACCTTCTTCGACGTTCTCGGTAAGCGTGATCTTTGCACCACTCTGTTGTGCAATCTCTTGGCAAGTCGCCACTAACGCTTCTTCTGGCCAGAACGCTTTTGGTGCAACGAGGCGGATGTTCATTCCCATTTTTGCCGCACCAACCATAAGTGAATTTCCCATGTTATTGCGTGCATCACCAAGGTAAGCAAAGGTTATTTCGTGCAGCTGCTTTCCTCGTCCATGCTCTTGCATCGTTAGGAAGTCGGCTAGGATTTGGGTTGGGTGGAATTCATCCGTCAATCCATTCCATACGGGAACGCCTGCGTGGGCACCAAGTTCTTCCACGATGGATTGACCAAAACCACGGTACTCAATGCCATCATACATACGGCCCAGCACTCGTGCGGTGTCTTTCATTGATTCTTTGTGACCAATTTGTGACCCCGATGGTCCGATATAAGACACTTGGGCACCTTGATCGAACGCTGCTACTTCAAACGCACATCGGGTACGAGTCGAAGATTTTTCAAAGATTAATGCGATGTTTTTACCTTGAAGTTTCTTCTGCTCTGTTCCTGCATATTTTGCTTTTTTTAGCTCTGCAGACAGTTCGAGCAAAAACTGGATTTCTTTTGTTGAGAAGTCCAATAGCTTCAAAAAGTTGCGATTACGGAGATTGAAAGCCATAGCTCGTCCTTAAGTACGTTAGTGGTGATAAGACAAAAGCATTTAAACATATAAATGCTTTTATTGTGAATAATTATTTTTATGTAATAACAAAAGGTTGATGCATACACATCAACCTTAGTCTTTATTCACGGAATAGAGTGAGTGTTTGTTCTCAAATATCGTCGCGTTCGATAGGACAGCTCATGCAACGTGCACCGCCACGACCACGGCCAAGCTCATTGCCCGGAATGGTTAATACCTCAATGCCTGCTTTGTCGTATTTCTCGTTGGTGTAAACATTGCGCTCGTAACCAATAACGACACCTGGTTTTACAGTGAGTACGTTGTTGGCATCGTTCCATTGCTCACGTTCAGCCTCATAACTGTCACCACCCGTTGTGATGATTTTTAATTGGTCTAAACCGAGTGCGGATTCAATCGCGTGCAGATAGTTGTGTGAGGCTTCAACATGCATTTCACCATTTGTTTTTGGTGTTAAGCGCCATGTGTCGAGATCTTTACGCATGATTTCAGGATACACAGAGAATGTATCCACATCCATGTGTGTCATCACCGTATCCAAGTGCATGCATGAGCGATGTTTTGGTAAATCGATCGCAATCACTTCTTTCGCTTGGCCTGATTTGAAGAGGTTTGCCGCTAGGTTTTCGACACCTTGTGGGGTTGTACGTTCGGAGATACCAATCAGAACAGCCCCGTTGCCAATCACTAATACATCCCCCCCTTCGATGTTGGCATTGTCATAGTGGAGATCTTCATCGCCAAAGTATTTGATAAAGTCTTGCCCTGCAAAGGTAGGGTGCCAGTGATATATCGCTCTAAGATGATTGGTCTCACGTTGACGAGCGGGCATCATCATTGGATTGAGAGAGACGCCACCATATATCCAACAAGATGTATCACGAGTAAATAGGTGATTTGGCAGAGGCTCAATAACAAAATCAAGAGGCTGCTTCATCTTCGGTAGCATAGAAGACGATTGGATAGGGAGTTCTGAATAAGCTAAACCGCCAAGCAAGATTGTCGCTAGGTGTTCGTTGTCCATCTCAATGAAATATTGGCGTAAATCTCGAGCGAAAGTTGGGCCGTAGCGGAAGTCGGAGATTTGAGTGCCGAGTAACCACTGTTTAGCTTCTGGCACGTCGAGAGTTTCCACAAGTAAATCATGCAACAGTAATACTTCGACGCCTTGACCACGCAATGTACGAGCAAATGCGTCGTGCTCTTCGCCTGCAGCTTCAACCGCAAGTACATCATCAAACAGCAAGTCATGACAGTTTGATGGGGTTAGGTGGGTTAGGGCACGCTCTGGGCGATGTAATAGTACTCGTCTTAGTTGACCGACTTCTGAACCAACGTACAGCTTACTCATTTTGTATCCTTACAAATTTTCCAGCGGTTAGTTATGACAAGCTTGAAGCAAAGATGCAAGTTGTAGTGCTTTGCTAATATCCTGCGTATTGTTGTTTTTATGTTCGATTGATCTACATTGTTTGTTGCTGTGTTTGCTTTTCGATATTTTATTTTTTACGAGATAATTGGGGAAAAGTGCGTTTTTATTCTTTTCTCTTTCGATTATTCGAAATACACGGTTTGTGCATAAAAGATGACTAAATATTCCCAAATATGCACATGCGGCTGTTTCTTTATTCGGATCACTTCTCATGTTCCTGTTTGACTGTATTCACTCCATAATCATAAACACGCAAAGCGCATGGAATTTAGGGTGTCTTGGGTTTATTAGGATCTTCTGAATATTAAATATTTACGGTTTTGTTAATTTTTGTTTTTGTAATTGGATTTCTAATTTAGGAAAGAAATAATCACTGAGAATCGGTTCTGATTGCGGTTTGTTTGTGGCTTTTCGTTGCGATCCATGCCATATTTCACCGCATCAGCGTACTCAAGTTTTGGGTATAATGTTTCTATCAAGTCACTAATCTGGAGCTAATACATGTCTCACGAAGATGAATATCTATCAGTAGAAGAATTAATTGAGATTCAAAAGGAAGAGACTCGCGATATCATTGCAGCACTGCTAGAAGACGGCAGTGACCCAGATTCTCTATACGAGATCGAACATCACCTGTTTGCAGAAGATTTTGACACGTTGGAAAAAGCGGTAGTTGAAGCATTCAAAATGGGTTTTGATGTGCTTGAAGCAGAAGAAACAGAAGATGAAGACGGCAATAAACTGCTTTGCTGTGATGCAACGATGGAGTCTGCGCTAGATGCAGAGGCAATTGACGCACAGGTTGAGAAGTTGGTTCATCTTGCAGAAAAATACGACATCATTTATGACGGTTGGGGTACTTACTACGAAGGCGAAGATGCGCTTTACCCAGACGAAGATGATGAAGACGAAGAGTAATCGACTCATTAATACAACAAGAATGCCAGCATCTAGTGCTGGCTTTTTTGTGCCTGTCATTTACTAAAGTGACATAAGTATAGTGATTCGTGCATATTGAAGTCACTTGAGTATATAATGCGTAAAAATTGATCTAGCTCAGGGTGTATATGCAACTCTCACTCGCCGGTTTATGGCAAGTCTCTCCACTGACGAACCTTTCTATCCCACAGGATGACATTACTTTCCCTGCTCCTTTGAGTCAGGTTTTACCCGCTGAACTGACAGAAGAAGCAATTCGTCAGCAAGAGTGGCACCTGATGCACGACATCGAAGTAGATGAATCCATGATGGCATTCCCAGCGGTAGAAATGGTGTTGGGTGGCGTGGATTACCATGCAGAAGTGCGTTTGAACGGAGTCGCATTGTTCGATTGTGACGGTTCACAAAGCGTGTATAAAAAAGACATTCGCCCATTTATGCAGATGGGACGTAACCGTTTTGAGATCCTGTTCCTTGAGGAAGAAGAAGATCTTCTGCTGGATGAGGATAAGCCAGAGTTATGTTCACTTGCGGAACACAAATACCAAAAGTCTGATGATCGCTTAGGGGTATGGCAAGAGCCGTATTTGCAGTTCATTCGCAATGTGCGTTTAGACCGTGTGGCAACCGAGCAGATTTGGCACCACGGTGGCGGTTGTGAGTTTAAAGTGGACTTGTACTACCAAACTTTTGCGCCGGGTCTTGTATCGGCATCGGTTAAGTTTAATGGCATGACTTACCATATTCCTATTGATGTCCGAGCGGATCATGCGAGTGCTTTATTCCAGATCGAAGCGCCAAAATATGCCGATTTGAATGATCCCGCTCCAAAAGATCTCTACGAACTCGTGGTGGAGTTGGATGGGCAATGCCAAGCATTTACAGTGGCACTTAGCCAAGAACTCTGTGTTACCCACCTTGTACTTTAAGTTTGGGGATAAAACGCTATAACGTCTTAAGCATCACGACTTCACATGCATCATGCCCTGTTTGTCCTAGCGGGGCATCGAGATGCTCAAAGCCTAGCTTTTCATACAAGCCTACCGCTTCTCTTAGACATTCTGTCGTTTCTAAATAGCACTGCTGATACCCAAACTGTTTCGCCAGTTGTAAGCTCAATGCGACGATGCGTTTAGCTAAGCCGTGCCCTCGTGTTTGAGGTAAGAAGTACATCTTTTGCAGCTCACACACATTTGGCTCACCAGCTAAAGGTGCAAAGCCGCCGCCGCCGACAATCTCGCCTTGGTATTCGACTACCCAGTAGGCAGCGCCTTGTTGGTCGTAAACCGAGTGCATGTCATCCAGTGTTGGATCGGCCACACCATAACCTTTGTCTGCGGTTAAACCGTATTCTGCAGAGACTGTGCGAATAACTTGAGCAATGCCAGAGTTATCTTGCGCTGTGATTGTACGGAGGGTGAAACCAGCAATTTGTTTCATGTTTTGCCTATAAAAAAGGGTCACGAGTTGTGACCCAATATATTTCGTTTAAGCGTGTTGGTGCAAACAAAACTGTGGTGCTGCTTGGCTATCTGATTGACGCATCCACACTTTCTCGTGGAAGTAGTAAGCCACTGTGTTCAAGCTTGGCTCGAGCATCGCCATAACACCACCAACAAACGCATCACCTGTTAGCAAGTAAACTACGGTAAAGGCAACACTGAAGTGGATAGTGGCAAAGCTTGCGGTTTTTAATTTGGTCATCCACTGACGAGCTTTAAGCGCTGGGACTTTTGCCCATGCCTTTTCATGAAAGTAGAAAGCGACGGTGTTCACTGAAGGCTCAATCATGGCAATTAAACTACCAATGAGAATGTCGCCAGTAAGCACGTAAGCGACACTAAACGCGATAGTAAAATGGAGTGCTGCAAAGGTTAGTGTCTTTTTCATGATAATTACTCAATCGTTGTGTTGTTTCGATAGAGCTATTATTGAGAATTATTATCATTAAGTCTAATGGGCAGTTAAGATTAGTTTGATAGGTAAAACTATTAAATGGGAGGAAGAGTAGGAGAGAAGAATGAATATCTTTGAAAGCTGTCCGAGCGATAAAATGCAAAAAAAGGGTTGATGCTTTCACACCAACCCTTTGATTCTTTTATTCTAGTTTTTAGCGATTAAAGTGCAGCGATCGTTGTCTTCTGCTCTTCTAGCTTAGCTAGCGTCTCTTTGTAGCCGTCAAGCTTCTCACGCTCTTTAGCAACAACGGCTTCAGGCGCTTTTGCTACGAAGCCTTCGTTACCTAGTTTGCCTTCGATACGCTTGATTTCGCCGTGAGTCTTCTTGATTTCACCATCTAGACGAGCAAGTTCTGCGTCTTTGTCGATCAGACCTGCCATTGGGATCATCAGCTCAGACTTAGCAACCAATGCCGTTGCACACGCTGGCGTTTCTTCACCTGCTGCAAGTACGCGTACTGATTCTAGTTTTGCTAGAGACATCAGTACTTGTTTGTTTGCTTCTAGGCGAGCTGCGTCTTTTTCGTCAGCTTTAAGCATTGCATCAAGCGGTTTACCTGGGTTGATGTCGTATTCAGCACGTAGGTTACGGATGCTTGTAATGAACGCTTTCACCCATTCAATATCGTCTAGCGCTTCTTGGTTGAAGTTTGCTTCGTCGAATTGAGGCAGTGCTTGCAGCATAATTGTCTCGCCTTCTACACCTTCAACCAGTGGCTTGATGCTTTGCCAGATAGTTTCAGTGATGTAAGGAATCACTGGGTGAGCTAGACGTAGAGTCTTCTCAAGAACTGTGATTAGTGTACGACGAGTACCACGTTGTTGCGCTTCAGTACCTTTCCAGAGAACGGGTTTAGTTAGCTCTAGGTACCAGTCACAGAATTGGTTCCAGATGAATTCGTAAAGCGTGTTAGATGCCATATCTAGACGGAAGTTGTCGATATGGTTGTTGAACGCTTTCGCCGCGAGTTCAAACTGAGACTCGATCCACTTGTCCGCTAGTGAGTATTCAATCTCACCACCGTTGAAGCCACAATCTTGCTCTTCTGTGTTCATCATTACGTAACGGCTTGCGTTCCATAGTTTGTTACAGAAGTTACGGTAACCCTCAAGACGCTTCATATCCCAGTTGATATCGCGACCTGTTGATGCCATTGCTGCAAGAGTGAAACGCAGTGCGTCTGTACCGTATGCTTCGATACCGTTTTCAAACGTCTTACGAGTGTTCTTCTCGATCTTCTTCGCTAGCTGAGGCTGCATCATGTTGCCACAACGCTTCTCTACTAGAGACTCTAGGTCGATACCATCGATCATGTCGATTGGGTCAAGTACGTTACCTTTCGACTTAGACATCTTGTCGCCGTTTTCGTCACGGATTAGACCAGTAACGTAAACCGTCTTAAATGGTACTTGTGGTTTGCCGTTTTCGTCTTTCACGAAGTGCATGGTCATCATGATCATGCGCGCAACCCAGAAGAAGATGATGTCGAAACCAGTTACTAGTACGTCTGAAGGGTGGAATACTTTCAGATCGTCAGTTTGCTCTGGCCAACCTTGAGTACCGAACGTCCATAGTGCAGAAGAGAACCAGGTATCCAGTACGTCTTCGTCTTGGTGAAGTTCAATGACTGACTCTAGGTTGTTGTTCTTACGAACTTCGTCTTCGTCACGACCTACGTAAACATTGCCTTGGTTATCGTACCAAGCAGGGATGCGGTGACCCCACCATAGCTGACGAGAGATACACCAGTCTTGAACGTCACGCATCCAAGAGAAGTACATGTTTTCGTATTGCTTAGGAACGAATTGGATGTCGCCGTTTTCTACTGCTTCAACCGCCGTTTTCGCTAGAGGTGCAGTACGCACGTACCATTGGTCCGTTAGCATTGGTTCGATAACCACGCCACCACGGTCGCCGTAAGGAACTTGTAGATCGTGATCTTTCACTTCTTCAAGTAGACCTAGCTCATCGAATTCAGCAACGATAGCTTTACGAGCAGCAAAACGCTCCATACCGTGGTATTTAGCTGGTAGTTCTGTGCTGTACGCGTCGCTTGCTTCGCCGTTCGTGTTGAATACTTCAGAAGCGTCACGGATGTTCGCGTCGAAAGTCAGAATGTTGATCATTGGTAGCTGGTGGCGCTTACCAACTTCGTAGTCGTTGAAGTCGTGCGCAGGTGTGATTTTCACACAGCCAGTACCTTTTTCCATATCTGCGTGCTCATCGCCCACGATTGGGATGCGACGATCAACGATAGGAAGAATAATGTCTTTACCGATAAGATCTTTGTAACGTGGATCTTCTGGGTTAACCGCAACACCAGTATCGCCTAGCATGGTCTCAGGACGAGTCGTTGCAACAACGATGTAGTCTTTGCCATCTGCTGTTTTAACGCCATCTGCTAGTGGGTAGCGGAAGTGCCACATGTTGCCTTTGGTGTCTTTGTTCTCTACTTCTAGGTCTGAGATAGCTGTATGTAGCTTTGGATCCCAGTTAACTAGACGCTTACCGCGGTAGATTAGGTCGTCTTCGTATAGACGTACGAACACTTCTTGAACGGCGTTAGATAGACCATCGTCCATCGTAAAACGCTCACGATCCCAGTCTACAGATGCGCCAAGACGACGAAGCTGTTTAGTGATAGTGCCGCCTGATTCGCCTTTCCATTCCCAGATTTTGTCGATGAAAGCTTCACGACCGTAATCGTGTTTTGTTTTGCCTTCTTCTGCAGCGATCTTACGCTCAACAACCATCTGTGTTGCGATACCTGCGTGGTCCGTACCTACCTGCCAAAGAGTATTTTTACCCTTCATGCGCTCACAACGGATAAGCGTATCCATGATCGTATCTTGGAACGCGTGGCCCATGTGTAGGCTACCAGTGACGTTCGGTGGCGGAATCATGATGCTGTAAGCTTCTTTAGTAGTGTCACCGTGTGGCTTAAAGTAGCCTTTCTCTTCCCAAGTCTGATACAGAGCTTGTTCGATTGAAGTTGGGTTGTATGTCTTTTCCATAGCGCTCTTTTAATGGATACGTTGATGGTTGAATCTAAGTCAATCTTTATAAGTGAGGGATCTTCGTAAGATCACCTTAACTATAAGGATTGACCGTTAAGGATAATCAATTTCGATTGTTTGCAGTTGGTATCCTGCTTGACGATAAATTTTATACCTTTCTCTTGCGAGCTGTTTAGCTTTTTCTTCGCAAGGGACGAAGTCTACCACTTGAGCAAACTTGTTCGCAAAGGTTGTCTCATTTTCCGCCAAATTAATTACCAACTGACGATTCCAAGATGGCTTAACACCCTCATGGCCAATTTCTATATTCGTAGCGTATTTGGGCCCTTCACCTACGAGATTATGTGCCATGTACTTATCAGCATCAATTTGCCAGAAAGCCTCAGCAAGTTGCTCCGCGTGCCGTTTATCTTGGCAGTTCAAATATACTTTAGCGCCTTGACGAGCAAAGTGCTGAGTCAAAACACGATGTATTGTTCAAACCCCGAAACGGTTGCTTGTGGGCTTTCTTCTTTAATGATGTAGAAAGTGGCGTTGTGCATCATTCTCTCGTTTGCTTAAGGTCTCATCCTAAGACCATCTTAACCCTCATTCATTCTCAAGAATATTGGGATAATAAAAAAGGGCCTTGCGGCCCTTTTTGATGTTGTTCAGAAATTACTCTTCTGTCTCTTGGCCGCTACGGTTCAAAAGGAATTGGACAAGCATTGAGACAGGACGACCTGTCGAGCCTTTTGCTGCCCCTGATTTCCATGCAGTACCCGCGATATCAATGTGTGCCCAGTTGTACTTCTTAGTAAACTTAGACAAGAAGCAACCCGCAGTAATTGTGCCTGCTGGACGGCCACCGATGTTTGCCATATCAGCAAATGGGCTCTTCAACTGTTCATGGTACTCATCTGCCATTGGTAAACGCCATGCGCGGTCACTCGCTTGCTCTGATGCGTTAACTAACTCGTGAGACAGTGGGTTGTGGTTTGAAAGTACGCCACTGATGTGGTGACCAAGTGCGATAACACAAGCTCCCGTCAACGTTGCAACGTCAACCACACAATCTGGTTCGAAACGCTCTACGTAAGTCAGTGCATCACACAATACCAAGCGACCCTCAGCGTCTGTGTTCAGAACTTCAACGGTTTGGCCAGACATGGTTGTTAAGATATCACCTGGACGGTAAGCGTTGCTGCCTGGCATGTTTTCACAACCAGCAAGTACGCCAACTACGTTTAACGGTAGATTCAGTTTTGCCAACGCTTTCATGGTACCGAATACAGATGCCGCACCACACATGTCGTACTTCATCTCATCCATACCTTCACCAGGTTTTAGTGAGATACCGCCCGAATCGAAAGTCAGACCTTTACCAATTAGTACGATAGGTTTTGCATCTGAATCTGGATTGCCTTTGTACTCGATGACAGACATCATAGATTCATTTTTGGAGCCACGACCTACCGCTAGGTAAGAGGTCATGCCTAGTTTTTCCATCTCTTGCTCACCAATGATTTTGGTCGTAACTGTTTCGTAGTCATCGGCAAGACGACGAGCTTGAGAAGCTAGGTAAGCTGGATTTGCTACGTTAGGCGGCATGTTGCCTAGATCTTTCGATGCTTTTACACCAGACGCAATCGCTAAGCCATGAGAAATAGCTTTCTCACCTAGGTTTAGCTCACGACGCGTTGGTACGTTGAATACAAGTTTACGCAGTGGGCGACGAGTTTCTGGTTTCACGCTCTTGAATTGGTTGAACGTGTATAGACCATCTTTTGTTGCTTCAACAGCCTGGCGAACTTTCCAATAAGTATCGCGGCCTTTAACGTGCAGCTCTGTTAAGAAACATACGGCTTCCATTGAGCCTGTTTCGTTAAGTGTGCTGATCGTCTTTTGAATGATTTCCTTGTACTGGCGCTCGCCTAGTTCACGTTCTTTACCACAACCTACGAGTAGAACGCGCTCTGACAATACACCTGGTACTTGATGCAGTAGTAGCATCTGACCAGGTTTACCCTCTAGATCACCACGGCGAAGTAGTGAACTGATGTAACCGTCACTGATTTTATCAAGTTGTTCGGCTACTGGAGAGAGGCGACGTGGTTCAAACACACCAACAACGATACATGCGCTACGTTGTTTCTCTGGACTGCCACTTTTAACACTGAACTCCATGCGTACTCCTACATCCTGAAGACAAATTGCTCTAAATGTTAGATAATGAACGCTTACTTGTTGAATTTAAGCTCTAGCATTACCGCTGAGCTGATTTAAGCGCTAACATTTAGTTTATAATTTTAAAAAATAAATGGTTCAACGGGAAACTATAGTGATTCGACCAAAAAAACAAGTTTTGTATAGGTAATTTCAGCGTGATTATTGTTAGATATTTGATCCGCGAAACACTCAAGAGCCAATTTGCGATTTTCTTCGTGCTTTTTTTGGTGTTTGTGAGCCAGAAGTTCATCAGCGTACTTGCTGATGCTTCTGATGGGGATATTCCAGCCGGTTTGATTTTCTCTGTTGTAGGTCTAAATATGCCTGCGATGGGGCTTTTGATGCTGCCATTAAGTTTGTACATCGGCATATTGATTACCTTCGGGCGTCTGTATGCAGAGAGCGAGATCGTGGTTATGAACGCGACAGGTATCGGGAATAAGTTCTTGGTACATGCGGCGTTGTATTTAGCATTGATTACCTCTGCTGTTGCGGCTTTCAATGCTTTATGGTTATCGCCTTGGTCTCAAGATCGCGTTGAACAACTGTATGAACAGGTGGCTGCGGAAAACAGCGTTGATCTTTTGAAGAAAGGGCAATTCCAAGGTACGCCAGATGGATCTTCGGTTGTCTTTATTGATGACATAAAAAATAGCACGCTCAGTAATGTGTTTGTTGCGCAGATGCGTCCACGTGACTCTATCTTGCCTAGTGTGATGTTTTCTTCTTCTGGTGAAGTAAAAGAACTATCCGATGGACGTCAGATCATCACCATGCATGATGGGACGCGTTATGAAGGTGTGCCTACTCGCGTTGAATATATGGTGACTAAGTTTGATCAATACGAAGGTGTGATTGGTCAACGAGAGGTGAAGGAAAAAGGTCGTGATTGGGAAGCTTACCCAACGGTGGATTTAATCGGGCATCCTGATCCGGAAGCTCAGGCCGAACTGCAATGGCGTATTTCTTTATTTGTCTGTATTCCATTGTTGACGATGCTCGTCATTCCACTTTCTGCAGTGAATCCGCGTCAGGGACGCTTCGCTAAGATGGGGCCAGCGATTTTGATTTACTTAGCCTATTTCCTAGCAATCAGTGCGACGAAATCGGCACTGGAAGATGGAGCGATCCCTGCTGCAATTGGTATGTGGCCGATCAATGCTATGTTGCTCATTGTCGCTATTTTGGCAAACATGATGGACAGTGTTCCTGCTCGACGTATGAAAGACAAATTCCGTAAGAAGAGGCTCGCGTAAGCTGTGTTCAAAATCTTAGACCTATATATCGGTAGAACCATTATTTCTACCACAGCCTTGGTTTTGGCGACCTTTGTTGGCTTATCGGGCATCATTAAATACGTAGAGCAATTGCGTAAGGTTGGGCGTGGTGCTTACGATTTGATGCATGCTCTTTACTTTGTATTGCTGAGTATCCCTCGCGACGTTGAAATGTTTTTCCCAATGGCGGCACTACTGGGGGCATTGATTGGCCTTGGTATGTTGGCCTCAAGCTCTGAACTTGTTGTGATGCAAGCCGCTGGTTTTTCAAAGTTGGACATTGGTCTTTCGGTATTGAAAACGGCAGTGCCTCTCATGCTCATCGTAATGACGCTTGGTCAGTGGGGGGCCCCAGAGGCACAAAAGATGGCGCGTGACTTACGAGCATTTGCCCTGTCTGGCGGTAGCATTGCTTCGGTCCGAGCTGGGGTATGGGCGCGTGATGCTAACGACTTCATTTTCATTGGAAAAGTTGAGGATGACAAACTCTACGGTTTAAACATGTGGCGTTTTGATGAAAATAAGAACCTCGAAAAGTGATCTTTGCGGAAGAGGTGGATTACCAACAAGATAACAATTGGTTGATGCGCTACGTACAAATCACGGATATGGAAAATGAAAATGTCATTACCAAGCGTGATTTAGAACAGATGGAATGGCATACCTCTTTAGCGCCAGACAAGCTAGCGGTAGTAACGGTTAAACCAGAAGAGCTTTCTTTGAGTGGACTGTATGACTACGTTACTTATTTAAAAGCTTCAGAGCAAGATGCTTCGCGCTATGAACTGGCGTTTTGGCGTAAGTTGACCCAGCCTTTATCTATCGCAGTGATGATGTTAATGGCACTGTCATTTGTGTTTGGCCCATTGCGCAGTGTGACTATGGGGGCACGAGTGCTTTCAGGCGTGGTTGCTGGCTTTACGTTCTACATATCCAGTGAATTTTTTGGTCCGCTCACGTTAGTTTATGGCATTCCGCCAGTATTTGGTGCCTTAGCGCCAAGTTTGGTGTTCTTAGCCATTGCCGTTTCTTTACTAAGAAGAAAGCTATAGTTATTCAAAAATTAACCGTATAAAAGGAAAGCACAGTGCTTTCCTTTTTGTTTGCTTTTACCGCTCTGCTATCTCGCTTTTGGCAAGACCACAACTTCGGTTTTTGCCCAGATGTCATGGAAGCCTCGTTTTTGCGGATCAATTGGAACCGTTAGGTTTGCCAATCCAAAACCAGAGGTTGCCAAGCGAATTAACGCTTGAGTGATGGTAATAGGTCCACCATCTTTGCTGTTACGGATCTGCATCTTCCAAGCTCGCATCCCTAGGGTTTGTCCTGCTCTTGTCCAGAAAAATACAAAGAAGTAAATCCATACCGCTGCAAGATATAATGTGAACAGTGGGCTTAGCACCGGATGTTTTCCTAGCATATCAGCAGCATCCACATATTCGCCATAGCTTAATAACCCTGCAGCATTCAAAGCAAAAACAATTGCCATGACGACTCCCGCAGCCATCATCTCGATCGCGAGGATGATAAGAGTGTCATAAATCAAAGCCGCGATTCGACGAAAAAAACCGGCGGGTGGAAGAGTCGTTGAAGTAGTCATAGTTCTATCACTTACCTTTAAAATTGTGCGTCAGAATATAGATTCCGCTTGCTTGTGAAAAGAGACCTAACGCACAGAGTCACAGTTTACGATCAGATTGATTATGTTATTCGAGAAAGTTTAGAGACAGCAGTAGAGGGGAATCACCCATCAGAATAGATTCTTTATCACACTTTGTGGCTAAATTATCAGCAAACGGTCGTTATCAAAGATTTTTCTGCTTGCGAAGCATAAAAGCTTACGTATAATGCCAATCATCAAAGAGCAATAGCCCAAAGATGCCGGTATGGTGAAATTGGTATACACGACGGATTCAAAATCCGTTGCCTTCGGGCGTGGCGGTTCAAGTCCGCCTACCGGTACCATATTCAAGATAGAGCCTTAGCGTTACGCTAAGGCTTTGTTTTATCTAGAATAAACTAGTCTAGTCAACTAGTTAGAGTCTTAAGTTCGGTACGAACGGTTTTGTTTTCCTGCTTTGCGGTTACATTTTTTGGTGTAATTTGGTGCAAAGGGTCAACATGGCAACTATCCAAGCTCGCAAGGGCAAAAAACACACTACCTATCGCGTTCAATTCATGCGAGACGGTCAGCGTGTCTCTAAATCCTTTCCTACAAAAAAAGAAGCAGAAAAATTCGCCGCCCGTTGGCTGGTGGATGATGACTTTGCTCACTCCCTTTCCAATCAAACCCTAAACTCATTCTTGCTTTCTGAAGTGGTTGAAGAATTTCTCGCGCAATATTCAGGGAAAGATGGCAGTTTGTCTCAGCGTGTTAACTACTGGTCACGCATCCTTGGCGATTTACCAGTCGGTAAAATCACCCGCCCTAAAGTCAAAACAGAACTCAGAAAACTTCTCAAGCAATGTACTCCCGCAACCGTCAACCGTTACAAGGCCGCGCTAGGTACACTCTATCGTTTTTTGCTTGAAGAATACGATGTTGACCATAACCCCGTCCGAGGCATTCCCAATTACGCAGAGAATAATGAGCGAACCCGCTTTCTTGATGATGACGAACTGCCGCGTCTATTAGCTGCCTGTAAGGTGTCGGGCTGGGATCGCCTATATTTATTGGTTTTGCTTGCCATTACCACCGGGGGGCGGCGTTCAGAGTTGATTCATTGCCGCTGGGAAAGCGTGAATTTTAAAACGCGTACCATTCACCTCGGTACCACAAAAAACGGTGAGCAACGTCTTCTGACTTTGACGCAAGATGCCATTGAAGAATTGATGGCATTCCGCCGTTCCAGTGGTTATGTGTTTCCGTTACCAAAACAACCTGATACGTACTTCAAAAACTTCGATTGCTACTGGAAAGAGGCAATGAAAACCGCTAGCGTTGATAACTTCCGATTTCATGATCTTCGCCACACCTGTGCCAGCATGCTTGCAATGAATGGCGCGAGCTTATTAGAAATCTGTCAAGTGCTGGGGCACAAGTCTATTACGATGACTCAGCGTTATGCCCATCTTTGCGTTAGCCATAAACAAGCGCTTACAGAAAGGGTATTTGGTAATATTTGTCTTGGGGTAAGTAATGGGTAAGCAATATTTGGAACACCGTCCTGGAAAGCCGGGCCATATTGAAAAATGGATAACCGATTTTAGTGAGGTAGAACGAATAGCTCTTGAGGAGTTGAGCCAAGAAAAAATGATCCTTATCAAGGATATATATAAGGCAATGCCAGATATATTAGAGAAGCCTGAATTGCAATTCATTGTTCAACGAATTAAGCGATACTTGAAACGGTTTGATTCTGACATTAAGTTGTATTGGTATTATGAGTACGAGGGAGTTCCATTAACACTGGATTGGTACTTCAGGGTAGTGGGTGAATTACAAAATGACTGCACATATGTTGGTTTAGCTCATGACCTAAATATTCTTATTTTGATTGCTCACAAAGTAGCTCATGGATATCCGTTTTCATCCGAGTGTGCTTTAGCATTTCTTGAGGCAGGGATTCGGTCTGAAGAATACTATTCCTACAAAAAAAGATATCGTGTTGAGCCTTTAAATGACAATGTAGATCTGGTACGTGCAGGGACTAAAGTTAAGCAAAACAAATATTAGAAGTCGCTACTTCTGTTAGTCAAAGAAATCCTGATTTAAATGTGAGTGAACTGTTGGAATTTACTGCGGAAGAGTATGCTAGAAAAACGAAGAAAGCCAATTGTCTACGAAAACGATTCGGAAGTACTTAGATGGAAGCTCATTAATTGAAAAACACAGAGATGCCAGAGGAAGTACGCAAAGACGTAAGTTATTTTTCTTTTGTGTGAGTTTTAAACTGAAGAGGCTTAAATGCCTCTTTTTATGGCGATATTTTGCTTACCTTATTATCGTGATGGATGTCTTGTTTTTTGGAAGTGCATTTAGTGTTCCAAAAGATCAAATAAATTTCAAGTCATTGGAACGAACCGAAACGGGGATATCAAAACCAATGACAATCGAAATTAAGACTCTCTCATCCAATCTAGAAAACTGGCAGCCTCTGACTAAGGTTGCAGACGTTTTCCCTCAATTTACGCAACCACAATTAAAACGCCTGTTCTGGCGTCGCGATCATCATCCGGGTTTATCTCAGTGCTACCGCCAAGTCGGTAAGCGGGGCTATATCTGTTTACCTTTGTTCGGTATGTGGTTAGCGGGACAACTTGTTGAACAATATGAGCAGCCACCGCTATGAGTGTGGAGGTTACTAACCTAGTTTGGGGCTCTTCTACCTTAAAAGGCTCTGAACGATTGGTGTTGGTTTGCTTAGCACACCATGCCAATAAAGCGGGTGAATGCTGGCCATCTATTAAAACCCTTTCGCTTGAAACTGGACTATCACGGACCACAGTAAAAAAGGCATTAAAGCTGTTAGAGGGTGAATACTGGATTGCAAAAACCAACCGTTTTTCAGACACCGATAAAGGAAAGCGCAAAACCAGCAACCTCTACAAAGTAAGCATCGCCAAATTAGCACGTGATCAGAGATGCAAAGGAGAAAAAGCCTGTGAGTCGGAATCCGACCTAACCCTAGGGCAGAATCCGACTAAGGGTAGGGCGGGAGGCGGCCATAAACCATTAATAGAACCATCAAAGGAAAGATCAATTAGTGTTTTACGTGATGTTCAAGATACATCTGGATTTAATCAGGCTTTTGAATGTTTTGGAATGCAGGGCTGATTAAACGCAATAAGAAAAAAGCTCAGCAAGCATTTAGACAAATAGTGACAACAGGAGTGCACACGGAAGATTCGCTTGAAGAATTTGTTCATCGGCTGGTGGCAGATATTCGGCGAAGAATTGACAGGCAACAATTTGGTATAGACAAGTTACACCCAGCTACCTACTTAAACCAAGAACGATGGAATGATGAAGATGAAACGTATGGATCAATGCGCTTTAACACCACTAACACCAACTCCAAAAAGTACAACTCACGAGAGTTATTCATCCTCGGGCAACTCGAAGAGTATGGACCCGAACTTGTACTTCAAGCAGGCATTGCTAGTGAAGTCGATGTCAGACATCTATGGCCCCAAATGGTATCACAACGTAAGCCTGCCGGAATCGTGGTTGATGGCATTGCAAAAGTTCTCAATTGAGGAAGTGAAGCAAGCGGTGGATGTGGTAAAAAATCGCGGTTCTGCGTTTGTTCCATCACTCGCTGAGTTTCTTCAACATTTGAAATATGGAGGTGTCAATTTTGATGAGGCTTATCAGCGATTTCTTGATGGTAAACCAATGACGGAGTTGGAGATACACATATCAAGAAACTATGGCTATGACATTAAGAGAATGACACTAGACAAAGCAAGGTTAGAACACGCAAGGCTGCTGAAAATGGTGATAGATGCGGTAAGAGAGGGACGCTTAACATTTAATCACACGATGAAGAGGCTGCCTGCACATTCAAGCCGCAATCTTAATGATATAGCAAGAGAGAAAGCCATGAAGCAGGGATTAACAAATCCAGAACGGTTCCCTGCTGACAGCGTTTTTAGACGTATTGCAAAAATGGTTCAAAAAAAAGGGTAGCATGATGAACACTCCAAAATACAACTGGGAACAGCTTTCTGCTGAGTATCTTGAGATGTCTCACCAAAACAATCATCTAACACTAAAACTGTTTTGTGAGCAAAAAGGCATTCCTTACAACACAGCTTCAAAAAAGATGCGCTCAGTTCGCCAAGGCGCACCATTGGGAAGCCAAAGAGCACGTAAGCATGGTGGCTATGCACAAATAATTATTAATACCTTTGGAGAAGATGCGTATAACGCAATTGCCAATGCAACATTGGAAGATGATCTGTTAGTGCTGCGCGCGACACTGTCCAACACTCTTGATGTGTTAACAGGAGCTCAAGAATTTTTTAATTCTCTCACCAGTTGGGAGGAGAAAAAAAAGATGTTAGAGCCACTGCTCTCTATTCATGCGGCACTTGATCGAAAGATACAGCGAATTGAAAGTGTTAGCATGACGGTGTGTAAATTGAAGCTTGAGGATGATCAAGAGTATAAACGTAAAATGGAACTGGAACGTTTGTCGTTGATGATTAAAAAGATTCGCAATGAAATTGAATTCCAAATTGTTACTAAAGGCTCTGGTAAGCTAACGCCACTAGAGAAAATTTGTGCTGACATTCAATCAATGGAGAATGACGGCTTTGTGAATTGTCAGTAAGTAACCGTTCAAAAAGGCAAAGATCCTGAATCTACGATTTAGCTTTGCCTTTTTGTAAATAGCCTCTTCACCGTATCACCATCAAACTAATGCGATAAAAACCGCACACACGCACACGTAATCAACCGCATTTCATATATAATCGATAGCCATGAAACACTTGCCATCTCGGCCAGTGACCACAGACAGAAAAGTAGTACCAAGCATGGCTAAAGCACCCGCAAAGAAGAAAACCGCCAAGATAAAAGGCTTTGAAGAAACCCTTTGGGATACCGCGAACCAACTGCGCGGCAGTGTTGAATCCTCCGAATACAAACACGTGGTATTGAGCCTAGTGTTTCTTAAGTTCATCAGTGACAAATTTGAAGCGCGTCGTCAGAAGATGATCGATGGCGGGCAAGAAGCCTTTGTCGAGATGAAAGAGTTCTACCAACAAGACAACATCTTCTACCTGCCGGAAGAGGCGCGTTGGTCGTTTGTGAAAGTGCGTGCTAAGCAAGACGACATCGCCGTGATCATTGACACGGCTCTTTCTACCATCGAGAAAAACAACCCAAGCCTTGCCGGTGCCTTGCCGGATAACTACTTCTCACGTATGAACCTTGAGGTAAAAAAGCTCGCCTCGCTTATCGATACCATTGAAAACATCGACACGCTAGCCAACGAATGCGACATGAGTGAAGAAGATCTCGTTGGTCGTGTTTACGAATACTTTTTAGGTAAATTTGCCGCCACCGAGGGTAAGGGGGGCGGCGAGTTCTACACGCCAAAATCCGTCGTTACCCTATTGGCTGAAATGTTAGAGCCATACCAAGGCAAAATTTATGACCCAGCGTGTGGCTCGGGCGGTATGTTTGTTCAGTCACTCAAGTTTATAAAACAACATGAGGGACGTACAAAAGACATCGCGATTTACGGCCAAGAACTGACGACCACCACCTATAAACTGGCGAAGATGAACTTAGCCATTCGCGGTTTGTCTGGCAATTTAGGTGAGCGTCCGGCGGATACGTTTTTTGCCGACCAGCATAAAGACCTAAAAGCCGATTACATCATGGCGAACCCGCCGTTTAACTTGAAAGATTGGCGTAACGACGCCGAGCTAACCGATGATCCGCGCTTTGCGGGCTATCGCACCCCACCGACGGGGAACGCCAACTACGGTTGGATCTTGCACATGCTGTCTAAGCTGAGTGAAACAGGCACAGCAGGTTTTGTGTTGGCGAACGGCTCGATGAGCTCTAACACCTCGGGAGAGGGGGAGATCCGCCAACAGCTTATCGAGAACGACCGCGTTGAATGCATGATCGCGCTGCCGGGGCAACTGTTCTACACCACACAAATTCCAGTGTGTGTGTGGTTTATCACCAAAGATAAAACCGAGAACAAAGTAAAAGGTTACCGCAATCGCGAAAAACAAACCCTCTTCATTGATGCGCGTGATATGGGCACCATGACCAGCCGTGTACATAAAGAACTGACTAAAGAGGACATCGCACAGATAGCAGATACCTACCACGCATGGCGCAGTGACGCCGCAGAACTTAAAGCACGTGTCGAGCGTGGTGATTGCAAGGTAGAGCAATACCAAGACCAAGCAGGTTACTGTAAATCGGCCACCCTAGATGAGATCAAAGCCAACGACTACGTGTTAACACCGGGGCGCTATGTTGGTGCCGCAGAAGTGGAAGATGACGGCATTCCGTTTGATGAAAAGATGCAGGCATTATCGCAAACGCTATATAGCCAGTTAAACCAAGCACAAGAGCTTGATCAGGTGATTCGCCAGAACTTGGAGGCCCTTGGTTATGGGAAGTAATTGGCCCCATGCGGTCTTAGGAGATTTGATTGCTTCTGGTGATGCTATTTTGCAAACTGGTCCTTTTGGTACCGCCTTGAAAGCTAATGAATATACTGAAGTGGGAGTACCACTTATTTCTGTTAGAGAAATTCGAGAGGGCTTTATCGAAATTGAAAGCTTAACCCCTCGTGTTGATTCAGTCGTGACTACAAGGCTTCCCAAGTTTGTTCTTAAAACGGGTGATATTGTTTTTGCTCGTAAAGGTGGTATTGAACGTAATGCTCTTATCACAGATAGGGAAAACGGGTGGTTTGTGGGTTCCGATGGTATTTATCTGCGTTTGTCAGATAAATACAATTCGAACTATTACAGCTATGTAATGAGAAGTCCTCAAGTAAAGTCTTGGCTGCTCAAAAATTGTGAGGGGACGACGATGCCCTCGCTCAATCAAAAGATTTTATCGCGAATACCGATATATATCCCTCCTAAAGCAATTCAAGATAAGGTTGCCGAGATGCTTGGAGGGTTTGATGCAAAAATCAACCTCAATAATCAAACCAACCAAACCCTAGAAGAAATGGCACAAGCCATCTTCAAGTCGTGGTTTGTCGATTTCGACCCAGTCAAAGCCAAAATGAATGGCGAGCAACCAAAAGGGATGGATGCCGCGACTGCCTCGCTTTTCCCAGAAAAGCTCGTTGAGTCTGAGTTGGGTTTGATTCCTGAAGGGTGGGAAGCCGTTCAGATCGGCGATATCGTAGAGCGCTTAAAACCTAAGAAACGTTACACCAAGAAACAAGTTGAACCGTATGGTAAAACTCCTGTTTATGAGCAAGGCGCAAGCATTTTACTTGGTTTCCACAATGATGATGCAGGCTTTGATGCTTCTCCTGAAGAGCCAGTTTTCATCTTTGGCGATCACACATGTATTACGCACTTATCTTGTTCAAAGTTCGACATATCTTCGAATGTTATACCTCTCAAAGGTAGCATTAGACCGACAATTTGGACGTACTATGCAATTCAAGGGAAGCAAGAGTTCCAAGAATATCGTCGTCACTGGTCAGAGTTTATTATTAAAGGTGTTGTACTACCTCCAATTGAGTTGGCAGAGAAGTATGCTGAATTAGTTACGACAAACTATCTAATGATGGAGTCATTGAAACGTCAGTCTAAAGAGCTAGAGCAGTTACGCGATACCTTGCTTCCTAAATTGCTTTCGGGCGAAATCGAGCTAGACGCATTAGAGGTAGGCAATTCATGACGCCTCCGTTTACCCTCAATAATCGCATTTTAATTTTGGTGGCAACGATCAGTGAAAAGCTGGGGGCTCTCTCTATCACTCAGCCTCAATCCGCCGATTTACGCTTACGTCGCATCAATCAGGTACGCACTATTCATGGCACGTTGGCGATTGAGGGTAACGAATTGAGCGAAGCGCAAATCACCGCCATTCTTGGCGGTAAGCGCGTTATTGCTCCAGTAAAAGAGGTCGCAGAAGCCAAAAATGCCATCGCAGTGTATGAACAACTGATGACATGGCGCTCAACCAATCATGCTGATTTTCTCAATGCGCATCGCACCTTAATGATGGGGTTAATCGACACCGCTGGCCGTTATCGCGCTGGTGGCGTGGGCGTCATGAAAGAGGGGCAAGTCATCCACATGGCACCGCCAGCAGACCGAGTGCCGACGTTAATGCAAAGCTTGTTTACTTGGTTAGCCAACAGCGATGAACACCCATTGATTAAAAGCTCAGTCTTTCATTATGAGTTTGAGTTTATTCATCCATTTTCGGACGGCAATGGGCGGATGGGGCGGCTATGGCAAACGCTGATTTTAAGTGAATGGCAGCCTCTTTTTGCTTACCTGCCAGTAGAAAACCTTATTCACCAACATCAAGATGCTTACTATCAAGCGATAAACCAAAGTACGGCGTTGACGGACAGCAGCCCATTCATTGAGTTTATGCTCTCGATGATCAAACAAGCCTTAGAGGAACTTGACCCACAAGTTAGCCACCATGTTACCCCCCAAGTCAATAAGCTGATTCAGGCCATTGTTCAAGAGATGAGTCGGGAAGAGCTACAGATAGCGTGTGCGTTAAAAGACAGAAAATCATTCACTGAGCGCTATCTTAAACCTGCATTAGAACAAGGTGTAATTGAGATGACGATACCGGATAAACCGCGCAGTCGCTCGCAGCGTTATCGCTTAACGGCACTAGGGCAGGCGTTAAAATTCTCGTAAATGAACTCAATTTTCATTAAGAAACTCGTCGAGCAGAAAGTTGAGTAGGCGTGTTGGATTCAAGGAATCAATAGGCAGGTATGGATATGCATTCTTCAAGCAAAATCAAGGTGTCTGAAATACAGGCATTATGTAAACCTGACACATTTATGAAAGGAACATTGCTCGCGGCAAGTCAGGCTGTACATCAACTTAAAATATCGGGCGATGGGGTGACAGCCAAAGTGAATGGCACCGATACCTATCGCGTGCATGTGCAAACTCAGCCACATTTGATGGCACAGTGCACCTGCCCTGCGGCGGAGTATCAACCATTTTGTAAGCATGCCGTCGCGGTCGCACTCTCTATCAATGGCGCGGCCGCTCAAGACAATGCAGATAACGAGCGTACGTTGATCCGTGAGTATTTGTTGGCGCAAGGTGAGGCAGCCATTTTAGATCAGCTACTCGATTACCTTGAAAACGATGACGAAGCGTGGCAACGGATCTTAACCAAAATTACACTCAGCGAAAAGTCGGTGTCGTACGGGGAATTGAAAAAGCTCGTCACCAAATCATTACCACGTGAGCATATCTGGGATTGGCGCGAGGTGGGGGACTACTTCCATTTTGCCGAAGAGCAGCTCAAGTTAGTGTTTGAAGCCGCGCAAGTGTTGGATATTGAGTCGCAATGGAAGTTGATTAGTTACACCGTTGAGCGACTGAATACCGCATTGGAACACATTGATGACTCTAACGGAGAACGCTTCGGAGTAGAGGAACTCATCAACACCCAGATGCCCGCCATATTTGAACAATTGCCTTGGAATGAAGAGCAAAAAGCCGAGTGGATGTTTGAACGCTTAACCTCCTACGAGTTTGATGTGTTTCCCTCGATTGAAGAGCACTTTGAATTGAACTGGCGCAGCAACCCGGCATTTTAACCCGTTGCTGTGAAGCAATAAACAATGGCACACCAAACGATGATAACTTTTGGGATTTCCATCGTTGGGCGAAGCCTCTGATTGATGTCGCGCAGAGTTGGCGAGAAGTGGTAGATATCAAACAGAAGATTGCGCACCGTTGCAGTGATTACTTGGAAATCACATCGCTGTATATTGAAAACGACGAAGCGCTTGAGGCGGAATACTGGCTAGCGAAAGCCAAAAAAGTCGCAACGGGTTACGAACAGCAACGCTGTGATGAGATGCAGGTAAAATTGTATGTAGGGCTGGGGGAAATCAGCCAAGCGTGGCGTTTGAATAACCGCCTGTTTAGTGACTCGCCATCGTACCCAGCTTATCAACGTTTGGCTGAGTTCAAAACCGAACATGAGATAGAGGACGAGACGTTCTTGCCTCGCGTTGAGCAAACCTTGATGAATGCCTACCAAGCGCCGAATCAATACGGTTATATATCAGCAAAGCATGATGCGTTGGTGCAATTTTATATCGACCAACAAGCTTGGGAAAAAGCGTGTGATTGGGTGGCCGGGCATAAAACCTCGATACAAGGGCTTATCTCGCTTGCCGACCATATTGTGGATGATAAACCAGAAAATACGCTGGATTATTACCTGCGAGCCGCCGCCGCTTACATTGAGCAGACCAACAACTCGGCATACGACGAAGCGTTAGCGCTGCTTAAGCGTGTGGAAAGCATGCTTAAAGCACATCCTATCCAGTTGGCGGAGTTTTATTGTCAGGTCGCACAGTTAGCGGTCACTTATAAGCGTAAACGCAACATGTTAACTCTGCTTCAGCAGCATTACGCTCAATATTTCTAATTCCCGTTCTGCAAGAAAAGAATACGCAAGGAAAGAACCGACATCATGAACCTGAGTTTTTCGGAAGCCAAATTAGAACAAGCCATCATTGAGCTGCTCGGCGAGCAGGGATACCCGCATGTTGTGGGGAGTGATATTGCGCGAGACTCAAAGCAACAAGTGCTGATCCTCGATGACTTGCGCTGTTATTTTGCCAAACGTTATCAAGCGGATGGGATCACCGAGAGTGAAGTTGATACGTTGGTGCGTATGCTTTCAACCTTGCCAGCAAGCGATCTTTACCACAGTAATAAAACGTTTTGCGATTGGCTTTCGAATGGTTTTCTGTTTAAGCGCGAAGACCGCAGTAAGAAAGATCTCTATATCGAATTGATAGACACCAAACACTTGGCGCATTCATTGGCGGCGATGTTTCAACCTCAAGTAGAGGATGAGAGAAAGGTGGCTGAGGACTTGGTAAGCTACCTTGAGAATGCTGACAGCAATATATACAAGGTAGTGAATCAGCTAGAGATTGAGGGCGTTGACGAGCAAATAAGAATTCCTGATGGCATTTTGTATGTGAACGGCTTACCGCTGGTGGTTTTTGAGTTCAAAAGTGCGGTTCGTGAGCAAGAGGCCACCGTACATGACGCGTGGAAGCAAATCTGCACGCGCTATCGCCGTGATATTCCTAAGCTGTTTGTTTACAACGCGCTTTGCATTGTCAGTGATGGCGTGAACAACAAAATGGGCAATCTGTTTGCACCTTATGAGTTTTTCTATGCATGGCGCAAGGTGACGGGCAATGAATCGACGGAAAAGGACGGCATCAATTCCCTCTATACCATGATTGCCGGGTTGTTTGAAAAAACGCGTTTGCTCGATGTGGTGAAAAACTTCATATTCTTCCCTGATACCTCAAAGAAAGAGCTTAAGTTATGTTGCCGTTATCCTCAGTATTACGCGGCGCGTAAGCTTTATTACAACATTAAGCAAGAGCGCAAGCCGATTGGCTCGGGTAAGGGGACCTATTTCGGGGCGACGGGATGTGGTAAGAGCTACACTATGCAGTTCCTTTCTCGCCTGTTGATGAAGAGCATTGATTTTGAAAGCCCGACCATTGTGTTGATCACCGACCGCAATGATTTGGATGATCAGCTTTCTAAGCAGTTCTGTAATGCGACTAACTATATCGGTGACGAAATGGTGGTGCCTGTCACGAGTCGTCAAGATTTGCGTGACAAACTGCAAGGCATCAAAAGTGGTGGGGTGTTCCTGACGACGATCCATAAGTTCACGGAAGACATCGAGTTACTTTCCGAGCGTACCAACATCATTTGTATTTCCGATGAAGCGCACCGTTCACAAGTGAACCTTGATAAAAAGGTGATCATGAAATACCAAAACGGCGTGGCGGTCGATGTCAAAGAGACGTATGGCTTCGCTAAGTATTTGCATGATTCATTGCCGAACGCGACTTATGTTGGTTTTACGGGTACGCCGATTGATGCAACCTTAGATGTGTTCGGTAATCCGGTCGACAGTTACACGATGACGGAAGCGGTGAATGATGAAATCACGGTTCGTATTGTCTATGAGGGGCGCGCCGCAAAAGTCATCCTAGACAACAGCAAGCTAGAAGAAGTTGAGAAATACTACCAAACGTGTGCCGAGGCGGGGGCCAGTGAGCATCAAATTGAAGAGAGCAAAAAAGCATCTGCCAATATGAATGCGATTTTGGGCGATCCGGATCGCATTGAAGCGTTAGCGAAAGACTTTGTTGAACATTATGACCAGCGAGTGTCTGAGGGCTCGACCATTAAAGGCAAGGCGATGTTTGTGTGTGCCAGCCGCGAGATCGCTTATGAGTTCTATAAAGAGGTAAAACGGCTTCGCCCTGAATGGTTTGAAGAGAAACTCGCCATTGATGGCGTGACGTTAACCAAGAAAGAACAAGAAGAACTCATGCCGTTGGCGATGGTTCAAATGGTGATGACACGCGGCAAAGATGATGATGCCGACATGTACCATCTTTTGGGCAGTAAAGACTATCGCAAGGATTTGGATAAACAGTTCAAAAACCCGAAATCGAATTTCAAAATTGCCATTGTGGTGGACATGTGGCTCACGGGATTTGATGTGCCTGAGCTAGATACGATCTACATCGATAAGCCATTGCAAAAGCATAATCTGATTCAAACAATTTCACGGGTGAACCGTAAGTTTGAGGGTAAGGATAAAGGCTTAGTGGTGGATTACATCGGTATAAAATCACGCATGAACCAAGCGTTGGCGATGTACTCTAAAGCGGATGAAAGCAATTTTGAGGATGTACGTCTTTCGGTTATTGAGGTGAAAAACCATATCGATTTACTTGGGCAAATGTTCCATAAATTTGATGCAAGTGGCTACTACTCGGGTGAGGCGCGTCTTCAGCTTGAGTGCTTAAACCAAGCGGCGGAGTTCATCTTACAAACTAAGAAAGGCGAGAACCGTTTCATGGGGCTGGTGAAGCGTTTAAAAGCCGCGTATGACGTGTGTTGTGGCAGTGAGCTATTATCACAACAAGAGCGAGATCGGATCCATTTCTATATCGCAGTGCGTTCTATCATCTTCAAACTGACGAAAGGCGATGCGCCTGATACCGCTCAAATGAATAAGCGGGTTCGTGAGCTGGTGGCGGAAGCATTGCGAGCCGATGGCGTTGAAGAGATTTTTACCATCGGTGATGAGCACGCCGAAGCCATCGATATTTTTGATGAGGACTATCTGGCGCGAATCAACAAAATTAAGCTGCCGAATACCAAGATTCAACTGCTGCAAAAGCTGCTAGAAAAAGCCATCAGTGACTTTAAAAAGGTTAACCAACTGCAAGGGATTAACTTTTCTAAGCGTTTCCAGTCGCTGGTGGAGCAATACAACGAGCGTCGAGAAAATGATGTGCTCAACGGTGAAGAATTCGAGACGTTCTCTCAAGAGATGACCAATATGATTTTCGACATGGTCAAAGAGATGGGGTCGTTTGCTGAATTGGGTATCGACCAAGAAGAAAAAGCGTTTCTCGATATTTTGACGCATATGCGCAAGAAGTACGATTTCACCTATGACGATGACAAGATGCTCGATCTTGCAAAAGAGATGAAAACCATTGTTGATGACGTAGCGCAGTACCCTGATTGGGCTGGGCGGGATGACATTAAAGCCAAACTGAAAGTGGATTTGATATTGTTGCTCCACAAATTCGGCTTCCCGCCTGTCGCAAATGATGATGTGTACAAGGGCGTGTTGGAGCAGGCTGAGAACTATAAGAAGAATAGTTAAAGTTTGGTATGGGAGTAAGTGATGAGGGGAAATCTCACAAATCGCCAATCAATGTTAAGAGAGGTATTTTTTGGTGCAATTTGGTGTAAACTCCCCCAAATCGAGGAAAAACAGAGAAAACCGGATTAACTTGAAAACGTTTAAAATCAAGGCTATGCTCTCTATGTAACGCATTGATTCTGGTTTCAAAATCCGTTGCCTTCGGGCGTGGCGGTTCAAGTCCGCCTACCGGTACCATATTTAAATGACAAAGCCTCGACAAAAGTCGGGGCTTTGTTGTATCTGCTCTAATAAAATCTCGTTGTTCTTTCCTTATACTCAAATTGAATAATATTGATGGCTAATGTGAAGTAGCCTTTAGTCGAGCACAAAATGACAAGTAACAGACTGCTATTCATTAAATTTATCGTACTTATTGGGCTTCTCGGCTTTGTGAGCGTAGTAGGGTATAAATTCATCACCGAAGGCATACATGATGCGGTGATCTTCACTCCCGTGATAGATGATTTTATGTGGGGAATTCTATGTTCACTTATTGGCGCTCTTTTTTGTGCTGGAGCGCTGTATAACAAATCAGTACCTAAAAGACTTTGGAATGCAGTGAAAGGTATTTTCTTTTTAGTTAGTGGGCTAAGTATGCTATTTGATGGTGTACAGGCATTGTTCTAATTGGAAAATGCACGGTCTCTTCATCGAATAAAATTGAAGAAATAAGATAGAACAAAGCCTCGGTACAACCCGAGGCTTTGTTGTTTGTGACGCGTTATAATTACTTTTCTTTTAGAGATAGTCGGTAGTCTAGTTGCGCTTCATACAGTGATTCTGGAAACACTCGCTTACCGTTTGATTCGATATATGCTTGGGCAACGTTTGGCGCTGGTAAGTGTTTGTATTCAGCCCATTGCTTTTGCGTTGCAGCCAGCATGTATTCTCGCTGGGATTGCACCTGTAATGGATTGCCATGTAAACCAATTAAGTGCGGCATGATTAATTTGCCGTATTTGCCATCACTGGACATAAAGTAGAGATCTTTGTTCGACTCCCCTAAGTTTTCAGCATTCCACAGATATAAGCCTTTCAGGTGATTTGGTTGGTTCTGCACAGCGGCTCCCCAATGTCCTTTTACAAATCCGCCTCTCACATTGTCAAATAAATTATCCATAGATTGAGCACCATGCAAATCTAGCCCCATCTTTGGCGAATATTGGCTACGCAAAATGACATTGTGGGTAGAAAACTTTGATAAACCTGGAGCATGCCATGTATGAGCCGAATCATTCACATCCTTAATTAGGTTGTGGTTTCCGTATAAAATGGACAGCGCTAAATGACCTGGGTTACCTGTTAAGGTAATGTCTTGCACCGTGGTGTTGAATGAGTTAGCTACCTGTATCCCTTGGCTAAAGTTCGTGATTTTCACGTTTTAATCCAGCTATCTACAGCAAGCGATAATCGGAGAAAACTATACCCACTGTCGTGAATAGCATTTTTGTGATGGATAAAATCGCCATTCCAAGCACCCTCAAAACTTAAATCTTGGATACCAATATTAGCCGCAGGGTTTATTTTTGATACGGTCCATGTGTCTTGAGCGATGATGTTATGGGCAATAGGTACATCAAAGGTCATTCGATTGTCATTGATCGCGATAATCCGGTGCTTTTCGAGTTTGCGTAGATTGGCTGCAAGAGCGGCCCAAAGTGGTTTTCCTTGTTTGTTTCGTTCAAATTTATAAGGTTCAATCGCTTCTTTTATTCGTTCCTGATTAGAAATGTTGCCCTCAAGTTCAACATAGTCTCCAACATTAAAAGTACTTGCATCGGCCACATATACATCAAAACTACTGCCTCGAATTGCGTCTTTCACTACCTTTGTCGTAGTGGCGGTTTTAAATTTAGATTTATCCCCTCCAACTTGAACTAGGTAAGGCGTTGACCACATCTTACTTTCTGATTCTGGAAATAAATGATCTTTCATGACAAGAATGGTTTTGTCTGTACCATCGCCCTTTATTACGATGTTGCTGCCAATAATTCGGATGGTTTGATGGTGAGTGATTTGTTGTTTGTCTTTTTTATCAATTAGTTGATTGTCAGAGTCTGAATTGATTATGTAACGTCCTTTTGGAACATAAAAGACCGCGCCATTTGTCCCGTTTTTGACATACTCTGAAACGGCTTTTGCCATACGTTGAAAAGCAGGTTTATCGCTTACGTTGTCGTTAGCAATGGCCCCAAAATCGAGTATGTTGAATACCTTATAGCTAGGGTCAATATTTTGAGGTAAGGGGGTAGCCCCTGTCTGGTAGCCTGCATACGAAAAATTAGGTGGAATCAATCCATCTAGCTCGTATTTGTTAACATCAATGAGATCGCTATTGGCGTTTCTGCTCGCTAAATAGTTTTGCCAGTATTGAGATGTGTTTTCAGATGCGGTTGCTGTTGTAGCAACAGAGGCTACTATCAATAAAGAGTAAATTTTTTATGCATGACATATCCACTATTTCTTTCATTTTCTTTCGTTTTTGTGTTTTATCTGATATTTGGCATTAAATGAAGAATTTTGAAATGTTTAGTGGTGAGCCGTCACACTATAAATTCATATATGTGATGATCTTATATATCTGATTTCTTCCTTTTGTGACATTCTCGTTCATGCACTACTGAATGAATAATGGAATATCTAAAATGGACAGCAACACGCCCAAACTCTCTCTACGAACGATTGAAGCGGTAGATTACTCAGAGCTTGCCGAATTAATGGATCTTGTATTTCACGATGTTGGAGGTTCTTGGCCTCGAATGACGATTATGGACCTGATTCACCAGTTTCCAGACGGGCAGATTTGCATTGAAGACAATGGGAAAATTGTGGGCGCGGCACTGACGATAAAAGTTGATTACAACCGTTTTTCGCTTCCTCATTTATATACAGACATCATCACGGAAAACAACGTTATTCAGAACCAAGTGACGGGCGATGCAATGTACGGACTTGATGTGTTTGTTCACCCTGATTATCGAGGGCTTCGTTTAGGGCGACGGCTTTATGATGCACGTAAAGAGTTGTGCCGAAGTAAAAACTTCAAAGCAATTTTAGCTGGTGGACGTATTCCCAATTACCACAAATATTCTGACGAGTTTTCCGTCGCTGATTACATCGATAAAGTAAAACGCCGTGAACTGCATGATCCTATTCTCTCTTTTCAATTAGCGAATGGCTTTGATGTCAAACGTATCATGCGTGGATACCTGCCAGAGGACGATGCATCAAAAGGTTATGCCACCTTATTGGAGTGGGATAATTTCTTTTATGAAGAAGATATCGAATCAATCCATGATGTCGAAAAGACCCTCGTTCGTATTGGCGTTGTCCAATGGCAAATGCGAGCCATGAATGATTTGGACGATCTTCTAGAGCAGGCCGAGTTTTTTATATCATCGCTCGCCAATTACAAAGCGGACTTTGCCTTGTTCCCTGAATTTTTTAATGCGCCACTTATGGGACTGCAAAAAGACCAAAACTCAGTAGAAGCAATTCGCTTTTTGGCGAGTTTTAGTGACGAGATAAAACGACGCTTTTCTCAGATGGCTGTGACCTACAACATCAATATTGTTGCCGGAAGTATGCCCGTAATTGAAGATGGGAAGCTATTTAATGTTGCTTATCTATTACAGAGAGATGGTCAAATTAATGCTCAGTATAAAATCCATATTACACCGCATGAAGAAAAAGACTGGGTGATTGATGGTGGTAATCAAGTACAAGTCTTTGAAACGGACGCAGGTAAAATCGGTATTTTGATCTGCTATGACAGTGAGTTCCCAGAGCTCGGTCGAATGATGGCGGAGCAAGACGTTCAGATCATCTTTGTTCCTTTTTGGACGGACACGAAAAATGGTTATCAACGCGTCCGTCTTTGTTCTCAAGCTCGAGCGATAGAGAATGAGTGTTATGTCGCGATTGGTGGAAGTGTTGGTAATTTGCCACGGGTGGACAATGTAGATATTCAATATGCGCAGTCAGCAGTATTTTCTCCATCTGACATTTACTTTCCGCATGATGCAACGTTAACAGAAGCAAATGCGAATACAGAAATGATCATTTTTGCCGATGTCGACTTAACCAAGTTAAAACAACTGAACACTGAGGGTTCTGTCACAAATTTACGTCACAGGCGTTTGGATTTGTACGGTGGGTTTACACAGGCAAAAGAGCAATAATGAGGAATTGGATGAGTTGAAATAGCCAAGAGTATGTTTCATCTCTTTTATTGCTCTTCTCGTTAAATACTGCGCATTCTAGGCCACAAGTTTTGTGGCCTAATTTTTTGGTTCTTTGATAGGAAGCACAGAGAGCATTAATCGTCTTCCAGTAGATGATTTAGTTTAATGAATTCACTAACATTCTGAGCTGAGAATTATAACGAGAATCTTGTTAATACAGTGGCTTCATTAAAACTGACAGTGGACCGGATACAACCCGGCTTACATATTCGCCTTCCTCTAAAATGGAATGATCATCCTTTCTTACTGAATAGCTTTAAAATTAAAGATCATCAGCAAGTAGAAATGATCCGTCATCTTGGCATTAAGTTTGTCTACTTTAACCCAGAGCAAAGTCACGCATCGCCTTTACCTGTAAACCAACCACAGGAAGATGTTTCTACAGATGAATCGCTCGATCTAGAAGCTCAAAAGCTATGGCAAGAAAAACAAAGTCGTATTGAAAAGCTCAATGCTTATCGTCGTCGTGTGATTAAGTGTGAAAAAGAGTTTGAGCGCTCGCTTGCACGTATGCGAGCGGTGATGATGAAAATACGTAATCGTCCTATTGATGCCGTAGATGAAGCTAAGCAGTTAATCGATGACATCGTTGATAAGTTAATGTCTGACGACAATGTCACGCTGCACCTTATGAATGGTAAGAATGAATTTGAAGATGTTTACTTTCATTCTCTTAATGTTGCGGTCATCGCTATGATGATTGGCAGAGCAAAAGGCTATTCAGCTGAGAAGCTGAAAGCTCTGTCTTTTGCTGCGCTATTTCATGATATGGGGAAAATTAAGATTCCCACTGCGATATTGAGAAAACAACAGCCATTGACCGAACCTGAAAGTAACTACCTCAAGTTACATACAAAGTATGGCTTAGACATCGCTCATGAGATTGACTGCTTTCCGGATAGTGCAAAAACCGTTATTGCTCAGCATCACGAGTTAAATGATGGTTCAGGTTATCCAGAGGGATTAAAAGGAGATGCGATCTGTGAATTGACTCAGGTGATCATGGTTGCTAATGCATTTGACAACTTGTGCCATACGCCAGTTGTCGCGGAACAGAAAATTCCTTACACCGCGCTCTCTCATCTCTATAAGAATTGCAAACATCTATATAAAGAAGAAAACCTCAATATTTTAATCAAGTTTATGGGGGTATTCCCGCCTGGAACGGTGGTTCAACTTTCAAATAACATGATTGGCTTGGTGATCTCGGTAAACGACTCCCATTTGTTATATCCCAATGTATTGGTGTACGACCCGACGGTACCGCGCACTCAAGCACCGATTATTGAGCTTGCATCCAAAGATATTAAGATAGTTAAGGCGATTCATCCGTCGAAACTCCCAGATAAAGTAAAAGAGTATATTAATCCACGCTCTCGAATATCGTATTTCTTTGATAGTGACGAATAGTTATCCACAGATTTTTGTGAATAATCTGTGTAAACCCTGAGTGTTATTTTGCTCTTTTCTTCTTGTTGGATACAAAGTGTTCGGTTGATGCTTTTTGGAAAAAATGCATATTTAGTATTGCCAAAGAAAAGTAACTCCCTATAATGCGCATCCACCGACACAGCAGACGCGATAAGGCTTCAGCAATGTCGGAGAGGTAAAAAGCTTCTGAGAAAATAAATTGAAAAAGTACTTGCTACTCTCAATCATCTCGTTAGAATGCACCTCCGCTTTGAGAGAAAGTTTTCAATCAAAGCAAGCTCTTTAAAAATAAGAACCTATCAATCTGTGTGGGCACTCGTTGATGATAATCCAATTAGATATTTCTTTTCTTAACGGAAAGCGGTATCAAAATTAGGTTTCAATGAACTGAGTGACCAAACGAGTCGAAAGACTTGGCACAGTCAATTCATTATCGTTCTGTTGGAACGATAATAGCTTTAAAATTACTTCTTACTTTCGAGTAAGAGCAGTTTTGAAGTCAGTATTCATTGAGCCGAACAAAATCTTAAATTGAAGAGTTTGATCATGGCTCAGATTGAACGCTGGCGGCAGGCCTAACACATGCAAGTCGAGCGGCAGCGACAACATTGAATCTTCGGAGGATTTGTTGGGCGGCGAGCGGCGGACGGGTGAGTAATGCCTAGGAAATTGCCCTGATGTGGGGATAACCATTGGAAACGATGGCTAATACCGCATGATGCCTACGGGCCAAAGAGGGGACCTCGGGCCTCTCGCGTCAGGATATGCCTAGGTGGGATTAGCTAGTTGGTGAGGTAAGGGCTCACCAAGGCGACGATCCCTAGCTGGTCTGAGAGGATGATCAGCCACACTGGAACTGAGACACGGTCCAGACTCCTACGGGAGGCAGCAGTGGGGAATATTGCACAATGGGCGCAAGCCTGATGCAGCCATGCCGCGTGTGAAGAAGCGCCTCTGGGTTGTAAAGCACTTTCAGTAGGGAGGAAGCGTTCATGCGTTAATAGCGTATGGATTTGACGTTACCTACAGAAGAAGCACCGGCTAACTCCGTGCCAGCAGCCGCGGTAATACGGAGGGTGCGAGCGTTAATCGGAATTACTGGGCGTAAAGCGCATGCAGGTGGTTTGTTAAGTCAGATGTGAAAGCCCGGGGCTCAACCTCGGAATTGCATTTGAAACTGGCAGACTAGAGTACTGTAGAGGGGGGTAGAATTTCAGGTGTAGCGGTGAAATGCGTAGAGATCTGAAGGAATACCGGTGGCGAAGGCGGCCCCCTGGACAGATACTGACACTCAGATGCGAAAGCGTGGGGAGCAAACAGGATTAGATACCCTGGTAGTCCACGCCGTAAACGATGTCTACTTGGAGGTTGTGGCCTTGAGCCGTGGCTTTCGGAGCTAACGCGTTAAGTAGACCGCCTGGGGAGTACGGTCGCAAGATTAAAACTCAAATGAATTGACGGGGGCCCGCACAAGCGGTGGAGCATGTGGTTTAATTCGATGCAACGCGAAGAACCTTACCTACTCTTGACATCCAGAGAAGCCAGTAGAGATACAGGTGTGCCTTCGGGAACTCTGAGACAGGTGCTGCATGGCTGTCGTCAGCTCGTGTTGTGAAATGTTGGGTTAAGTCCCGCAACGAGCGCAACCCTTATCCTTGTTTGCCAGCGAGTAATGTCGGGAACTCCAGGGAGACTGCCGGTGATAAACCGGAGGAAGGTGGGGACGACGTCAAGTCATCATGGCCCTTACGAGTAGGGCTACACACGTGCTACAATGGCGCATACAGAGGGCAGCCAACTTGCGAAAGTGAGCGAATCCCAAAAGTGCGTCGTAGTCCGGATTGAGTCTGCAACTCGACTCCATGAAGTCGGAATCGCTAGTAATCGTGGATCAGAATGCCACGGTGAATACGTTCCCGGCCTTGTACACACCGCCCGTCACACCATGGGAGTGGGCTGCAAAAGAAGTAGGTAGTTTAACCTTTCGGGGAGGACGCTTACCACTTTGTGGTTCATGACTGGGGTGAAGTCGTAACAAGGTAGCGCTAGGGGAACCTGGCGCTGGATCACCTCCTTATACGAAACGGATAGTTTGCTTTCACTTTTTAAAAGTGAAGACAAATGAGTCTCGATGAGTGTCCACACAGATTGATGGTTTTGAAGCGAAAGCTTCGAGCTATTATTGCTCTTTAACAATTTGGAAAGCTGACAAAACAAATCTTGTCTTAAATAGATAAGCGTTTGTTTGTAAAGTTCTCAAAGTATTCATTTCGATGAATACACAAAAACACATTCAAGTGTTCTTGGGTTTTGCGAAAGCAAAACATATTTGAGTCCGGCAAAATCGATAGCTATCTCGCTCATTCAAATAATGAGATAGCAACTTTGGTTGTTTAAACAACAAACTCAAGATTTCTTCTGAAACTCTTTGGGGTTGTATGGTTAAGTGACTAAGCGTACACGGTGGATGCCTTGGCAGTCAGAGGCGATGAAAGACGTAGTAACTTGCGATAAGCCCAGATTAGGTAGTAACAACCATTTGAGTCTGGGATTTCTGAATGGGGAAACCCACTAGCATAAGCTAGTATCATTAACTGAATTCATAGGTTAATGAGGCGAACCGGGGGAACTGAAACATCTAAGTACCCCGAGGAAAAGAAATCAACCGAGATTCCGAAAGTAGCGGCGAGCGAAATTGGACTAGCCCTTAAGCTTTATATGCGTTAGACGAACGGTCTGGAAAGTCCGGCGATACAGGGTGATAGCCCCGTAGTCGACAACGCACATTCAGTGAAATCGAGTAGGGCGGGACACGTGATATCCTGTCTGAATATGGGGGGACCATCCTCCAAGGCTAAATACTACTGACTGACCGATAGTGAACCAGTACCGTGAGGGAAAGGCGAAAAGAACCCCTGTGAGGGGAGTGAAATAGAACCTGAAACCGTGTACGTACAAGCAGTAGGAGCAGGCATTACGTCCTGTGACTGCGTACCTTTTGTATAATGGGTCAGCGACTTATATTCAGTGGCAAGGTTAACCATCTAGGGGAGCCGTAGGAAACCGAGTCTTAACTGGGCGTTCAGTCTCTGGATATAGACCCGAAACCAGGTGATCTAGCCATGGGCAGGTTGAAGATTGAGTAACATCAATTGGAGGACCGAACCGACTAATGTTGAAAAATTAGCGGATGACTTGTGGCTAGGGTGAAAGGCCAATCAAACCTGGAGATAGCTGGTTCTCCCGAAAGCTATTTAGGTAGCGCCTCGGACGAATACTACTGGGGTAGAGCACTGTTAAGGCTAGGGGTCATCCCGACTTACCAACCCTTTGCAAACTCCGAATACCAGTAAGTACTATCCGGGAGACACACGGCGGGTGCTAACGTCCGTCGTGGAGAGGAAACAACCCAGACCGCCAGCTAAGGTCCCAAATTATTACTAAGTGGGAAACGATGTGGAAGGCTCAGACAGCCAGGATGTTGGCTTAGAAGCAGCCATCATTTAAAGAAAGCGTAATAGCTCACTGGTCGAGTCGGCCTGCGCGGAAGATGTAACGGGGCTAAGTAATAAACCGAAGCTGCGGCAATGAAGTTTACTTCATTGGGTAGGGGAGCGTTCTGTAAGCCGTTGAAGGTGTGTTGTAAAGCATGCTGGAGGTATCAGAAGTGCGAATGCTGACATGAGTAACGATAAAGGGGGTGAAAAACCTCCTCGCCGGAAGACCAAGGGTTCCTGTCCAACGTTAATCGGGGCAGGGTAAGTCGACCCCTAAGGCGAGGCCGAAAGGCGTAGTCGATGGGAAACGGGTTAATATTCCCGTACTTCTTACAATTGCGATGGGGGGACGGAGAAGGCTAGGTGGGCCTGGCGACGGTTGTCCAGGTTCAAGTGCGTAGGCTTAAGAGTTAGGTAAATCCGGCTCTTTCTAAGGCTGAGACACGACGTCGAGCTACTACGGTAGTGAAGTCATTGATGCCATGCTTCCAGGAAAAGCCTCTAAGCTTCAGATTGTAAGGAATCGTACCCCAAACCGACACAGGTGGTCGGGTAGAGAATACCAAGGCGCTTGAGAGAACTCGGGGAAGGAACTAGGCAAAATGGTACCGTAACTTCGGGAGAAGCGTACGCTCTTGATGGTGAAGTCCCTTGCGGATGGAGCTGACGAGAGTCGCAGATACCAGGTGGCTGCAACTGTTTATTAAAACACAGCACTGTGCAAAATCGTAAGATGACGTATACGGTGTGACGCCTGCCCGGTGCCGGAAGCGTTAATTGATGGGGTTAGACTTCGGTCGAAGCTCTTGATCGAAGCCCCGGTAAACGGCGGCCGTAACTATAACGGTCCTAAGGTAGCGAAATTCCTTGTCGGGTAAGTTCCGACCTGCACGAATGGCGTAATGATGGCCACGCTGTCTCCACCCGAGACTCAGTGAAATTGAAATCGCTGTGAAGATGCAGTGTACCCGCGGCTAGACGGAAAGACCCCGTGAACCTTTACTACAGCTTGGCACTGAACATTGACCCTACATGTGTAGGATAGGTGGGAGGCTTTGAAGCAGGTACGCTAGTATCTGTGGAGCCGTCCTTGAAATACCACCCTTGTAGTGTTGATGTTCTAACGTCGACCCCTTATCGGGGTTGCGGACAGTGCCTGGTGGGTAGTTTGACTGGGGCGGTCTCCTCCCAAAGAGTAACGGAGGAGCACGAAGGTGGGCTAATCACGGTTGGACATCGTGAGGTTAGTGCAATGGCATAAGCCCGCTTGACTGCGAGAATGACAATTCGAGCAGGTGCGAAAGCAGGTCATAGTGATCCGGTGGTTCTGAATGGAAGGGCCATCGCTCAACGGATAAAAGGTACTCCGGGGATAACAGGCTGATACCGCCCAAGAGTTCATATCGACGGCGGTGTTTGGCACCTCGATGTCGGCTCATCACATCCTGGGGCTGAAGTCGGTCCCAAGGGTATGGCTGTTCGCCATTTAAAGTGGTACGCGAGCTGGGTTTAGAACGTCGTGAGACAGTTCGGTCCCTATCTGCCGTGGGCGTTGGAGAATTGAAAGGGGCTGCTCCTAGTACGAGAGGACCGGAGTGGACGAACCTCTGGTGTTCGGGTTGTGTCGCCAGACGCATTGCCCGGTAGCTAAGTTCGGAATCGATAACCGCTGAAAGCATCTAAGCGGGAAGCGAGCCTTGAGATGAGTTCTCCCTGATACTTTAAGTATCCTAAAGGGTTGTCGGAGACTACGACGTTGATAGGTCAGGTGTGTAAGTGCTGTGAGGCATTGAGCTAACTGATACTAATTGCCCGTGAGGCTTAACCATACAACACCCAAAGGGTTTTGATGGACTCAAAGCAAGAACAAGACTTGATTGTGTAGAGAACACAAAACAGCTTTTCAAACTTTTGTTTTCACTTTTAAAAAGTGAAAGTAAAAGACAGAATTTGCTTGGCGACCATAGCATTTTGGACCCACCTGACTTCCATTCCGAACTCAGAAGTGAAACGAAATAGCGCCGATGGTAGTGTGGGGTTTCCCCATGTGAGAGTAGGACATCGCCAGGCTTTAATTAAGAAATCCGGTCAATAGCACGGGATTTGGTCCGAAAAGGACATTTGATGCTGATATGGCTCAGTCGGCGCATTTGGTTGGCAGTTCGATTCTGGGTATCAGCACCATTCACAAACAGAATTTTACTTGGCGACCATAGCACTTTGGACCCACCTGATTTCCATTCCGAACTCAGAAGTGAAACGAAGTAGCGCCGATGGTAGTGTGGGGCTTCCCCATGTGAGAGTAGGACATTGCCAGGTTCTTATTTAGACTTTAGGTCTAACCAGTGCGGAGCGGTAGTTCAGTTGGTTAGAATACCGGCCTGTCACGCCGGGGGTCGCGGGTTCGAGTCCCGTCCGCTCCGCCATTTATTCAGACAAAGCCCTAGCAGAAATGCTGGGGCTTTTTCGTATATGTACAAACTTGGTCCTCGACCAACGAGTCCCGCTTGAACGCAAGCGACGAAGCCCTAGCAGCAATGTTGGGGCTTTTTCGCATATGCATAAACTTGGTCTTTGACCAACGAGTCTTGCTTGAGCGTAAGTCAGGCTACTCCGTTATTTATTTAGATCTCATACCAATCTGGAAAATTAACTGGTCAGGTCTATCCATCTTCTCGAACACATCTTGGAGACTCTGGTGGAGCACTCCAAAAAACTATTCCAAGCACTACACACTTTAGAGACGATATCTTCGTAATCCGAAAAAGACTGATTGGCAAGATAGTGTTGTCTCAACCAACTCCATACTTGTTCTATGGGGTTTAGCTCTGGAGAATAGGGTGGGAGTTTGATGACACTGATGTTCTGAAATTCATCGGCAATATCTTCGGTGTGCCATCCTGCGCCATCCATAATGACGACGGCATGACGTCCTTTTTCGGTGACTGCGGAGATCTGCTTAAGGTGCTCAACCATAATCTCTTTGTTAACCCAAGGAACAACCATTGCTTCTCCGATCCCTCTAGTGGGGTATACTGAGCCAAACAAATAAGCATACTCAAATTGCTGTTGTTTTACCGCTCTCGGCCTTGAACCACGTTCAGCCCAAAGTCGAGTTGTCGTATTTTGCTGGCCAAATCTCGCTTCATCTTGAAACCAGACATCAACGCTCTCAAGTCCCATATGGCCTGGGATCTTAGGATCGTTTCGATTTTGAATTTTTAAAATCGTCTTGGATTTGTTGGGATTGTTTAGGGTGTTTGGAGCGGGAAGTTATCCAAGAAAAGCCCATATGATTGAGCAAATAATAAATGGAATCTGGATGGTAGTACTTACCAAACTCTTCGGCGATATAGGTATGGATGTCAGCGCCAGTTAACCTGCCCCAGATGAATCCTCTGCTCGATTCTTTATGTATAGGCTTAATTGCTCACGTTGTTGAGGATTAAGGAAAGCAGGCCGACCCGTTCTTGGTTTTCTTGCAACCCATCAAGGCCATCCTCAAGGAACGTTTGTACCCATTTGTTGACACTAGTTCTGCTGACTTTAAGGAACTTGGCAATTTGGGTGCGAGAGTGACCATCTTTAAAGTGGGCCAACGCAAGTAATCGCATCTTCATTTGGATAGATTTTTGTTGGCTAGCAAGCTTTTTAAAGTCAATGTTATCGAGGCTGTCCATAGCATCCGTTTTTACGAAAAAGTAATCGCATCAATTAGATCATATTTTTACTTAGATTGGTATCAGCAGAAATGTTGAAGTCTTTTCATATGTATTAAAGTTGGGTATTCGGCTAGTAAGCTTCGTCAGCCTTTAATCTACAACACCTCCTGCCATTAGTTGAAACACAACCTAAACGTACCTCCTTGCAACCATGCGAGACCTTTGGAAACGGTCTAAAGATGTTATTTCAGAAAAGTACAGCTTAGATAAATTGATGACACACATCAGTAAACTATGTTTGCTTTACTCTGATTGGGTGTGAGGGCTAATCTAAGAAGAGTCAGTCTTGGAGTGCAAACTAATGATTCAGCTATTACGTAGTGAAAAACTAAAAAGTTTATTTGAAAGCCTATCTTCACCAGAGGGAATCGCTGTCATTAACCCTGCGACAGAGGAGGAGTTACTTCGCTTAAAGCCTAGTTTGCTCATGGAGCTGGATGAACAGATTGAACAGTGCAGAATAGCACAACAAGACTGGTCAAAGTTGGCAGCGAAAGAACGATCTCTGATACTCAAAAGCTGGTTTCAGCTGCTTGTAGAGCACGCTGACGATATCGCCACTATTATCACCTTAGAGCAAGGGAAACCTCTCGCAGAAAGCCGTGGAGAGGTCGCGTATGGTGCATCCTTTGTTGAATGGTTCGCAGAGGAGGCCAAGCGCGCTTATGGAGAGGTTATTCCAGCTCCATCTATGGATAGGCGTTTGTCTACCATTAAACAGCCTGTAGGTGTGTGTGCGGCGATTACACCATGGAACTTTCCTATTGCAATGATCACTAGAAAAGCGGCGCCTGCTCTTGCTGCTGGCTGCGGAATGATCGTAAAACCATCAGAGCTAACACCGCTAACGGCTATTGCTGTTGTGGATTTAGCGCATCAAGCTGGTATTCCTAAAGCGTTATTGTCTCTAGTTATTTCTGAGCAAGCTGCGGAATTTGGGCAGCTGCTGAGTACCGATCCAAGAATCAAGAAGATATCTTTCACTGGCTCTACACGTGTTGGGAAAATCTTATTGAAGCAAGCGAGTGATAGCGTAAAAGCCGTTTCTATGGAGCTTGGCGGAAATGCCCCTTTTATTGTCTTTGATGATGCAGATATAGAAAGTGCCATAAATGGATTGATTGCATCTAAATTTCGCAATGCAGGACAAACGTGTGTATGCACCAACAGATTATATGTACACGAGAGCATCAAAGATGAATTTGTTGCAGTCCTATTAGATAAAGTATCTGCATTGCAGGTTGGTAATGGGCGGGAACCAACAATCACACTTGGTCCGGTTATCACGATGGCGGCTAAGCATCGCCTGGAGGCAAATATCGATCAGGCAGTGCAAGAGGGGGCTGTCATCATTAACCAGCCTCAAAAGCTACCTGGGCGCTTTATGGAGCCTGTTTTACTCGACAATATCGAGCAAGGCATGGCGATTGTTCAGCAGGAGTTATTTGGACCTGTCTTGCCCATCATTACGTTTGAGAATGATGAACAAGTTCTCGCAATGGCAAATGACACTGAGTATGGGTTAGCATGCTACTTCTATACAGATAGCTTGAAACGAATTATCAAATTCAGTGAATGTCTAGACTATGGCATGGTTGGTGTTAATGAGGGGATCATTTCTACGGAAGTTGCTCCCTTTGGTGGTATCAAAGAGTCAGGTATAGGGCGTGAGGGTGCCAAGCAAGGGATGGACGAATATTTAGAGACTAAATATGTTTGTCTCGGTGGGATAAATTAGTGCTTTTATGCCCCATAGCTATAACCCATTAATAGCTATAACCCATTAAAAGATAAGAGGGAGCGAGATGTCAGTCTGTCTGGCTTCTCTCATATTAGAGTTGCTTGGATTGCGGATTTTGTGAAAAGTGATAAAGGTAAGTTCTTTTAGAACGAAAAAAGCCGCATCAAATGATACGGCTTTTCGAAAGTGGCTCCTCCTGCTGGGCTCGAACCAGCGACCTGCGGATTAACAGTCCGTCGCTCTACCAACTGAGCTAAGGAGGAACTATCCTGTTTGTGCTTTCTTAAAAATAGCTTAAAACTAATCAAGTGCACTGAATAAATGGTGCCGACTACCGGAATCGAACTGGTGACCTACTGATTACAAGTCAGTTGCTCTACCTACTGAGCTAAGTCGGCGCCGAATCAATAAGATCTTATCTTATCAATTAAAAGTGGCTCCTCCTGCTGGGCTCGAACCAGCGACCTGCGGATTAACAGTCCGTCGCTCTACCAACTGAGCTAAGGAGGAACTATCCTGTTTGTGCTTTCTTAAAAGTAGTTTAAAACTAATCAAGCGCACTGAATAAATGGTGCCGACTACCGGAATCGAACTGGTGACCTACTGATTACAAGTCAGTTGCTCTACCTACTGAGCTAAGTCGGCACATTGTATTCTTTATTGTCGTTCGTGCTAAGCACCAACAACTAGAAATTGTGGTGCCCGGAGGCGGAATCGAACCACCGACACGAGGATTTTCAATCCTCTGCTCTACCGACTGAGCTATCCGGGCGACGAGGTGTATTAAAAGGCTTTTTGGTCTCTAGGTCAACAATAAATTTAAAATAAAATATCGTTTGATGAAATTGTGCTCGGAGTGGGGTGTTTTTATGCATTTTAATGTGGTCGCACACCATATTTTAAGCTTTTTGGCACACCAGAATGATAAATCCTAATACGGTTAATGGTGTCTAAAATGAAAAGAGCACGTCCTAAAACGTGCTCTTGTCTAACTAAATGGGATTAAACTAGCTCTTTACTGAGAACTTCTTCACCCAGCCTTCCAGTTCATTTGCTAAAGCGGATAGGGTTTGTGTGCTTGTTTGACTCTCATTTACAACCAAGTTTAATTGACAACCACTCTCTTCGATTAAGTTAATACGATGTGCAATGTCATCACTTACTTGTGTTTGTTCTGCTGCTGCGGTTGCAATTTGTTGACTCATTTCAGATATAGACTCAAGTGCAGTAACAATTTGCTGAAGCGCCTCTGACGCATTCATAGATTCTGTCACCGTGCTTTCACTCGTCTCTGCACAGATCTCCATGGTCTGAATCGCATTACGTGAACCGTCTTGCAGATTGGCAATCATTAGCTGGATTTCTTTTGTACTGTCTTGTGTGCGGCCTGCGAGGTTACGTACCTCATCAGCGACAACAGCAAATCCACGGCCTTGTTCGCCCGCTCGTGCAGCCTCGATTGCTGCGTTTAGCGCTAAGAGGTTCGTTTGTTCGGCAATGTCGCCGATCACATCAAGAACCTTAACGATGCTGTTTACGTCTTGATCCAGATCTGCAACCGCTTGGCTGGCCGTATTAAGTTGCGTTGCTAGACCCTGAATATTGTCAACGGTGCTGTGAATGAGAGATTGTGTGTGTTGGCTCTGCTTGTCAGCTTCGTCGGTATTGTTTGCAGTATCACTTGCAGAGGTAGCAACGTGATTTGCAGAAGATGCCATTTCTGTCATTGCTGTTGCGATCATTGCAGTGGATTGTTGTTGAGACATGGTTAGCTCTGCAATCGAATTGGATCGCGATTCTACCGCTGACAGTTCAGAGCGAAGATCATGCATTGAGCTTTCTAAGTTAGTGACCATTTTAGCCAGAGATTGACTCATATCCTGTACAGCGTCGTAGATGCTGCCCTTTGGTGCAACGGTATCAAATTTGATTTGAATGTTGCCTTGCGCTACGGCTTGTACCGCTTTTCGTACGTCATTTGGTTCACCGCCAAGGAGGTTGAGCATTTTGCGAATAGAGATGATCAAACCACCCAAAATTGCCCCTGCGATAGCCAAACATAATGCGAGTTGCCACTGCGCAGTTGACCAAAAGCGAGCGTTTACCTCATTAAAGCCAATACCCGTACCAACAACCCAGCCCCAATGAGGCGTCTTCTCTGCGATAGAGTGCTTTTCTTCAATCGTGCCGTCTGGTAACTGCTGCGTCCAAGTGTACTCAACGATTTGACCTGTTCTATGGCCCAATACATCGACTATCAATTGACCGACGCTATTACCATTTCCATCACGGAAATCATGAAAGCTTGTGCCGTGTAGTTGAGGATCAAGTGGCGCGGCAATAAACATCATATTTTCATCGGCAACATAAACATATTCGTTATCTTTATAGCGATTATTTCTCAATAGTCGAGTTGCCAGGGCCTTAGCTTCGCTTTCTGACATTTTGCCCTCGATGGCCATTTTTTCCACTTCGGTCAGAATGCTGTAAGCACTTTTAAATAGTTCTGTTACTCGAGCTTTGTTATCAAGATTGCTTGCAACTCGAAGAGTCCAAAGTCCTGATGCCGTCAGAGCAAGTAGAGCAGTCAATATGATTGCAGATAAGAAATAAGCTTGAGTTTTTAGTTTCATAGTAGGCTCACAATAATAGAAACGTCATACTGTATATTTAAAGAGGCTAATAATAAATTCTTCTGGTGATCTTTGTATAGGGGTGTTGGCGTTGAACCGGTGAAATTATGATTTAGCCTAAATTTTTATCGTGAAATAAGTGTAAGTAACGGGATAAGAGTGGATATTGAATCTGAGTATTGGGCGGAATGAGTAGGGAAGTAGAAAGCAGCTGAAAAGAAAAAAGCCAAGTCCTAAGACTTGGCTTTCTAATGTGGCTCCTCCTGCTGGGCTCGAACCAGCGACCTGCGGATTAACAGTCCGTCGCTCTACCAACTGAGCTAAGGAGGAACTATTCTGTTTGTGTCTTGCCGATTATTTAAAATCAAGCAAATGCACCAAAATGGTGCCTCGAGGCGGAATCGAACCACCGACACGAGGATTTTCAATCCTCTGCTCTACCGACTGAGCTATCGAGGCAAAAGAATGGTGCCGACTACCGGAATCGAACTGGTGACCTACTGATTACAAGTCAGTTGCTCTACCTACTGAGCTAAGTCGGCACACTATATTCTTTTAAGCAATAATGCTTTTTTAGAAGAGATAAACTCTTCATTTTTCAGAATCTCATCGAGATGAAACTCTAGAAAGTGGCTCCTCCTGCTGGGCTCGAACCAGCGACCTGCGGATTAACAGTCCGTCGCTCTACCAACTGAGCTAAGGAGGAACTATCCTGTTTTGTGTCTTGCTTAAGCAAGCGCACCAAAAGTGGTGCCTCGAGGCGGAATCGAACCACCGACACGAGGATTTTCAATCCTCTGCTCTACCGACTGAGCTATCGAGGCAAAAGAATGGTGCCGACTACCGGAATCGAACTGGTGACCTACTGATTACAAGTCAGTTGCTCTACCTACTGAGCTAAGTCGGCACATTATATTCTTTGCAATTTGTCATTCGTGCTTCGCACCAACGACTTTTAATTCGTGGTGCCCGGAGGCGGAATCGAACCACCGACACGAGGATTTTCAATCCTCTGCTCTACCGACTGAGCTATCCGGGCAACGGAGCGCTATTAAACGGATTTTCCTGCATTTCGTCAACCACTTTTTAAATAATTTCAAAAGTGGTTGTTCGAGTGCTTTTGTCCAAGTGCTGCTACAAAGTTTGATTGGCGTTAAATTCCTTTTGAAATTTGTAACTTTTCTAGGTATCTACGAGCTTCCGCTTTTGGGTGTTTATTTGTGAGCGCCCAATAAACTTGATTTGGTTGTAAGAATTTAGATCGTTCATCGCGCGTTTTCGATCTGAACGGTTAAATGTGTTCAAAACACCACCAGTTCCACCATTGTATGCGGAAATCATGCTGTACTCTAACGAGGTTGGATGGCGAACATCTTTCAAATAACGATTTTGAGAATAAAAGTAAGCCGTCCCGGCATCAATATTGTTTTCTGGATTAAATAAATATTCTGGGCTTGGTTGTCCTGGTTTGTTTTTGACCAGTTTAAACACATCTTTACCAGCGGTTGTTGGCACAACCTGCATCAGTCCATAAGCGTTAGCCCAACTTACCGCGTAAGGATTGAAACTACTTTCCGTTTTTATAATGGCGTAAATGAGATCTTCAGGAATGTCGTATTTTGTTGAAGCCCTACGAACAATATCTGAATATTGGTAGCTGCGTTGCGAGAAGTGGTCTTCGACCATGGGTATTTCAACGTAATACGCTTTTTTGAAATCGACATCTTTTGTTTTGACGTTATTCGCTATCAGGTAGTCAGCAAATCGATTTGCGCGCCAAGACCATTGGATCGGTTTTTTGTCTTGGTCTACAACTTGGTTGTAGAGAAATGGTTGCCCTTCCAACGTGATCTCTTTAGAAGAAAACAAATCAACATTTGCCGGATCGTCTGGCGTCAATAGGGTAGTAATAATGGCGTTTTTTAAATGTTTTTGCGGTTCTGTAGGGGAAACCGTTTCAATGGTTATCATCCCCTTTTGAAAATCCACTTCCGCTCGACTCAAGTAGTTATCAATGTACTTTACGTAATTACTTTTACCCGCCAACTTAACTTCACGTTGGCCCCAACGCTTTTCAATATTGCCGGAAAAACTGCGGATGAGTGCATCCAGAGCACCGGTGTCTTTTTCAAATTGTCCTGGCAGTTCCGCGAGGTTAGTGGCAAACCGATTCGTTGGTTCGTAGTCCACGTCGTAGATGTTTTCAATAAACTCACGACTGCAGCCTGCCATTAACACCGCGACTGCAATAAGGGCTAGTTTTTTCATGATGATAGAAGTTTTGAGTTTGCATATAAAAATGACACCACAATTGGTGTTGTGATGTCATTGTTTTAAAACAAATTTATCTTATTCGCTTGGTGGCGTGTAACCTTCAATATGAACCTCTTTACCTTCAAAAAGGAAGTTCACCATTTCGGTTTCGATCAGTTTACGATGCTCTGGATCCATCATGTTGAGCTTTTTCTCGTTGATCAACATCGTTTGTTTGTGTTGCCACTGAGCCCACGCTTCTTTCGAAATATTGTCGAAAATACGTTTACCTAGTTCACCAGGGTAAAGTTGAAAGTCTAAACCTTCGCCTTCTTTTTTTAGTCGAGCACAAAAAACAGTGCGGCTCATAATGACTCCTTGCAATTAATTAACGAAGTTCGTGCGGTAGTGCTTCCAGCAGTAGTTTTACTGGTGCAGCCAAACCGACTTCTTCAGGTTTAGATAAGTTATACCAAAGACCTTTGTTACCTTCCATTACCACATTGGGTTGCTTTGACAGGTCAATCAAAATCGGAGTGATATCGAGATGATAATGACTGAAAGTATGACGGAATGTAATCAGTGTCTCTTGATGTTTAATATCGCAGGCTGGAATACCACGTTGTTCTATCAGCAATTCAATATCGCTTTCAACATCGATATGCTCGGTTTGCGGGAAACAAAACAACCCGCCCCAAATACCTGTTTGTGGTCTTTGTTCTAGCCACACTTCATGGCCATTTTCATTTTCGTAATGAAGCATGACGAAACGAGTTTGCTTCACTGGCTTGTCTTTCTTCGGCTTCTTACCGGGATAATCAAGTACATTGCCTTGTTTCTTTGCTACACAAAGATCGCTGACCGGACACAATGTACATTTTGGTTTGCTGCGGGTACACATCATTGCGCCCATGTCCATCATGGCTTGATTGTATTTGTCGACATCGGTTTGTGGTGTATGCGCTTCTGCTATTTCCCACAGTTTATTTTCAACTTTCTTTTGTCCCGGCCAACCATCAACAGCAAAGCAGCGTGAGAGTGTTCGCTTTACATTCCCATCTAATATGGCATGAGGCTGTTTGTAGACCGATGACAAGACAGCAGCAGCGGTGGAACGGCCAATCCCCGGTAGAGCATTCATTTGCTCTAGGTCTAAGGGAAACTCACCATTGTATTTATGGGCAACCTCTCTTGCCGCTTTATGAAGGTTACGAGCACGCGCGTAATAGCCCAAGCCAGTCCATAGGTGCAGCACTTCATCTTGCTCGGCATTGGCAAGATCGACCACGGTCGGGAAGCGCTGTAAAAAACGCTGGTAATATGGGATCACGGTAGTGACTTGGGTTTGCTGAAGCATAATTTCAGACAACCAGACACTATAAGCGGTTTTGTTTTGTTGCCACGGAAGATCTTTTCTTCCATAAGCGTCATACCATTCTAAGATGGCGCGGGCGAAAGGTGTCACGACTTGCTCTGTATTCTATTATTGGTTAGGAACAAAATTGCACCACAGATCGTGGTGTAAGTACAACAGATAAACTGTGGGGATATTTTATCTGATTTGATGGCTTTTGGATTGCCATAGTCTGATCGCTAAACAAATACTTGCACCCAAGAGAATTCTTTGGATAATCCCCGCTTTGATTAATCAATGTGCAGGCACAACCAATGACTGAAGTAACCACTAACGAATACAATGAAGACGGAAAAATGATCCGTAAAATACGCAGTTTCGTGCGTCGCGAGGGCCGCCTAACGAAAGGTCAAGAAAATGCGATGAACGAATGCTGGCCGACTATGGGCATTGATTACAAAACTGAACTTCTTGTTTGGAAAGAAGTGTTTGGCAATGATAATCCCGTTGTTTTGGAGATCGGTTTTGGTATGGGCGCTTCATTGGTTGAAATGGCAAAGAACGCACCTGAGAAAAACTTTATTGGTATTGAAGTACATAGCCCAGGTGTTGGCGCTTGTCTTGCGGATGCACGCGAAGCGGGTTTAACTAACCTACGTGTTATGTGTCACGATGCCGTTGAAGTGTTTGAGCATATGATCCCAAATGATAGCCTATCAACATTGCAATTGTTCTTCCCTGACCCATGGCACAAGAAACGTCACCACAAGCGTCGCATCGTGCAACTAGAGTTCGCGGAAATGGTTCGTCAAAAGCTTATCCCTAACGAGGGTATTTTCCATATGGCGACAGACTGGGAAAACTATGCTGAGCATATGATTGAAATCATGAACCAAGCTCCAGGCTTTGAAAATGTGGCAGAAAACGGTGATTTCATCCCTCGTCCTGATGAACGCCCTCTCACTAAATTTGAAGCGCGTGGCCATCGTCTAGGTCACGGTGTATGGGATATTAAATTCAAGCGTACTGCATAACGTTTAAGGAGCTTATCGATGTACCGTTACGCGATATTAGCGAATCCGGGTCATAACCGAATTTACTTTGATAGCGCAATGAGCATTGCATGTTCAGAACTCAAAGCAATACTGGATTCTGAGGGTGTCGACGTCACTGAAATTGGCAGCCAAGAGGTAGGTCTACCTGCTGCGCTCGTATTCTCTTGCGAAAATAAACTGAGTGAAATGCAGTCTTGTAAGATTGCAGCATCCTCCATTTATTATGCGTTGTTTGAAGTGCGTAAAGATGGCTTGCTGCGTCCAATACAAGCGCCTGCATTCAATACTTTTCCTGAGAGTATGAGCCAGATCTTGCGTTACACCGGAAAAACAAATGAGCAGTTTACGCGTTTGATGGTGAACCTAGGCGTAAGTGCTGCCAACACGAGCAGTGCGCAATTAACGCTGATGGATCCTATGTGTGGTAAAGGTACAACACTGTTTGAAGGTTTGATCCACGGTTTGAATGTTGTGGGTGTTGAGATCAACCAGAAATGGGTTCAAGAGATCCAAACTTTCATCGTTAAGTTCATGAAGAACGGTCGCTTTAAGCACAAAGTGAGCAAAGAAAAGCGTACTTCTGGCGGTAAAAAAGTGGCAGATGGCTTCGTGGTTGAGGCAGCAGCAGACAAAAACGATTACAACAAAGGTAATCTTCAAACAATGAAGCTGTACTCGGCAGATACGCGTATTGCAGATCAAGTTGTGAAGAAAAACTCGGTAGATGTGATGGTGTCTGACTTACCTTACGGGGTGCAGCACGGCAGCAAAAATGCTAAAGACAGCAAACTGAATCGCAGTCCTCTTGAGCTTCTAAAAGAGGCTCTGCCTGCATGGAAAGTGGTACTGAAAAAGCAAGGTTCAGTGGTGTTGTCTTTCAATGAGTTTACGTTGAAGTGGAAAGACGTCGCCGCTCTATTTGAAGAGCAAGGGTGGAAGGTACTTTCCGAAGCGCCTTACATCGGTTATCTTCACCGTGTTGACCAGTCGATTAACCGCAATATCATTGTGGCCGTAAAACCATAATCGACGAAGTAAAACAAACTCTATGGAAAAGCCAACGTCTGCGTTGGCTTTTTTTACCTCTGAGTTCTGGCATTTGGGTTCTTGTGACAAGAAGGTAGAAAATGAAACCTACAGCGCAAATTTTGACGGACATTCTAGCGGAAGTTCGCCCTTTGATAGGCCAAGGAAAGGTTGCCGATTACATTCCTGCATTGGCAAAGGTACCGCACACCAAGCTTGGTATCGCGGTGTACACTAATGAGGGTGAAGTGATTCAAGCTGGGGATTCACAAGAACCGTTTTCAATTCAATCAATCTCAAAAGCATTGAGCCTGACACTTGCTATGTGTTTATACAAGCAGGAAGAGATTTGGGCTCGAGTAGGCAAGGAACCGTCCGGTCAAGCATTTAACTCGATGATCCAGTTAGAGATGGAGCAGGGTATTCCACGTAACCCATTCATCAATGCCGGTGCTATTGTGGTCGCTGATTTACTTCAAAGCCGCCTATCAGCACCGCGTCAGCGCTTACTTGAGTTTGCTCGCCAATTGTCAGGTGATACCCATATTGTCTATGACAAAGTCGTTGCGGCTTCTGAAATGATGCACGGTGACCGTAACGCGGCGATTGCTTACCTGATGCGCTCGTTTGGTAACTTCGAAAATGAGGTGATCCCGGTATTGCAAAATTACTTTCATGCCTGCGCACTGAAGATGAGCTGCGTGGATTTAGCTAAGACGTTTAGTTACCTAGCTAATAAGGGCACGTCTGTTCAAACGGGTAAGTCAGTGGTGACGACAATGCAAACGAAACAGCTCAACGCGCTGCTTGCCACATGTGGTTTGTATGATGGTGCTGGTGAGTTTGCGTATCGTGTTGGGATGCCGGGTAAATCAGGCGTGGGCGGCGGTATTATCGCTGTTGTACCGGGGGAGATGACAATAGCGGTTTGGTCACCAGAACTTGATGCATCAGGTAACTCTCTGGCGGGCACGAAAGCGCTTGAATTACTTTCAGAACGTATTGGCCGTTCGATTTTTTAAGCCCCTCCTCAAGCAATACCCTTGTAATTTGATGAGATAAGAATATGAAAATGCCTCTCAAGTGAGAGGCATTGTTTAGATTAATTATTATATTTTAAAACTAATAACCCAAGTCAAAGCCCTTAGTCTTCTTCGGCCATAAAGGCTTCAAGCAAGTCATTGAGGAAGAGTTTGCCTTTTTCGGTTATTTGCCAGTGGGTCTCTGTTTCACTTAGATAACCCATCTCAAGCGCCCAATCGATAGTCTCTTGAATTGAGCTCAACGGCAGACCTGTCGTATCGATGTAGTCTTGTTTCGGGCACGCTTCCATTAAGCGGAAACGGTTCATAAAGAACTCAAACGGACGATCTTCATCAGCCACAAGCTGTTCACTATCCAGATACGGCTTCACCATGTTTTGGTATGCCATCAGATAGCCACGTGGGTGTTTGATCTTAGTGGTGCGCACGATACGGCCATCAGTAAAACTCAGCTTGCCGTGTGAGCCACAGCCAATGCCAAGGTAATCACCAAAGCGCCAGTAGTTCAGATTGTGTTGACACTGATAACCCGGCTTGCTGTAACCAGAAATCTCGTATTGAACGTAACCCGCTGTTGCTAGTTTCTCATGCCCTTGCTCAAAGATATCCCATAAGTCATCGTCATCCGGAAGTGTCGGTGGCTTGTAGTAGAACATGGTATTAGGCTCAATGGTTAGCTGATACCAAGACAAGTGCGGTGGCGCTAACTCAATCGCTTTGTCTAAGTCTGCCAAGGCTTGCTCGATGGTTTGATCCGGTAGACCATGCATAAGATCAAGGTTAAAGCTATTCAAGCCGATTTGGTGCGCCAGCTTAGCGGCATTGACGGCTTCTTCTTGACCGTGAATACGCCCCAAACGCTCAAGCTTCTGTTGCTCAAAGCTTTGCACGCCGATAGAGATGCGAGTTACGCCAGCCTTGCGGTAGCCAACAAAACGCTCTGCTTCGATGGTGCCTGGGTTGGCTTCCATGGTGATTTCAATGTCAGGCTTGAACGGAATACGCGCTTTAATGCCTTTGAGTAGTCGCTCGATGCCCTCTGCCGAAATCAAGCTCGGCGTACCACCACCAATGAAGATTGAATGCAGTGGACGTGGCGCATCGTTTAGACGGTATTTCTCGATGTCGGTATCCAGATCTTCGAGAAGGGCATGGATGTACTCGTCTTCAGGGATTTCAGCTTTAAGGGCATGAGAGTTGAAATCACAATATGGGCACTTTTGCACACACCATGGGATATGGACATATAGGCTCAGTGCTGGTGGCGTTAGCATGGTTAATTTCGCTCTTTATTACTGAGAAACATATTACGGAGATACATGTTACTGAGAAACGTGCTCAGACAATTGAGCGAATAGAGATTTCAATGCTTTACCTCGATGAGAAAGTTGTTTCTTACGAGTTGGCTCAAGCTCTGCTGATGCGCAGTTATCTTCTGGTACGAAGAAAATAGGATCATAGCCAAAGCCGTTTTCACCATGTGCTTCAGTTAGAATACGACCTTCCCACTTGCCGTGACAAACGATAGGGGTTGGATCGTTTTCATGACGCATCAAAACCAACACGCAGTGGAAACGAGCGGTACGTTCGGCTTCCGGCACGCCATCCATTGCTTTAAGCAGTTTCTCTAGGTTCTCTTGGTCAGAGGCTTTTTCGCCTGCGTAGCGCGCAGAGTAAATACCTGGCGCACCTTTTAAGTAATCCACTTCTAAGCCGGAGTCATCTGCAATCGCAGGGAGGCCCGTTTCTTGTGCTGCATGGCGAGCTTTGATGATCGCGTTTTCGATGAATGTCGTGCCAGTTTCTGCTACTTCAGATACGTTGAATTCACTTTGCGCTAATACTTCGAAACCGAAGTCAGACAGTAGATCTGCCATCTCACGCACTTTGCCTTGATTGCCTGTTGCTAGCACTATTTTTTTCATGATCATCTCGTTTTGTAGCAAAAAGAAGAGTTTGATGCTCTTCAGAGTCTATGTTTATCCTAGTCTAAAAGTGAATGAGGCGATTTCTAATCAATCATTCTTCGACATAGAATTTTGGGTAAATTTAAGCTTACCTGAACCTTTGTTTCCAGCTTTAATATCAATATCAAAAGTAAAGGTTTCTTCGTTACTGATGTTTAACTCAGAAAGGTAGTAAATCGCCTCTCCTTCTTTCACTTCACGGAATGTGAGCTTTTGTGTTTGACCAATTAAGTTTTTTGCTTGGCCGCTGATCATCGCACTAACCGCAGGTTTACCGAGTGACGCCCTGTCTAATACGCTGATGTTTATCACTGCATTGTAGCCATTACGCTTGATATCGTAGCTACGTGCGATTTTAGGCGTTAGAAAGGTTGAGTTAAACGCAATGTAGTGTACTTCGATGTCTTTCATTGTTTTGAACTGACCAGCAATGCTTGGTAAAGACACAAGACTGATCAGTAGGGCAGTTATCCATTTACTCATTGTTTCTTCCTTAAATCGATATCCGTTGTTAGTTTGATACGAATTTTCGTAAATAAAAAGCCATCATATGATGGCTTTAATCTCGGTGGGTATTTGTCCTGGGGATTCTATTCGAATTTGCTTGTGACGCCCCAGTTCACCTTTCTCTATGTGAACCAAGCCTTTAGCAACTTTGAACTGCTTGGCTAGAAACTTGGTCAAGTGAGCGTTTGCTTTCCCGTCGACAGGCGGAGCAGTGATGGCAACTTTTAGCTCTTCACCATGCAAACCGACGATCTTATCTCGGCTTGCTTTCGGTTGAATGTAGAGCTTGAGTATGACATCTTCACCATCATGCCAGACAGCCGCTGTCATTATAATTGGTACCAGATAGGACCAATGATATCACCCATTAAGAAGTTGGCGAATTGCAACACGATGAAAAGCACTAGCACGCTTAGGTCAAAGCCACCCATAGCTGGAATGATGCGACGTATCGGCGCAAGCATTGGCTCAGTCAGTTGATGGAATACATACTCAATAGGGCTGCGGCCTTGGCTTACCCAGCTCAGAATTGCGCGGATCAATAGTACCCAGAATAACAAGCCACCTGCGGCTTTAAGCAGTGATAACAAACCTAAAAATAAGAAGTCGGCACTAAAAGAGACCGAACCATTGGATGCGATAAGGATCAGTGCGACGAATTTTAGTACACATAAAACATAAGCAAACAGTACGGTTGCTAAGTCAATTCCGCCTACTGATGGAATCACTCTGCGCAGTGGAGCCACAACGGGTTGCGTCGCCTTAACAATGAATTGCGAGAACGGGTTGTAAAAGTCTGCTCGTGCAGCTTGTAACCAAATACGCAAGATAACGACCATAATATAAAGGTCGAATAGGGTTGAGATGAGAAAACTCATTGAATTCATAAGATACCCTTAACAGTAATGAACGACAGGTCTCATTTTGTCGCACAGTTAATTAAAACAGTTTTTCCATTTCTTCAGCACGAACAATCGCTGCTTGCATGGCTTTAGCCACAATATCAGACAGTTGATGTTCGTTGAATGTACGTAAGGCTTCTGCGGTTGTTCCACCTTTGGATGTTACGTTTTCGCGCAGTGTAGACAGCTCAGTATTTGGGTTCTCTACGACCATCGTTGCCGCCCCAAGAGCAGATTGTTGCACAAGCATACGAGCGGTGTCTTTATCAAACCCTTGAGCCATTGCTTCTGCTTGCATTGCTTCCATAAATAGGAAGAAATAAGCAGGCGCGCTGCCCGCTGCAGCAATCACGTTGTTGATGCCAGATTCTTGTTCAACCCAACATACTTTCCCAACCGCTTGCATTAATGTGGCGGCAAATGCTTTATCTTGTTCTTGCACATGTTCAGGTGCATACAGACCACTCATGCCCAAACCAAGTTGCGATGGTGTGTTTGGCATCACGCGAACCAAGTTGAGCTTAGTCGCTAGCATGTCATCTAAACGTGAACAGCTGATGCCAGCCGCAATAGAGATAACCAGTTTATTGCTGAAGTTGACAGATTGCAGTGGTTTACACACTTCTTCCATCATTTGAGGCTTCACAGACAATACCACAACATCCGCATCTTCTGCGGCTGCGATGTTATCGCTGGTGGTTCGGATACCAAAATCTTGCTCAAGAGGTTGGCGACGCGTCTCTGATGGGGCAGTTGCAACGACGTTTTGGGCTGGATAGCCATCCGCTACTAGACCTGAAACAATCGCTCTTACCATATTGCCCGCGCCAATAAAGGCAATCTTTTTATGTTCCATATGTCTGATTTCCAAATATAAGTGCTTACAGTTTGTTGTGCGCACAGGTGTATAATGACGCCCGTTCCACCTTACTTCTCTAAGAGCAGTAAGGTATTGCGTCACCATGTTTGACGATGGGGCGCTGTTATTACGTAGTGCTGTTATTGCTTTATTTAACTTTTGCTTTTTAACTATGGCTTTATTTAACTACGGCTTTGTTCCGTAGTCACGCGCGCCAAAAATAGCAGTGCCGATGCGAACCATGGTGCTACCTGCTTCGATAGCAGCATCCATATCACCACTCATACCCATAGATAGCGTATCGACATCTGGGTATTGTTGAGTTAGCTTTTCTTTTAACGTTGCCAATTGTTTGAAAGCGCGAAGCTGTGATTCGTAATCGGATACGTTAGCAGGAATCGACATCAACCCTCTTAACGTGAGGTTAGGTAGGCGAGAAATCAACTCTGCTAGCTCGAATACTTCGGCATCATTGACGCCCGACTTGGATTCTTCTCCGCTGGTGTTTACTTGAATCAACACTTGCAATGGCGCGAGTTCATTAGGACGCTGGTCGCTAAGACGCTGAGCAATTTTAGCGCGATCAATGGTATGAACCCAATCGAAATGTTCGGCGACAGGGCGAGATTTATTGGATTGAATGGGACCAATAAAGTGCCATTCGATGGCATTATCAGGGTAGTGTTCCGCGAAGTGTTGAACTTTGCTGACCCCTTCTTGAACATAGTTTTCGCCAAAAGCGATTTGGCCAGCGTGGTGAGCTTCTAGAATTGCGTCTACAGGTTTTGTTTTGCTGACGGCTAGAAGTTGCACTGACTCTGGAGAACGACCATATTTTTGCTCATCGTGGCGAATTTGGGAGGTGATATGTTCAATATTTTGTTGAATACTACTCATAGCTGTACTTTAGACTTAAGGATTTTAAATGGATATCACTGAGTTACTGGATTTTAGTGTAAAACATAATGCATCAGATCTACATCTTTCTGCCGGTGTTCCCCCAATGGTACGTATTGATGGGGACGTAAGAAAGCTTGGCATACCAGCGTTTACACACCAAGAAGTGCATCGTCTCGTTTTTGAAATCATGAACGATGCACAACGCAGTGAATTCGAAGAAAAACTCGAAGTCGATTTTTCCTTTGAAATGCATAATGTCGGTCGTTTCCGTGTGAACGCTTTCAATCAATCTCGAGGTTGTGCTGCTGTCTTTCGTACCATCCCAAGTAGCATTCCAACCTTGGATGAGTTAGAAGCGCCAGAAATTTTCAAAAAAATAGCGAATGCTGAAAAAGGTTTGGTGTTGGTGACAGGGCCAACGGGTTCGGGTAAATCGACAACACTCGCTGCTATTGTTGACTACATTAACCGCAATCACAACAAGCATATCTTAACAATTGAAGATCCGATCGAGTTTGTTCATACCAATAACAAATGTTTGATCAACCAACGTGAAGTTCACCGTGATACCCACAGTTTCCAAAATGCACTGCGTAGCGCGCTCCGTGAAGACCCGGACGTGATTTTGGTCGGAGAAATGCGTGATAAGGAAACCATCAGCCTAGCACTTACTGCCGCAGAAACCGGCCATCTTGTTTTTGGTACGCTGCATACTAGTTCAGCGGCGAAAACCATCGACCGTATTATTGACGTATTCCCAGGCAGCGATAAAGACATGGTACGCTCAATGCTGTCTGAATCACTGCGCTCTGTTATTGCCCAAAAGCTATTGAAGCGAAATGGTGGCGGCCGGATTGCTTGTCATGAAATCATGATGGCAACCCCTGCTATTCGTAACCTTATTCGCGAAGATAAAGTTGCTCAGATGTACTCTATTATTCAAACGGGTGCCGCTCATGGAATGCAAACCATGGAACAAAATGCGCGTCAGTTGATGGCTCAAGGTATGGTTTCTCATGATGAGGCCGAAAAAAAGGTTGGCCTTGAAGCGCAACAATTTTCGTAATGAATTTGATAATAGCGAATACGTGGTATGGATCTGAACAAATTTCTTGAGGGTATGCTCACGCTTAAAGCGTCGGACCTCTATATTACGGTCGGTGCTCCAATACTGTTTCGAGTTGATGGAGAGCTCCGCCCACAAGGTGAGAAGCTGACCGAGCATGATGTAGCGCAGTTGCTTGATAGTGCCATGGAGCCTGATCGTCGCCGAGAATTTCGTAGTAGCCGTGAATCTAACTTCGCCATAGTAAGAGACTGTGGGCGTTTTCGCGTCAGCGCTTTTTTTCAGCGTGAATTACCAGGTGCGGTGATTCGTCGTATTGAGACCAATATTCCGACCTTTGAGCAATTAAAGTTGCCTTTGGTTTTGCAAGATCTTGCTGTTGCTAAGCGAGGGCTAGTGCTGGTGGTTGGTGCGACAGGGTCGGGTAAATCGACGACAATGGCTGCAATGACGGGGTATCGAAACAACAATAAAGCGGGTCATATTCTAACGGTTGAGGATCCCATTGAGTTTGTGCATGAGCATAAGCGTTGTATCGTCACACAACGAGAAGTGGGATTAGATACTGAAAGCTACGAGGTGGCGCTTAAAAACTCGCTCCGTCAAGCGCCAGACATGATTTTGATTGGTGAAATTCGCAGTCGAGAAACGATGGAATATGCGATGACGTTCGCGGAAACGGGGCATCTTTGCATGGCAACCCTGCACGCTAACAATGCTAACCAAGCCCTTGAGCGCATCTTACATTTAGTGCCAAACGATCAAAAAGAGCAGTTTCTGTTTGATTTGTCGATGAACTTAAAAGGTGTGATAGGCCAACAACTTATTAGAGATAAAAATGGTCAAGGTCGACATGGGGTATTTGAGGTTCTGTTAAATAGCCCGCGAGTTTCTGATTTAATTCGTCGAGGTGATTTACATGAACTCAAAGCGACGATGGCACGCTCGAATGAATTTGGTATGTTGACGTTCGATCAGTCGCTCTATAAGTTGGCGATGCAAGGTAAGATCAGTGAGGAGGATGCGTTGCACAGTGCGGATTCTGCAAATGATCTTCGCTTAATGTTGAAAACTCAGCGCGGAGAATCTTTCTCATCGGGTAGCTTAGAAAACGTTAAGATCGATATGGATTGAGCTGCTTTAGCTGGACAGCATTATAAGCATTATAAATTGTTAAAAGGTTGGAGAATTCCAACCTTTTTGTTTGATGCTCATTGGCGGAAAAGAGTTATTCACCCCACAGGGTTTCAAACCAACTCTCTAGGATGACCACGGCAGACTGGCAGTCAATATTACCTTTAGAGAGCGCTTTGTAACCGCCCATACTAAATAGCTCCGCGCGCGCTTCTGCAGTAGATAAGCGTTCATCGTGTAACTCAACGGGTAGTCCATATCGCCCGTGCAAGCGGTTCGCGAATTTTTTTGCTCGAGGTGTGATGGTTTCTAAATCCTTACCATGGAGGTCAGTGGGTAAGCCGACAACCAATAGATCGGGTTGCCACTCTTTGATCTGTTTTTCGATATCATCCCAATTTGGAATTCCGTCGTTGGCTTTAAATGCTTTTAGTGGAGAAGCGGTACCAGTAACTTCTTGGCCGATGGCGCTGCCAATACTCTTTGTACCAAAGTCAAAAGCCATAATTGTGCGTGACATGTCGAGTCTCGAATCTAAATGTTGAATGAATTAAGCGTGACCAGCATCAGAAGATAGTTGGCTCGGGTCGATCCCCAGTTTCTCTACCGCTTTCTTCCAGCGTTCCGTAATCGGAGTATCGAAGATAATTTCTGGTGTGGCTTCAATGGTTAACCATGAGTTTTCTGCCAACTCGGTTTCTAGCTGTCCGGCGCCCCATCCTGCGTATCCTAGTGCAACTAAATAGTCGCTCGGCTCTGCTTCCGTACCCAATACAGATAAAATGTCACGAGAGGTCGTAACGGACAGGTCGTCGGTCATTTGGATGCTCGATTCATAGTAATCTTTTGGTTTATGCAGAATGAAACCACGATCTTCAGAAACCGGCCCCCCATTATATACCGGTCTGTCTAGACTGGCTTCAAACAGGCGAGGATGAACAGGTTGCACTTCCACTTGCTTTAGCATGTTTCCCACGGTGATATCGACAGGCGCATTGATGATAAAACCCATAGCGCCTTCTTCATTATGTTCACAAAGGTAAATGACACTATTTTGGAAATAAGGGTCTTTCATTCCTGGCATTGCAACTAAGAAGTGGTTTTTAAGGTTCATCTGGTTGACCTTTAAGAAAAGTGAGGTCACTTAAGTAAACATCAAGATGTGGAATCTGAGTTTGTTAAGTTAACAAGGGGCTGCGCAACATACCCAAGCCCGTTAACGTTGCTTGGGTATAATTGTACTACAGTTTGAGTTATTCGCCTTTATACGGCGCTCAATCGCGTCCATTAGCTTACCGGTGATAGAAATATCAAAAGCTGCTTCGATTTCGCGAATACAAGTTGGGCTCGTTACGTTGATTTCCGTTAGTTTGTCACCGATGACATCAAGGCCAACAAAAATAAGCCCTTTCTCTTTTAGTGTTGGCGCAACTGCTTGTGCGATCTGCATGTCAGTTTCGCTTAGTGGGCGAGCTTCTCCAGTACCACCCGCCGCTAGGTTACCACGCGTTTCACCTTTCGCTGGGATACGAGCTAAGCAGTAAGGCATTGGTTCACCATCGACCACAAGAATACGCTTATCACCATTGCTGATGTCTGGCACGAACGTTTGTGCCATTGCGTAGTTTTGACCATGATTGGTGAGTGTTTCGATGATCACAGATACGTTTGGATCGTTTTCTTTTACGCGGAAGATCGAAGCGCCACCCATACCATCAAGTGGTTTTAGGATCACGTCCCCATGCTCTTCTCGGAACGCCTTAATTTTTTCTGCTTTACGCGTTACGATGGTGGTTGGCGTTAGCTCCGGGAACCAAGCGGTAAATAGTTTCTCGTTACAGTCACGTAAGCTTTGCGGCTTGTTCACGATCAGAGTGCCTTGCTCTTCTGCACGTTCAAGAATGTAAGTAGCATAGATGTATTCAGTGTCGAACGGAGGATCTTTGCGCATCAGAACCGCATCTAGCTCAGAAAGTTCGATGGTTTGCTCTGATTTGAATTCGTACCAACCGTTTGGATCTTCTTTTAGTTCGACTACTTTGGTGTCTGCGATCGCTTTACCTTGGTCTAGGTGAAGGTCGTTCATTTCCATGTAGTGGATTTCGTAGCCGCGGCGTTGCGCTTCAAGCATCATGGCAAAGCTAGAGTCTTTTTTGATGTTAATGGACGAGATAGGGTCCATTACAATACCCATTTTGATCATTGTGTTTCTCCGTTTTAACCGAGATCGCCGAAACGAACTTGTAAAGCTGTAATTGCTGTCAGAGCTGCCGTTTCGGTGCGCAAAACGCGTGGGCCGAGCAGCGTCTCTTCAAATTGGTATTCGCGTGTCATGTCGATTTCATCTGCCGATAAACCACCTTCAGGGCCTATCAATAGGCGCACCTTTTCAACAGGTGTTGGCAGGGTGTTGATGGAATACTTTGCGCGAGGGTGCAAGTTCAGTTTTAAACCATCGTATTCTTCTTGGCACCACTCTTCTAAGCTCATGATTGGACGAATTTCTGGTACGACATTTCGACCACATTGCTCACAAGCACTTACTGCTATTTTTTGCCATTGAGCGAGTTTTTTCTCGAAACGTTTTTGATCTAGCTTGACTCCACAACGCTCAGAGATGAGAGGAGTAATGGTGTTGACGCCGAGTTCAACGGATTTTTGAATGGTAAACTCCATTTTATCGCCACGTGAAATCACTTGCCCTAGATGTAGATCTAGAGGCGACTCAATACTGTTATCTACACGCTCTGTAAGGTTAACCATGACATTTTTTTTGCTGACTTCACTAATAAGGGCTGGGAACTCCGCACCGTTACCGTCAAAGAGCAGTACTTCTTGACCCTCTTTCATACGAAGTACGCGCCCAATATGGTTTGCAGCGTCTTCACTTAAAGCAAGGGATCCAAGTTGTGAAATGGTTTCTGGGTGATAAATTCGAGGGATACGCATCGTTTCGATTTCCTGCATACGCGAGTATTTAAACTCTAACATGGATGCTTTCTACCGAAAAAACAAGGGGCAAGAGGCGTGTAAATATCCACGCCTCGATTAGGTAACGGGCTAGTGCTCGTTTAAGTGAACAAATTACAGTGCACGGCAAGCTTCTTGAACAAATGGGTTATGGTTGCCTTGGATCTTGGCAATACGTTCATCGCGTTTACATTCCCATTTATCGACAGGATAGGTTTTGTTCCAAGCACTCATCAACTGGCTTTGTTGCTTGGACAGTTTGAAACCATACTCTTTGCTCATGTAGAGGTATGTTCGAGCAATAGAGCCTCTAGCACGATCGGGTGGCATTACTTTGCGTTGCTTGAAGTTGACCTGCATTTCACAGCGGCCGTAGCTGACGCCGTCTTTACCATTCCACTGGCTGAAGTTGTAGTTCGAACGGTCACCGTTTACTTCACCAATCGCTGGTGTCAGGTTGTGGAGATCGGCTTCCATTGATTTGAATTGTTTGTCACGACGAGAGCAATTCTTACGTCCGCCATCTTGCCAGCATTGTAGCTGGTGGCCGAATTGCCAAGCTGGGACCACATGTTCCCATTCAATGCGAGAAGCGCGGGTTTGTTGCTTGCGAACCTGATAGCCACAAGAGGAAAGATCCGGAATGCCCTTTCGGCCCTGCCATTTGATGTCACAGCCGCAGTAGAAACTTGTTGGATGATCGGCGTAGATTTTTACCGCTTCACGTTTGGCTGCGGAGAAAGAGCTAGGAGGCGCAGCAATTGCCGCACTAGAAAGCGCAAGTAGGAATAAAGAGAACAGGTATTTCATGATTAAAGTCTTTAAAAGTATGACTTTACCAATTCTATCACGCAAAATGAGTTTTAGTGATGAGTATGTTAACAATAGTGATTCAAAGAGAGAACCGAGTATAGGGTGTGATGCGCTTTTGATGAGCTGTTTTTGATGTGCTAAGTAAGGGAAATATGTTTAAGGATTTCAAAAATTGAAAATTAGGAGAATGGGTGATGAAAGATGCTAAGTGTAAAGAAAACAATTAAGTATAAAGAAACAAGCTAAGTGTAAAGAAACGAGCCAAGCGTTAAGAAAGCTGAGTTCCCGTAAAGCTCAACTTCTGGTGACATTTTTGGCAAGAATATACCGCTTCTTTGCGGCGAACTTTATTGTGGCGGCGTATCGATAGTGGGTAAACCGTACAGGCGCAGCGGTACTCAAAGGTTTTACCTTGGACAGATGCGATATTAAAATTATGAGTGGTTTTAGCGGGGACGTTAAAGACGGCCTCCATAACACCTTGCCACTCTTTGCCGTGTGGCCTCACGCGACCATACACTTGATAGGTAACAAGATGTGCCACTTCATGAGGAATCACCTCTTGGAGAAAAGCCTTTGGGTTCTCTGAGAACAGCTTTGGATTTAAGCGAATCTCATTGAGTTGCAAATAAGCTTTGCCTGCCGCTTTGCCGCGAACACTAAAAGAGAGTAATGGCATGGGAAAAGAATGTTTGAATGCTTGCTCAGCCATCATGATGCAATCTGCCATCACTTGTTTAGCCTTATAGCTCAGCTCTATATCCACGACTTACCTCATTTAATCAACAAAAAGCCCCCGCGTGAGCGAGGGCCGGATCATAGCATCAGTTTTCTAAGGTGTGTGTTTTTTCTTAATGATGGCATGGTATGCATGCCAAGTACCGTAGCCTAAGATTGGCATCGTAAACAGCATACCAATACCATAAGTAGCAAAGCCAATTAAGATACCGCCACAAATAATCGCAGCCCAAACAATCATTGCAGGAATGTTGGATTTCACCGCGTTAAAGCTGGTAAATACGGCCGTCATCATATCCACGCGACGTTCCATCATTAAAGGTATAGAGAATGCGGAAATACTGAAAACCACACAAGCCAATACAAAACCAACTAGTGAGCCAATAACCAAGAAAGGTAGGAACTCAGTTAGCGGAGCGCCTTGTACAGATGGGTATAGAGCGTGAAGTAGGGCAGCGATACGCATCCAGAAAATCATGCATACCGCGAGCATTACCGCGAAAGCCCACTGCGATGTAGAGTTACGTCCGATGGCTTTCATTGAGTGGAATAAGCTGGGTTTGTGCCCACGTTCTCTCTCCCAGCTTGCATCATATAAGCCGAGTGCAAGAAAAGGCCCAATCAGCATATAAACGATAAGACTTGGCATCACGACGAGGTGGGTACCTTGCCACTGAACAAGGAGCACAATACCAATCGCGGCAGCCATAAAACAGATGCCGTAGAAAGCACTAATGATAGGCATTCGGACGAAGTCGTTCAACCCTAACGCTAACCAGTGAAATGGCGCGGTAAGGTTAATGGTATTGCAAGGGATGGTTCTAGCATATTCGTTGTCAGGGACTGCCTTTTGTTTATTGTGGAAGTCTGACGGATTCACAGTACGAGGCATAATTCCTCCTTGATTTGCTCCCCTACGGGCTCAAATTCATTTTGAATGAAACGGACCGGATGCCTGACTGACGCATTATATATATGCCCCTCTAGCCACGTGAGTCTGCATCTTATTTCGAATAGTTATATGCATCGAGAAGTGCATTTAACATTATGTTAACTATTGGTGGAGTTGGCGCAATTTACAAATAATTGCTGAAGTTTTGTTCGATGTAATCTGAGGGAGTGCAGATACAAAAAGCCCCCACCAATCGGTGAGGGCTTAATTGATTCTTGCGAGATTTGATTATTTGATGCCAGCAAAATCGCGTAGAAGTTCAGCTTTATCAGTCGCTTCCCATGGGAATTCTTCGCGACCAAAGTGGCCGTATGCTGCTGTCTTCTTGTAGATTGGTTGAAGAAGGTTCAGCATTTCTTGCAGACCGTATGGACGTAGGTCGAAGAATTGACGAACGGCTTCAATGATGATGTCGTGTGATACTTTCTCAGTACCGAACGTTTCAACCATGATAGACGTTGGATCCGCCACACCGATAGCGTATGAAAGTTGGATTTCACAACGGTCAGCCATGCCTGCAGCTACGATGTTTTTCGCTACATAACGCGCTGCATATGCTGCAGAGCGGTCTACTTTCGATGGATCTTTACCAGAGAATGCACCGCCACCGTGACGAGCTGCACCGCCGTAGGTATCAACGATGATCTTACGACCAGTCAGACCACAGTCACCCATTGGACCGCCAATAACGAAACGACCAGTTGGGTTAATGAAGAAGTTGGTGTCTTTGCTGATCCACTCTGATGGCAGTACTGGCTTGATGATTTCTTCCATAACCGCTTCACGTAGATCAGGTGTTGATACTGAATCACAGTGCTGAGTTGAAAGAACAACAGCATCGATGCCTACGATCTTGCCTTGGTCGTACTGGAAAGTAACCTGAGACTTCGCGTCTGGACGTAGGAAGTCTAGCTTACCGCTCTTACGTACTTCAGCTTGCTTTTTCACTAGCAAGTGAGAGTAAGTAATTGGAGCTGGCATTAAAATTTCAGTTTCGTTCGTTGCGTAACCAAACATGATACCTTGGTCACCCGCGCCTTGCTCTTTAGGATCGGCTTTATCAACACCTTGGTTGATGTCTGGTGATTGCTTACCAATGGTGTTTAGAACAGCACAAGAGTTAGCATCAAAGCCCATGTCTGAGTGAACGTAACCGATTTCACGTACGGTTTCACGAGTCAGTTCTTCGATATCAACCCACGCAGAAGTTGTGATCTCACCACCTACCATAACCATGCCGGTTTTTACGTAAGTTTCACAAGCAACACGTGCCTTAGGGTCTTGCTCAAGAATAGCATCAAGAACTGCGTCAGAGATTTGGTCTGCGATTTTATCTGGATGACCTTCTGATACCGACTCAGAAGTGAACAGGTGCTTAGCCATGATAGCTCCAATCTAAAAGTTTACTCATGGCTAACTAACCCAAGCTGGCCACGAAAATTCAATACTGTTTGTAGGTGTTTCTACATCTAGACGTCTATTTTAAATTTCCGTGTTCGAATTACAAGCTATTTTTCAGTTTGAATTCACACAGTATATTTCCCAAACGTTTGCTTTTAGTGTGGTGAATTTAAACAAAAAGCGGGATAACTAGAAAAAGATTGCGCTAAAACCTCAAAAATGGTGAGTAAAACGTTTGCAGTCGGATTTTTGCTTTGAGAGAATATTGCTCGCACTTTAACGCCCAACATGATTTGGGGTTGTGCCAACATTCCTTTATTAATTCGCTTAATGCACTCAGGAGCAGACATGTCTTCTCGTAAACATCTGGCTAATGCAATCCGCGCTCTAAGCATGGATGGCGTTCAACAAGCAAACTCTGGCCACCCAGGCGCACCTATGGGTATGGCTGATATCGCTGAAGTTCTTTGGCGTTCTCACCTAAATCACAACCCAGCAAACCCAGAGTGGGCTGACCGCGACCGTTTTGTTTTGTCTAACGGCCACGGCTCTATGCTGATTTACTCTCTACTGCATCTGAGCGGATACGAGCTGTCTATCGATGATCTTAAGAACTTCCGTCAGCTTCACTCTAAGACTCCAGGTCACCCAGAGTACGGTTACGCGCCTGGTATCGAGACAACGACGGGTCCTCTAGGTCAAGGCATCACTAACGCAGTTGGTATGGCAATGGCTGAGAAAGCACTAGCGGCTCAGTTCAACAAAGAAGGCCATGACATCGTTGATCACTTCACTTACGTGTTCATGGGCGACGGTTGTTTGATGGAAGGTATCTCGCACGAGGCTTGCTCTCTTGCTGGTACACTAGGCCTTGGCAAACTGATTGCATTTTGGGATGACAACGGCATTTCTATCGATGGTCACGTTGAAGGTTGGTTCTCTGACGACACACCTAAGCGCTTTGAAGCTTACGGCTGGCACGTAATTCCAGCTGTTGACGGTCACGACTCTGAAGCAATCAATGCTGCAATTGAAGCGGCAAAAGCGGACCCTCGTCCTACGCTTATCTGTACTAAAACTATCATCGGCTTTGGTTCTCCAAACAAATCAGGCTCTCACGACTGTCACGGTGCGCCACTAGGTGCGGAAGAAATCGCAGCAGCGCGTGAATTCCTAGGTTGGGAACACCCAGCATTTGAAATCCCTGCAGATGTATACGCTGAGTGGGATGCAAAAGCTGCGGGTTCTGAGAAAGAAGCGGTTTGGAACGCGAAATTTGAAGCATACGCAGCAGCTTACCCAGCAGAAGCGGCAGAGCTTAAGCGTCGTCTGAACGGCGAACTTCCTGCACAGTGGGAAGAAAAAGCATCGGCAATCATCGCTGATCTTCAAGCAAAACCAGCGAACATCGCATCACGTAAAGCATCTCAAAACGCACTAGAAGCGTTTGGTCAAATGCTTCCAGAATTTATGGGCGGCTCTGCTGACCTAGCGCCTTCTAACCTAACTATGTGGTCTGGTTCTAAGTCTCTAGAAGCAAGCGACTTCTCTGGTAACTACATCCACTACGGTGTACGTGAATTCGGTATGACAGCGATCATGAACGGCATTGCACTACACGGCGGTTTCGTTCCTTACGGCGCAACATTCCTAATGTTCATGGAATACGCTCGTAACGCAATGCGCATGGCTGCTCTGATGAAAGTTCAGAACATCCAAGTTTACACGCATGACTCTATCGGTCTTGGTGAAGATGGCCCAACTCACCAACCAGTTGAGCAAATCGCATCTCTACGTCTGACTCCAAACATGAGCACATGGCGTCCATGTGACCAAGTTGAGTCTGCAGTTTCATGGAAGCTTGCTATTGAACGTAAAGATGGTCCATCGGCACTTATCTTCTCTCGTCAAAACCTAGCACAGCAAGAGCGTACAGCTGAGCAAGTAGCGGACATCGCAAAAGGTGCTTACGTCCTGAAAGACAGCGATGGTAAGCCTGAGCTGATCCTTATCGCGACAGGTTCTGAAGTTGAACTAGCAGTGAAAGCGGCAGAGCAACTAACGACTGAAGGTAAGAAAGTGCGCGTTGTTTCAATGCCATCAACAGATGCATTTGACAAGCAAGATGCCGCTTACCGTGAATCTGTACTGCCATCTGACGTAACGGCACGTATTGCGGTAGAAGCGGGCATTGCTGACTTCTGGTACAAGTACGTTGGCTTTGACGGTCGCATCATCGGTATGACAACATTCGGTGAATCTGCGCCAGCTGAGCAATTGTTCGAGATGTTTGGTTTCACTGTAGAAAACGTAGTGAACACAGCAAAAGAACTATTAGCGTAATTTAGCGCTAGAAATGAAAAACCGAGCGTTTTGAAGTGCTCGGTTTTTTTGTGTCTTAAATTGAAGAACGAATCTATTAATGCGTTCTAACGTTCAATCAGTTACTATCTGTGACACGATTTTTTGGTGAGGCGAGGGAATCATGCTAAAGGTTGCGATCAATGGATTTGGGCGTATCGGTCGTAATGTACTGCGAGCAGTATATGAAAGCGGTAAGCATCAAAAAATTAAGGTTGTTGCGGTCAATGAACTCGCACAACCAGAAGCAATGGCGCATCTTCTTCAATATGACACCAGTCATGGCCGCTTCGGAAAGAAAATCTCTCACGATCAAGAACACCTCTACGTTCATCATGGTTCTTGTCACCATGACAGTGGCGAATATGATTCCATTCGAATTCTTCACCTTGCCGAAATTGACCTGTTACCGTGGCGTGACTTAGAGGTTGATATTGTCCTCGATTGCACGGGTGTCTACGGCTCTCAGGCTGATGGGCAAGCGCATATAGAAGCGGGTGCCAAGAAAGTGCTGTTCTCACATCCTGGCGCAAGTGATATCGATAACACGATTATTTATGGTGTGAACCACGAAACCTTAAAAGATGAACATCGTGTTGTATCGAATGGGTCATGTACCACCAACTGCATTGTACCGATTATTAAAGTGTTGGATGAGGCATTTGGAATCGAGTCTGGAACCATTACCACCATCCATTCATCAATGAACGATCAGCAAGTCATTGACGCCTATCATAACGATTTAAGACGTACTCGAGCAGCCAGCCAATCCATTATCCCTGTAGACACCAAATTGCATAAAGGTATTGAAAGAATATTCCCGAAATTTTCTAACAAATTTGAAGCAATTTCGGTTCGAGTTCCAACGGTAAATGTGACCGCGATGGATTTAAGTGTCACAATTAGTACAAATGTGAAAGTTAATGACGTAAATCAAACCATTGTTAACGCATCTCAGTGTACATTACGTGACATTGTTGACTATACTGAATCGCCACTTGTTTCTATCGATTTCAATCACGATCCGCACAGTGCGATTGTGGATGGAACGCAAACCAGAGTGAGCAATGGGCATTTAGTTAAAATGCTTGTTTGGTGTGATAACGAGTGGGGCTTTGCGAACCGGATGTTAGACACCGCATTAGCAATGCAAGCTTCTTCACAAGTGGATCAATAATGTTGAAGAAGCGATGGAGAAAATTTTTATTTCAAGCCTTGAAATAAATTAAACGTATCTCCATATCAGTAATCAGTTTGAAGAATTAACGGGCTTGGCAGGATTGCCGAGTTTTCAAAAACTTTAATTATTAAATATTTGAGAGGACACATCATGTCTGTAATCAAGATGACTGACCTGGATCTAGCAGGTAAACGTGTATTTATCCGTGCTGACCTTAACGTGCCAGTAAAAGACGGTAAAGTAACTTCTGATGCACGTATCATCGCATCTCTTCCAACTATCAAGCTATGTCTAGAAGCTGGCGCGAAAGTAATGGTGACATCTCACCTAGGTCGCCCAACTGAAGGTGAATACGCTGAAGAGTTCTCTCTACAACCAGTAGTTAACTACCTAAACGACGCACTAGATTGCGAAGTTAAACTAGCGAAAGATTACCTAGATGGTCTAGAACTAAACGCTGGTGAGCTTGTTGTTCTTGAAAACGTTCGCTTCAACAAAGGCGAAAAGAAAAACGAAGAAGAACTATCTAAGAAGTACGCAGCACTATGTGATGTATTCGTAATGGATGCATTCGGTACGGCTCACCGCGCACAAGCTTCAACTCACGGCGTAGGCATGTTTGCTGAAGTTGCATGTGCTGGTCCTCTACTAGCTGCTGAACTAGAAGCACTAGGCAAAGCAATGAGCAACCCAGAGCGTCCTCTAGTTGCTATCGTTGGTGGTTCAAAAGTTTCTACTAAACTGACTGTTCTTGAGTCGCTATCTAAAATCGCTGACCAACTTGTTGTTGGTGGTGGTATCGCGAACACATTCATCGCAGCTGAAGGTCACAATGTAGGTAAGTCTCTGTACGAAGCTGACCTAGTTGAAACAGCACAAAAACTGATGAAAGAGTGTGCAATTCCAGTTGCGACTGACGTTGCTTGTGCAAAAGCTTTCGACGAGAACGCAGAAGCTGAAATCAAGAATGTTGCTGACGTTCAAGATGACGACATGATCTTCGACTTAGGTCCAGATTCAACGGCTGCTCTAGCTGAGATCATCGCAAACGCGAAAACTATCCTGTGGAATGGTCCTGTAGGCGTATTCGAATTCAAAAACTTCGAAGCAGGTACTAAAGGTATCTCTGAAGCAATCGCTAAGTCTGCTGCATTCTCTGTAGCAGGTGGTGGTGATACGCTAGCAGCTATCGACCAATTCGGTATTAAAGCTGACGTTTCTTACATCTCTACTGGCGGCGGTGCTTTCCTTGAGTTTGTAGAAGGTAAAGTACTTCCTGCGGTTGAAATGCTAGAAGCACGCGCAGCTAAGTAATATTCAGTAAAGCGGGAGACATCTCCCGCTTTCTTGTTTGCTGCAATGCGAAGCTAAGTCTGCTAGAATGGCCTCAGTTGTGAGCAAACGTTTGCAAGATTTTTAATTTAATAAGTTTTGTTTAAAACGACAGATAAATAGGATTACATCCATGTCTAAGATCTTCGACTTCGTAAAACCAGGTGTTATCTCTGGCGATGACGTACAAAAAGTTTTTGAAGTAGCGAAAGAAAACAATTTCGCTCTTCCAGCAGTTAACGTTGTTAACACTGATTCTATCAACGGCGTACTTGAAGCTGCAGCTAAAGTTAAAGCTCCAGTTGTAGTTCAGTTCTCTAACGGCGGCGCTGCTTTCTTCGCTGGTAAAGGCGTGAAACTTGAAGGTCAAGGTGCTCAAATCCTTGGTGCTGTTGCTGGTGCAAAATACGTTCACGCTGTAGCTGAAGCTTACGGTGTGCCAGTAATCCTTCACACTGACCACGCTGCTAAGAAACTTCTTCCATGGATCGACGGTCTACTAGACGCTGGTGAAGAGTTCTTCGCTCAAACTGGTAAGCCACTATTCTCTTCTCACATGATTGACCTTTCTGAAGAGTCTCTAGAAGAGAACATCGAAATCTGTGCTCAATACCTAGCGCGCATGGAAAAAATGGGTATGACTCTAGAATTTGAACTAGGTTGTACTGGTGGTGAAGAAGACGGCGTAGACAACTCTGATATGGATCAGTCTGAGCTATACACTTCTCCAGAAGACGTAGCTTACGCATACGAGAAACTAAGCCCAATCAGCCACCGTTTCACTATCGCGGCATCTTTCGGTAACGTACACGGTGTTTACCAAGCTGGTAACGTTGTTCTTACTCCAACTATCCTACGTGATTCTCAAGCATACTGTGCAGAGAAATTTGGTATTGCACCAAACGCGCTAAACTTCGTATTCCACGGTGGTTCTGGTTCAACTGAAGCTGAAATCAAAGAGTCTATCTCTTACGGTGTTATCAAAATGAACATCGATACTGATACACAGTGGGCAACTTGGGACGGTATCCGTACTTACGAAGCTGAAAACCGTGATTACCTACAAGGTCAAATCGGTAACCCAACGGGTGAAGCTGCGCCTAACAAGAAATACTACGACCCACGCGTATGGCTACGTGCTGGTCAAGCGTCAATGGTTACTCGTCTAGAGAAAGCTTTCGCTGACCTAAACGCAATCGACGTACTATAATTCGTCACATTAGATTGATTTTAAACCCGCTCACTTGAGCGGGTTTTTTGTGTCTGCATTTTGCTTATCGAATCTAGACTTATCACAAATCTGCGCTTTGTTCTCAAACGTTTTATCTATGCTGACTCTAAGTTTTGAATTTCTCTGATTGGTATAAATTGGTGCGCTTTTTATATGCACTAGAGTGAGTGGAACAAAATCTTGTAGTCTGTTGCAACCTGGTGTCAAATGAATGAAAAAATGTGGCGAATTGTAATTTTGTTGCGTAATCTGTAACAGGTCAGCATCAATTATCTTTGGTAAGACACTGTTTTGCATCTCTTTGCAAAACTTTAACTTTGCAAAATGTTGGAATTGAGATATTGTGCCAAAATTCTGACGCAGTTCAGTAAAGTTATAACGAATTTACTTCAAATAAGAACGCATAAGAATTGCGATTCATATTTTATTAGCAACTAGATTGATATCTTTTATTTTGAGGATACAAATTATGGCAGGTGAATCGGTGAGCATCGATACCTCTTTGACAGAAGGTCTAAATGAAGCGCATTCATGGTTGAGCAATAACTCAGACCTATTAGTGCAGTATGGCATCAACATTATCTCAGCAGTACTGATTCTATTTATTGGTAACATCATTGTTAAAATGATTGCTAATAGCGTAGCGAAAGTGCTTGATAAGAAGAATATGGACAAGGCCGTTGTTGAATTTATTCACGGCATCGTTCGTTACCTTCTTTTAGTGATTGTACTTATTGCTGCACTAAGCCGAATTGGCGTTCAAACGGCTTCAGTGGTTGCGGTAATTGGTGCGGCAGGTCTTGCTGTTGGTCTTGCTCTGCAAGGCTCGCTATCTAACTTTGCTGCGGGTGTTCTTATTGTTGCTTTCCGTCCGTTTAAGTCAGGTGACTACGTAGAGATTGGCGGCGTGGCAGGCAGTGTAGAAGCGATTCAGATTTTCCAGACGGTTCTAAAAACACCAGATAACAAAATGGTAGTGGTTCCAAACTCTGGCGTAATTGGCGCACCTATTACTAACTACTCTCGTCACGCGACTCGTCGTGTAGACCTAGTAATTGGCGTGTCTTACAAAGCAGACCTAAAGCAAACTAAGCAAGTGATCCGCGAAACTCTAGAAAAAGACCCACGTATCTTGAAAGATCCAGATATGACGATTGGTGTACTAGCTCTAGCCGACTCTTCAGTAAACTTCGTGGTTCGTCCATGGTGTAACACTGCTGATTACTGGGATGTTTACTTCGATTCTACTCAAGCAATCAAAGAAGCATTGGATGCAGCTGGCATCGAAATTCCATTCCCACAAATGGATGTTCACTTGAATAAAGTTGAAGCTTAATCACTTCGATTAAGAACATGAAAAAGCGAGGTATTTTCCTCGCTTTTTTTATATCTCATACAGGGTATTTTGGCCGGCCAGAAGTAGGCGTTTGAGTTCTTTACCTGCAAAGCCAAAGGTAGAATTTGGTAGACCTGGGGTATAGAGCAATTCATCGTGCTGGTAGAGCCTGGTATCCACGATGATGATGATATGTTCTGGTAAGCCAATAGGGCAAACGGCTCCAGGCATACACCCTAACTGTTCAATCATCTCGCTATCAGGGCAAATCGATGGGCGCTTTCCTGTGATGATTTTTATGTGTTTTGCGTCCAAACGTGAGTCTTTATCAGTCAAGTACACGGCATAACCTTGTCCTTTTAACTTGAGGAAAAGACTTTTAGTGTGGGTGCCTGTCCATCCAAGCTCTGCTGCAACTTTGATGTCGGTTTCGAAGTCGAGAATGGCTTCATGTCGCCATTCTTGAAAAGGAATAGAGAGCGCGTTGAATCGCTCTCGATTGATTTGATAGATTTCTTGAAGTGACTTCATGTCGTGTTTCATTTCCATTCTTACCAATATTTTGTAAGCAGCTCGTTTGCAAGTACTGACGCAATAGTAAACATCATAACGGCTACTGCGATGTCGATGCCTTTTTTCACTTTCGGTTTTGATAGTGTAGGGCCTAGTTTCGCTGCGCCTAACGATAATGTATAGAACCAGACAAACGATGCCATAATGGTACCCATTGCAAAAGCGATACGATCGTTACCCTCAAATTGACCACCAATGGAACCTAAGATCACGACGGTATCTAAGTAAAGGTGCGGATTCAATACTGTGACAGCGAGTGCGCCAAGGATTACAGTACGGCGACCTCGTGCGACTACTTCACCTTTCGACTCGGATGCATCAGTAGGTTTGAGTGCGCTTTTTAGTGATAGTAAGCCGTAAATGCTTAAGAAAGCGATACCACCTAGCGTTACCGATGTAAGCAAAATTTCGTTTTGAGATAGGATAGCACCACCACCAAAGATACCCAGAGAGATAAAGATCGTATCTAGGATGCTACAGATGGTTGCTGTCGTTAGATGATGTTGGCGCTTAATACCTTGGTTAAGGACATATGCATTCTGCGCACCGATCGGAATGATCATCGTCGCACCTAATCCGAATCCTTGCAATAACACCCAAAAGCTCACGATACACCTCAAAAATCAGTAATAGAACAGCAGAAGAATGGAAGATATAGCTTTATATAAATAAGTATAATTAATGATTTTAATATATTATTAGTAATACTTATTAGGTTAGATGTGCTTATTTGATTGAGTATTTATACGGAGGTAAAGCGCGTGCGAGGATTGGATTACAAATGGGTAGAATCGTTAGATGCGGTAGTGCACCTAGGCAGTTTTGAAAGGGCTGCGGAGCATCTGTTTGTTTCTCAATCGGCTATATCTCAACGAATCAAACAACTCGAAAAGTATCTAGCACAACCCGTGCTCATTCGTGAACAACCACCGAAACCCACCCCCATAGGAAAGAAACTACTCGGGCTCTATCGTCGTGTAAGGCTGCTTGAGCATGAAATCTTACCAGAGCTAAAAAATGATACGACAACACGGCCTGTCCAGCTATCTTTAGCTACTAACGCTGACAGTTTAGCAACGTGGTTATTACCAGCTCTGCAGGATGTTATGAAACAACGCCAAGTAGAGTTAAAACTGACGATATATGGCGAATCGCGCTCGATTGAAAAGCTGAAAAGTGGTGAAGTCGCTGGAGCTATAAGCCTAGAATCGCAAGCGATTTCTGGCTGTCGAGCGGATTATCTTGGACGTATTGATTACGTTTGTGTTGCGAGTCCGGAGTTTTATCAGCGCTACTTTATGCATGGTGTAAACAATCAAACACTATTAAAAGCGCCAGCGGTTTCTTATGATCAATACGATGATTTGCATAAAACGTTTTTGACTGAGCATTTTAATATTAGGCCGGACAGTGTTATCCACCATAACATCAGCAGCTCTGAAGCCTTTCTCAAGATGGCTTTGGCGAGTGTTGCCTATTGCTTGATTCCTAGATTGCAGATTACCGATGAGCTAGAAAAAGGCACTTTGATTGATATTACGCCCGGATTTTTGATGTCTTATCGAATCTACTGGCATCATTGGCAATTAGAAACAGGGGTACTGCAAGAAATATCTCAAGCGATTGTGGGGTATGCGCAAACGCACTTGCCACAATAAGTTCCCTTATTATCGAGAACTTACCACGAAGTAACACAGTCAAAGTTGTGTTAGAAGTCGATGAAGATACTTGGATAATTATTAGAAGTTTCTATGATGAGATTATAGAGTATCACTCTGCCTCATCTAGAGCTCATCGTTCGGTATTCACCTTGCGCTGGAGAGAGTGATCTTCGTCTTTCAATATGGATGGATGTATCAAATGAAACTGTCTTCAATTTTATTGGCTTCAGCACTGAGTTTTTCTAGCGCTTCTGTATTTGCTTACGATGTGCCTAACTTTGCGCACGTTAACACGACTGGCTATGGTGAGGTGATTGCCACACCTGATATGGCGACCTTTTCGGTAAAAGTGGTAGATACAACAATGACGGCGGAGCAAGCAAAGCAATCCGTCGACAAAACAGTAGAGACATTTCTGAATAGCTTAGCTGATGCGGGTCTATCAAAAGAGAACATTACTAGCTCTAACCTGTACTTGGCGCCGCAATACCACTATCCGAAATCAGGCAAGTCGGAATTAGTGGGCTATCGTGCTTCTCGCAGTATTGATGTAACGGTCAAAGATTTAGCAAACTTAAATCAATACTTGGATATGGCTTTGAAAGCGGGCATCAACCAAGTCGATAATATCCAGTTGAAAGTGAGTAATCAGGAAGAGTACCAACAAAAAGCGCGCATGGCTGCGATTAAAGATGCTCAGAGTAAAGCAGCATCTTTAGCGACAGGTTTTGATAAGAAACTTGGTGATGTTTGGCAAATCAATTATAACCAAATGAACGCTCGTCCAGTTTTATTGCGCTCAATGGCAATGGATGCAAAACAAAGTTCAAATAGCTACCAAGATTCTACACTGGTCATTCGTGATCAAGTGGATGTCGTTTACAAGTTGAAGTAATGCTTGGGGAACGGCAAATAATTGATTAGGCAGGGAAGTCCCTGCCTTTTTTGTGTTTCTTAGTATCAAGTTTGCTAACAGTGATTAGTGAAGGATGCGAGCACGAATGGTGCCCTCGATGCCTTTTAGTTTCACTAGTGCCTCTTCTGCACGAGAGGTTTCTACGTCGATCACAACATAACCAATTTCCGATGCTGTCTGTAGATACTGACCTGCGATGTTAATGCCCTCTTCTGCGAAGATGGTGTTAATCTGCGTTAGGATACCTGGGCGGTTTTTGTGAATGTGCAGTAGGCGAGAACATTCGCGATGCTCAGGCAATGATACTTCAGGGAAATTCACACTTGATAGTGTGGAGCCGTTATCTGAGTATTTCGCTAGCTTACCTGCGACTTCAACGCCAATGTTTTCCTGTGCTTCTTGCGTTGAGCCACCAACATGTGGCGTCAGGATTACGTTGTCGAATTTTTGTAGTGGCGATTCAAATGAGTCTGCATTTGTCTGAGGCTCTACCGGGAATACATCTATGGCAGCGCCTGAAATATGCCCAGATTCTAAGCTATGACATAGCGCAGGGATATCGACGACCGTACCGCGAGCGGCATTGATGAAAATTGCGCCAGGCTTCATACGGGCAAACTCTTCTTCACCCATCATATTTTTGGTATCTGGTGTTTCAGGGACGTGCAGAGAAATTACATCGCACTTATTGAGCAGTTCGCTCATCGTAAAGACTTGCGTAGCGTTACCGAGCGACAGTTTATTTTCAATGTCGTAGTAGTAAACGCGCATACCTAAGTTTTCTGCAATGATCCCTAGCTGTGTACCAATATGGCCATAACCAATGATACCTAGACGCTTACCACGAGCTTCATAAGAGCTGTCTGCGCTTTTCTTCCAAACACCACGGTGTGCAAGTGCATTTTTCTCTGGAATGCCACGAAGGAGCAGCAGGATTTGACCCAGTACCAACTCCGCCACACTGCGTGTGTTTGAGAACGGTGCGTTAAAAACAGGTACACCACGTCGAGCTGCTGCGTTGAGATCCACTTGGTTGGTGCCGATACAAAAACAGCCAATCGCAACTAACTTGTTTGCCGCATTGATGACTTCTTCTGAAAGGTTGGTGCGTGAGCGGATACCGATGAAATGAACATCTTTGACTGCTTCAATTAGTTCCTCTTCAGAAAGGGAGCCTTTGTGATATTCAATGTTGCTGTAGCCAGCCGCTTGAAGAACTTCAACAGAAGATGGGTGAAGTCCCTCGAGCAAGAGGATTTTTATTTTTTCTTTATCCAGTGAAATTTTGGCCATTTTCTCGTCCTTAAAATGGAAAGGTGGGCTAATGTGGCGCACATAAAGCAAAACCATTAAAGAGGGAATAATTAACAGTTTTGTTGGAAGACAAACGTTTCCCTGTGCGTCTTCTGCTCAATAAAGTAGCAAAAAATCACTTTGGGTAAGAAAATTACGGAATAAGGTAGGTGTTTGTTAGAAAAGGAAGAAAAACGGTGCATTGAGCACCGTTTGTAATGAAATAACAGAAAACTTAAACCACTAAAGGAATTATTCTTCTATTTTTGCACCCTCTGGTGTGCCAGTGATAACCACATCTGCACCACGATGAGCGAATAAGCCAACTGTCACAACACCAGCGATGCCATTGATCTTATCTTCCATCTCTTTTGGATTCGTGATTTGCATGTTGTGTACATCTAAGATCACGTTGCCGTTATCTGTCACGACACCCTCACGGTATGCAGGATCACCACCAAGTTTCACTAATTCGCGAGCGACGTAAGAACGCGCCATAGGAATGACTTCCACTGGAAGAGGGAATTGGCCAAGAACGTCAATTGCTTTTGTGCCATCAACGATACAAACAAATTTGTTTGAGATAGCGGCTACGATTTTTTCACGAGTCAGTGCAGCACCGCCGCCTTTGATCATTTCGCGATCTGCGTTGATTTCATCTGCACCGTCAACATAGATATCAAGCATCGCAACGTCATTGCACTCATATACTTCAATGCCAAGCTCTTTTAAACGCTCAGTTGAAGCAACAGAGCTAGAGACTGCGCCTTTGATGTCATCTTTGATACTGCCTAGGGCATCGATGAAGTGATTCACGGTAGAGCCAGTACCAACACCGACAATGCTGCCTTTCTCAACATATTTAAGTGCTGCCCAACCAGCCGCTTTTTTCATTTCATCTTGGGTCATGCCAATCTCCTGAATAGATGTTCGTTAACGTTTGCGGCGTGATTATAGCGGCTTATTTGGTACTTTCCCATTGCCAGATTTGGCTTGGAGTCACGATCTTAGGTAAAGGAACATCCCAATGTGCAGTAGGTAAAAGATCGACACGCTGACAATCGTGGGCAATACCAATAGGTTTTGCTCCAAGTCCGGTATTAAACCAGTGGGAAAGGGTGCGGTCATAATAGCCTCCGCCCATTCCAAGGCGATGACCAAGGCTATCGAAACCCACTAAAGGCGTGCAGATTAAATCGAGTTCGTGGATAGGCTTAAGATGACGAATATCGAGCTTAGGCTCCAGAATGCCGTATTTGTTGTAAACCAATTGGTCATCGTGTAGATACTGTAAAAACAGCAGTTGCCCTTTAGAGAATGGGTGGATCACTGGGAGGTAAATGGACTTACCTTGTTGCCATAACCATTCAATCAGCGGCTTGGTGTCAAGCTCACCATCGGCTGAGAGGTAAAGTGCGATGTGCTGAGCGCGTTGAATTTCAGGCAATTGTGAAAACTGAGTAATCAGATCGAGCCCAGCTTGGAACTGAGTGTCACTACACAGCGCATTGCGTTTTTCACGAATAAGTTTGCGGAATTCTTGTCGAGATAGGTCTGACATAGAGGAATACCCCAGGGTGCCGTTGAGGATTGTGGCCCTTGAACCAGCTGGTTCAAGGCGGATCAGCAATGATAACCGTAGGCTTCTCGGTACGAGCCAAGCTTGCTCAATAGCTATCAAGTACTAACCCTTTGGTATTGCTTATCGGCTCAGGGACTTAAATCCAACTGACAAACACCCCAGGGTAAATTTGGTATCTACTGCTGTCCTTGCGTTACTTTGCTAAGTGCGTTTTCTAAAGACGCGGTGAGCTTTTCCATTCGCTCCGTTATTTCTTGTTGCTGGCCACTCGATTCGTATGACTTGGTATGAAGTTCATAACAAATGTTCAGTGCCGCGAACGTTAATAGCTGAATTTCATTGGTTACCTTAGTACGTTCACTCATCTCTTGCAATCGGCGATCAAGATCTTTTGCCGCTGTCATCAGTGACTCTTCTTGCCCAGTTGGACAATTCACTCGTGTCATTTTGCCAAGGATTTCAACGTCGACCGCTTGATTGCTCATGATGAATAAACTCTATATTCGCGCTATCTAAGGCATTGCTTCATACAACTGCCGAGGAGGAAACTATAGAAAAACCGCTATTAAGATTCAAGCATTTCCCATCATAGAAAGAAAAATGGTGAAGTGATCACACAGGAATTGGACAAATTGAGCAATTCCTATCCAAAATTGAAATTGATAGCCGTTTCAGCCGACAGGGCTTGATGGTAGGATATGTCGTCTATTATTACGCAAAAATGAGCCGAGATATGAGTGAAATCACCCTTCCAGAATACCAAACCATTGCTGCCGAATTGAAATCAGCGAGCCTAGCTGTGACGCCTGCCGAATTACACGGCCTGCTTGTCGGTATGTTAAGTGGTGGATTGGCGATTAATGATCAAACCTGGCAGCCCATTCTTTTTGATTACACTAACGAGGGCATGGGATGGCCAGCAACGGCATTAGCTTGTGCGGATAGCGTTTTCAAAGTAACAGTAAGAGAGCTTACGGGCACCTCTATGGAGCTGGAGTTTTTGCTGCCTGATGAACCTGGAGAAGAGGGTTTGTTTGCATTGGCTGATAGCTTGTCTGAGTTTGTTAACCACTTTATTTCAGGTCTTGGTTTAGCAGGCATTGCCCTAAATAAAGCATCTGACGATGCAAAAGAAGCCCTAGCGGATCTTGAAGAAATTGCTAAGTTGGGCATTGATGAAGATGACGATTTTGGTGAACAAGCTCAATTGCTCGAGCAAGTCATTGAGCATGTAAAAGCTTGCGTGTTAACCATTCATGCAGAGTTTGGCGCGCGCCCTGAAAGTAGCGATAGCCAAGCAACCATTCATTAATCAGTCCGATTTCATTTTTTGAATAGTTTCTAGAGGTTAGCATGATGCAATATGATGTTGTTATTGCTGGTGGCGCCATGGCGGGGGCAACGCTTGCGTTGGCGATTGAACATTTATCTAAAGGCACGCTCAATATTGCAGTCGTTGAACCTTTTAAAGTGCAGTCAGAGGGCCACCCAGGTTTTGACTCTCGCTCAATTGCACTGTCTTACGGCACGGTCAATATTTTACGTCATTTAAAACTTTGGCCAGCGATTGAACCTCATGCAACACCCATTGAACATATTCATGTTTCAGATCGTTCTCACGCGGGAATGACGGACATTACCAAGCAAGACGTTGGCATTGAAGCGCTTGGTTATGTGGTGGAACTAGCGGATGTTGGGCGTGTTTATCAAGGTTTATTCGAGCATAGTCAATCTATCACGCAGTTTTGCCCAAACTCGGTAGCCTCCGTTGAGCGGGAACAAGATAAGGTTCACATTGAACTCAGTGGCGGCGAAAAGTTAGAAGCAAAGCTTCTTGTTGCTGCGGATGGAGCCGTTTCTCAGTGTTGCCAGCAAATTGGTTTAGAGTTGTCTGAACACGATTTTGATCAAGTGGCGGTGATTGCCAATATAGTGACTCAGGAGCCGCATCAAGGTCGTGCTTTTGAGCGTTTCACGCCAAACGGGCCAGTAGCTTTGCTACCGATGAGTGACAACCGAATGTCACTGGTTTGGTGTTTGCGCCCAGAGGAAGCTAAAAGGGTTATGGCATTGCCTGATGGCGAGTTTTTAGAACGATTACAAAATGATTTTGGATGGAGACTAGGAGCAATGAAAAAAGTCGGCCAGCGTGCGAGTTATCCACTGTTATTGCGTCATCGAAAACAGAATATATCGCATCGAGTTGCCATCGTCGGTAATGCGGCACAAACGCTTCACCCTATTGCTGGACAGGGCTTTAACCTTGGCATTAGAGATGTGGCGTCACTGGCGGAAGAAATCGTCAAACAGATTGATGACGTTGGTCGCTATCAAGGTCTAATGCGTTTTAGTGTGAGACGTGAATCGGATCGTCAAGAAACCATTTGGCTAACGAGCTCTCTAGTGCATATATTTTCAAATGACTTACCCGCGATGCGAATAGGGCGGAATTTTGCTCTTGCAACGATGGATAACCTTTCTACTTTTAAGCAGCCGCTGCTACGCCATACACTTGGTATAGTGAAACGATGAACGGCAACGAATTAGGTAACAATAATCAATGATGCAAAGTGTAGATGTCGCCATCATCGGCGGTGGTATGGTTGGATTGGCATTGGCCGCTGCTTTTAAAGACAGTGATCTACGTGTGGCTGTCATTGAAGGCTCTGTGCCGGACGATACGTTGAACGAACTTCCGGATATTCGTGTATCAGCGTTGAGTCGCTCTAGTGAAACAATGCTGCGTAAACTCGGGGCGTGGCAAGGTATCGAGCAACGTCGAGCTTCCCCATACCAAGCAATGGAAGTGTGGGAACAAGACAGCTTTGCAAAAATAGCGTTTGATGCGCAAAGCATGGCGCAGCCAGACCTTGGTCATATTGTTGAGAACCGCGTGATTCAATTAGCGTTGTTAGAGCAAGTACAAAAGCTGGATAACGTGACGCTGTTTATGCCAGCACGCTGTGCAACGTTAGCCGTTGGTGAGCAAGAGAGCTGGCTAACGTTAGATAATGGCCAAGCAATGACCGCAAAATTGGTTGTGGGAGCCGATGGAGCGAACTCTTGGTTACGTAACCAAATGAATATTCCGCTTACGCATTGGGATTACGGCCATAGTGCCTTAGTTGCGAACGTAAAAACAACGGATGCGCACGATGGCATTGCACGTCAGATTTTTACCCCAAATGGCCCGTTGGCTTTTCTACCGATGTCTGAGCCAAATATGTGCTCGATAGTGTGGTCTACTGATCCACTTCGTGCTGAACATCTGTTGGCGATGGATGAACGTGACTTTAATAAAGCACTAACCAGTGAATTTGACGTGCGTTTAGGCATGTGTGAAGTGATCGGCGAACGTGCGGCATTTCCTCTGAAGATGCGTTATGCACGTGATTTTGTGGTTGAGCGTGTGGCATTGGTTGGTGATGCTGCTCATACGATCCACCCATTGGCAGGGCAGGGTGTGAATCTTGGCTTATTAGATGCCGCGAGTTTGGCGCAAGAAGTGTTAGCGCTTTGGAAACAAGGGCAAGATATCGGTACTAAACGGAACTTGCGTGGTTATGAACGTTGGCGCAAAGCGGAAGCTGCGAAGATGATTGCGGCCATGCAAGGTTTTCGAGATTTGTTTTCTGGTGACAACCCAGCTAAGAAATTCGTACGTGGTATTGGTTTGAGCCTAGCGGGTCAATTACCAGGGGCGAAAGATGAAATCATGAAACATGCGCTGGGCTTAAAAGGCAATTTACCAGAGCTCGCTCGTCAGTAAATGCTGCCATTGTTTCACCAAGCGAAAAACACAAAAAAGGCTGGTTGACCCAGCCTTTGTTATTTCATCGATGTTTTTGCTAAGCGTATGCGCATCTGAGCTTCATAATTTCTTGATTAATCTCTTTTACTGCTTGAAAGTGACGCTTCTCTGCTTTCTCTGGCAGCATTAACTTCCCGTTATCAAACTCGAATTTGCCGACTCCGTAAATATAGATTCTTCCCTTAAAAGACGACTTATATGTTTAGCAATCATACCTGGTGTATAGCGCTTAAACAGTCTCATATTTACTTTTCCTTATCGTTTACCTAGCCAAATGATTCTACGTTTTTCGAGTGAAAATTATTGTGACAGCAATAGTATTAAATGTAGGAGATAACTGCTGAGTTAGAGATTTGTGCTTTGCTAGACAAAATTACAGAGCAATGCCTCAAATAACGTGAGAGTTACCCCAAAAATATACGGTTAAAGGAACTTAAAACTTATTCTTTGTACGTTATGGTCGGACGGTGAGTTTGATTGGCTTAGAAACAAAGTTCGGTCTCTTAAGAAATGGTTTGGTCTCTTAAGAAATCGCTTGGTTTATGAAGAAGCTGCTTAGTTCATTAAGAAAGAGTTGGGTGGCTTTAAAAATAGAAAAAAAAAAAGCCCGCTAAGGCGGGCGAATAGTCACAGATGCATTACACAAAAGTGGATAACTAACGTCTTGACGATTGTCTTGACGTTAGTCGATTCACTTTTTTGTTGGTTAAGTGTTTGTTGAAAGCACAACCAACATAATCAGCATAGATGAGATTCCTATCTGTGACTATTTATGTTTTTAATGTGACTAAAAATTCTGGTAAAAATTACGATAGATATGAATGAAGTCACATTAGATTAGTGGTCTTGCATATTGTTGCATTTTTAACCGAAGTTAGCGGCAGATATCAGCCAAGGTTGGTTGACACAATTGGAGTAGATCATCGATAGACAGTGCAATACCCGCCATTCGATCTCCGCTACTGATGGTAATTTCTTTTTCTTCCAGTAGGCTTGGGTCAAAAACAATGGGCATATAACGCTTCAGCAATAGCGGGGTTACAGTCCCTACTTTGTAGCCAGTAATGGCCTCGACATCCGCTTGATCTACACAGGTCATCCTGCGACATTGTAATATCGCACGGACTTTCTTTGGGTCGACACTGCGATCTCCAGGGGCACAAGCTAGGGCATATTGATTGCCCATATCACGTAACAAAATGGCTTTAACCATTTGAGAAGCGCGAATGCCGCGTTGCTGGGCGGCATCCTCAATAGTGGTTGCTGGGCTTTGATGGGGCAGAAGGCGAAATTCTATATTCTGATCCACCAAAAACTGCATCAAAGGGGTGTGAATGGCATTACTCATCGTCAAGGCTGTATGGTAGTGCTGCGATTTCCCATTCGCACTCTGGTTGGGCAACCAAACGTAAACGAGTGTCCTCATCGAGGTTGTTTGGCAATACGATTAGGCCCATCGCTTGGTTATCGTTGAATTGGTAATGCGTTAGCAATGTACCCACTGAGCGCCAGTTTTCGCCCACGCTACGTTCCAATTCAACTGCGCCCTCTTCCAACGCTTCTAAGGTTGTGCCTTTCACAATGTACATCGCACGTTTGTTGGTACCACGGTACTTCGCGCGAGCGACTGTTTCTTGACCTGTGTAACAGCCTTTAGTAAAGCTAATCCCGCCAAGTGCTTGTAAATTGAGTGCTTGTGGGATGTGTTCATTTTGCGCCTGTGAACCGACGATAGGTAGCGCGGATTCAATATCGAAACGTGTCCAAAGTTCATGAGTGGTCAATGTAGCTTGGTTGTTATCAAGCAAAGCTTGTGTCGCTTCTTCCGTAAGAGCCAATAACCAACGGTTTGGCGCTGCTTTTACGGCACTACCGCCTTTAATAGAACGGACATCACCCGTTTCTGCACTTAAAGTAGAGATAAACGCATCCGCATTTTCACCGGCCACACCCAAAATGACATCGCTTGATTTTTCTATGGTCACTTTTGAAAATACGGCGTATTTTTAATTTCTTTTAGTTCGACTTCAATGGCTGATTTTGGCTGAATCATGCCGTAACCATCGTTGTGATGGAACAAACGAAAGACACTCCACACTTTGCCTTTTGCATCACAATGGGCACCCAACGTTGATTGTTCTTTCTCAAGAGAGACGACATCGCAAGTGACTTGGCCATGAAGGTAAGACTTTTTATCATCTCCAACGATGGTAATCATGCCAAAGTTATCGAGTAGAGAGACAGATAACTCGGGTAAGGAGTCTTGTGTTGATAGGTTTAGAGGTGAAAAGCGAGTTTGCCATTCCATGATTCAATGCCTTTAGAAGATATTTTTCAACTATGTTAATTCCATAATCAGTATTTGTCAGCTTTCAATCAATCTGAGTCACTTGGATAGGTTAGGGCGTTCGAGGGTCTTGAGCTTCAATTGCTATAAAGATTTGACACCGCTTGGGTATATATTGTGACCCGCACACTAGTGGCGTTGCACATCCCTTGTTACACTCCGCACTAAGAACAAGACATCTATGAAGGAATACTGAATGTACACTGCGGAAGAAAAAGCACGTATCAAATGGGCTTGTCGTCGTGGCATGCTCGAGCTTGACGTGGTGATTATGCCGTTTTTTGAAGAGTGTTTTGATACGCTGACTGAGCAAGAACAGCGTGATTTCGTCTCTTTATTGGAATGTGATGATCCCGATTTGTTCACTTGGGTGATGGGACATGGTCGTAGCGAAAACCTAGGTCACGCTGCAATGGTTGATAAAATTGTCGCACATAACCTCAGTAAGGTTCGCTAACCTTACCGTTCACTCCTCACAATACGCCCAAGTTTTAAATGGCATGCTTCTTTTTGCTTTAACTTGGGCGATTGTTTTGTTGTCTCATGCTCCGTTAGTCATCTCTATTTATCTACTATTACTGATTATCAAGATTCAAAGGTGTGGTGGCTTTATCGTGCCATCCAATCAAGGCAATTGGCATGTGCATCGCAATGGTATTGTTAGGCAAGATGAGAGCACATCTTTTATTACCAGCACTGATCTATCTGCTCCAAGTATTAAAGTCACATTTGTATTGGCATCGAAAGAATCGATCACGATTTGGCGAGACAGTTGTCATGATGTCAAATATCGGCAACTGTGTTTGATTTTACAGCAGTGGAAAATGGGAGCCGAAGCTCCCGAATGATAAGCGTGTATCTTATCTGCTAAATGCTAAATGCTAAATGCTATTTGCTAGGTGTTAGGATGGTCGGGCCGCTATTTTCCAATTGATTTGGATAATCTAAGGTGTAATGCAGGCCTCGGCTTTCTTTACGTTGCATCGCACAGCGAACCATCAACTCGGCGACTTGTAGTAGGTTACGCAGTTCTAATAAGTTATTTGAAACGCGGAAGTGGCTGTAGTATTCGTGCGTCTCTTGCTGGAGCATTTGGATCCGGCGAAGTGCTCGCTCTAGGCGTTTGTCAGTACGAACGATGCCCATATAGTCCCACATGAAAAGACGTAACTCATGCCAGTTATGCTGGATGATAACTTCTTCATCACTGTTTGATACTTGGCTTTCATCCCAGTAAGGTATACGAGCGGCTAACTTGGCATCCGCATGATGCGTCAAAATATCTTTTGCGGCAGACCAAGCATAAACGACACATTCCAACAACGAGTTAGATGCCATGCGGTTCGCACCATGTAGACCTGTGTAGCTCACTTCACCAATCGCATATAGATTCTTTAGATCAGTGTGTCCGTCTTGGTCTACCATCACGCCACCACAAGTGTAGTGTGCAGCGGGAACAATTGGGATCGGCTCTTTGGTCATATCAATGCCTAAATCCATCAATCGTGAATAGATAGTAGGGAAGTGCTTAGTGATGAAATCCGCTGGCTTGTGGCTGATGTCTAAATACATGCAGTCTGCGCCTAGACGTTTCATTTCAAAGTCGATAGCTCGCGCAACAACATCACGTGGTGCGAGTTCTTTACGTTCATCGAAATCAGGCATGAAACGAGATCCATCAGGACGACGCAAGTAAGCCCCTTCACCGCGTAAAGCCTCGGTTAATAGGAAGTTACGTGCTTCTGGATGGAATAAGCAAGTTGGGTGGAATTGGTTGAACTCTAGGTTTGCAACGCGGCAACCTGCACGCCATGCGATGGCAATACCGTCACCTGATGATACATCCGGGTTAGAAGTGTATTGGTACACTTTGGAAGCGCCGCCAGTTGCAAGAACCACAAATTTTGCACGAACGGTTTCTACTTGCTCTTCATTACGGTTCCAGATGTAAGCACCGATCACCTTGCTTTTATCGCCACCGATTTTATCTTCAGTGATCAGGTCGAGTGCATTATGGCGTTCAAAGACATGAATATTTGGATGGTTATGAGCGTTATCTTGCAGGGAGGTTTGCATTGCCATGCCTGTTGCATCGGCGGCATGTAGAATTCGGCGACGACTGTGTCCGCCCTCGCGAGTCAGGTGATAACGGGGTTCATCGTCGGAATCATCGTCTTCACGATCGAATGGTACACCGCCATCAATCAGCCACTGCACGCACTCTTTTGAGTTTTCCGCGATGAACTTAACGGTCTCTTCATCACAGATTCCATCCCCAGCAATTTGCGTATCTTCAACGTGAGACTCAATGGTGTCTGACTCATCAAATACGGCAGCGATACCACCTTGCGCATAATAGGTGGCCCCCTCACTGCGAGTACCTTTGCTAAGTACAATTACTTTACAGTGATTGGCAACACGCAGAGCTAACGACAAGCCTGCTGCACCACTTCCCACCACCAATACGTCACATTCGTGATCACGATTTGTGTTCATATAACTTTTACAATCCCAAGCTAAGGTAACAAGGCTACCTTGTGTATATATTGCACACCATGTGCATTCCATTACTGCGATATCCATCTCCAAGCGCTAAGTTAAGTGAGCGTTTTATATCTCTGTAACTTTGGTGACTTAAGCCACTCTTATTGATATGCAGGCCTGTGACATGCAAATACTTCCTAAATCTATTTTAAACTGGATGGTGAATTGCTCGTCGCCATACCAATGAAAAGTAATAGTTTGTCAATGCCATTGCTTTTCTAGTGCCTACCCAGCACAATCTGGAGTAGACAATATTCATTATACCCATTTCCCCAATACTATGCTTGCTTGTCATTATTCGACTTAAGTCAAGCTAGAACAGGGATTTGGCTAGTAGCATCACACTGTGGAAAAATAATGATAAAAAATAAGAAAGTCATGGAACTTTCTTATTCATGTCACAGTCACAATAGTGCTCAAGTAAGCAGTGGTGTCAATACTACGTTTTGCATAATTAGTACCCATATCTGAGAAGAGTAGGGGCATAACAAATAGGAGTATCCGCTCGAATGAACGAGCAGCTGACCGATCAAGTATTGATTGAGCGAGTTCAGAATGGCGATAAGCAAGCATTTAATCTGTTGGTAATGAAGTACCAAAACAAAGTATGCAATCTTATTTCCAGATACGTAAGTAATCCTGGCGATGTTCCAGATGTAGCACAAGAAGCGTTTATCAAGGCTTACCGAGCTATCCCTAGTTTTCGTGGGGAGAGTGCGTTTTACACGTGGCTGTATCGCATTGCAGTGAATACTGCGAAAAATCACATTGTTGCACAAGGCCGTAGACCGCCAGCAACGGATGTCGATGCTGAAGAAGCTGAATTTTACGAAACAGGTAATGCGCTAAAAGAAATTTCGAACCCTGAGAACTTAACGTTGTCCAAAGAATTGCAACGGGTAGTGTTCAGTGCAATAGAAGCCTTACCTGAAGATTTAAAAACGGCAATGACTCTACGTGAGCTTGATGGCTTGAGTTATGAGGAAATTGCTGAAGTAATGGATTGCCCAGTGGGAACGGTACGATCTCGTATCTTCCGTGCTCGTGAGGCGGTGGAAAAGAAAATAAAACCTCTTTTGCAGCGCTAGTACACAAGTGATAACTATGGTGAAAATAATGGCTGACAAAGAAAAACTTTCAGCGCTCATGGATGGAGAATTGGTCGATAAGGCTTTGATTCAAGAGCTAGAACAGGACCAAGAAAGCCGTGATGCTTGGCAAAACTATCATCTAATTGGTGATGTGATGCGAGGCGAAGCGCCAGCAAAACCTGAGTGGAATATTGCTGAAAGCGTAGCGTTAGCGTTAGAAGACGAACCTGCGCACCGTGCTATCGATTCACATAGTGCAAATGTGATTTCGATTCATGCCGCACCAAAAGAGTCACAACCTGAACCGCAGCAAGCGAAACGCCAACTGCCAGCATGGTTGACTCAGTTTGGTCAAGTTGCTGTTGCTGCTTGTGTATCACTTGCGGTGATATTAGGCGTGCAGCAATACGGTGGTAGTGATCCAATGTCGCCACAGGTGGAACAACTCCCTGTGCTTCAAACGATCCCGTTTGCAGGCAGTGCAGAGCCGGTGAGTTTGACGCGTGAATCGGTTGAGCGCTCTGTCGGTGAAGCAAATATGCAAGAGCAGCGTAAACGCGTTCATGCTATGCTTCGAGACTACGAACTTCAGCTACGAATTAACAGTGATGCTTCTCAGCAAGATGCACATCTGACTCCGGATATTGAATGAAAAAACTTCTGTTCAGCGCTTGCGCTCTGTTCAGTCTGATGTCTTCGCAAGCCTTTGCTGGTGACAAACCAGCGGAGGCTTTATTACATCAAATGAGCGAGGCGAGCAAAAATTTAAGCTATGAGCTCTCCTATATCCTTATTAAAAAGAACAGTATAGAACCTTTACTGTATCGTCACGCGACTCATGGGGACGACCAATACGCGCATCTTGTGTATTTGAGTGGCCCTGTACGAGAAGTGATTCGTCGCGGCTCAGAAGTGAGTTACATTGAAACCGGAGCAGAGCCGTTTACGATTGAATCAGGCAAGATGGTCGCACCGATCATGCCAATGTTGAACACCAACATTGATGATTTAAATCTCTACTACGACTATGTTCAAGTTGGCCGAGCGCGTGAAGCGGGTGTTGCAACGCAAGTGCTACGCATCGTTCCAAAAGATGGTTTACGTTACTCCTACATGTTGTGGATTGACGAAAAAAGTAAACTGCCGTTGCGTGCCGATCTCGTCGATAGAGACGGTGAAATGCTTGAGCAATATCGCACGATCTCATACACGGTGACCCCTCAAATTGCCGACCTGATGAGCGGATTGAAAGACGTTCAATTGCCGGCGGTGTTAACAATGCCAAAAGGTGATATTGGTACGAGCAATTGGCATGTTGGATGGATACCTGCCGGCTTTCACCCAAATGAACTGAATCGCTACCGCATGGCAGTGACGGACCAATTGGTCGAAAGCCAAATGTATTCTGATGGGTTATTTAGCTTTTCTGTTTATGTCGCGAGCAAAGATGAGCATTCATTAAAAGGGCAATTGGTTCGCCAAGGCCGTCGTACTTTGCATAGTTTTGTGAGCGGCAACCATGAGATTTCGGTCGTGGGTGATATCCCACCGACAACGGCGCAGCGTATCGCTCAATCCGTGACGTTTAATGTTGCAAAGAGTGACGTGCAATGATGACAGCATTGGCTACCGTGACGGAAGTTCATCGTCACGGTAAGCATTACCATATTGATTTGAGTTGCGAGCAGCAAACCAGCTGTAGTAGTTGTTCATCGCAAAAAAGTTGTGGTACGGGCGTTGTCACTAAAGCCATTGGCAATAAATCGCTGTCATGGCATTTACGAACTGAGCAATCTGTCAAAGTCGGTCAGGTTGTCGAAATTGGTTTTCCAGAATCGAGCCTGATCAAATCAGCAATGGCGGTGTATCTTTTACCTCTATTTGGGTTAATCGTGGGTGCACTTATTGGTCATTTGTTTTTTGCTCCGCTCATTGGAGGCGGCGAGGGAATGGTTATTCTCACTTCTGCACTATTTGTTGTTGGTGGGATGTATGTAGCAAAACGCGTTTCTCGTCCCTTAGAAGAGGCGTCCAAAAAACAAGTCACGCTTATTCGTATCCTTGGCGAGCCAATCCAATAGTTGCCCCCTCATTTCTGAGTCATTCCGGTATATACTTTAAAACAGGTGCGCCCGTTCACGAAATTGGGTAGAATCTGCCAACTTGATTGAAATGCCGTCAGCTGACGGCTTTCTTACTGTCCCTATTTGTAAAGAGTTAGTCACCCTAAATCTATGAAGCACATTCGTAACTTTTCGATTATCGCCCACATCGACCATGGTAAGTCGACCCTATCAGACCGTTTAATCCAAGTATGTGGAGGTTTAAGCGATCGTGAAATGGCCGCACAGGTTCTGGATTCTATGGATCTTGAACGTGAGCGTGGTATCACCATTAAATCTCAGAGTGTGACGCTAAACTACACCGCTAAAGACGGTGAAACATACCAGCTGAACTTCATCGATACTCCGGGACACGTTGACTTTGCGTACGAAGTATCACGCTCTCTAGCCGCTTGTGAAGGCGCGCTATTGGTGGTTGATGCAGGTCAGGGTGTAGAAGCGCAAACGCTCGCTAACTGTTACACCGCGATCGAAATGGATCTAGAGGTTGTGCCAATCCTTAACAAGATTGACCTACCAGCTGCGGATCCTGAGCGTGTAGCGGAAGAAATTGAAGAAATCGTTGGTATCGATGCAATGGAAGCAACCCGCTGTTCTGCGAAGACAGGTCTAGGTGTTGATGACGTGCTAGAAAATATCGTTTCAGCGATTCCTGCACCAGAGGGCGATCCAGACGCACCACTGCAAGCGTTGATCATTGACTCATGGTTTGATAACTACCTTGGCGTTGTTTCTTTGGTTCGTATTAAAAACGGCTCACTGAAGAAAAACGAAAAGATCAAAGTCATGAGCACAGGTCAAACTTGGGGCGTAGATCGTCTAGGTATCTTCACACCTAAGCAAGTCGATACTGATGTTCTTAACACTGGTGAAGTAGGTTGGGTGGTTTGTGGTATCAAAGACATCCTTGGTGCTCCTGTTGGTGATACGCTAACCCTAGCGAAAAACGGCAGTGAAAGCCCACTACCAGGCTTTAAAAAAGTAAAACCTCAGGTATATGCAGGTCTATTCCCTGTATCGTCTGATGACTATGAAAACTTCCGTGATGCGTTAGGCAAACTTAGCCTAAACGATGCGTCTTTGTTCTACGAGCCAGAAAACTCGGCGGCACTAGGCTTTGGCTTCCGTTGTGGTTTCCTTGGTATGTTGCACATGGAAATCATTCAAGAACGTTTAGAGCGTGAATACGATCTTGACTTGATCACAACCGCACCAACGGTAGTTTACGAAGTTGAACAAACCAATGGCGATGTTCTGTATGTAGATAGCCCTGCTAAGCTGCCAGCCGTGAATGATATCGAGCACATTCGTGAGCCAATTGCGCGCTGTAATATCTTGGTACCAGCAGACTATCTAGGTAATGTTATTACCCTATGTGTAGAAAAGCGTGGCATGCAAGTTGATATGGTTTACCACGGTAACCAAGTTGCAGTGACATACGACATTCCGATGGCGGAAGTTGTTTTGGACTTCTTCGACCGTTTGAAATCAACGTCTCGTGGTTACGCATCATTGGATTACAACTTCCAACGCTTTGAAGAATCAAACATGGTTCGTGTCGACGTTCTATTGAACGGTGATAAAGTGGACGCGTTGGCGATCATCACTCACAAAGATCAAGCACAAAGCCGTGGTCGTTTGTTAGTTGAGAAGATGAAAGAGTTTATCCCTCGTCAAATGTTCGATATCGCAATCCAGGCGGCAATCGGTAACCACATCATCGCACGTTCGACAGTGAAACAGCTACGTAAGAACGTAATCGCGAAATGTTACGGTGGTGACGTGAGCCGTAAGAAGAAACTTCTGAAGAAACAGAAAGAAGGTAAGAAACGTATGAAGCAGATCGGTAACGTAGAGCTGCCTCAAGAAGCGTTCCTAGCGATTCTTCACGTGGGTAAAGACTAGAGTTGAACTTTATCTCACTCTTGTCTGTCCTAAGACGTAGATAATAAAATAAGTGAAAGGGTTTCGGCTCTTTCACTTTCGTATTTTAGATAAGGGAATTTAATGGCGAATACATTTTCACTGATCCTCGTTATCGTGACACTGATAACAGGTGTAGTTTGGCTACTTGAAAAACTGGTGTTTGCGAAAAAGCGTCAAGCCAAAGTTGCGGAAATCCAAGCTCAGACAGCTAATGGTTTGGATGCGGTGACACTTCAGAAAGTTGAAAGCCAACCTTGGTGGATAGAGAACAGCGTTTCTATCTTCCCTGTGATTGCATTCGTTCTTGTATTGCGTTCTTTTATCTATGAACCGTTCCAAATTCCATCAGGCTCAATGATGCCAACTCTGCTCGTCGGTGACTTCATCTTGGTGGAGAAATACGCGTATGGGTTGAAAGATCCAGTATGGCGTACTCAGCTAGTAGAAACTGGCAAACCTGAGCGTGGTGATATTGTGGTATTTAAGTACCCACCTCAACCAAACATTGATTATATCAAGCGTGTTGTTGGCCTACCGGGCGATACTGTTCGTTACTCAGAGGGTAAAGATCTGTGTATCAAAACAAAAGGTGAGTTGGTTTGTAAGCCAGTTAAATTGAGCAATGTAGAGGAAAGTCCATTTATTCAGAACGGCATTCCTCTGATTCAAATGAACGAAAAGTTGGGTGACGTAGCCCATCAAATTTTGGTTAACCCACTGTCTCGAGATCGAGTGCAGAGCTACCAGCCACGTCCTGGAGTGAATGAGTGGGTTGTACCGCAAGGTCAGTACTTTGTGATGGGCGATAACCGTGACAACAGTGCTGATAGCCGTTACTGGGGCTTTGTACCAGAAGCAAACTTAGTCGGAAAAGCAGTCGCTATCTGGATAAGCTTTGAGTTTGAGCGCAGTGCAGACAGCGTTCTACCTTCATGGATTCCTACCGGTGTGCGTTTTAACCGCATCGGCGGTATTCACTAACCACTACATATCGAGAGAGTATGAATTCTCCAATTGATAAATTAGAGAGAAAGCTTGGCTATCAGTTTAATAATGCTGAGCTTATCCATCTGGCGCTGACTCACCGCAGCGCCAACAGTAAGCATAATGAACGTCTTGAGTTTCTGGGCGATTCAATTTTAAGTTTTGTCATCGCTGATGATTTGTACCATCGTTTTCCAAAAGTAAACGAGGGTGACATGAGCCGTATGCGCGCAACGTTGGTTCGCGGACACACATTGGCGGAACTGGGTCGTGAATTCGGTCTAGGAGATTATTTAAAATTAGGTCCAGGTGAATTGAAGAGTGGCGGATTCCGCCGAGACTCTATTCTAGCCGATGCGGTAGAAGCCATTATTGGTGCGATTTACCTTGATAGTGATCTTGAAGTTGTGCGTGGTATTGTACTGAGTTGGTACAATAGTCGTCTTGAGGCGATTAAGCCAGGCGTATCACAGAAAGATCCAAAAACTCGCCTACAAGAGTTCCTGCAAGGCAGAAGAAAACCACTGCCAGCTTACACAGTGACTAATATTAAAGGTGAAGCGCACAACCAAGAGTTCACGGTTGAGTGTGAAGTAGCAGGTGTGGATAAGCCTGTCATTGGTAAAGGCACCAGCCGCCGCAAGGCAGAACAAGCGGCTGCAGAAACAGCACTTGAGCAATTAACAAATGGCTGATAACGAATTCGATATCGATGCATATTTTGCATCACCTGGTGAGCAAAGTTCACCAGAGAACCAACATTGTGGCTTCATTGCTATTGTTGGCCGCCCTAACGTAGGTAAATCGACGCTTCTGAACAAAATTTTGGGTCAGAAAATTTCGATCACGTCACGTAAGCCGCAAACGACACGTCACCGAATTATGGGCGTGGATACGGACGGTGATTACCAAGCGATTTACGTTGATACACCAGGACTTCACATTGAAGAAAAGCGTGCCATTAACCGTTTGATGAACCGTGCGGCAAACTCCTCTCTGAGTGATGTAAACTTGGTGTTCTTCTTGGTTGATGGTACGCATTGGACCAAAGACGACGAGATGGTTCTGACTAAGCTTCAAAAATCGAACTTCCCAGTTGTGCTTTGTGTAAACAAAGTCGATAACGTGCAAGATCGTAACGAAGTGATGATGCACATGGCAGACATGTCCAAGAAAATGGATTTTGTTGATGTTGTGCCAATCTCTGCGAAGCAAGGTAAGAACATCGACGTACTGCGTAAGCATGTGCGTGAACACTTACCGAAAGCGACGCATCACTTCCCAGAAGAGTATGTAACAGACCGTTCTCAGCGTTTCATGGCGTCAGAAATCGTACGTGAAAAGCTGATGCGTTTTACTGGTGAAGAACTCCCTTACTCGGTAACAGTTGAAATCGAACGCTTCGATTACAACCCTGAAACAGACGGCTTCCACATCAATGCTTTGATTCTTGTTGAGCGTAACGGTCAGAAGAAAATGGTGATTGGTAAAGGTGGTGAGAAGATCAAGACCATTGGTCGCGAAGCACGCCTAGATATGGAAGAGTTGTTCGGGCGTAAGGTTTACCTTGAGACTTGGGTTAAAGTGAAATCAGGTTGGGCGGATGACGAACGTGCATTGCGCTCACTCGGTTACATTGACGACCTATAAGCTTGGTTACTCGGTAGCTTGGTAACGAAGAGACTTCGTTACAACATCGACTAAAATGTAATATCGATTAGAATAAGGAGCCATTTGGCTCCTTATTTTTTATTCCACACTTGTAGGCACACAGATTGAAATGAGCAACCTGTCTTCAGAGGGGTTCCAACGTTGCTTTGTATTGCATCGTCGCCCGTATAGCGAATCAAGTTTGATCCTTGATGTTTTCAGCGAGGAGTATGGTCGTGTCACTTTGATGGCAAAAGGTGCCCGAGGTAAGCGTTCAAACTTGAAAGGAGCATTACAGCCTTTTACCCCTTTATTGCTCAAATGGTCAGGTAAGGGCTCAATGAAGACTTTGCGTCAAGCTGAGCCTATTAGCCTTGGTTTACCTCTGAGTGGAATCCATCTTTACTCTGCGATGTATGTGAACGAGTTGATCGGTCGTGTGCTGATGGCAGAAGTACCAATGCCTGCTCTATTCCACGATTATCTACATGCACTGACAGAGCTTGCTCAGTGTGATAATCCAGAGCCCGGATTACGCCGTTTTGAATTGGCCCTGCTGTCTTCAATGGGCTATGGCGTCGATTTCTTGCACTGCGCCGGCACGGGTGAGCCTGTTGATCCTGATATGACCTATCGTTATCGAGAGCAAAAGGGATTCATAGCTTCAGTAAGGCGCGACAACCTGACATTTTTGGGTAATGAATTGATTGCGATTAGTGAACGGCGATTCGTCACTAAAGAACAATTAAAAGCGGCGAAACGCTTTACACGACTGGCCTTAAAGCCGTATCTTGGCGGCAAACCTTTAAAAAGTCGTGAATTATTCATTCAGACATCCAGAGCACGGAGTAATGGAAAATGAGCTCAATCTACTTAGGCGTTAATATCGACCATATAGCCACTCTACGAAATGCACGTGGTACAAAATACCCAGATCCAGTGCATGCGGCAGAAATCGCAGAGCGCGCGGGCGCTGACGGTATTACCATTCACTTACGTGAAGACCGTCGTCATATCAATGATCGTGATGTACGTATTTTGCGTGAAACCATTCAGACTCGAATGAACCTTGAAATGGCAGTGACGGATGAGATGGTTGAGATTGCACTTCAAACTAAGCCTGAGTTCGTTTGTCTGGTACCTGAAAAACGTGAAGAGTTGACAACAGAGGGTGGCTTGGATGTGGTCGGCCAACTTGAGAAAGTGAAAGCGGCAACGCAAAAGCTAACCGATGCGGGCATCAAAGTCTCTCTGTTTATTGATGCTGACCGTCAACAGATTGATGCGGCAAAAGCTTGTGGCGCACCGTACATTGAGCTTCACACCGGTCACTACGCTGATGCGACTACAGAAGAAGATCAGCTTGATGAACTTAAGAAAATTGCGGCAGGTGCAAGCTACGCACACGATCTTGGTATCATCGTAAACGCAGGTCATGGTCTGACTTACCACAACGTAGCACCAATCGCGGCACTGCCAGAAATCTACGAGCTAAACATCGGTCACTCGATCATTGGGCGTGCAGTATTCGATGGTCTAGAAAAGTCGGTGGCAGAAATGAAAGCCATCATGGTTGCTGCGCGTAAATAATCAGATTTCAGCATGGCAATTTTAGGACTAGGCACAGACATTGCTGAGATTGAGCGTATTGAGAAAGCGCTAAGTCGAACTGGTGAGCCGTTTGCAAAACGTATATTGTCTGAGCAAGAAATGGCAAGATTTGCAGAGCTGAAACAACAAGGTCGTTATCTCGCGAAGCGTTTCGCAGCGAAAGAAGCGGCATCCAAAGCCTTGGGAACCGGTATCGCAAACGGTGTGACTTTCCATGACTTTACGGTTTCGAATAATGAGTTTGGTAAACCGGTGTTGACGTTATCTGGCGTTGCCAAGCAAATCGCAGAGTCAATGGGGGTACATCACGTCCACCTATCGATTTCTGATGAACGTCATTACGCCGTAGCGACCGTGATTTTGGAATCCTAGCTCGCTTGATTGCGGATAAAATTTGAAGACAAAAAAGCCAGAGTCGATGCTCTGGCTTTTTTATCGGTGCGTCTTGCTAAATTGCCGCTTACTGTTCGAGATAGAGCTTCGCGGTTGTAGTGACCTTAATCATCTCATCTTGTAACTCAAACATTTCCGGTTCGATTTCTTCAAGACTGGCTCCTGAACGTAGCGCTTGCTCTAGCGTCGCACACAGCGCTTTCAATCTCGGCACGCCGCAGTAGGAGCTACTGCCGTGCAACTTGTGAATTACATGGATAAGATCGTCTCGAGAAAAGTCTTCTTGCTCTAACGCTTGATCGACGACTTCTTCAACCTCCGGGATAAAGCCAACCAGCATGCTCAGCATGTCTTTGGCTAAGTCTTCTTTATTGGCACTTTGTTTTAGTGCCGCTTGCCAGTCGATGATCACATCTTTTGGTTTAGACGTAGGCTGAGGTTCAAGAGACTCTGTGATGTCTAAATAAGATGGCGTCAGTTTCTCTACTTGTTCTGAACATGTATTCGGATTCCAGTGTACGAGCACTTGTTGAAGCACGTGTTCTTCAATAGGTTTGGTGAGGTAGTCATCCATACCTGCGGCCAACAATCTGTCGCGTTCGCCTGCCATTGCGTGGGCGGTGACAGCAATTACAGGTGTTTCTTTATTTAGCTCAAGTTCTTTAATGTGCTGACAAGCCGTCACGCCGTCCATTAATGGCATTTGGATATCCATAAAGATCAGGTCGTATTTTTTTTCTGTTGCAAGGTTTACGGCTTGCTGGCCATTGCTGCATGCGGTTACCGTTTCGACGCGCTCTTTGAGCAGGGCAGAGATCAGCTTTAAGTTAGCAGGGTTATCGTCTACTGCCAATACAGATAGTGGGAGTCGTTCATTTTCAATCGTTTCGACGATCGGCGCTGGAACTTGGGGCGTTTCAACATGGTCAGAGATCAGGCTTTGCAGCAATTTACGGCGTGATAGTGGTTTGGTTAGACATTGAATTGGATAATCGTTCATGATTTGGTCAGCCAACGCCAGTTCAGTACTAGGTGTTGCCATGATTACGCTTGGAGCCATCGATTTTGCTTGCTCAATCCACGCGGTCACGGATTGCTCGTCGTAAGTTTGGTTTGCTGCCAAATTGAGAAGGACATAGTCATAGTGCTCATGGTTTTCAGGTAGTGATGAACGGTAGGTAACCATCATTCCCTCTTCACTCAATATTTGCTGAGTGATAGAAGCCGCTTGCATATTTGGTTCAACCAACAGCAATTGCTTACCAGAAAGCAATTCAACTTCGATCAAATCGCTCATTGGCATGTCGGTTGCGTTTAAGCGCAAGGTGAACCAGAACGTAGACCCCTGATGAAGACGGCTTGTTAGGCTGATTTCACCGCCCATCTGGCTAACCAATTTTTGGGTAATCACCAAACCAAGCCCTGTACCGCCATAGCGACGTGAAATACTCGCATCCGCTTGGCTAAACGCTTGGAACAACTGCGCTTGCTGGCGTTCGGAGATACCAATACCGGTATCGCGCACCATGAATTGTAATTCGACCGAGTCACCAGACTGTGAGCGCATCTCTACACTGATATCAATATTGCCGCGTTCAGTAAACTTAATCGAGTTTCCGACTAAGTTGGTTAAAATCTGTTGAATTCGTAGAGGGTCGCCAACGACGCCCGGTGGAATTTTTGGATCCACTTTCAGTGTAATTTCTAACCCTTTTTCATGAGCGCTGGTGGCTTGCAAGTTCACCACTTCCTCTAAACTTTCACGGAAGTTGAAAGGAATATTTTCTAGCGCCAGTTTCCCCGCTTCGAGTTTTGAAAAATCGAGTATGTCGTTGATAATATTAAGTAGATTATTTGCAGATTTCTCTATCGTCTGCAGGTAATCGGTTTGACTATTAGAAAGCTGAGTTTTGAGCATCTGGCGAGTAAAGCCAATCACACCGTTGAGTGGCGTGCGAAGCTCGTGAGACATGTTTGCCAAAAACTCCGATTTTACCCGCGCAGCTTCTTGAGCGCGTTTTTTTGCGATGTCTAACTCCACGTTTTGGATTTCAAGTTGCTCAAGGGTTTCACGCAAGTCTGAGGTCGCTTGATCGATACTGTGTTGCATCTCTACGTGGTATTCCGACAGCGAGACGGCCATGGCGTTGATGCCATTTTTAAGTTGGTCGAGCTCGCCGTGCATTTTCCCCTCAATTCGCACATCCAGATGACCTCGACGAATTCTATCCACGACATTCTTCATATGAGTGATCGGCTGAGTGACGTCGTGCATCAAGCGAGAGGCAAACACACTCGCTAAACCAAGCCCTAAAATGAGAACGAGAAAAGCGGAGAATACTTCTTGGTATTGCTGAAGACGAAGTGAAGATAGATCCATCTCAACAGCAATATAACCGATGGCTTTTGTACCTTGATTGTCGGCAGACAGTTCTGATAGGTAATGACCCTCAGATAAGATAGGCACACGTAGAATCAGAGAGTGTTCAAATATTTCTGAGTTGCCCAATTGAGGGATAGGCTTATCTTTTGGAAACGTCAGCGCTTCAAAATTTGGATGGAAGTTTGAAGTTACGAAGAGTTCGTGATTTTCATCGAAGACCGCAATACTACGAACTAAATTCGAATTTTTCCGGTGTGCGTAACTGATCAATCGGCGGACAGCTTCTCGGCTTTCGGATAAAAGGTGCGTTTCACTGGCAATAGCAAGCGGTTCGATGATGCTATTACCTGTGGTGATGACTTGCTTCTCGAGATCTTGATAGCGGTTAAATGAAAAAAATCCGCTTAGTAATAAGCCAATTATTAGTGTCGGAGCGAGAGTTAGGGTAATTACACGAGCTCGTAAGCCATATCTGGTCATGTTATCTGATTACATTGGGGTCTGGATATGGGAAAATAACGGCATAACTCTCAAGCTTTCATTAGCAATACGAGAAAAATTGACGTTACCGGATAAACGGTAAGCATAATCAAGTCATTCGCATCACACAACGGCCTCAATCAAGAATAGTGAAGCTGTTGGGCAATTAGATAAAAATCAGGCACAAAGCATGGCACGAATCTTTCAACCTAAAAAGAAAACGCAACTGAATACTCGTCACCAAGCGGTGAGCGTGGAGCGTTTGGATCATCATGGCGCAGGCATTGCCTACATTAATAAGAAACCCGTATTTGTTGATGGTGCGCTGCCAGGCGAAGAAGTGGTCGCTCAATTGGTCGAAGAAAAGAGTAAATTTGCTCGGGGCAAATTGATCAAAGTGCTTAAACCAAGCGATGCGCGTGTCGAGCCATTTTGTCCGCACTATCATGAATGTGGTGGCTGCGACTTACAGCATCTGAATTATGACCAACAATTGACGCACAAGCAGCAAACATTGCGTCAGTTGATGCGAAAATTCGCGGGCAGTGATATCGAGTTAGAACAACCAATTTTAGGTGCTTCATTAGGTTATCGTCGTCGTGCTCGTGTGAGTTTATTCGTCGATAAAAAGACACGCCAGCTGCATTTTGGTTTCAGAAAGAAGCAAAGTAAGCTAATCGCTCAAGTGACCGGCTGCCCAGTTTTGGCCCCAGAATTGAATGTGTTACTGCCTGAAATATACTCGGCGTTAAAGGCGTTTAAGAAGCCAGAACAACTTGGTCACGTAGAATTGGTTCTGGGTGACAGTGGCCCATGCATTACGCTGCGTCATTTGAGCAAGTTGACAGAAGAAGAAACCAATACACTGGTGGAATTAGCAAAGCGTCATCACGCATCGCTTTATCTGATGCCTGAAACGGACCAGCTAGATTTGGTTGAGGGTGACACGCCTTTTATCAAGAAGCGGGTGTAAAAGTGCCATTTACGCCAAATAACTTTATTCAAGTAAATCAAACTGTGAATCAAAAAATGGTTGCACAAGCGGTAGCGTGGTTAGACCCTCAAAGCGATGAGCGAGTGTTAGATTTGTTCTGTGGTCTGGGTAATTTCAGCTTACCAATCGCAAAAAAAGCAAAGCATGTGGTTGGTGTCGAGGGTGTGGCTGAAATGGTAGAAAAGGCGGCAAATAACGCATCATTGAACCAAATCAATAACGCTCAATTTTATCACGCTAACCTTGAGCAAGATTTTGAGGGGCAAGCGTGGGCAGCGGAACAGTTTGATAAAGTAATGCTAGACCCTGCACGCGCGGGTGCAGGCGGGATCATTGATCAAGTTTCAAAACTTGGCGCACAGCGTGTAGTTTATGTTTCTTGTAATCCTGCTACCCTTGCTAGGGATAGCCAGAGCTTGCTAGAGCAAGGCTACACATTAACCAAATTAGGTATGCTGGACATGTTCCCTCATACCAGTCATCTAGAATCGATGGCGCTATTTGAAAAGTTATAACTTTTAATCTTTTGGTTACTTACTTGTGGTGAGTGGCCAAAAAGCCAACGCATAACGCGGGGCACTAGAACTAACCTGGATGGTGTTAGTCAAACCACACAAATATAATAATTAGGATGATGAGATGGTTGCGGTAAGAAGCGCGCATTTAAACCAAAATGAACAGTTTGAACTTGAAAGCTGGGTGGCTAGCCTAGGGCAAGACAAGAACATATCAAAACGTTTAATAGAAGTGTATCGTGACTGCCAATCGATGTTGGCAGACAGCGAACAGGCTGAGCTTTTGTTATGGCGTGGACGAGAGATGATCGAAATATTGATCACCTTATCCATGGACAAAGCGACCTTAGTCGCTGCGCAACTGTTTCCTTTGGTTTCGAGCGGTGCTTTTGATAGAGAGTTGCTAGAAGAAAAGTACAGCAAAGAGATCATGAAGCTGATCGATGGCGTTGAAGAAATGGCCGCCATCGGCCAACTGAACGTCACCATGGAAGGGGGGGCTGCATCCTCTCAAGTGGATAACGTTCGTCGAATGTTGCTTGCGATGGTGGATGATTTCCGCTGCGTGGTCATCAAGCTGGCAGAACGCATCTGCAACCTGATTGAAGTAAAAAAAGCGCCGGACGAAGTTCGTCGTGCAGCGGCAAAAGAGTGTGCAAACATTTATGCTCCTCTGGCAAACCGCCTTGGTATTGGTCAGCTGAAATGGGAAATCGAAGATTACGCCTTCCGCTACCAACAACCAGAAACCTACAAGCAAATCGCGAAGCAATTGGCTGAGCGTCGTATTGTCCGTGAACAATACATCAAAGACTTTGTCGACGACCTTACTCAAGAAATGACCGTATGCGGCATCAACGCAGAAGTCAGTGGTCGTCCAAAGCACATCTACAGTATCTGGCGCAAAATGCAGAAGAAGAGTTTGGCGTTTGATGAATTATTTGACGTACGTGCGGTACGTATCATCGCTGACAAACTTCAAGACTGTTATGCCGCTCTAGGTGTGGTTCACACCAAATACAAACACTTACCAAGTGAGTTCGACGATTACGTTGCGAACCCGAAGCCAAACGGCTACCAATCTATCCATACCGTGATTCTTGGTCCCGAAGGTAAGACCATTGAGATCCAGATCCGCACCAAAGAGATGCATGAAGATTCGGAACTGGGTGTTGCTGCGCACTGGAAATACAAAGAAGGTGCGAGTACTCGAAGTGGTTACGATGAGAAGATCACATGGTTGCGTAAACTGCTCGATTGGCAAGAAGAGATGTCTGACTCCGGTGAGATGTTGGATGAGCTTCGTAGTCAGGTATTTGATGACCGTGTCTATGCCTTTACCCCACGCGGTGATGTTGTTGATCTGCCTATGGGAGCGACACCGCTTGATTTTGCTTACCACATTCACTCAGAAGTGGGACATCGTTGTATCGGCGCAAAAGTGGCGGGTCGTATCGTACCGTTCACCCATAAACTGCAAATGGGCGATCAAGTCGAGATCATCACTCAGAAAGAACCTAACCCATCTCGAGATTGGCTGAACCCATCGCTAGGTTTTGTTACTTCAGGTCGCGCGCGTGCGAAGATCAACGCATGGTTCCGCAAGCAAAGCCGTGAGAAGAACCTAGAAGCAGGCCGTGAAATTCTCGAACATGAGCTGGTGAAAATTGGTGCGACGCTTAAAGACGCGGAGCATTACGCGGTTAAGCGTTTTAATGTGAACAGTGCCGATGAACTCTATGTCGGGATTGGTAGTGGTGATTTACGTATCAATCAAATTGTCAATCACATCAATGCATTAGTTAACAAGCCGACCGCAGAGGAAGAGGATAAGCAAGCGCTTGAAAAGCTGCAAGAAGCAGAGAGTAAAGCACCCGCTCAAAGCCGACCACAAAAAGATGCGGTTGTCGTAGAGGGGGTTGATAACCTGATGACGCATCTAGCGCGTTGTTGCCAGCCGATCCCAGGTGATGAGATCTCAGGTTACATCACCCAAGGTCGAGGTATCTCAGTGCACCGAAGTGACTGTGAACAGCTTGAAGAACTTCGTCACCATGCGCCGGAACGTATCATTGATACCGTATGGGGAGGAGGTTATGTTGGTTCATATATCCTAACCGTTCGAGTAGAAGCGATGGAACGTAGTGGTTTACTAAAAGACATCACCACTCTGTTTGCTAACGAGAAAATCAAAGTCACCAGCATGAAGAGTCGCGTTGATTACCGCACGCAAATGTCGATCATGGACTTCGATCTCGAAGTGACAAACTTGGAAGTGTTCTCGCGAGTATCAAAACGAGTCGAGCAGATCAAGGATGTCATGTCAGTGAAACGCTTAGGCTAACTTTCACGTCGTACTTGTCACTTTTACTGCGTTAACTGCGTTTTCTTGCTCCATCACATAGGCGAGCTATGTTCAGGAGTCGAGAAAACTTGTTGCCCTGTCAAAGTAACAATTACTTAGTGAAAGCCGCTGAGAAAATAAAATAATGTAGAAGGTGAGTGGTTTTGACTGCTCACCTTTTTCTTTAGAAAGAAAGGTTTAAAGGAACAGAAAATGAGTCATCCAATTGAACAGTTAGAACAAATCATGGTGAAGCTGCGGGATCCAGAGAGCGGCTGTCCTTGGGACTTGAAGCAGACGTTCGATTCCATTGTTCCTCACACCATTGAAGAAACTTATGAAGTGGTGGATGCCATTCAAAATCGAGATTGGCACAACCTCAAAGAAGAGCTTGGGGATTTGCTTTATCAGGTTATTTTCTATAGTCAGTTAGCAAAAGAACAAAATCTGTTCGATTTTTCGGATGTGGTCGATACCGTGAATGAAAAGCTGACTCGTCGTCATCCGCATGTTTTTTCTCAAGTTGAGTTTGCCTCTGAAGACGAAATTAGTGCCAACTGGGAAGCGGAAAAAGCAAAAGAAAAAGCGCAAGTAGGCAAAGCGGAAGAAAGTATTCTAGACTCAATACCAAACTCTCTACCTGCGCTTTCTCGTGCTACAAAAATTCAGAAAAAATGCGCTAAGTATGGTTTTGATTGGGACTCGTTGGGACCAGTGGTAGAAAAAGTTCAGGAAGAAATTGAAGAGGTCATGGAAGAGGCACTTCAAATTACGCCTGATGAAGCCAAGGTTGAACTGGAGTTGGGGGATTTGTTGTTTGCAACGGTAAACCTATCTCGGCACTTAGGTAAAGATCCCGAAGTGGCCTTGGCGAAAGCAAATTTGAAGTTCTCAAAGCGTTTTAAAAGTGTAGAAGCGAAAGTGGCCAAAAAAGGTAAGCAACTAACGGACTTCAGCCTGATAGAGCTGGATTCAATGTGGGATGAAGTTAAAAGGGAAGAATAGGGCGAAATTCGCATGAACACTCGACTTTGATTTGAAGCAAAAAATAAAAAATTGCGGTGTGATAGATTTCACGTTGTGGCGTTAAGGAGCTTCTGGTATATTTTCGTCCCGTCCAGAAGCACTCCATTTCCCTCATTCAACCAATTTCAGGTTAAACATGACGACAAATTACATTTTTGTTACTGGCGGGGTTGTATCCTCTCTAGGTAAAGGTATTGCAGCAGCATCTCTTGCGGCTATTCTAGAAGCTCGTGGTCTTAAAGTGACTATGATGAAGCTTGACCCTTACATCAACGTTGATCCAGGCACAATGAGCCCAACTCAACACGGTGAAGTGTTCGTTACGGAAGATGGCGCAGAGACTGACCTTGACCTTGGTCACTACGAGCGTTTCATCCGCACTAAGATGACCAAGCGTAACAACTTCACTGCTGGTCGTGTTTACGCAGACGTACTTCGTAAAGAACGTCGCGGTGATTACCTAGGTGCAACCATTCAGGTTATCCCTCACATCACAAACGCTATTAAAGACCGCGTTATCGCTGGTTCTGAAGGCCATGATGTTGCTATCGTTGAAGTGGGTGGTACAGTAGGTGATATCGAATCACTACCATTCATGGAAGCGATTCGTCAGCTTGCTGTAGAGCTAGGCCGTGAACGCGCAATGTTCATGCACCTAACACTTGTTCCTTACCTAGCAGCTGCAGGTGAAGTGAAAACTAAGCCAACTCAGCACTCTGTTAAAGAGCTGCTATCTATCGGTATCCAACCAGATATTCTTGTTTGTCGCTCAGATCGTATGATCCCAGCGAATGAACGTAAGAAAATTGCGCTTTTCTGTAACGTACAAGAAAAAGCAGTTATCTCAATGAAAGACGTAGATTCTATCTACAAGATCCCTCAGTTAATCAAAGCTCAAGGTCTAGATGATCTTGTTTGTGCTCGCTTTGGTATCAATGCGCCAGAAGCCGATCTGTCTGAGTGGGAACAAGTAATTTACGAAGAAGCGAACCCAACTGGTGAAGTGACTATCGGTATGGTCGGTAAATACATCGAACTACCTGATGCATACAAATCAGTAAACGAAGCACTAAAACACGCAGGTCTTAAGAACCGTTTGAATGTTAAGATTCAGTACGTTGACTCTCAAGATGTAGAGAACAAAGGCACTGAGATCCTAGAGGGTCTAGACGCAATCCTTGTTCCTGGTGGCTTCGGCGATCGTGGTATCGAAGGTAAGATTCGAGCAGCACAATACGCTCGTGAAAATAACGTACCTTACCTAGGTATCTGTTTGGGTATGCAAGTGGCACTGATTGAATACGCGCGCAACGTAGCGGGTATGGAAGGTGCACATTCAACAGAATTTAACAAAGAGACGAAGTACCCTGTGGTAGGTTTGATCACAGAATGGGTTGATGGTGAAGGTAAAGTTGAAGAACGTACCGAAAAATCAGACCTTGGTGGTACTATGCGTCTTGGTTCACAGCTGTGTCACCTAGAAAAAGGCACAAAAGCTCGTGAACTATACGGCAACGCGACAATCCATGAGCGTCACCGCCACCGTTATGAAGTGAACAACAATCTTCGTCCGCAAATCGAAAAAGCGGGTCTGAAAGTATCAGGCCTATCTGCAGACAAGAAACTGGTAGAAGTAATTGAGAACCCAGCTCACCCATGGTTCGTAGCGGCTCAATTCCACCCAGAGTTCACGTCAACTCCGCGTGATGGTCACCCATTGTTCGCAGGTTTCGTGAAAGCAGCTGGCGAATACCAGCGCGGCGATTTCGAGAAGTAAGTAAGGAATACGGGCAGTAACGTAAGCTGTGTTGCTGCCTTTAATTTTGACATTATATATTCAACGAGAAGGAAACATTCAATGTCTAAGATCGTTAAAGTTCTAGGTCGTGAAATCATCGACTCACGTGGTAACCCAACTGTAGAAGCTGAAGTACACCTAGAAGGCGGTTTCGTAGGTATGGCGGCAGCTCCATCTGGCGCATCTACTGGTTCTCGCGAAGCTCTTGAGCTACGTGACGGTGACAAAGCACGTTTCCTAGGTAAAGGTGTTCTTAAAGCTGTTGAAGCTGTAAACGGCGCAATCGCTGAAGCTCTAGTTGGCAAAGACGCTAAAGACCAAGCTGCAATCGACGCAGTAATGATCGAACTAGACGGCACTGAAAACAAATCTAAGTTCGGTGCGAACGCTATCCTAGCTGTTTCTCTAGCAAACGCTAAAGCTGCAGCAGCAGCTAAAGGCATGCCTCTATACGAGCACATCGCTGAGCTAAACGGTACTGCTGGTCAGTTCTCTATGCCTCTACCAATGATGAACATCATCAACGGTGGTGAGCACGCTGATAACAACGTTGACATCCAAGAGTTCATGATCCAACCAGTTGGTGCTAAGACTCTTAAAGAAGGTCTACGTATCGGTGCTGAAGTATTCCACAACCTAGCTAAAGTTCTTAAGTCTAAAGGCTACAGCACTGCAGTTGGTGACGAAGGTGGTTTCGCTCCAAACCTTAAGTCTAACGCTGAAGCTCTAGAAGTTATCGCAGAAGCTGTTGCTGCTGCTGGTTACGAACTAGGTAAAGACGTTACTCTAGCTATGGACTGTGCAGCATCTGAGTTCTTCGACAAAGAAGCTGGCATCTACAACATGAAAGGCGAAGGTAAAACTTTCACTTCTGAAGAGTTCAACCACTACCTAGCTGAGCTAGCTAACCAATTCCCAATCGTTTCTATCGAAGACGGTCTAGACGAGTCTGATTGGGCTGGCTTCAAGCACCAAACTGAACTACTAGGTGACAAGCTTCAACTAGTAGGTGACGATCTATTCGTTACTAACACTAAGATCCTTGCTGAAGGTATCGAGAAAGGCGTAGCTAACTCTATCCTTATCAAGTTCAACCAAATCGGTTCTCTAACTGAGACTCTAGCTGCAATCAAGATGGCTAAAGACGCAGGTTACACAGCAGTAATCTCTCACCGTTCTGGCGAAACTGAAGATGCAACTATCGCTGATCTAGCGGTAGGTACAGCTGCAGGTCAAATCAAGACTGGTTCTATGAGCCGTTCTGACCGTGTTGCTAAGTACAACCAACTAATCCGTATTGAGGAAGCTCTAGGTGAGCGCGCTCCTTTCAACGGTCTTAAAGAAGTTAAAGGTCAAGCTTAATTCTTAACTGAGTTAACAGCTTAACTTAAAGCTTTTAAAAACGCCTCGCACTTGCGGGGCGTTTTTTATATGACGGAAGCTCTAAGTGAGCGCGCTCCTCCATGTTTCAAGGAAGCGGTCTCAAAGAAGTGAAAGGTTGCTTTAATTCTTAACTGAATTAACTGCTTAACTTAAAGCTTTTAAAACACCCTGCTTCGGCGGGGTGTTTTTATCTGTTTTATGATGGATGAAAGCTCATGGTGGGCACTTTCCTTGCCCTCTAATGATTGCAAAGAAGCGCCCTAAAGAAGTTAAAGGCCAATCATACCGATCTATCAGTAATGCACGAACGCTTCAAAAAATACTTCGATTTTGTAGAGTGTTTTGTTTTTGATTTAGGAAGAGAACCTGAGTTATCTTCTTCTCCCCTAGAGGCGACTTCGCATTTGTGCTATATATGTCTCCTTATATAACCCCCTCCGGAACAGAATGTTAGCTGCGATATGCGAATCTTTGTAATAGCCCTTACGTTACTGTTTGGCTGGCTTCAATATACCCTTTGGTTTGGCAAAAATGGGGTATCAGATTACTACACAGTAGAGAATGAGATTGAAGTTCAACAGCAAGTGAACAGTAAGCTTCAAGCCCGCAATAATGAAATGTTTGCTGAGATCGATGATTTGAGACAAGGTCTAGATGCGATTGAAGAGCGCGCTCGCCATGAACTTGGGTTAGTCAAAGATGGCGAAACGTTCTATCGGATGATTGGTGAGGAAAAGTAATTTGATGTCTAGTTGCTCATCGTCTTATGTAGCAATCGTTCCTGCGGCTGGAGTTGGTAGCCGCATGAAAGCCGATCGCCCTAAACAGTATTTGTTGATTGCTGACAAAACGGTTCTTGAACACACTGTAGAGAAACTCCTTTCTCATCCAAAAATTTCTAAGGTTGTTGTCGCGATTACTGACGGCGATCCATACTACCCTGAACTGCCGATTGCTCATCATCCAGACGTGATTCGAGTCGCGGGTGGCAAAGAAAGGGCGGACTCTGTGCTATCAGGGCTAAACTATGTAGATACACAGCTTGAGTGTGATTGGGTATTGGTACACGATGCAGCAAGACCTTGTGTTTCAATTTCCGATATTGATCGTTTGATTGCAGTTTGTAGTCAGCATCCAACTGGTGGCATTCTTGCATCTCCAGTCAGAGATACGATGAAGCGAGCGAACGCAGCACAAGATATTGACCATACAGTAGACAGAGAAGCACTGTGGCATGCACTGACCCCACAAATGTTTAGAACTCAGCAACTTAATCGAGCGCTGGCTGACGCATTAGAACAAGGTGTAACCATTACCGATGAAGCTTCGGCTTTGGAGTGGTTAGGTGAAAAACCGGCACTGGTTCAAGGTAATGCGAACAATATAAAAATCACTCAGCCAGAAGATCTCACGTTAGCCGAGTTTTATCTAAGCCGTGAGCGCGGCGAGTAACGAAAGGATAGAAAATGATTCGAATTGGTCATGGTTTCGACGTACATAAATTTGGTGGTGAAGGCCCAGTGATCATTGGTGGCGTGGCCGTTCCTTATGAACAAGGCCTCATTGCGCACTCAGATGGTGATGTCGCGCTTCATGCATTAAGCGATGCACTATTGGGTGCGATTGCTGCTGGCGATATTGGCCGTCATTTCCCTGATACTGATGACAAGTGGAAAGGCGCAAACAGTCGTGAATTGTTGAAAGACGTATACCGCCGAGTTAAAGAACAAGGGTACCGATTGGGTAACGCAGACGTGACCATTATGGCGCAGGCGCCAAAAATGGCACCGCACATTAATGCAATGTGTGCCGCTATTGCCGAAGATTTGGAAACCGACATTAGTAATATCAATGTAAAAGCAACGACAACAGAACGTCTTGGTTTTACTGGACGCAAAGAAGGCATTGCAACGGAAGCAGTTGTACTTCTCTTTAAGCAATAACCTAGCAATTTGCTCCTAAGAGCTGCAGTAGCAGCGGAAAAATATCATGTCAGACATTTTATCATCATTCGCTTACCTAACTGGTAAGCCTGTAGCATCAGCAAAAATTAAAGCACAACCAGAGCATTTCCAAGTACGTGAAGACCTTGGCTTTGCCTTTACTGGCGAAGGTGAGCACTTGATGGTGCGTATTCGTAAAACCGGAGAAAATACCAGCTTTGTTGCGAACGAATTAGCAAAAGCTTGTGGCGTGAAGTCGAAAGACGTTAGCTGGGCCGGTCTTAAAGATCGCCACGCAGTGACAGAGCAATGGTTAAGTGTTCACCTACCAAAAGGTGATACACCAGACTTTTCTGAGTTCTTGGCGCAATATCCGAGCATTGAAATTATTGCCACAGATCGTCACAACAAAAAGTTACGTCCAGGCGACCTAGTAGGGAACGAGTTTGTGGTTACCTTGTCTGAGGTGACTGACGTGGCTGATGTTGAGCAACGTCTTGAAAAAGTGAAACAAGTCGGTGTGCCAAACTACTTTGGCAGCCAGCGTTTTGGTAACGATGGCAACAACCTTGAAGAAGCGCGTCGATGGGGCCGTGAAAACGTACGTACCCGTAACCAAAACAAACGCAGCATGTACTTATCTGCTGCGCGCTCTTGGATCTTCAACCGTATTGTTTCTGCTCGTTTAGAGAATGGTGTATTTGATAAATTCATCGATGGTGATATTGCACAGACCCAATCTGGCACTCAACTCATTGATGCAAGCAACATTGCAGAGCTACAAGCTCAACTGATGCAAGGTGAGGTCTCTATTACAGCGGCACTCGCTGGCGATAATGCGCTACCTACCCAAAGTGATGCTCTGGTATTAGAGCAACCGTTTTTAGATGAAGAACCTGATTTAATGGCGTTGATTCGTGGTAACCGAATGCGTCATGACCGACGTGATATTGCGCTTAAGCCGCAAGACTTAACTTGGACGGTGGATGGAAACAACATCACGTTGACATTCTCACTTGACGCAGGTTCATTTGCTACCTCAATCGTGCGAGAGTTGGTTAACGAAGAAAAAGTAGAAAGAGAGTATTAATGAAACCTGACTCACTTGACGCAAAGCCTTTAAGAGTTTTACTCAGCAATGATGACGGCGTTCATGCTCAAGGCATTCATGCTCTTGCTGATGAGTTAAAAGCCATTGCAGAAGTGACCATCGTCGCACCGGATCGAAATCGTTCTGGTGCGTCCAATTCGTTGACATTAGAGCAGCCATTGCGCGTAACAGAGATTGCCGATAGAACATACTCAGTTCAGGGCACGCCAACCGATTGTGTGCATTTTGCGCTTAATGAGCTGATGAAAGATGATCTGCCCGATCTTGTGTTATCTGGCATTAATCATGGCGCTAACCTTGGGGATGATGTGCTGTATTCTGGTACGGTTGCCGCAGCGATGGAAGGTCACTTTCTTGGTGTGCAGGCCATTGCGTTTTCGCTCGTCGGCAAACAGAATTTCCAATCAGCAGCAAAAATAGCACGTCGATTGGTTGAACAACATTTGCAGCGTCCTATTCCAACCAATCGATTATTGAACGTGAACATACCGGATCTCTCACTCGATGAACTTGGTGAAATAGAAGTGACTCGTCTAGGTGCTCGCCACCATGCTGAGAGTATGATTAAACAGAAAGATCCACGTGGTCATGACATTTATTGGTTAGGTCCTCCAGGCAAAGAGCAAGATGCTGGTCTGGGGACAGACTTTTATGCGATTGAACAGGGGCGAGTATCTATTACCCCATTGCAAGTCGATCTCACCGCTCATGAATCATTGCGAGCAATGGATAGTTGGTTAAAGGAAGAGAAATAATGAGTAACCCACATGCTGACCGGTTGATAGCATTTCTTATCTCCAGTGGCATTACGGATCAACGTGTATTGGATGCCATCTATCGATTACCTCGAGAAAGTTTTGTCTCGCAAGCGATGATGCATCAAGCCTACGACAACAACGCATTACCCATTGGTCAGGGGCAAACTATTTCTCAGCCTTATATTGTGGCAAAGATGACAGAGTTACTTGATCTCTCGCGGGAGAGTAACGTTTTGGAAATTGGCACAGGGTCAGGCTACCAAACCGCTGTGCTTGCTCAGATGGTTGAGCATGTATACTCGGTAGAGCGTATCAAGTCTTTACAATGGGATGCAAAGCGACGCCTAAAACAACTGGATATCTACAATGTTTCAACGAAGCATGGAGACGGTTGGTTAGGCTGGGAAGCGAGGGGACCATTTGATGCCATTATCGTTACCGCAGCGGCAGAAAGCATTCCCCAAGCACTGTTGGCTCAGCTTAAAGATGGTGGAAAAATGGTAATCCCTGTTGGTGAAGAAGAACAGCAATTATTAAAAATAGAACGAAAAGGTGAACAGTATCTTTCTACCGTTGTGGAAATGGTAAGATTTGTACCACTCGTTGCAGGTGATTTGGCTTAAGGGTTTTACACTAGGTGAATAGTTTATTACGTCGTTTTTCTATTATCTGCTTACTCGCTGCAGGACTCATTGGTTGTGCAGCGCACTCACCTGCGCCGGTTTCTAGTCTCAATAAAGATTATTCTAGCGTTGAACGAGGCAGTTATAGAGGCAGTTACTATGAAGTAAAGAAAGGAGATACGCTTTATTTTATAGCCTACGTCACAGATAGAGATGTAAAAGAACTAGTTCGTTACAATGATTTGACAGCACCTTACACGATCTTTCCTGGCCAAAAACTAAAACTTTGGGCTCCGAAATATGTCTCCCCTAAATTTGGACATAAAGTGGAACCCGTTGTTGTTCCTGTAGTTGCAAAGAAACCTGCACCAGTGAGTAAACCAACTACGGTTGCGAAGTCGTCGAATTCAAGTAAAAGCTCTACTCAAAAGCCTACGAAGACTACTACCAATGTCGTAAAAAAACAGCCGCCAAAGACGGTTGAACAATCCAAATCAAAGGAGTATGTTGGTACAAAAGTTAACCAAAATGTCAAACCAAAGCCGCCAGTGACCACGGCGAAGAGTGATAAAGTATCGAAGTGGTTGTGGCCGACAAAAGGGAGAGTAATTAGTAACTTCTCAGCGGGAGAACAGGGAAATAAAGGTATTGATATTGCAGGACAGCGGGGTCAATCCATTGTTTCAACTGCTCCGGGCACAGTAGTCTACTCGGGTAATGCGCTACGAGGTTATGGCAATCTTATTATAGTGAAGCATAACGATAATTATTTAAGCGCATACGCACACAATGACAGACTGCTGGTGTCAGAAGGACAAAGTGTTACAGGCGGGCAGAAGATTGCAACTATGGGTAGTTCAGGATCTAAATCCGTCAAATTGCACTTTGAAATTCGCTATCAAGGTAAATCAGTCAATCCTAAACGCTATTTGCCTTAAAACTTTGAACAACAACTTGCGAAATCATTTAGCGACATATTGAGTTGTAATGTCTTGCTAACTCGCCAGGGGGAGGCGTTATGAGTATCAGCAACACAGTAACCAAAGTTGAAGAGTTCGGTTATGACAAAACGGCAGTGCAAAGTACAGCAAGCGAACTTGAAAAAACTCCGACTAAACAAACCAAAACGGTTGTACGCGAAGAGCTTGACGCGAGCAACAAAAGCCTAGATGCCACGCAACTGTATCTTGGTGAGATAGGTTTCTCTCCACTACTTACTGCAGAAGAAGAAGTTCTCTATGCTCGTCGTGCGCTTCGAGGTGATGAAGCTGCGCGCAAACGAATGATCGAGAGTAACTTGCGTCTAGTGGTTAAAATTTCTCGTCGATACAGCAACCGTGGTTTAGCGCTGCTTGATCTTATTGAAGAAGGCAATCTTGGTTTGATCCGCGCGGTAGAGAAGTTTGACCCAGAGCGCGGCTTCCGTTTTTCTACTTATGCGACATGGTGGATCCGCCAAACTATCGAACGCGCATTGATGAACCAAACACGCACGATTCGCCTACCAATTCATGTTGTGAAAGAGCTGAACATTTATCTGCGCACAGCGCGTGAACTCTCTCAGAAGCTCGATCATGAACCAACGGCAGAAGAAATTGCCGCACAGTTGGATATCCCTGTTGAAGACGTCAGCAAGATGCTGCGTCTGAATGAGCGCATTAGTTCAGTCGACACACCTATTGGTGGTGATGGCGAAAAGGCTCTCCTCGACATTATCCCAGACGTAAGCAACTCTGATCCGGAAGTATCAACGCAAGATGATGATATTAAGTCTTCATTGATCCATTGGCTAGAAGAGCTGAATCCAAAACAGAAAGAAGTACTAGCACGTCGTTTTGGTCTGCTTGGCTATGAGCCATCAACACTTGAAGAAGTGGGACGTGAGATTGGTCTAACGCGTGAGCGTGTTCGTCAGATACAAGTTGAAGGTTTGCGTCGATTGCGCGAGATTTTGATCAAACAAGGTCTGAATATGGAAAACCTATTCAACGTAGAAGACGACTAAAAATAGACACCTCAAGTAGAGGCGAATTTAGAACAAATAAAGGCTATGGGGGGACCATAGCCTTTTTGCGTTTTACTGGATTTTTACGTTGTACTAGATAGGTTCAGAAGTTAGAGCATCTTCTTCAAGCGGTAAAGCTCTTCCAGTGCCTGACGCGGTGTTAGGTCGTCAGGATCGATGTTCGACAGAGCTTGCTCTACATCACTTGGCTCTGGAATCAGGCTTAACTGATTTGCCACATCTACTGCGCTAGGGCGTGGAGCATCTTTGCCTTGGCCTAATTGTTCGAGCTGAGAGAGCTTCATGCGTGCGTTTTTTATCACTGGTTTCGGAACGCCCGCTAAACCAGCAACCGCTAGCCCATAAGACTTGCTTGCTGCACCTTCTTGAACTGCGTGCATAAAGGCAATGCTGTCACCATGCTCAACCGCATCAAGGTGAACGTTGGCTAGGTTTGGCAGTAGGTTTGGTAGCTCAGTCAATTCGAAGTAGTGGGTCGCAAACAGCGTCATTGCGCCAATTTGTGTGGCAAGCCACTCGGCACTTGCCCATGCTAGAGAAAGGCCGTCATAAGTACTGGTTCCGCGCCCAATTTCGTCCATTAATACCAAGCTGTTTTGGGTGGCATTGTGAAGAATATTTGCGGTTTCCGTCATCTCAACCATAAAAGTAGAACGACCAGAAGCTAAATCATCAGACGCACCTATACGGGTAAAGATTCGATCCAAGGATCCGATATGAGCTGATTCTGCAGGTACGTATGAACCAATGTGAGCCATCAAAGCGATCAATGCAGTCTGGCGCATGTAGGTCGATTTACCACCCATGTTTGGCCCCGTAATAATCAACATTTTACGGTTTGAACTAAGCTCGATTGGGTTTGCGATAAAAGGTTCACTCGTTACTTGCTCTACGACCGGATGACGACCTGCTTGAATGGTGATGCCCGCTTCTTTGTCTAACGTTGGGCGGCAGTAATCAAGTGAATCGGCACGTTCGGCTAGGTTTTGTAGTACGTCTAACTGAGAAATCGCCGAAGCAAGGTTTTGCATCTTCTCAAGATTTGGCATCAACAAATCAAACAGCTCTTCCCAGAGTTTTTTCTCAACTGCTAGCGCTTTCGATTTAGAGTTTAGTACCTTGTCTTCATGCTCTTTCAGTTCAGGGATGATGTAGCGTTCCGCGTTTTTCAGCGTTTGACGACGCACATAGTGTGGTGGAACAAGATGGCTTTGACCACGGCTGACTTGAATGAAGAAACCGTGTACGGCGTTGTAACCAACTTTTAGCGTATCGATACCATGACGCTCACGTTCATCCGCTTCGAGTTTTTCCAGATACTCGGTTGCACCATCTGCGAGTTTTCGCCATTCGTCGAGCTCAGCATTATAACCCTCAGCAATCACGCCACCCTCGCGAATAACCACTGGCGGGTTTTCTTTAATTGCTCGTTCTAACAAATCACAAACATCGTCGATTGGAGCAGCGAATTGAGCCAACTTAACCAAGTATGGATGTGCTAGGGAAGAAGTAATCGATTCAAGCTCAGGCAGCTGTTGCATCGCATGGCGCAGACGGGCCATATCGCGAGGACGAGCAGATCGAAGCGCCAAACGAGCAAGGATACGTTCAATATCACCAATCTGCTTGAAGATGGGTTGAATGTCGCTGAACAAGCTTTGATCTTTGATCTCACCAATTGCATCTAGGCGATTGTTCAACGTATCTACACAGCGCATTGGTTGGTGCAACCAACGCTTTAGCATCCGACTACCCATTGGCGTTGAACAGTGGTCCAAAACTGCTGCGAGAGTATTGTCTGTACCACCAGATAAGTTTTGAGTGAGTTCAAGGTTACGTCGCGTCGAAGCATCGAGAATGACGGAGTGATCTTGACGGTCGTAGGTCAGTGAACGAATGTGCGGCAGGGCAGTGCGCTGAGTGTCTTTTACATATTGAATCAAACAACCAGCAGCACATAAACCAAGGTTGGCTTTTTCTACGCCAAAGCCAACCAGATCTCTTGTGCCGAATTGCTGATTTAATTGTTGTTTGGCGGTATCGAGTTCAAATTCCCATACTGGGCGACGACGATTTCCATTTCGGCTCGACATCAAGTGAACCGATTCAAAATCTTCTGGGAACAAAAGCTCACGTGGTGCAGTACGTTGAAGCTCTGCCGCCATTGCTTCTTCAGTTTCTGGCTCGACCAACTGGAAGCGACCCGAAGTTACATCCAATGTCGCGTAGCCGAATTTACCGTTATGTTGGTAAATGGCAGCAATCAGGTTATCGATACGCTCAGATAACAGTGCTTCGTCAGTCACTGTTCCTGGCGTAACAATACGTACTACTTTACGTTCAACAGGTCCCTTACTGGTCGCAGGATCGCCGATCTGTTCGCAGATCGCGACAGATTCCCCTAGCTGAACAAGTTTTGCTAAATACCCCTCAACCGCATGGAATGGAACACCAGCCATTGGGATAGGTTCACCTGCTGATGCGCCGCGTTTGGTCAACGAAATATCCAGCAATTGAGATGCGCGCTTCGCATCATCGTAGAAGAGTTCGTAGAAGTCGCCCATGCGGTAAAACAGCAAGATTTCTGGGTTCTCAGCCTTTAGCTTGAGATATTGCTGCATCATCGGAGTGTGTTTTTGTTCAGCTTTCACAGGTAAGTACTTTTGTTTATTTCCGTAGCGGCTTAGGATACGTGAAACCCTATCAAGTAAAAAGAGACAAAGGGCATTTTGACGATGGAAAGAACAACAAAATTGAGTGCAGATTTAGGGGCGTTACTGGCTAAGTATTCTCACGTGCTAACCACGGCAGAATCGTGTACTGGCGGTGGGGTTGCTACTGCGATTACCGATATTGCAGGTAGTTCAGCTTGGTTAGATCGTGCATTCGTGACTTACAGCAATGAAGCAAAAATAGAAATGCTGGGTGTGCAAGCTTCAACATTAGCAGCCTATGGTGCTGTGAGCGAACCTGTTGTGATTGAAATGGTTCATGGTGCGTTGAAAAACTCGAATGCAACGATCGGGGTCTCGATCAGTGGGGTCGCGGGGCCAAGTGGCGGCAGTATAGAGAAACCCGTAGGGACGGTCTGTTTTGCTTTCGCTGACAACCAAAGTTGGCAATTGGTTGAAACTATGTATTTTACTGGTGATCGTGCACAAGTTCGCAAAAAAGCAGTGGAACATGCACTGACCCAACTGCATCAGCATCTTAGTTAAAATTTCTCAATTTGCCTTAGCCCAACGTTGATAAGGGCTAGAGCAAATCGTTGCTTTGTGTAAGACAATTTTTTTTCATACAGGTATAGACACTGTATGAATCAACAGTATAATAACCTTCATTGCTGAGCAGTTCTTCTGCTTAAGAAAAATGAATTACGATTCATCGCCCAAAGAAGATGAATAAATCGGAGAAAGTAATGGACGAGAACAAACAGAAAGCGCTCGCCGCTGCGCTAGGTCAAATTGAAAAGCAATTCGGTAAAGGCTCTATCATGCGTCTTGGCGACAACCGCACAATGGACGTAGAAACCATTTCAACGGGTTCTCTTTCTCTTGATATCGCTTTGGGTGCTGGTGGCCTGCCAATGGGTCGTATCGTAGAAATCTACGGTCCAGAGTCTTCAGGCAAAACAACGCTAACACTAGAGCTTATCGCTGCTGCACAACGTGAGGGTAAAACTTGTGCGTTTATCGATGCAGAGCACGCGCTAGACCCTGTATACGCGAAGAAGCTTGGTGTTGATATCGACGCACTGTTAGTTTCTCAGCCAGATACGGGTGAGCAAGCTCTAGAGATCTGTGACGCACTGGCACGTTCTGGTGCTATCGACGTTATGGTTGTCGATTCAGTAGCTGCACTTACACCAAAAGCAGAAATTGAAGGTGAAATGGGCGACAGCCACATGGGCCTTCAAGCTCGTATGCTTTCTCAAGCAATGCGTAAGCTTACAGGTAACCTAAAACAGTCTAACTGTATGTGTATCTTCATCAACCAAATTCGTATGAAGATTGGTGTGATGTTTGGTAACCCAGAGACGACTACGGGTGGTAACGCACTTAAGTTCTACGCTTCTGTTCGTCTAGATATTCGCCGTACTGGTGCAATCAAAGAGGGTGATGAGGTTGTTGGTAACGAAACTCGCATCAAAGTCGTTAAGAACAAGATTGCAGCACCGTTCAAAGAAGCAAACACGCAAATCATGTACGGTCAAGGTTTCAACCGTGAAGGTGAATTGATCGACCTAGGCGTTAAGCACAAGCTAGTAGAGAAAGCAGGTGCTTGGTACAGCTATAACGGTGATAAGATTGGTCAAGGTAAAGCGAACTCTTGTAACTTCCTACGTGAAAACCCAGAGATTGCTAAGACTATCGATACAAAACTTCGTGAAATGCTGCTTTCTCCAGCACTACCTGAAGCGCCAGAGTCAGGTGAAAAATCAGAGCAAGAAGAAGAGTTTTAATCTTCTGATTGAATCAATTTAAACAAGGCCCTGCTATGCGGGGCTTTGTTGTATCTGTTGAAGTCAAAACCAAAGAAAAACAAAAGGCAGAATAATATTAATCACAGTAAATCAGTGAGTGAAACTCGCGTTATAACAAGCAAGATGATAAGCGAGAATGAAGTGTCATTTACTGCGATTGATATAGGGTCAGTGCAACACGAACAGTTTTAGGAGCACCATGTATCAAAAGCGTCAAACGCCTACCTTATCGAGTAAAGAGGCGGCAATTCAGTTAATAAGCCGCCGTGATCATGGGCAATATGAGCTATACCAAAAACTTGCTTTAAAAGGTTACGAAGAAGCGGACATCGAAGCAGCCATTAATTTTTGCCTCGACCACAACTATTTGGACGACTTACGTTATGCCAAAAGCCAAGTGCGTCAACACGTTTATAAAGGGCATGGCGAGCGCCGAATTCGTCAAGAACTCAATCAAAAACGTATCGCAGAATCGATCATTGATATGGCGATGGCAGAGGAACCACAAGACTGGTTTGAACGAGCAAGAATGGCAGCTGAGAAGAAATTCAAAGGAATCAAAGCCAAAGACCAGAAAGAGTACGCTAAACAGGTGCGATTTATGCAATATCGTGGCTACAGTTTTGATCAAATCAGCTATGCGCTGAGCTTTGAGGGCGAAGATTAACGGTCAGTCGTTCAGACTGGTTTTTGTTTTGCTTTAAATTTTTTCTTCTAGCTCCTCTTTTCCGCAAGAAAACTAGTCGTAGCTGATTGCATGATCTACAATACGGCAAAATTCTAACTCGACTATTTTCAGGAAGAGCTGCATGTACATGAGCACTGACGAGGTTCGTAACGCGTTCCTCAAGTTCTTTGAAAGCAAAGGACACCAAATCGTAGAAAGTTCATCGTTAGTTCCACATAACGACCCAACACTGCTGTTCACAAACGCAGGTATGAACCAATTTAAAGATTGCTTCCTAGGCTTGGAAAAACGCGCCTACACTCGAGCAACTACGGCTCAACGTTGTGTACGTGCTGGTGGTAAGCACAATGACCTGGAAAACGTTGGTTTCACAGCTCGTCACCACACGTTCTTTGAAATGCTAGGCAACTTCAGCTTTGGCGATTACTTCAAAGAAGACGCCATTGCTTTCGCTTGGGAATTCCTAACAGAAACGCTTAAGCTGCCAGCAGACCGTCTACTAGTAACAATTTACGAAACAGATGACGAAGCATTCGATATCTGGAACCAAAAAGTAGGTGTTCCTGCAGACCGAATTATCCGCATTGGCGATAAGAAAGGTGGTAAGCCATTCGAGTCAGATAACTTCTGGCAAATGGGGGACACTGGTCCTTGTGGTCCATGTACTGAAATCTTCTATGATCACGGTGAGCACATCTGGGGTGGCCGTCCTGGCACACCTGAAGAAGATGGTGACCGTTTCATCGAGATCTGGAACAACGTATTCATGCAGTTCAACCGTCACGCAGACGGCACTATGGAACCGCTACCAAAACCATCGGTAGATACTGGTATGGGTATCGAGCGTATCTCTGCAATCATGCAAGGCGTTCACTCAAACTACGAAATCGATGTATTCCAAGCTCTTATCAAAGCTGCTGCTGAAGTGATTGGTTACGAAGACCTATCAAACCAATCGCTACGCGTTATCGCTGACCACATCCGTTCATGTTCATTCCTGATCGTTGATGGCGTTATGCCTTCAAACGAAGGTCGTGGTTACGTTCTACGTCGTATCATCCGTCGTGCAGTTCGTCACGGTAACAAGCTGGGCGCACAAGGTGCATTCTTCCACAAACTGGTTGGTGTACTAGCGGAAATCATGGGTACGGCTGGTGAAGAGCTGAAGCGTCAACAAGCTGTGGTTGAAAAAGTACTGCGTATCGAAGAAGAAAACTTCGGTCGTACACTTGAGCGCGGTATGGCGATTCTAAACGAAGCACTAGATAACATTTCTTCGCAAGGAACGGACGGTAAAGTACTAGACGGCGAAACCGTATTTAAACTTTACGATACTTACGGCTTCCCAGCTGACTTAACTAACGACGTTGCACGTGAACGTGAGTTTGCAATCGACGAAGAAGGTTTCGAGAAAGCGATGGAAGAGCAGCGTCAACGTGCGCGTGAAGCTGGTAACTTCGGTACTGACTACAACGCAGCAATCAAAGTTGATACGCAAACAGAATTCTGTGGTTACACAGGTACTAAAGGCTCTAGCTCTGTAGCGGCGATGTTCGTTGAAGGTAACGAAGTAGAATCTCTATCTGCTGGCGACAAAGCAATCATCGTGCTTGGTGAAACACCATTCTACGCTGAGTCAGGCGGTCAATGTGGTGACGCTGGTGAGATCCGCACTGAGTCTGGCGTGTTCCGCGTACAAGACACGCACAAGCTAGGCAATGCGATTGCGCACCACGGTGTGATGGCGGAGGGCGTTCTAGCGAAGGGTGACGAAGTCGCAACGATCGTTGACGCTGAGCGTCGCGCAGCTATCTCTCTAAACCACTCAGCAACGCACTTGCTGCATGCAGCACTTCGCCAATTGCTTGGTGAGCACGTTACGCAGAAAGGCTCGCTAGTAAAAGCTGACGGCCTGCGTTTTGACTTCTCTCACCTAGAAGCAGTAACGGCGGCAGAACTAAAAGAAGTTGAGCGCCTAGTGAATGCTCAAATTCGTCGCAACCATAAGATTGAAACCAATGTGATGGACATTGAGTCTGCTAAGAAGAAAGGCGCAATGGCATTGTTTGGTGAGAAGTACGATGACGAAGTTCGCGTACTATCAATGGGCGATTTTTCTACTGAGCTTTGTGGTGGTATCCACGCTTCAAACACGGGTGACATCGGTCTATTCAAGATCACATCTGAAGGTGGTATCGCAGCTGGTATCCGTCGTATTGAAGCGGTAACGGGTGAAGGTGCGCTAGACGCAATCGAAGCTCAAGCGGCTAAGTACGAAGAGAAACTGGCTGAATCTGCGCAGAAAGCAAAATCTCTAGAGAAAGAAATCCAGAAACTAAAAGACAAGATGGCTGCAGCAGAAAGCGCAAACATCATGGGTAAAGTTCAAGATATCAACGGTACTAAAGTACTGATCGCAGCTCTAGAAGGCGCGGATAACAAGAACCTACGTACTATGGTTGATGACATCAAAAACCAAGTAGGCAGCGGCGTTATCCTTCTTGCAAACGTGAACGATGACAAGATCGGCTTGATCGCTGGTGTGACGAAAGACCTAATCGGCAAAGTGAAAGCGGGTGACCTAGTTAAGATGGTTGCTGAGCAAGTTGGCGGTAAAGGCGGTGGTCGCCCAGATATGGCGCAAGCGGGTGGTACAGATGTTGCTGCACTACCGCAAGCGATTCAGTCTGTTCAGCCTTGGTTAGAAGAACGTCTATAATCATTTAAACATAATTTACGCTCAATCAAGCTTGTTTGATTGAGCGTAATTTTTTTTTGGAACCAAGTGGTTTAATTGACGTTATCTTGACCAAGTTACCGATGTGATTTGGTTTTTGTTGCAACGACTGCTTATATCATTAGCTCACTAGAGTATGAGTAGTCTGAATGAGACTTTGATCTTGGGAAGGTGAAAACAGGTGAAAAAGCCCCTTATCGTGCAAAAATTTGGTGGAACCTCAGTCGGTTCAATTGAAAGAATCCATCAGGTTGCAGAACACATCATTAAAGCAAAGAATGATGGCAATCAAGTTGTCGTTGTTGTATCTGCTATGTCAGGTGAAACAAATCGCTTGATGGATCTCGCGATGCAAGTAGATAGCGTTCCAACCGCTCGTGAGCTTGATGTATTACTAGCTGCTGGCGAACAGGTTTCTATGGCACTGTTGGCGATGGCTCTCAATAAGCTAGGCTGTGCGGCACGCTCACTCACCGGAGCTCAAGCAAACATTGTGACGGATAATCATCACAATGAAGCTACGATTACTCACATTGATACAACCGCAATTTTGGAACTGCTTGAGCAAGACCAAATTGTTATCGTAGCTGGCTTCCAAGGTGTGAATGAAAACGGGGATATCACCACATTGGGGCGAGGCGGTTCGGATACGAGTGCCGTCACATTGGCAGGTGCATTGAACGCGGATGAATGCCAAATTTTTACCGACGTTGATGGGATTTATACTTGTGATCCGCGAGTCGTAGAAAACGCGCAAAAAATGCCAGTGATTGACTTTCCATCAATGGAAGCAATGGCGAGTCGTGGCGCGAAAGTCCTACACTTACCCTCTGTTCAGTATGCGTGGAAAAACAACGTTCCTTTACGCGTACTGTCAACATTTGATGTCAATGAAGGTAGCTTAGTTAAAGGTGAATCTGGTCATCATGCGATCTCTGGTATCGCAATCCAACGAGATCTTGCCTTTATTGAAGTTGATAATGAACATTTATCTAGCGTGACAAAACAATGTCAAATGTTAGGAATCGACATTTGGAATGTGATCGATGAAACAGAACGAACAGGTATCATGATAAAACAAGATGCATGTGCCAAGTTGGATCTGGTGTTCAGCGACAAAATCCGTAATAGTGAAGTGGTAAGCATGCTTACTGCAGTCGGGCTAGAAGCCAATGGAATGGTAGAACATGCTCGTGATTTGTTAGCACAGCGAGACATTATCGTCAATTTCTGTGCAGTAGAAGCACTCACTATGATGCTGGTCTTATCCCCTGAAAATGTGGACTCAGCAGCAAATATTCTTCATGATGCTTACATTTCATCCAGTGAAGTATTGAAGATTCAGCAAAACATGCCTTTTAGGCTAATTTTCCGTAACAAGGTAGTTTACGAAAATATAACTTTGTTGGATAATAGCTTAGTAGCAAGAAAATTTAGAGATTACTCAAGGAGCAAAGAATGCTAATTTTGACTCGCCGTGTAGGCGAAACACTTATGATTGGTGATGAAGTTACTGTAACTGTACTAGGCGTTAAAGGTAACCAAGTGCGTATCGGTGTTAACGCTCCGAAAGAGGTTTCTGTTCACCGTGAAGAAATCTACATGCGCATTCAAGCTGAAAAGGGCAATGGTAACGTTGCTTCTGGTAACTACTAAGCCGCTCCTAGATATAGAGCTTAGTTTGAATGTAAAAGGCTAGCCAATGGGCTAGCCTTTTTGGTTTTTGGTTTTTGGTTTTTGGTTTTTGGTTTTGCAATTTGTGAACTGAGAGCGATATTTTGGGTTGGGGAGCTCCCCGATCTAAGCGCCAAGAAACTGAAAGCGGTTTCTAGATAATTTTAATAGAATTTCGTTGAATTGTGTTGTTCGCAGATACTTGGGAATTAATGTTATTTTTAAGAGAAGACTCTCTTTTTCATCACAATAGAGTGATAAAGTTTGTTTTATGATCACTTTGATTAAAACCTCAACGCTTAAACGATTTTTGCGTTTTTTTTCAAAGAAAGTGTTTGACATATTTTCGGTAAAACGTAATATGTGCCTCCGCAAGACGGTGAGGTGGCCGAGAGGCTGAAGGCGCTCCCCTGCTAAGGGAGTATACGGTTTATCCCGTATCGAGGGTTCGAATCCCTCCTTCACCGCCACTCTTGCAACGTTGAGAAATCAACACAAAAAAATGTGCGTCCTTAGCTCAGCTGGATAGAGTACCTGGCTACGAACCAGGCGGTCGGAGGTTCGAATCCTCCAGGACGCGCCATATCTCTTCGGAGATATAACAATGAAAACGGTGAGGTGGCCGAGAGGCTGAAGGCGCTCCCCTGCTAAGGGAGTATACGGTTTATCCCGTATCGAGGGTTCGAATCCCTCCTTCACCGCCATTCATTGATTGGCCATTGGCCTTTTTTTTGTTTCGTAAGAAATAAAATGTGATATGCTTCACAGCTTCTTTAGCAAGAAGAACTGCGCGTCCTTAGCTCAGCTGGATAGAGTACCTGGCTACGAACCAGGCGGTCGGAGGTTCGAATCCTCCAGGACGCGCCACTATTTAATAATTCGTTTGATAAACGGGTTATACAAAGTAAAATATAAAGATTATTGCGCGTCCTTAGCTCAGCTGGATAGAGTACCTGGCTACGAACCAGGCGGTCGGAGGTTCGAATCCTCCAGGACGCGCCACTCTTTAGGTTTCTTCTTATATGATAGGAATCCTGATATTGATGCTTGTTGTTAAACAAGGTTGATGTCGAAAACTGCGCGTCCTTAGCTCAGCTGGATAGAGTACCTGGCTACGAACCAGGCGGTCGGAGGTTCGAATCCTCCAGGACGCGCCACTCTTTAGGTTTCTTCTTATACGATAGGAATCCTGATATTGATACTTGTTGTTAAATAAGGTTGATATCGAAAACTGCGCGTCCTTAGCTCAGCTGGATAGAGTACCTGGCTACGAACCAGGCGGTCGGAGGTTCGAATCCTCCAGGACGCGCCACTCTTTAGGGTTTCTTCTTATACGATAGGAATCCTGATATTGATGCTTGTTGTTAAACAAGGTTGATGTCGAAAACTGCGCGTCCTTAGCTCAGCTGGATAGAGTACCTGGCTACGAACCAGGCGGTCGGAGGTTCGAATCCTCCAGGACGCGCCACTCTTTAGGGTTCTTCTTATATGATAGGAATCCTGATATTGATGCTTGTTGTTAAACAAGGTTGATGTCGAAAACTGCGCGTCCTTAGCTCAGCTGGATAGAGTACCTGGCTACGAACCAGGCGGTCGGAGGTTCGAATCCTCCAGGACGCGCCACTCTTTAGGTTTCTTCTTATACGATAGGAATCCTGATATTGATGCTTGTTGTTAAACAAGGTTGATGTCGAAAACTGCGCGTCCTTAGCTCAGCTGGATAGAGTACCTGGCTACGAACCAGGCGGTCGGAGGTTCGAATCCTCCAGGACGCGCCACTTATTAAAAGCCTCGCTTATTGCGAGGCTTTTTTGCATCTGCCTTCTCCAAATGTAGTTCTTGTTCTCTCTCCCTATGCTTTCTTTTGTGGCCGAATTTTGATGGATATCCACTTTGGATGTAATTCGCCTTTTCTCAATGCTTTTGTTCTAAGAAAACCGAAGTTATTCATGCCAACACATTGCGAAATAAAGAAAATTGACCTAATCGTTTATATACCCTGCACCCCAAGGTTACTTGGGAATAACTACCATTAAGAAAGGATGCTTCAATGATAGGTAAGATATTGATGAGTGGTGCGTTAGGAATGTTATGTGTGGCTCAAGTGGCCTCTGCTGCCGAAGGGGATGATGTACCACAACGAGCACAAACGGTGGGGGATGTCATAGACCGTCCTGGCGTGCTTACACCGAAAGGAACGTGGTCATTCGACTCATCATTCAACTATACGCAAAACTCCTCAAATAAGGTCTCTGTGGTTGGTTATACCGTGTTGCCAACGCTTATTGTTGGGCGTATTGAAGTGAGTGATGCTGATCGAACGACGATGACCTTTGGTTTGACGACTCGTTATGGTCTTACTAATGCGACTGAGCTGGAATTTAGATTACCGTATGTTTATCGTAATGATCAGCTTTCAGTCCGTCCGATTCAAGATGGTTCCAATGATGATGTGATTAACACGACGATTGATGGTGGTGGGTTAGGGGATCTCGAATTCGCGATACGTCACCAATTTAATTTTGAAAGCGCCCCTTATTGGATTGGTGGCTTTCGAGTTAAGTCGGATACTGGCCGTTCCCCTTATGATGTATCCATAGATCAAGGTAGTAATTCGTTCAGTGACGTGCCAACTGGATCCGGTTTTTGGAGCTTTGAGCCCAGTGTGACGATGATCTATCCAACCGCACCCGCCGTGTTGTTTGCTAATGTTAGTTATATTTATACATTAAAGGATACGGTGTCGATAGGTGATTCCAAGGCTGATATCGACCTTGGTGATACCATTTCACTATCCGGAGGGATGGGGTTTTCTGTTAATCCTAGTTTGTCTTTTTCTCTAGGATTGAGTCATAAAACGATCTTAAAAAGTAAAATAAACGGGTCAACGTCGGATGAAGCAAAATTGCTTCAACTCGACTCATTCACGTTTGGTGTTAACTATGCCTTCAACAAACAAACGTCAATTAATGTGAGTGCTCAAGCGGGATTAACCGAAGACACGCCAGATTTTCAGTTGACGATCCGAGTTCCGTACAACCTTTAGGGCAGGGAATGCTGCCATATCAAAATGGCTATGAATACGGCACTGACATCTCACATGTTGACATCTTACATATTAGGGCCTGTGAACGTGGATGCGAAGATAAAGAAAGGTAGCCGTGAAGAAAGGTTAGCTTGTTGCCCATCGTCTGAGGATGAACGGGGGTCGAAGTCGAAAGCTTGATTTGTCGCAGAGAATAAATTATCGCTATTATTCCCATTTGTTCAGTGATTTTGATTTATTCAGTGATTTTGATTTATTCAGTGGTTGAGTAAGGCATCTTCTAGTCGCTGATTATTTCGAATTTGCTGCATTACACCACTGACTTGGGCATCTATATCAACAAGTGTATTTAATCCGATTACGCTGTTATCGGTGGTGTTTTGAATGATGTTAATGATGCTTGAGTTGATAAGTTCAGAGCTGATAATGGTAGGACTCTGTGGGGCAGACATATCAGGGCTATTCGATGTACTGTCACCAATAAGATTGCCATCGCCAAATTGAATGATATTTACGATACCTTGATCAAATTGTTCGCTGTTGATCGAACCAGAACCATTTATGGCGTGGATATTGGTAAGGTTGCCATTTTCGATGACTAAGTTCGCGATGGTGGTATTCAATAGACTTTCACCATTGATCGTTGTTGAGATGCTCAGGCCAATATTGATCACGTAGTCGTCTGCAATTTTAAAGCCGCCGCGATATTGAGATAAAGCCTCGTTTGTCACAGGCTTGAGTGCGTCAATCGATAAGCTATCTGCTTTAGTCAATAAACTTAACATAGCGGTGATAAGTACCAGCGTTACTTTTATTAAGCTCATGCCCATCTACCTCCGATGTTTGCCTATCTATAGTTAAAGTTCTCACCGTCAATAGGTAGAGAATTACTGAATACACCTAAAGATCCACGTTCGATACCGTTTCCCAGTGGTGGTGAATGGTAAATTGAAAACTCATCGTCAGTGATAAAACTGGTTCGCCCGATTTCTGCTTCATTTCTAACTAATAGCACAATGCCTTGGTAGTATTTTTCAAATTGATCGACTTTCATGACCATTGTGCCCCGAGAGGATCGCCCAATATAACAGAGTCATTATTCATCCCCCTGATCACGACAAAATGCATGTAGCCGTCAAAGTTCACCAATGTGATGCCGGGCACCCCAAGCTTTTTTATCTTCTCTAACCCAATCTGAAAACCGTCAGAATTTAGACCGAGAGAAGCAAGATGGACTTTCATATCAAGAAGGGAGAATCCTTTTTCTTTGATTTTTTCTTTATCACCTCTGTCGTACATACTTTGAAAAATCTGCTCTTCCGTAGATGGTGCTTTATAGTGGTAAGTCAACAATGAAGCCAGTGCAGCCGAGCCACAACTGAAGTCGTACTGTTGACGAAACACATCTCCAAACACAATTTCTTTGTAGCTCTTCACGGGCACAGAGTAATGCGCTCTATGAGGAAGAAACTCTAAAGCACTGGCCGATGCTGAAATTGCCAGCATCAGCCAAGTGAGGTTATGAACTAATTTCATAGTATTTACTTGAGTGTCAGGTTAACGACGGTTGAGTTCTGGATAAGTACGTTATTCCCAGTATTTTGAATCACGCTCGATATCCCTGAACTGTCTGCGAACGCACCTGGAGATAAAATATTATTTCCGCTAATGGTGTTATTGGCGACGTTATCTGACGATATCCCATAAACATCTGATTCTGCATAGACAAGGTCAAGATCGATATCGACATGTTGACCACCTCTTGCTTCACTCATTGTTTCGAGGCTAACACTTTCGTCAGACAACGTTATCTCATCAGCGTTGGCGGAAACGGCAATTATCATACCCAAGGTACACAGTGCCAAACGCATCGCTTTCTCCTAATAATGCTCATTAGTCGCCAGTAAAGACACTCGCATTGGTTGCTACAGATTGTTGAATCAGTGCATTACCGCCAGCGCTTTGTGCCACAGTGGTAATACCCGCTGCGCTACCCATACCGCCTAGGTTATTCACATTATCAACACGAACAGTAGAATCTTTGTCCATTGCTGAGTAGTTAACCGACGTTGAACTAACAGAGCCCATCACTTCAGAGTTTGCAACGACCATATCAGTGTCGATTTCTAGCGTGTTAAAGCTATTCGTAGTGTTAGTGCTTGAATTGCTGTTATCGCTATTGTCGTTGAAGCTGTTCGCGATGCTGTTATCACTGTTATCACTGTTATCGCTGTTATCGCTGTTGTCGCTGTTGTCGTTAAAGCTACTAGCGATACTGTTGTCGCTGTTATCACTGTTGTCACTGTTGTTACTGTTGTCGTTATGACTATTAGCTGTAGCAGTGTTCACACTCGAGTTCGAGTTATCACTGTTATTACTGTTGTCATTGGCGTTACTAGTGCTGTTGTCGTTGTAACTGTTAGCAGTATTCATACTCGAGTTTGAGTTGTCGCTGTTGTTACTGTTGTCGCTATTGTTACTGTTGTCACTATTGTTGCTATTGTCATTCGCGTTGCTAGTGCTGTTATCGTTGTAACTGTTAGCAGTGTTCATACTCGAATTTGAGTTGTCATTGGCATTACTCGTACTGTTGTCATTAGCATTGTGAGTGCTGTTGTCGTTGTAACTACCATTCGTACTCGCGTTAGAGTTGTCGCTATTGTTACTGTTATCACTGTTATTGCTGTTGTCACTATTATCGTTGAAGCTATCAGCAAGGCCTAGTGATTGGGTGTTGCTGTTGTCGTTAGCATTATGAGTGCTGTTGTCATTTGCGTTGCTCGTACTGTTGTCGTTGTAGCTCGCATTAGTACTTGCATTTGAGTTGTCGCTATTATTGCTATTGTCGTTAGCAGCAGTAGCGCTATTGTCATTGTAACTAGCATTAGTACTCGCATTTGAGTTATCGCTGTTATTGCTGTTGTCATTAGCATTACTAGCACTATTGTCGCTGTTGTCATTAAAGCTATCAGCAAGACCTATCGACTGCATATTGCTGTTATCGCTGTTGTCACTGTTATTGCTATTGTCACTATTGTTACTGTTGTCATTCATGCTATCAGTGACTGAAAGCGTGTTAGCACTGTCATCCCACTGATTGTTATTTTTGCCATCATCGACATCATTGTTAGCTAATGCATTACCACTCAATAAAATCGCCGACATTGCGATAGCAAGCCCTGTCTTGTTAAGCGTCATAATTGATCACTCCGTTTCCTGTATTCCTGTTTAAAAATGACTGCATGTAAACTTCTTGCTGCCTCTTTTGGCTTGGAAGCGCTGGAAGTATAGGAATAAGATCACTAGGCAGTTTCTCAATAATGAGAAAAGTTACTGCTGAGTTGATTGAATAAGGTAGGCCTCTCGTATATGAAAGCGTTTTATAGTCATCAAGTTAGGTAAGCGGGTTTGGTTAAGAATGCTTCGAGTATGAGTTTTGAACGGTAAAAAGGTTGAAAAAGTACGTACGTTGAAAGCTTTAGGGCAATCTGTTTTAAACGCATTTGTGGTTTGCGGCGTGTGGTTTAGAAAAAGCCCTTATTTATAACAATGGTTTAGTAAATAAAAGCATGAGATTGACTGATTGTGGCAAGGAATATGGTAGGCCTTTCTAATGTATGTCTTTGTTGTTTCCTTGTTATAAAGTCAGACTGAGGTGCTATATTTCATCTATTGATTTCTATTATGGTTAAAACATAAACGTAATGTTCGGCGCCTGGAGGGAAGTGGTAAAAGTGCCGACAAGATGGAGGATACATGGGAACAAAATACCTTCTCCTACTTGCAGAAAATAACTTACAAACCAGTTTGATTGCGAAGCAGCTTTCATCAATAAGCGAAGTGAAAATAACAATTTGTTTGCCACAAGAAGCGGTGTTTCGTAGCCACAGTATTAACGTGGATTTAGTGTTTATCGATTACGACTACATACTGCAATTGGAATCAACAAATTGTCTACCAGATTTTGATCTCTTTGGTTGGCCATTGATGATCCACAACGTACCAGGTGACCAAGTAGATAACCAGTTACTGCGTTGGAAATTACTAAAGGGCATTTTATTGCGTGATGCATCCGTCGCGCACATCAGTGAAAGTGTGGGGTATATTTTTAAAGGGGGCCTTTGGTTGCCGAGAAGTTACTTAGAGACACTGATCAATAACTATCGCCATTCAAATGTCGTGATGGAATGTCATCATGATGATTTAACTAGTCGTGAAAGGCAAATTTTGGAATTGCTTGCCTACGGTATTTCGAATCAGCAAATCGCTTCGCAATTGTTTCTGTCTGAGAGTACGGTTAAAAGTCATATTTATAAACTATACAAAAGCTCGATGTTCATTCACGGCATGATGCTATCAAGATGGCTAGAATGAATGGAGGGCTAACTACCTAGTGAATGTGTTTAAAACAGTGGGTAATCGAGGGGAGAGGTTTATTCAATGCGTAATTAGTCATGTGGCATTAAATGGAACTATTATTCTATTTTATTGAGAAGAGAATCTTTTCTGATAACATTCTTCGCCCTACCTTACCTTTCTTTTCCAACTCAGCATTACCGCCAGTCAATGTTAATTCATTGTTTTGAGTATGTTTCCGTAGTGTAATCCTCTGTTTTGTTTCACTTTTTTGTGTGTTCATTTGGATTTTGAAATCCGAATCGCAGTTTTGTTATTACTTTCATTTAATGTGGTTATATGTTGAACAATACCATTGAGAAAGAGGATTTTCTCTCGAATTGTGATCTGGGTGGTGAATAAATAGTCAAAACTTGAGGTTATTTAGAAGCTTTCTTAAACAAAATTGACAAAATTTAACCAATCGAGATAATCCAATGGTCGGGATTTAACGTTATTAAAGTCCTGCGTATTGTCAGGATGACAAAGAAAGGAAGCAACATGACAAATATAGGAAGCCTGCTAGTAGATGCGGCCACTCTGATGATCACAGGGATGGCAGTCGTATTTATTTTCCTCACTATTCTCGTTTATCTCGTTCGGCTACTGTCTAGATTGGTACCAGAAGAAGTACCTGAGCCGATCGCAGCACCAAAAACAAATACCAATATTCAATCAACCTCTTCCGCTGTTAGTCCACAAGTAGTGGCGGCGATCTCGGCTGCGATTCATCAGCATCGTGCCGCGGTTGCGAAGTAGCCGAAAGATAGGATTAAAAAGGAGTTTAAGAGCATGTCTAAACCACTAGCTATTACCGATGTGGTCCTTCGTGATGCCCATCAGTCCCTATTTGCTACGCGTATGCGTATCGAAGATATGCTGCCGATCGCAGCTGAGTTAGATAAGGTTGGTTATTGGTCGCTAGAGACCTGGGGGGGAGCGACATTTGATGCGTGTATTCGTTTCTTAGGAGAAGACCCATGGGATCGTCTACGTGAATTGAAAAAAGCAATGCCGAACACGCCAATGCAAATGTTACTTCGTGGGCAAAACCTTTTGGGATACCGCCATTATGCTGACGATGTAGTCGAGAAGTTTGTGGAGCGTGCTCATACTAACGGTATGGATGTTTTCCGTATTTTTGATGCGATGAATGATGTACGCAACTTTCAGACTGCGGTCAAAGCTGCGGTAGATGTTGGCGCTCACGCTCAAGGCACGTTGTCGTATACGACAAGTCCGGTACACAATGCCGATACTTGGGTCGACCTCGCGAAACGCCTAGAGGATCTAGGTTGTCACTCTCTATGTATTAAAGATATGTCTGGCCTGCTTAAACCTTATGAAGCAGAAGAGTTGATCACACGTATTAAAGCTTCATGTGATGTCCCATTAGCGCTGCACTGCCACGCAACAACCGGTCTATCGACGGCAACAGCGGTGAAAGCCGTTGAAGCAGGGATCGATATTCTTGATACCGCCATTTCTTCGATGAGTTGTACTTATGGCCATACACCAACAGAAACGGTTGTTGCGATGTTGCAAGGTACGGAGCGCGACACGAATCTAAAACTTGAACAACTTGAGCCTATTGCCGCTTATTTCCGTGATGTTCGCAAGAAGTACGCGAAGTGGGAAGGGCAGCTAAAAGGTGTCGACTCTCGCATTCTTATTGCCCAGGTTCCTGGTGGCATGCTTACTAATATGGAAGGTCAGCTAAAAGAGCAAGGTGCTGCCGATCGCCTTGATGAAGTTTTAGAAGAGATTCCACGCGTACGTGAGGATCTCGGTTTCATTCCTCTTGTGACACCGACGTCTCAGATCGTGGGTACTCAAGCAGTGATCAACGTTCTGACTGGTGAGCGCTACAAGAGCATCACTAAGGAAACGGCGGGAGTACTAAAAGGTGAATATGGCGCGGCGCCGGCACCTGTGAATGCAGAGCTGCAAACAAAAGTACTTGATGGCAAAGAAGCGATCACATGTCGCCCAGCTGATTTGCTTACCGCAGAAATGGAAACGCTAACGGTTGACCTGATGGAAAAAGCACAATCCGATGGCATTAAGTTAGCAAGTGAGCGTGTTGATGATGTGTTGACCTACGCACTGTTCCCTCAAGTTGGCTTGAAGTTCTTAAAAAACCGTGGAAATCCAGATGCATTTGAGCCAGCACCTACAGTAGAAGTCGCCAAATCTGTTGCTGCGCCAGCGACTCAGCCTACCGCTGGTGGTGTGGAGACATACAGTGTACGTGTTGATGGGCAAGTGTATGAAGTCGAAGTTGGTCCTCAAGGACAGTTAACTTCCGTTACGCCAAGTTCGGCGTCTGTCACTGTTCAGTCTGCTGTGCCTGCGGTTCAAGCAAACAGTGCCGCAGAAGCGGTCCCAGCACCTCTTGCGGGGAACATTTTTAAAGTCAATGTTCAACCGGGCGCGGAAGTTGCGGAGGGGGATGTTCTTTTGATTCTTGAAGCAATGAAGATGGAAACAGAAGTTCGTGCCGCTCGTGGAGGCGTGGTGCAAGAGTTAAATGTCAAAGAGGGAGATGCAGTTACAGTTGGCTCTCCTCTTCTGAGTCTGGCGTAAGGGAGCATCATGGACGGATTGATGACCTTATGGTCAGAAACGGGGATCGCGAACTTTGAGTTCGGCCAAATCTGTATGATGTTAGTTGGCTGTACTTTGCTGTTTTTGGCGATCAAAAAAGGCTTTGAGCCACTGCTATTGCTACCAATTGGTTTTGGTGCCATCTTGGCGAATATCCCAAATGCTGGTTTTACAGAGCCGGGCGGTCTGCTTTATTACGTTTACTACATAGGGATCGAATCGGGCGTGTTCCCGCTATTGATCTTCATGGGCGTAGGTGCGATGACCGACTTTGGCGCTTTGATCGCGAACCCGAAAACGCTTTGGTTAGGTGCTGCAGCCCAGTTTGGTATTTTCGCTACCTTGTTTGGCGCGATCTTATTGAACTATGTGCCGGGTATGGAATTTTCCATGGCGGATGCTTCGTCTATCGCGATCATTGGTGGTGCAGATGGCCCTACTGCGATCTTCCTTGCCAGCAAGCTTTCTCCAGATCTACTTGGTGCGATTGCCGTGGCAGCATACAGCTACATGGCGTTGGTGCCGATTATTCAGCCGCCGATCATGAAAGCGTTGACGACGAAAGAAGAACGCCAAATCAAAATGGCTCAGTTACGCCATGTTGGTAAGTGGGAAAAAGTGCTGTTCCCGCTAGCGGTGTTACTCATGACGATTTTGTTCTTACCGTCTGCGACACCATTGGTTGGTATGTTCTGTTTAGGGAATTTGATGCGTGAAGCGGGTGTCGTGGATCGTCTCTCTAAAACCGCACAGAATGAGCTAATTAATATTGTCACGATCTTCTTAGGTCTTGGCGTCGGTTCTAAGCTACAAGCGGAACAATTCCTCAACTTAGAAACACTAGGTATTTTAGGGCTCGGTGCAGTGGCTTTCAGTATTGGTACTGGGGCGGGCGTTCTGATGGCGAAGCTTCTCAATAAGTTTTCTAAAGAAGACATTAACCCTCTTATCGGTGCAGCAGGCGTTTCTGCAGTACCGATGGCGGCACGTGTCGTGAATAAGGTTGGTTTAGAAGCAAACCCACAGAACTTTTTGCTGATGCACGCAATGGGTCCTAACGTTGCTGGCGTACTGGGGTCGGCTGTCGCTGCTGGTATATTATTAGCATTGGTTGGTTAATCGGAATATTAAAGAGTCTGGTGGGAAATCGGCGACATAGAATTATCCACCAATTTACAAATTGACGATTAACTTCGACAAACAAAATGGTTTATAGTCAAAGGGATGCTTTCGCATCCCTTTTTTTCTCTCAGGGAATGGGTTATGGAACACAAACAGATAGCGATTACCAAGTTCGGCGATGCCGACGTTCTTGCGATTCAAACGACGTCAACACCAATACCTAAAGCGGGGGAAATCCTCGTAAAAGTTGCCTACTCAGGCATCAATCCTATCGATGTAAAAACTCGTGCGGGATTAGGATGGGCGGCTGCACAGAACAAAGACAATTTACCTTGGGTGCCAGGTTATGATATTTCAGGCAAGGTTGTCTCTTGTGGTGAGCAGACGTCACGTTTTGAAATCGGTGATGCTGTGGCAGGCTTAATCGGCTTTCCTGTTCGCGGTGGCGGCTATAGCCAATACATTTGTGTTCCAGAGTCCGAACTCAGCCGTGTGCCAAATACGGTCACGCTCGAAGCTGCAGCGGTTTTACCTTTAGCGGGTCAAACCGCAGCTCAAGCGCTAAGCAAAGCCAACGTCACAGAGGGGGATCGAGTGTTGATTCTAGCCGGTGCTGGTGGCGTTGGGCACCTCGCTGTTCAAATCGCGGTAGCGACCAAAGCGGAGGTTTTTACAACGTGCAGTGAACGAAATTTAGACTACCTCGCAACGCTGGGCGCACATGCAGTGAACTATCAATTTTCGCCAGTGTCAGAACGTGTTGAAGATGTAGACGTGTTGATTGATCTTGTTGGCGGCGATGCGGCACTGGATGCACTGAAGTGTCTAACAGACAATGCGCGAGTTATCACTGTTCCGACAATTACCGCTGAATTGATTTGTGAAAAAGCAAAATTACTTGGTTTTGAAGCCAGTGGGATGTTGGTTGAGCCAGACCGTGAGCAACTCGATACTTTACTTTATATGGTTGGGGTCGGGCTGCTGAAAACTGAAGTACAACACGTCTATCCGTTCAATGAAGTGGCTGAGGCTCACAAGCAAGTTGAATCAGGACGGACGCGAGGCAAGATCTTGCTTGATATGACATGTTAGAGGCATTCAATGCTGCCTTTGAAAACCTAGCATTATGGTTTTCTGATTCTGCATTGTGGGTATTGTTCATGACTGGCTTTCTCAGTGCCACCTTACTACCAGGTGGCTCTGAAGCAGGATTGATCGCAACCCTTTCTTTAAACCAGTATTCCGTATCTTCTATCATCATGGTTGCCACGATCGGTAATACCCTTGGCGGCTTAACTAATTATTGGCTCGGTTTGTGGATTCCGAACAAAACGCAAGATGAGAAGCACGGCCATACCGCGTTGAAGTGGCTATCGAAATACGGTTACTGGGGTTTATTTTTTAGCTGGTTGCCTGTTATTGGTGACCCGCTATGTTTAGCGGCAGGATGGTTAAGGATGAAATTTCTGCCGTGTTTAGTACTTATATTTTTAGGCAAAGCGGCAAGATATAGCTTGTTAGCTGCCATCTATCTCGGATTATTTTAAGGAAAGCGCATGAGAATGTTTTGGGTTGGTGCGTGTTCACTGTTAGTGATCACGGGCTGTGCATCAAACGCTCCGGTATCATTACCGGATGGTGTTACTTTTGTCGAATCGTCGAAAGCAGAAGATGGGAAAGTCAAAATCCCATACCAGAAATATCTACTGGATAATGGTCTCACGGTGATTCTGGCACCAGAGAGTTCAGACCCACTTGTACACGTTGATGTGACCTACCATGTAGGCTCAGCGCGTGAGGATATCGGAAAATCAGGCTTTGCTCACTTCTTTGAGCATATGATGTTCCAAGGTTCTGAAAATGTCGGTGATCAGCAGCACTTTAAAATTATCACTGAAGCGGGTGGTACACTTAACGGTACCACTAACCGTGACCGCACTAACTACTTTGAAACTGTGCCGGCGAACCAGTTAGAAAAAATGTTGTGGCTTGAGTCTGATCGCATGGGCTTTTTGCTTGATGCCGTATCGCAACATAAGTTTGAAATTCAACGTTCAACCGTTAAGAATGAACGCGCTCAACGTTACGATAACCGTCCATATGGTTTGATTTGGGAGCGCATGGCAGAGGCCTTATACCCAGAAGGGCACCCATATTCATGGCAAACCATCGGCTATGTTGAAGATCTCGATCGTGTCGATGTCAACGATTTGAAAGCATTCTTCTTACGTTGGTATGGCCCAAATAACGCGGTCATCACCATTGGTGGTGATATCGACGTTAAACAAACGCTTGATTGGGTAAATAAATATTTTGGCTCTATCCCTCGTGGTCCTGAAGTTGAAAATGCACCGAAACAACCTGCGAAGCTAGAAGAGAGTAAGTACATTACGCTGGAAGATCGAATCCAACAGCCTATGGTCATGATCGCATGGCCAACCACGTACAGCGGTGAAGCTAACCAAACGTCACTTGATACTCTATCAAGTGTGCTGGGTAGTGGTACGAATAGCGTGCTATATCAAGACTTGGTGAAAACACAAAAAGCGGTAGATGCCGGTTCTTTCCATGATTGTGCAGAGTTGTCATGCAATTTCTACGTTTACGCCATGGGTGATTCTGGCGATAAAGGCGATCTCGCTAAGCTATATGACGAGTTAATGTCATCGCTTAATAAATTTGCTCAAGACGGCGTGACCAAAGATCGTTTAGAGCAATTAAAAGGGCAAGAAGAAGCGGATGCCATTTTTGCGCTAGAGAGTGTCAAAGGAAAAGTCACTCAGTTGGCATCGAACCAAACTTTCTTCGGCCAACCAGACTTAATTGAAAAGCAACTTGAGCAAATTCGTGCCGTGACACCGGAATCTGTCGAGAAAGCGTATCGTGATTTTATCCAAGGAAAAAATAAAGTTACGTTGAGCGTGGTCCCTAAGGGGAAAACGGATCTCGCGGTTAAACCTGCCACTTTCGTTACACCAAAACGGACATTACCGGAATACGAAAAAATCACCGATGATCAGTTAGCCTACCGCCGTGCCACGGACAATTTTGATCGTTCAGTACAACCACCAGTTGGCGAACCAGTCGAAGCGACAATGCCTAAACTGTATGACTTTCAATTTGGCAATGGCTCTAAATTACTCGGTACAGTGAGTAATGAAACGCCAACCGTGATGATGCAATTTAGCCTACCAGCGGGTACTCGTTATGTCGATAAAGGTAAAGAAGGGCTTGCTCAGCTGACTGCCGCGATGCTTCAAGAAGGGACGACTAAGCGCAGCGTAGAGCAAATTCAAGCAGAATTAGATAAGCTTGGCAGCGTTATTTCTGTTGATGCTTCAGGTTACACGACAGACATTAGCGTATCGGCACTAGAGAAGAATCTAGCTCCCACACTTAACATTGTTGAAGAGATGCTATTATCACCAGCATTTAAGCAAGAAGATTTTGACCGTGTGAAAGTGCAAGCGCTAGAAGGGCTTGTTTATGAACAACAAAATCCGAGTTGGATGGCTGCACAAGCAAGTCGACAAGTGCTTTATGGCGATTCTGTATTTGCTCGTCCTCAAGACGGTACGCAAGCAGGTTTAACTGCACTGACGTTAGATGATGTTCGTGAGTTTTATACTCAGCACTACACGCCGCAAAATGCTCAGATCATTGTCGTTGGTGATGTAAGCAAAGTCGAACTTGAAAAACAACTGACGTTTTGGGCGAATTGGGAAGATGAGGCGAATCCAAGCTATGAGCCTCAAAGTATTGCCTCTTTAGGTGAGCAAAAAATTCATCTGGTTGATAAACCAGGAGCGCCGCAGAGTGTGGTGATGTTGGTGCGTCAGGGAATGCCTTACGATGCAACAGGTGATTTCTATCTTGCTCAATTAGCGAACTTTAACTTGTCTGGTAACTTCAATAGCCGCATCAACCAAAACCTTCGTGAAGATAAAGGCTACACTTATGGAGCCTTTGGTTACTTCTCAGGAAATGTGGAAACTGGCTCTGTTGTCTTTACTGCTCAAGTGCGTGCAGATTCAACCGTTGAGTCCATTATTGAGTTCGAAAATGAGCTTAATGAGTACTCCCAAGCTGGTATGACGGATGATGAATTGAAATTTATGCGACAAGCAGTCGGTCAAAAAGATGCGCTGAAATATGAGACGCCAACACAGAAAGGCAAACTTATCAGTGATATTTTGAAATACGATTTAGACCAAGACTATTTGCAGCAACGAAATGCCATCGTCGATACCGTTGATAAACGGACACTGGATGCGCTTGCGCAAAAATGGTTTGACCCGAACGACTATCAAATCATTGTTGTCGGGGATGCGAAATCACTTCGTCCTCAACTAGAAAAGTTAGGGAAAGATGTGGAAGAGCTTGAAATCATTCGATAGAGCACACATTTAATAGCGGAGAGGAGACTCTCCGCTATTCGTTTCTGACTAGATAAATGACTTTTTGATGGGTTATTTATCTAGATGGATTACATATCAATAACTTAGCTTTCACTTGCCATGATGTAAGTGACCTGCTCCCAATATAAGCGAACCTCATTTTGACTGATTTTGCTGCGCGACTAAAACAAGTTGCATCAAACCCGGAAGTATTTACGCAGTTTGGACGCGGTGTTGAGCGAGAAACCTTGCGCTATCGTCAGGATGGACACCTAGCAACCACGCCTCATCCTGAGGGGTTGGGTTCAGCGTTCACAAATAAATGGATCACGACAGACTTTTCTGAGTCTCTACTGGAGTTTATTACGCCGGTGTCGCATGAGATCCCTGAACTGATGGGGCAATTAAAGATATCCACCACTTCACACAAACTAAAATGGGTGAAGAAAAAATGTGGCCACTTTCCATGCCATGTTTTGTGGGAAGCGAAGATGATATTCAGCTTGCTCAATACGGCTCATCAAATTCAGCCAAAATGAAAACGCTTTACCGTGAGGGGCTAAAACGCCGTTACGGTAGTTTGATGCAAATTATCTCTGGTGTGCACTTTAACTTTTCTTTCCCGGAAACATTCTGGGATGCGCTGCATGGTGAGCAAGATGAAGAGACGCGTCAAGAGACAAGATCGGCGGCTTACTTTGCTTTGATTCGTAACTACTACCGCTTTGGTTGGATGATTCCATACTTCTTTGGTGCATCTCCGGCGCTGTGTGGTTCTTTCATTCAAGGTCGTGAGACAGATCTGCCATTCGAGAGCGTAGGTGGCACATTATACCTCCCAAAAGCGACCTCGTTGCGCTTGAGTGATCTCGGTTACACCAATAGTGCGCAAAGTGTACTTAAGATTGGCTTTAACAGCATCGAGCAGTATCTTGATGGTTTGAGTGATGCGATTCGTCGTCCGTCTGAAGAGTTTGCAAAGATTGGAGTGAAAGAGAATGGTGAATATCGTCAGCTTAACTCAAATATTCTGCAAATTGAGAATGAACTTTACGCCCCAATTCGTCCAAAACGCGTAACGAAGAGCGGTGAAAAACCTTCTGAAGCATTACAGCGTGGCGGTGTGGAATACATTGAAGTTCGTTCTCTTGACGTAAACCCATTTAGTGCTGTTGGCGTAAGTGAAGAACAAGTTCGCTTCCTCGATCTGTTCTTAACATGGGCAGCATTGTCAGATTCAGACCCAATGGATGGTTGCGAACTTGAGTGCTGGCGTGATAACTGGAACAAGGTCATTGTATCTGGTCGTGAGAAAGGCTTAATGCTGCAAATTGGTTGTCAAGGTGAGCGTTTGTCTCTGCAAGACTGGGCGCATCGAGTGTTTGCTGAATTACGTCAAATTGCGGTCGAGATGGATGCGGCAACAGGCGGAAGTGCCTACCAAGCTGTATGTAAAAAATTAGAAGAGTGGATTGATAATCCTGAATTAACCATCTCTGGTCAAATTTTAGAACTAACAAAAGAGTATGGTGGTTTAGGCAAAGTAGGTTGTGCGTTAGGCATGAAAGTCCGTGAGGAAAATTTAGCTCACGGTTATGAGCAATATTCAGAAGCCATGATGGAAGCGGAAGTGAGCGCTTCAGTAGAGAAACAGCAACAAGCCGAGCTGAGTGACACATTGTCATTTGATGAGTTTCTTGAAGACTACTTCGCGTACCTGAAAAAATAACACCAATGCTTACCTAAATAGGTATAAACATAATAAGGACAGGGATTGGACATTAAGCCGTTAGTGGTGTCTGTGCTTGGGAGCGTATTGTTAGCTGGTTGTGCTACTGCGCCCCCAAAACAACAGGACAACCTATGTGAAATATTCCGCGAAAAATCGGGTTGGTATGACGATGCCAAAGACATGGAAGAAGAATGGGGAACCCCAATTAATGTCGCCATGGCGATTATTAAGCAAGAGAGTAGCTTCCGTCATGATGCCAAACCACCCAAAGATTATATCCTTGGCTTTATCCCTTGGGGGCGCGTAAGTAGTGCTTATGGCTATGCACAAGCTCAAGACCCTGCTTGGGAAGACTTTCAGAAAGCAACAGGTCAAGGTGGTTCACGTACCAACTTCGATGATTCAATGATGTTTGTTGGTTGGTATACCCACGAAACGCGTCGCCAGTTAGGTATCTCGTTGTGGGACCCATATAACCAATACCTTGCTTATCATGAGGGGCGAGGGGGTTATAAACGAGGAACATATAAGAGTAAGCCGAGTTTGGTAAAGGTCGCAAGGCGAGTTGAACAAACCGCAAAAACGTATGGCTGGCAGCTTAAGCAATGCCGCCAAGAATTAGAAGACAGCAGTAGCTGGTTCTTTTAACCCCTAATAGTCGAGTTGGGGAATAAATGGAAAGCAATGCCAATACCTCAATATGTTGAGTGTTGGTGGTTACAATCAGGAGAGATGTAATGCCTTTATTAGACAGTTTTACCGTAGATCACACTCGTATGCATGCCCCAGCGGTTCGCGTGGCAAAAACAATGCAAACTCCAAAAGGGGATACGATCACAGTCTTTGATTTACGTTTTACCGCCCCAAACAAAGACATTCTTTCTGAGAAAGGGATTCATACGTTAGAGCACTTGTATGCTGGCTTTATGCGCAATCACCTAAATGGTGAGCGCGTTGAAATCATTGATATTTCGCCAATGGGCTGCCGTACAGGTTTTTACATGAGCCTAATTGGTACGCCTTCAGAGCAACAAGTCGCTGACGCCTGGATTGCTGCAATGGAGGATGTGCTAAAGGTTGAGAGTCAAAATAAAATCCCAGAGCTGAATGAATACCAATGTGGTACGGCTGCGATGCATTCATTAGATGAAGCAAAGCAAATCGCGCAGAATATTCTTGATTCGGGTGTGGCGGTTAACAAGAATGATGAACTTGCCTTACCAGAATCGATGCTGAAAGAACTTCGCATAGATTAAGCTCTATCGGTTTGCTTAGAGCCAGGTTTTAATAACAACAAGTTTGAATAACAAAGAGCCTGACACATTGTCAGGCTCTTTTTGTTCTTGGCTTGGTTTTGTTCTTTGCTTAGTCAAGCTAGCTGCTCTTTTTAAGTTTCGGAAAAACTTTGACAAGCTTTATACGGTTTTCCTCGATGTTGACGATCTCCATCGGGTGGCCGGCAACATGCACACTAAGGTGGCTTTCGGGAATGTCTTCTAAATGCTCAAGGATCAGACCATTGAGCGTTCTTGGGCCGTCAGTAGGCAGCTTCCACTTCAAGCCTTTGTTGATGTCACGGATATTCGTACTCCCCTCTATCAAAAAGCTCCCATCACCTTGGGGAGTAATTTCCTCAGAAAGACTTGGTGCGATAGAGGTCGTGAACTCGCCAATAATTTCTTCCAAGATATCTTCTAATGTGACGAGACCATTGATGTCACCATATTCATCAACAATGAGGCCAATGCGCTGTTTGTTGCGCTGGAACTTCAACATCTGAACATTGAGAGGCGTTCCTTCAGGAATGTAGTAAACCTCATCCGCCGCTCGCAATAAGGTTTCTTTAGTGAACTCGTTTTTTTCTAACATCAAACGATAGGATTCACGTAATCGTAGCATGCCGACGACTTCGTCGATTTGATCACGATAGAGAACAATGCGGCCGTGTGGAGAGTGAGTTAGCTGACGAACGATCGATTTCCAATCATCGTTTATATCAATGCCAGTTATCTCATTTCGAGGCACCATGATGTCATTTACAGTGACGTGTTCTAAGTCGAGAATGGATACCAACATGTCTTGGTGGCGTCGAGGAATAAGACCACCGGCTTCATTAACGACGGTACGCAGCTCTTCTGAGCTCAAGTGATCTTCCGTGGTGTGATCGGCTTTTACACCAATTAAACGGATAAAACCGTTGGTAATGAAGTTGACGAGCATTACCAGTGGTGACAGCACTTTCATCAGTATCGTCAGGAGGATACTACTCGCATAGGATACGCGTTCGGGATAAAGGGATGCGATCGTTTTTGGTGTGACTTCTGCGAAGACTAAAACCACCATGGTCAGTGCACCTGTTGCTATCGCCACACCTAAATCACCATACAAACGCATGCCTAAGATGGTTGCGATAGCAGAAGCAAGAATATTAACGAGGTTGTTGCCGATAAGAATGAGACCAATAAGGCGATCGGGCCGGTCGAGAAGCTTTTCGACTCGCCTTGCCCCTTTATGCCCATTATTGGCTAAGTGCTTTAAGCGGTAGCGGTTCAAAGACATCATCCCTGTTTCTGAACCTGAGAAGTAACCTGATATGACGATCAGACACGCGAGTAGCGCAAATAAGATACCCGTAGATATGTCGTCCAAAACGCTGCAGTTCCTTGTATGTGTTTATTTAATTTATGACCGACCATGGTCACTTCGTCAATGAGCTTTATTCAAGTATTGTCTATCTAAGTGCTATCGAGCTAAGTGTCGAGTTAGGTTCTCTCAAGAGAGCCGTTCATCAAAATCACAGAGATAAGTAAGCGTTACTCTATTTTATTTGCAGGCCAATATAAAGGATAAGGAGCACAAGGCTCCTTATTTATTCTATTTAGCCGATAGAGCATCAGCTTAAAATGATCTCTTTCACAAATCGACTGCCGAAGTAGGCTAATGTGAGCAGGGTAGCGCCGGCAACGGCAAACCATGTTACTTTTTTACCTCGCCAACCTTTGCGGTAATGGCCCCAAAGCAAAACAGAGTAGACAATCCAAGCTATGAAAGACAATACGCCTTTATGAGCCTTGCCTTGAGCAAACATATCATGAACAAAACCAAATCCCGTAATGAGTGTTGCAGTGAGCAACAGGTTCCCGATCATAATGATTTTAAATAACTGACGTTCTACCATCATGAGAGGGGGCAAATTGGGATTGATTGCAAGAGATTGCTTTGTTTTCAGTTTGTGATCAAGCCAAGCGAGTTGCAGTGCATACAACGCGCCAATCGTTAGTGTGGCATATGAGAACAGCGCAAAAGATATGTGGATGAGCAGTTTAGGATCGTTTTCTAAGTGCTTGATGAAAGTACTTGGCAAAAATGTCGCTGCGGTTAAGTTAATCGCGGCAAAGCTATAAACGACGGGCAATAAAAACCATAAGCGGTTCTTTAACATCGCTACGCTCATCACTAGCGAGATAATAAAGCTAATGAGTGATGCGACATTAAGAATGCTGAGGTTCTGTCCATAGCCGTGAAAAATCAAATCACCCAAAATCCAAGCATGAAAGACAAGCGCGCATGCCGCACTGGCAAACACGGTTTTTACTTTGATACCAGACTGCTGAGAGAGTCCGGGTATAATGGTCGCAATCGCCAAGACGTAAAGAATGGCCGCTGCGATGGCAATTAAGCTATCCATGAATCCTAAAGGTAGTTGTGCTCTGTGGTGAAAATTATACCTTGCATTGGACGTTGGGGCTATGCCGAATGCCTCAACAATCATGAGAGATGAGATATTGAAATTCATAAGCTTGCCCACGATATAACAATAGACAAGCTCAACGGGTATGACTGTGACGTTGGCTAAGGTATACTCATACTAATTAATCGCCATTCTAGCGAAGAGACAAAGATGTTTGAGAATTTAACGGATCGATTATCCAAAACGCTGAAGAATATCAGTGGCAAAGGTCGTCTGACTGAAGACAACATTAAAGAAACCCTACGCGAAGTTCGCATGGCCCTACTTGAGGCTGACGTTGCGCTTCCTGTTGTACGCGAATTCGTTAATCGCGTAAAAGAAAAAGCGGTCGGCGTAGAGGTATCTAAATCACTGACGCCTGGTCAAGAGTTCATCAAGATCGTTCAAGCAGAACTTGAAGCGGTAATGGGTGAATCTAACGAGGCGCTTAACCTAGCCGCTCAGCCGCCAGCAGTACTATTAATGGCGGGTCTACAAGGTGCGGGTAAAACCACATCGGTAGGTAAATTATCTAAGCTGCTTAAAGAGCGTGATAAGAAGAAAGTTTTGGTTGTGTCTGCCGACGTTTACCGTCCAGCTGCGATCAAACAGCTCGAAACACTCGCATCAGACATTGGTGTGGATTTCTTCCCATCTTCACCAGATCAAAAGCCAATTGATATTGCGAATGCGGCAATCGACCACGCGAAGAAGAAATTCTATGACGTATTGATTGTCGATACAGCGGGTCGTTTGGCTATCGATGAAGAGATGATGGGTGAAATTAAAGATCTTCACTCAGCGATTAACCCTGTAGAGACACTGTTCGTTGTTGATGCAATGACGGGTCAAGATGCGGCGAACACAGCAAAAGCGTTCGGTGATGCGCTACCGCTAACCGGTGTGATTCTGACGAAGGTGGATGGTGATGCACGTGGTGGTGCGGCGCTATCGGTACGTCATATTACAGGCAAACCAATTAAATTCTTGGGTGTGGGTGAAAAGACCGACGCATTAGAACCATTCCATCCAGATCGTGTTGCATCACGCATTCTGGGCATGGGTGACGTACTGTCACTGATTGAAGACCTACAGCGCAATGTTGACCATGAAAAAGCAGAGAAGCTAGCGAAGAAGTTCAAAGAGAAGAAAGGCTTCGACCTTGAAGACTTCCGTGAACAGCTAGGTCAAATGCAAAACATGGGCGGCATGATGGGCATGCTAGACAAGCTACCAGGTATGTCTCAGCTGCCATCGGATGTAAAAGATAAAGTTGACGATAAGATGTTCAAGCAAATGGAAGCAATCATCAGCTCCATGACAATGAAAGAGCGTCAACGCCCAGAAATCATCAAAGGTTCGCGCAAAAAGCGTATCGCTGCGGGTTCTGGTGTTCAGGTTCAAGATGTTAACCGTCTACTGAAACAGTTTACCCAAATGCAGAAGATGATGAAGAAAATGCAGAAAGGCGGCATGAAAGGCATGATGCGCAATATGCAAGGCATGATGGGCGGAATGGGTGGCGGTGGCTTCAATCCATTTGGTCGTTAATCGATTGCCTAGACTTTAGTTTCAGGGTGTTAGCTGCATCACAAACTTAAATTTTAATTTATGTTGGCGAAAAGTAGCTAAACCCCTTGCATTGAACCAGGATAAGAGTAAAATTCCGGAGCTTTATTTTGGCACGAGACCCCAGACTGTTTCATTCATAAATGGTTTTGGGGTTAATTTTATTTTTGAGAAAGCAAAGAGGACGACATGGTAACCATTCGTTTGGCACGTCACGGCGCGAAGAAGCGTCCATTTTATCAAATCGTAGTTGCGGATAGCCGTAACGCAGCAACTGGCCGTTTCATCGAGAAAGTTGGTTTCTTTAACCCAACTGCACAAGGTCAAGAAGAAGGTCTACGTCTAGACCTAGACCGCGTTAACCATTGGGTTGGTCAAGGCGCGTCTCTATCTGACCGCGTTGCTAAGCTAGTTAAAGACGCTCAAAAAGCGGCTTAATTCTTACTAAGAAGTAGAAATTAGCTTATGTCGATGAAAGGTAAAGAAACAATGAGTGACAATAGAATTGTTGTAGGCAAGTTTGGTGCTACTTACGGCATTCGTGGTTGGCTCAAGGTTTTTTCCTACACAGACAATGCTGAGAGCATTTTCGATTACAGCCCTTGGTTTGTTAACCAAAAGGGTTCGTGGGTTGAGTACAAAGTTGAAAGCTGGAAACGTCATGGCCAAGGTTATGTCTGTAAACTAGCTGAATTAGATGTTCGTGAAGACGCACAACTGATGACTAACTTTGAAATTGCTATTGACCCTGCGGTACTACCTGAATTGTCAGAAGATGAATTCTACTGGCGCGAATTGTTTGGGATGCAAGTGGTAACTAATAAAGGTTACGATCTGGGTGTCGTTTCTGACATTCTAGAAACTGGCTCAAACGATGTTTTGGTGGTTAAAGCAAATCTTAAAGATGCTTTCGGGCAGAAGGAACGATTAATTCCGTTCCTTGAAGAGCAAGTGATCATTAAAGTTGATCGCGAAGCTCAACGGATCGAAGTTGACTGGGATCCTGGATTCTAATCTCCAAAATTACAGAGCGAGATAAACATGTGGGTTGGCGTAATTAGCCTTTTTCCTGAAATGTTCCGTTCTGTTACTGATTTTGGAGTAACAGGTCAAGCGGTTAAAAAAGGTCTTTTGTCGATTGAGACTTGGAATCCTCGAGATTTCACTCATGACAAACATCGCACTGTCGATGACCGACCTTACGGTGGCGGTCCTGGTATGTTAATGATGGTTCAGCCTTTGCGCGATGCCATTCATACCGCGAAAGCAGCCTCACCGGGTAAGACGAAAGTCATTTACCTCTCTCCTCAAGGTCGTAAGCTCGACCAGAAAGGGGTTGAAGAACTGGCAACGAATGAGAATTTACTTCTGATTTGTGGTCGTTATGAAGGGGTAGATGAGCGCATCATTCAATCTGAAGTCGACGAAGAATGGTCGATTGGGGATTTTGTGATGACGGGTGGTGAGATACCAGCCATGACGTTAATTGATTCTGTCTCGCGGTTTATTCCGGGGGTGCTAGGGGATTTTGCGTCAGCAGAAGAGGATTCTTTTGCAAATGGCTTGTTAGATTGCCCTCACTATACGCGTCCTGAAGTGTTGGATGGCAAAGAAGTACCAGCGGTACTGATGTCAGGTAACCATAAGGACATTCGTCACTGGCGATTAAAACAGTCGTTAGGCCGTACTTGGCTAAGAAGACCAGAGCTCCTGGAAAACCTAGCTCTGACTGACGAACAGGAACAATTACTTGCTGAGTTCATCAGTGAACATAACGCAAAGTAACCTAATTTATTTAGTATCAGTTTATTCTAGGAATTTATAAAATGAGTAACATCATCAAGGCTCTTGAAGAAGAGCAAATGAAGCAAGACCTACCTAAATTTGCACCAGGTGACACTGTTGTAGTTCAAGTTAAGGTAAAAGAAGGTGAACGTGAGCGTCTACAGGCTTTCGAAGGCGTTGTAATCGCAATCCGTAACCGTGGTCTTCACTCTGCTTTCACTGTACGTAAGATCTCTAACGGTGAAGGTGTTGAGCGTGTATTCCAAACTCACTCTCCAGTTGTTGATAGCATCGAAGTTAAACGCCGCGGTGCAGTACGTCGTGCCAAGTTGTACTACCTACGTGAGCGTTCTGGTAAGTCAGCTCGTATTAAAGAGAAACTTGCTAAGAAGTAATGCTATAACTAGCGTTCTCATAGTAAATAACGGGGTCGAGCAATCGACCCCGTTTTTTTGTAACTTGGGTTTGTAATATCAATATTCCGCGCGATTTTCATGGTCTAAACCACCAGCAACGCTTTGAAAGCCATATTTCTCGATTAACTATATTTCTCAATTAAATATACTTTTCGACCAACTAAACTGCTCGATTAACGAGTAATAAAAAGGCTGATGCGTATACATCAACCCTCTGTCACTTTAAATGTTCTGTATTAAGTGTATTAATATGGATCTTCAGACCAACCATCACTATCTGACATGTCGGGTGCGCCAGGAATGGTGTTTTCTTCATCTGCCCACTCACCAAAATCAATCATTTGGCACTTTTTACTACAGAAAGGGCGATGAGGACTTTGCTCTCCCCATTCTACATCGGCACCACATTGTGGGCATGGAACGACAGTAATTTTAGACATCGTCAATCGTCCTGTTTGTTAAGGTGTATAAAGACAGTATGGAAATAGTAGTGCGATTATCGTTTAGCTACAAACGGCAAGTTCAAATTCAATATCTTGGCTGCACGCTTGGCCACTTTCAAAAGCGATAAATTTAATCGCAAAGCGGTTTTTATGGCCAGAGATCATTGGGTAGACGCCGTATTCCATTGGGATATGTAAGCGAAGTATATTGGCTTCGTCAGCATCACTTTGAAAAAAACCAGCACGAGCGATTTGGGCTTTAAAATGGCCAGTTTCACGCGTGAGCTTCAACCAAAGGTTTAGCGCATCAGAGAGTGGTTTCAAACTCCCTTGCCACTTCGCGGCATCATGCTTTTTCCGCTCGATTGGTAGGTGTAACCAATAATGCAGCGCTGGTAAATCGAAACAGCAAGAGCCACCAGGTAGGTTAAAACGTTGGCGAATAGAACTTAAAAAGCGATCTTCTTTGAGTGACTGACCAAATCGCTCTGCATTCATTAATTGGCTATGAATGGCATCAATATCACGCAGTAAGGCAGTCAGTGCTTCTTGATCTACACCCTCGACATTGAACCAATTACGGTAAGTGAGGCGTTGCTTTTCTAGATCTTTAGCCAGTTCACTTTTGAGTTGGATTTGCTCAAAGATCTCGACCATATCGAAAAGGGCACGAAAGAATAGCTGATACTGATGGTTATCGGTAAAGCCTGAGGCTAAGTGAGCCTGACGCAACAAAGACTCAACTCGCAAATAGATGCGAGTTTTTTCATTTAAAGGATGTTCAAATTTGTGCGTGGTCATCGACATAAGCCTTGGTTAGAATCCCTCTATTTTGACAGATTTTTCTTACATATGGCTAGGTACTTTTGGTGTAAATCTGTGATTTGAAGCAAAAGATTAGGGTCATTTGGGTTGTTCTTAACCACATCGTCAGCCAGCGCGAGCCTTTGTTCACGAGATGCTTGAGAGGCTAAGATCGCACAAGCTTGTTCCTCACTAACGTTGTCGCGTTTCACGGTTCTTGAAATCTGTGTTTCGGCGGCCACATCTACCACAAGTACACGATCACACAAACTATCTAATTTATTTTCAATGAGTAAAGGCACGACCAAAAGTGCGTATTCCGATGTGACCTGTTGCAAGTCCTCGATCATCTTTTCACGAATAATTGGGTGTAATAAAGCATTAAGCCAAGCTTTTTCTTCTGGATTGGAAAAGATACGCTCGCGTAGCTTCGATCTATCGAGAGTTTGATCGCTTCTTACGATGTCTTTACCAAAGTGATGAATAATCGCATTGAGACCAGGTGTCCCGGGTTCAACGACTTCTCGGGCAACGATATCAGCATCGACAATATCAATGCTGAACTGCTGCTTAAACAAGTTTGCAACGGTGGTTTTACCGCTGGCAATACCGCCGGTTAACCCAATAACAAAAGTCATTTACACTCCTAAAATTGACGTAAAGTACCAGTTTAGAATTTGTTCACCCCAAATTAGGCTTACCCAACCTGCTATTGCTAGGTATGGGCCGAATGGAAAAGCTTTTTCGATACCTTGTTTTTGCAAACGTAATTGAATAAGACCAAAAATGATGCCGACGATTGATGAAAGCAAAATGATCATTGGGAGTGATTGCCAACCTAACCAAGCTCCTAACGCGGCGAGTAACTTGAAATCACCATATCCCATTCCCTCTTTACCTGTTAGGAGTTTGAACCCCCAATAGACACTCCAAAGGCAGAGGTAGCCGGCGATCGCACCAATGACGGCATCTTGTAAACTAATAGGACTAATACCAGTGAGCGCAAGCGCAATGCCTGACCACATTAAAGGCAAGGTCAGTTGATCTGGCAGCAACATGGTATCAAGATCGATAAATGTGGCGGCAATAAGTACAAAGGTAAAGAAAATTAATGCGATGGTGAAGTAGCTAAAACCGAAGTAAAACGCGAGAAAACCCGAACAGAGCGCGGTGAGAAGTTCAATGAGAGGGTAGCGAACACTAATCGAAGATTGGCAGTTGTGGCATTTTCCTTTCAATAATAACCAGCTAATCACGGGAATGTTGTCTCGAACACGAATAGGCGTGCCGCATTGTTGACAAGAAGAGCGTGGAACACTGAGAGTCAGCTTCTCCGTTGGCGCTTGAATTTTGTATTCAGGAAAAGATTCCGCACACTCGTGTCGCCATTCGATTTCCATGATTTTTGGTAGGCGATAAATAACAACGTTGAGGAAACTTCCCACGATTAAACCGAAAATCGTGGCAAATACAACGAATAGCCATGGGTAGTACAGGAATACTTCCATATCTTTCTCTTGAACAATTGACCAAATTAGCAAGATGCTGTTTTGATGGGATTAAAGCTGCATTCTATCCCAATACGCTCATTAAGTTAAAGATAGGGAGGTACATTGCAGTAACAAGACTTCCTACGACAACCCCGAGAAAAACAATGAGTAGAGGCTCTAAAATTTTACTCAAATTATCGACGGTGTTATCGACTTCAAACTCATAAATGGTCGCGACTTTGTTTAGCATATCATCCAAGCGTCCGGATTCTTCACCAATCATCACCATTTGCAACACCAATTCAGGAAAGACTCCGCTATTTCGCATGGCAATATACAAGGGCATTCCTGCTGCTGTATCGTGATAAATGTCATTAATTGCGAGTTGATAATGGAGGTTACCTGAGGTTTTAGCCGTGGTTTGTAAGCAGAGTAGAATAGGGATCCCTGAACTGAAGCTCGTCGCGAGTGTTCGACTGAATTTAGCAATGGCCGCTTTAGATAACACGGGACCTAAAATGGGAAGCGCTATGCTGACACGTGCAAGCAGTAAACGAAACGAGTGAGAATGCTGGCTTACGAAACGTGAGGTGATAGCTAAGCTTATGAATACTAAGCCAATATACGCTCCCCATTTTTGCGTCCAAGCAGACACTAATAGTACTATCTGAGTAAATAGCGGTAACTCTGCGCCAAAGCCTGCAAACATCGTTTCGAATTCAGGAATCACTTGAGTCAACATCAGATAAGAGACAGCAAGCGCTGCGAATACGACCATCGCTGGATAAATTAAGGCTTTGATGACTTTTGAGCGCAACTGTTCGCTTTTTTCTCGATAAGTGGCGAGACGTTCGAAAACAAGAGGTAAGTTACCCGATTGTTCACCTGTGGCGATTAGATCGGTATAAAACGGATCAAATTGCTTGCTGGTGTTATGCATGGCTTTTGATATTGGGGTTCCGGCTTCTATCGCTCGAGTAACACTGAGCAGAATCGACTTCATTTCTGCTTTTTTATGGCTTTCAGCGACAAGATGTAATGCTTGAACAATGGGAACTCCTGTTATTAGCATGGTCGAAATCTGACGGGTAAAAGCTGTGATATCTTTACCTTTTACACGCTGGGTTAATTTCTTAAGCAAAGAGATACGACGCTTTTTTAGTTTTCTGACTTTTATGTGTTGCGCAGCTAAGCGTTCGCGAACTTCGAATTCACTGAGAGCAAGAGTATGGCCAGAGGCTTTCTTTCCGGAGCTATTGATGCCTTTCCAGATATAGTTGTTGAGTCGTAAACCTTTGTTTTTCATAGGTTAGAAAACGGTCTCTTTATGCGTTACACGTTAAAAGTGGAGGACACGCTTTAACTCACTCAGGCTGGTAACACCTTGCCGAAGCTTTTCTATTCCTGACATTTGTAGAGTTTGCATACCATTTGCGATAGCGAGCTTTTCTATTTCGTGTATTGATGCGCCTGTCATGAGTGCCTCAGATAATGACTCGTCAAAATGCATCATCTCGTAGATCCCCGTACGTCCTGAATAACCTAGTGTGCATTCATTGCAGCCATCTGGGTTGGCTTGATAAATAAGATCGGTCGCAACGATGCCAATGTGCTGTAGCTGAGCATCGAGTGGTTGAGGGATTTTACAATGGGAACACAGTTTTCTCGCAAGGCGCTGAGCAATGATTAAGCTTAGTGATCCAGCGAGATTAAATCGCTCAATCCCCATGTTTGATAGCCGTATGATTGTTTCGGCCGTTGAGTTTGTATGAAGAGTAGATAACACTAAGTGACCTGTCTGAGAGGCTTTGATCGCATTTTCAGCCGTATCAAGGTCCCGGATCTCGCCAAGCATGATGATATCGGGATCTTGTCGTAAAAAAGCACGCAGAGCCTCGGAGAACCCAAAGCCGATTTGGGGCTGAACTTGAACCTGATTAATGCCGGGTAAGTTGATTTCAACCGGGTCTTCTGCTGTCGCGATATTGATTTCTGGCTTGTTGAGAATGTTGAGGCCAGTATAAAGCGATACGGTTTTCCCACTGCCAGTTGGTCCCGTCATGAGGATCATCCCTTGAGGCCGTTGCAGCGCATTTAGATACAGCTGTTTTTGATGTTCGTTATAACCGAGCTTATCAATGTTTAAATCGCTGGCATTACTATGAAGTAGACGCAATACGAGCTTTTCACCAAACAAGGTTGGCAGTGTGGATACGCGTATATCAATGGCCGTTTCTTGGTTGAGTTTGAGCTTGATGCGCCCATCTTGAGGTAAGCGCCGTTCAGAGATATCGAGTCTTGATAGGATTTTTATACGGGCAGAAAGCCTGCGACTTAGGTGGCTAGGAGGTTGTTGGCTTTCGACTAAGATGCCATCACAGCGTAAGCGAACTCGATATAGATTCTCATAGGGTTCGAAATGTATATCAGAGGCAGACTTTCGTACCGCGTCCAACAAGATCTGGTGGATATAGCGACTCACCGGAGAATTGTCTTGGCTTAGGTCTTCAATATGCTCAACTTCTTCTTGGCTGATATCGACGAGATGGGCGAGTTCTTCCTGATTGATCTCCTTTAATCCAGACTTATCTTCAATAATGGCGCGGCCATATAAGCGTCGAATCGCAGAAGTGAGTTCTCTAAAATCAGCAAGAACCAATTCGACTTGCAATCCAGTCGCAAAACGAAAGTCATCTTCAGCTTGAAAGTTGGTGGGATCAGAAACCGCCAACATGAGTGTATTGTTACTTTGTCTAAGTGGTAGCGCATTGTGCCGAGTGATCAGCTCGCGAAGCCCCAATTGTTGACACAGTGCAGCATATTCGTATTGGTGAAGAGTGGTACGCGATAAACCAAATATTAGGCTCAACTGCTCCGTTATTTCGTCTGCTTGAAATAAATCACTGGTGATCAAAGCTTCTGATACAGAGAGACCAGAAGCCATGGTCTGTTGGGTTAAGGACTCTTCTTGAGCTAGGGTGATTATTCCTGCTTGGCGAAGAATCGTTAAGAGGTTGGTTTGCATATCGTTAGACAAGACTTGCGTTAAGATTTGCAGGTTTTGGGAAGTAAAGCACTCTCAACTGCAGAGTCCGCTCCAGACGCGGTGCAAGTCCATCCTCCATTGATGTTTCTTATCAACGCAAAGTCGTTGCCGACTAACTTGGGACTGGAGTCTGTGGCAAAAGTAAACCTGATTGAGCCAGACGCTGATGATGCATCTGGCTCAAATGCGATTGTGCCTTGGGGGATGACACTGGGTACTCCTAACGCTGAAGATTCTGATGCTGCTGGAAATGCACCATACTCAGCGGTATACGCTTCAACATTGGTTTTTACTCCGGTCATTAACGATAACGCAGCGGCTACTTCGGCTTTTGCTACATATTTTTGGTATTGAGGTATCGCGACCATAGCCAATACACCAATTACAGCGACAACCATCATTAGCTCAATCAGCGTAAAGCCTTTTTGTTTCATGTGTTTATTCGTTCTCATTACTTTTCCTTAAGTACAAGTGAAAGATCTTGCATGTAATCGGTGGGAAAAAGTAATGGACGCAGACAGGATTAAAAATGATAAGGGCTGGTGGGTACGAGGGAGCTAATAGTCTTTAATGGGCTATTGCAATAAATGCGCAAGGTTTTGCGAGGGGAGTTGATCGCGGAGAATTAAAAAAGAGAGCGATGTTGCTCTCTTTCTTCTTGCTTTGCAGGGCGGTCTATTTAAAACGCATTGAAAGGTCTAAGGCTTTTAAGTGTTTTGTTAGCGCGCCTACAGAGATGTAATCGACGCCAGTTTCAGCGTACTCTGCGATGGTTTCTAGCGTCACATTACCTGAGTTCTCTAATGCGGCACGATCTGCGTTGATTGCTACTGCTTCACGCATCATATCGGTAGTAAAATTATCTAACATGATGATATCTGCACCAGCTTCAATAGCTTCTTTTAATTCATCTAGGCTTTCTGTTTCTACTTCAACAGGCTTTCCTGGATTTAGCTCTTTCGCCGTCGAGATTGCTTGAGTGATGCCGCCACATGCAATGATGTGGTTCTCTTTAATTAAGTAAGCATCGAAAACACCAATTCGGTGGTTAAAGCCACCACCACATGCCACTGCATATTTGAGTGCACTACGTAGACCTGGAATAGTCTTACGCGTATCTAACAGACGACACTCAGTGTGAGCAATTCTATCTGCGTACTCTGCCGTGATGGTCGCGCAACCTGAAAGGGTTTGGATAAAGTTCATTGCGTTGCGTTCGCCTGTTAACAGATCACGAGCAGGTCCTGTTAGCGTGCAAAGTGTTTGGTTTGGTTCTACCTTATCGCCATCGTTCACGTGCCACTCAATGGTGACTTTTCCACCCAGTTGCTTGAATACTTCATCTGCCCATGCTTGACCACAGAACACACCGTGTTCGCGCGTGATGATGGTTGCAGTATTAATAGCGTCAGCTGGGATAAGCGATGCGGTGATGTCTTTATCGGCATCCAATGTGCCACCTAAATCTTCTTTTAGGGTATCGGCCACTGCACGCGTGATTTCTAGCGGAAGTTGTTGTTTTAGGTATTCTAGGCGTTCTTGGCTGTTGTGTGTGTTCTTCATCGCAAATCTTGTCTTGAAAGGGAGATGGCAACGAATGATACTCTCCGGTGGCAATAATTTCAGCAGTTAATTTGCAAAGTAGAGAGGTTGGTATGGGCCTAAAAATTGACAATGGATGGTTAATGCAAGCGAAGCATATACCATCTCCATTTTTTGATGCGCGTTTGGATAAAGAAGATATCTCTCTGCTGGTGGTCCATAACATCAGCTTACCGCCAGGCCAATTTGGTGGTCCTTATATAGAAGAGTTTTTTACTGGCAATTTGGACCCTAACGAGCACCCATTTTTTGAGGTAATTCACAAAATGGGGGTGTCGGCACATTGTTTGATTAAGCGTGATGGTGAGATTGTTCAGTTTGTTTCTTTTCTAGACCGAGCATGGCACGCTGGGCAATCAAGCTTTGCTGGCCGTGAACGTTGCAATGACTACTCGATTGGTATTGAGTTAGAGGGCACCGAATTCGTTGCTTATACAGAGGAGCAGTATCAATCACTTACAGCGTTGACCCAAGCTATTATGCATGCTTATCCTCAAATCACCTTACCTAGAATCACAGGGCATCAGTATATTGCTCCCTTGAGAAAAGCGGATCCTGGTCTGAGCTTTGACTGGATAAAGTACCGAGGGCAGTTAAAACGCGGTTTGTAGCAAAATTGTAAGTGACACTCGAGATTATTAATAAGGCATACATTTAGGTATGCCTTTTTGAATCTGACAAAAATTTCATTTGTTAATAAATAACAACACATTTTATGATTGTGTCGGTTTGGTGCAAATGCAGCACAGAAATTTCGTCTTTTCTGAATTAATTGATCAAAAGTCTCATGAACCGCAAAGTGGCTGTTCTTTTTGTAATTGGTAAGACCAATTTTATTGCTGTTTTAATGTTCATTTGTTATCGGACTGTTGGCTTGCGGCCTGTTCTATGATTTAGGTCAACTTTGGCTGGACAGTTGCGTTTTAATTATGTTAATTTCTGCATCAACTTAAAATTGGTATGACCAATTACCTGCAAGAGTAGAAGAACGATAAATATGGCTTATCAAAGGATTCGTCAGCCAAAACTCTCTGATGTTATAGAACAAGAGTTGGAAAGGTTGATTGTGGAAGGAACACTCTCTCCGGGGCAACAATTGCCACCAGAGCGCGAACTCGCCAAACAGTTCGATGTGTCTCGTCCATCTGTCCGTGAAGCCATTCAGCGCTTGGAAGCGAAGCGCTTGTTGACTCGCCGTCAAGGCGGTGGAACATTCGTTAGCGAAAACATCTGGAAAAGTTTTTCAGATCCGCTGCTGAATTTATTGTCTAGCCACTCAGAGACGCAGTTAGACCTACTTGAGTCGCGCCACGCGATGGAAGGGATTTCTGCGTACTTTGCAGCATTGCGTGGTACCGATGAAGATTTTGTTCGTATTCAGGCTTGCTTGAATCAGATCAGTGAAGAGCAAAAAGACGACAACGTTGAAGCAGAAGCGGCGGCAGTTATGCAGTTCCTTATTGCTCTAACAGAAGCTGCACACAATGTTGTGTTACTTCATATCGTTCGTAGCCTTGCGCCTTTATTAGAGCAAAATGTTCTACAAAATTTGAAATTACTACACCGCCGTGAAGAAGTGGTGGAGAAAGTAAGTAAGCACCGAGCCAATATTGTGGATGCGATTGTTTCTGGTCAGCCGGAAAAGGCGCGAGAAATGTCTCACTCACATTTGGCTTATATCGAAGAAACATTGTTGGATTTGACTCGAGAAGAGTCTCGACGAGAGCGTTCTCTGCGTCGAATCCAGCAAGGTAACGAATCTTAAACAAGAAACGGTTACTTAATAAGTAGATCCAACCAACAGAAGGATAGATCGCCATGTCTGACATGAAGCATGACGTAGACGCATTGGAAACTCAAGACTGGCTACAAGCTCTTGAATCCGTTGTTCGTGAAGAAGGTGTAGAGCGTGCACAGTTTTTGCTAGAAACTGTTCTAGAAAAAGCACGTCTAGACGGCGTTGATATGCCAACTGGCATCAACACAAACTACATCAATACGATTCCTGCAGCGCAAGAGCCAGCTTACCCTGGTGACACAACGCTTGAACGTCGTATTCGCTCAATCATTCGCTGGAACGCAATCATGATCGTATTGCGTGCTTCTAAGAAAGACCTAGACCTAGGTGGTCACATGGCTTCTTATCAGTCAGCGGCAGCGTTCTACGAAGTATGTTTCAACCACTTTTTCCGTGCTCCAAATGAGACGGACGGTGGCGATCTAGTTTACTACCAAGGTCACATCTCTCCTGGTATCTACTCTCGTGCATTCGTTGAGGGTCGTCTAACTGAAGAGCAGTTAGATAACTTCCGCCAAGAAGTGGATGGTAAAGGTATCCCTTCTTACCCGCACCCTAAACTGATGCCTGAATTCTGGCAGTTCCCTACAGTATCTATGGGTCTGGGTCCGATCTCTGCGATCTACCAAGCGCGTTTCCTTAAGTACCTAGAGGGTCGTGGTCTTAAAGATACCTCTGCGCAACGTGTATACGCGTTCCTAGGTGACGGTGAGATGGATGAGCCAGAATCACGTGGTGCTATTTCTTTCGCTGCGCGTGAGAAACTAGACAACCTATGTTTCCTAATCAACTGTAACCTACAGCGTCTAGATGGCCCTGTAATGGGTAACGGTAAGATCATTCAAGAACTTGAAGGTCTCTTTAAAGGTGCAGGTTGGAACGTAGTTAAAGTTATCTGGGGTAACAACTGGGATGCGCTACTCGCTAAAGATACGACTGGTAAGCTACTACAGCTTATGAACGAAACGATCGATGGCGACTACCAAACATTCAAATCTAAAGATGGCGCATACGTACGTGAGCACTTCTTTGGTAAGTACCCTGAGACGGCTGCACTCGTTGCAGACATGACTGACGACCAAATCTTCGAATTGAAGCGTGGTGGTCACGATTCTTCTAAGTTGTACGCTGCATTTAACAATGCAAAAGAAACAAACGGCAAGCCAACGGTAATCCTAGCTAAGACGGTAAAAGGTTACGGCATGGGTGAAGCGGCGGAAGGTAAGAACATCGCTCACGGTGTTAAGAAGATGGACATGACGCACGTACAATACCTACGTGACCGTCTAGGCCTACAAGACCTTCTATCTGATGAGAAAGTAGCTGAACTGCCTTACCTAAAACTGGAAGAAGGCTCTGCTGAGTACGAATACCTACATGCTCGTCGTAAAGCTCTACAAGGTTACACGCCAGCACGTTTGCCAAAATTTACTCAAGAATTCAAAGTACCTGAACTAGAAGAGTTTGCTCCTCTACTTGGCGCTCAAAAGCGTGAAATCTCAACGACGATGGCTTACGTACGTACGTTGAACATCCTGCTTAAAGACAAGAACATCGGTAAGAACATCGTTCCTATCATCTGTGACGAAGCGCGTACGTTCGGTATGGAAGGTCTATTCCGTCAGGTTGGTATCTACAACCCACATGGTCAAGAATACACACCTGAAGATAAAGGCATCGTTTCTTACTACAAAGAAGCAACATCAGGCCAAGTTCTTCAAGAAGGTATCAACGAACTAGGTTCAATGGCATCTTGGGTTGCTGCTGCTACTTCTTACAGCACAAACGATCTGCCAATGATCCCGTTCTACATCTACTACTCAATGTTCGGTTTCCAACGTATTGGTGACATGGCATGGCTAGCAGGTGACCAACAAGCTCGCGGCTTCCTACTAGGTGCTACAGCTGGTCGTACAACACTGAACGGTGAAGGTCTACAGCACGAAGATGGTCACTCGCACATTCAAGCGAACACTATCCCGAACTGTATCTCTTACGACCCAACATTCGCTTACGAGCTAGCAGTAATCATGCAAGATGGTATCCGTCGTATGTACGGTCCTGAGCAAGAAAACATTTACTACTACCTAACAGTAATGAATGAAAACTACGCAATGCCAGCAATGCCAGAAGGCGCTGAAGAAGGCATCCGTAAGGGTATCTACAAGCTTGAGTCTTACGCAGGTGACAAGTCTAAAGTTCAGTTAATGAGCTCTGGTACTATCATGAACGAAGTGCGTAAAGCAGCGACTATCCTAAGTGAAGAGTACGGCGTAGCATCTGATGTGTTCTCTGTAACATCGTTCAACGAGCTAACTCGTGATGGCCAAGATGCAGAACGTTTCAACATGCTTCACCCAGAAGCTGAAGCGAAAGTGCCTTACATCACAACGGTACTTGGTAAAGAACCTGCAATCGCAGCGACTGACTACATGAAGAACTACGCAGAACAAGTTCGTGCATTCATGCCGACTGAGTCTTACAAAGTTCTTGGTACTGACGGGTTCGGTCGTTCAGACAGCCGTGACAACCTGCGTCGTCACTTCGAAGTTAATGCAGGCTACGTGGTAGTTGCAGCACTAACTGAACTAGCGAAACGTGGTGATGTTGAGAAGTCTGTTGTTGCTGAAGCAATTGCTAAGTTCAACATCGACACTGAAAAAACAAACCCACTTTACGCTTAATACAGCGCTTAACTAGAAGGTAAATAAGCAATGGCAATCGAAATTAATGTACCTGACATCGGTGCGGATGAGGTTGAAGTTACTGAGATTCTTGTAAGCGTTGGCGACAAGGTTGAAGAAGAACAGTCTCTGATCACTGTTGAAGGCGACAAAGCTTCTATGGAAGTTCCAGCGTCTCAAGCAGGTATCGTAAAAGAAATCAAAGTTGCAGAAGGCGATTCTGTTTCTACTGGTTCTCTAATCATGATTTTCGAAGCCGAGGGTGCAGCAGACGCTGCACCTGCTCCTGCGGCTGAAGCGGCTCCAGCAGCAGCTCCAGCTCCAGCAGCAGCGGCAGCAGAACTAAAAGAAGTTCACGTTCCTGATATCGGTGGCGACGAAGTAGAAGTTACTGAGATCATGGTTAAAGTTGGCGATGCAGTAGAAGAAGAGCAATCTCTTTTAACGGTTGAAGGCGACAAAGCTTCTATGGAAGTACCAGCACCATTTGCAGGTACGGTTAAAGAGATCAAGATTGCTGAAGGTGATTCAGTAACAACTGGCTCTCTAGTAATGGTATTTGAGGTGGCTGGCACTCCGGTGGCTGGTTCAGGCGCAGCGGCTCCAGCCTCTGTTGCAGAGGCAGCACCTGCAGCGGCTCCAGCAGTAGCAGCAGATAAAGAAGTAAACGTTCCAGACATCGGCGGTGACGAAGTAGAAGTTACTGAGATCATGGTTAAAGTTGGCGATACAGTAGAAGAAGAGCAATCTCTAATCACTGTAGAAGGCGACAAAGCTTCGATGGAAGTACCAGCACCATTCGCAGGTACCGTTAAAGAGATCAAGATTGCTGAAGGCGATTCAGTAACGACTGGCTCTCTAATCATGGTATTTGAGGTGGCAGGCACTCCGGTAGCAGGTGCAGCTCCTGTTGCAGCACCAGTTCAAGCAGCGGCACCAGCTGTAACTCCAGCTCCAGCGGCAGCATCTGCTCCAGCAGTAAAAGTTGAAGCTCCTGCAGCAAATGATTTCCAAGAGAATGGTGACTACGCACACGCATCTCCAGTTGTTCGTCGTCTAGCTCGTGAATTTGGCGTTAACCTATCTAAGGTTAAAGGTACTGGTCGTAAGAGCCGTATCCTGAAAGAAGACGTTCAAGCTTACGTTAAAGATGCACTTAAGCGTCTTGAGTCTGGCGCAGGTGCAGCAGCATCTGGCAAAGGCGACGGCGCAGCACTTGGTCTACTTCCTTGGCCAAAAGTTGACTTCAGCAAGTTTGGTGAGACTGAAGTTCAGAAACTGTCTAAGATCAAGAAGATCTCTGGTGCAAACCTACACCGTAACTGGGTGATGATCCCTCACGTTACACAGTGGGACAACGCTGACATCACTGAGCTAGAAGCATTCCGTAAAGAGCAGAACGCAATTGAAGCGAAGAAAGACACTGGCATGAAGATCACTCCTCTTGTGTTCATCATGAAAGCTGTTGCTAAAGCACTTGAAGCGTTCCCAGCATTTAACTCTTCACTTTCTGAAGATGGCGAAAGCATCATTCTTAAGAAGTACGTGAACGTAGGTATCGCAGTCGATACGCCAAACGGCCTTGTTGTTCCTGTATTTAAAGACGTGAACAAGAAAGGCATCTACGAGCTATCTGAAGAATTGATGGTAGTATCGAAGAAAGCACGTGCTGGTAAGCTAACAGCAGCTGATATGCAAGGTGGCTGTTTCACTATCTCAAGCCTTGGTGGTATCGGTGGTACAGCGTTTACGCCAATCGTGAACGCGCCAGAAGTAGGTATCCTTGGTGTATCTAAGTCTGAAATGAAGCCAGTGTGGAACGGTAAAGAGTTCGAACCACGCCTACAGCTTCCGCTGTCTCTATCATACGATCACCGTGTGATCGATGGTGCTGAAGGTGCGCGTTTCATCACTTACCTAAACGAGTGTCTATCAGATATCCGTCGTCTAGTTCTTTAATTAAGAATAGACACTAGAGAGGCGGCAATTTTGCCGCCTCTGTTAATAGAATTATCGAACAATTGGATGCTGGAGCAGCATTGTTTCACTGTCGAATTGTTGTCTAGCTCACAGGCTAAATTGATTTACTTTTCACACCATTAACATCTCTGTAAACTGATGACGGTCTGAAAATAACGGTTTATAACGAACTGACTTTAAATATAAAGAATCGATACTCACTCAGCCTGTTAGGGATAATGACTACAAGAGGTCAAAATGAGCAAAGAAATTAAAGCCCAAGTTGTTGTACTTGGTTCTGGTCCTGCCGGTTACTCCGCTGCATTCCGCTGTGCGGACTTAGGTCTTGAAACAGTACTTATCGAGCGCTACAGCACTCTAGGTGGTGTATGTCTTAACGTGGGTTGTATCCCATCTAAAGCGCTTCTTCACGTTTCAAAAGTTATTGAAGAAGCGAAAGCGATGGCTGATCACGGTGTCGTTTTTGGCGAACCACAAACAGACATCAACAAGATCCGCATTTGGAAAGAGAAAGTTGTTAATCAACTGACTGGTGGTCTTAGCGGTATGGCTAAGATGCGTAATGTGACTGTCGTAAACGGCTACGGTAAATTTACAGGTCCTAACTCTATTCTTGTAGAGGGCGAGAGTGAAGCAACAACCGTTAACTTCGACAATGCGATCGTAGCGGCCGGTTCTCGCCCAATCAAACTGCCATTTATCCCGCATGAAGATCCTCGCATTTGGGACTCAACAGACGCACTAGAACTTAAAGAAGTACCAGGAAAACTGCTTATCATGGGCGGTGGTATCATCGGTCTAGAAATGGGTACGGTTTACCACTCTCTAGGTTCTCAAGTAGACGTTGTTGAAATGTTCGATCAAGTTATCCCTGCGGCGGATAAAGATATCGTTAAAGTTTACACTAAGCGTATCAAGAACAAATTCAACCTAATGCTAGAAACGAAAGTAACAGCAGTTGAAGCGAAAGAAGACGGCATCTACGTTTCGATGGAAGGCAAGAAAGCACCAGCAGAAGCTGAGCGCTACGACGCGGTTCTAGTTGCTATCGGCCGAGTGCCAAACGGTAAGCTAATTGACGGTGAAAAAGCAGGTCTTGAAATTGATGACCGTGGCTTCATCAACGTTGATAAGCAAATGCGTACGAACGTACCTCACATCTTCGCTATCGGTGACATCGTTGGTCAACCAATGCTTGCTCACAAAGGTGTGCATGAAGGTCACGTTGCGGCAGAAGTTATTTCTGGTAAGAAGCACTACTTCGACCCTAAAGTTATCCCATCAATCGCTTACACTGAGCCAGAAGTGGCATGGGTTGGTAAGACTGAGAAAGAAGCGAAAGCTGAGGGCATCAACTACGAAGTGGCAACATTCCCATGGGCAGCATCAGGTCGAGCAATCGCATCTGACTGTGCAGACGGTATGACTAAGCTAATCTTCGATAAAGAAACTCACCGTGTAATTGGTGGTGCTATCGTTGGTACTAACGGTGGTGAACTGCTTGGTGAAATTGGCCTAGCAATCGAAATGGGTTGTGATGCTGAAGATATCGCACTAACTATTCACGCTCACCCAACTCTACATGAGTCTGTGGGTTTAGCCGCTGAAGTGTTTGAAGGTTCAATTACTGACCTGCCAAACAAAAAAGCAGTGAAAAAGAAAAAGTAACTGTACTTAAAGACCTGATGTCTTGAAGATTTAATGATAAAGGCCGCTGATTCATCAGCGGCTTTTTTGTTTTTAAGGTTTATGAATCCGAATCTTGGAGAAGAAAAAAGCTCACCATATTGATGAGCTTCGTTTCGTGATTAACGGATGTTTAGCGTTTGCGCTTAGTGCTCATGTTTATAAATACAAAGCATATTTAGGTAAGAGGCGGTAAGCGTCGCTAGTTCGCTATCATTACTGGTTCGATTGGCTTGGACGAACAACGAGTAACAAATACCATTGAACAGGTTTGCCAAGTGTTCTGGCTCATGCTGATCGCAGACTTCACCTCGCTCAATGGCTTTAATGAACATGTTTTGAACTAACAGTTGGTTCGTTCTATTTGTAGAGACAAATAGAGGCCAAACCTCATCACGCGTCGATGCGCTCCATTCAAACCATACTTTCTGCCAATGACAATCTTGGCTCACTAATTCAAGCATCGCATTGGTAATATTTGAGATATTTTCGCGAGCATGCAGGTCTAAATCGATATTGTCAGATAAGAAGTTAGAGTATTGACGAACGACATGATTTAACACTTCATCAACTAAGTCTTCGCGAGTTGGGAAGTAATTGAAAACTGTTGCGACTGAAACTTGAGCGATGTCTGCGATATCTGCATGGCCACCGCGACCGATGCCACGACGTGCGAATACTTCTAACGCAATTTCCATAAGTTGCTGTTTACGTTTTAAAGGGGAAAGCCTAGTGCGAGGTCTCTTCGCGATTGAATCCATATCCATTATCCTTGCCATTTGAGTTGATATTTTTCTAAGGGGTTTACCCCTAATTGATTGTTATAATAGTTACTTAAACCGACAATGAGTGTAATGGTGCATATGATTAAGGTCAATATCTTGTGGTTACTTTATAGACAATAATGTCATTGCGGATGCATTATTTACGGATGAAAATTTTAAAAATAAGACGTTTACCCCAGTATTCTCAGAACTTGGATGGCTCTTTCCACCTCTTGTGCAGGGTGTTACACTAGATGTTGTAAGACAAGGTGATCGTTTGCGTACGACCAACCTCAACCCACAAAATAATTGAGCACAGTATGAAACATACAATAGAAGTGATGATTTCTGAGCAAGAAGTTCAGGATCGTATTCGTGAATTAGGCAAACAAATCACAGAGCATTACCAAGGCAGTGAAGATCTTGTAATGGTAGGTTTGCTACGTGGTTCATTTGTATTTATGGCCGATTTGGCTCGCGCAATCGAACTGACTCACCAAGTCGATTTTATGACAGCTTCTAGCTATGGCAACACCATGCAAAGCTCTCGTGATGTACGTATTCTGAAAGATCTTGATGATGATATTAAAGGTAAGGACGTACTGATCGTTGAAGACATCATTGACACTGGTAATACGCTAAATAAAATTCGTGAAATTCTTTCACTACGTGAGCCAAAATCTATCGCGATTTGTACTCTTTTAGATAAGCCATCTCGCCGTGAAGTTGAAGTACCAGTTGATTGGTTTGGTTTTGCTATCCCTGATGAATTTGTTGTTGGTGTGGGTATTGATTACGCTCAAAAATACCGTCATCTACCATTCATCGGTAAGGTTGTACCACAAGAATAAATGCCGATATCGTCAGCATAACAGACAGATAAAAGCGCCGCTTGATTTTCAAGCGCTTTTTAATGATTTATTTATCGACAAAGCAATTTTTTGTCGTCATTTAATATGGCTGACAACGCTTTTTGATACGACGCTTCAACGGTTTCTTGTGAGTGAGAACGAACGCCTAAGTATTCTAGTCGTCCGTCTTCTATACCATATACAACACCATGGATTTCGACTTCTTGGCCGCGCTCCCACGCGTTTTGCATAATGGTTGAATTGCCAAGGTTATAGACTTGTTCTGCGACGTTGATTTCACCAAGTTTGTCGGCGCGATCTTCAGGAGGCATTTGGTCAAGGTACGTACGATGTTTAAAGTAGATATCACGAATGTGTAGTAACCAGTTGTTGATGAGGCCAAGTTGAGGGTTATCGATCGCAGCGTTTACACCTCCACAGCCATAGTGACCACAAACAATAATATGCTTTACTTTAAGAACGTCGACAGCATATTGGACAACGGAAAGGCAGTTAAGATCGGTGTGAATAACTTGGTTAGCGACATTACGATGAACAAATAATTCACCTGAGAATAGTCCGGTTAATCGCTCAGCAGGTACGCGACTGTCGGAACATCCAATCCAAAGAAAATCGGGTTTTTGACCCTCTGCGAGTTTAGCAAAATATTCTGGACGATCAGACTTGATCTCTTCTGACCATTTCGAATTGTTTTCGAATAACTGTTTAATTTCCGGCATCTGACAATCTACTTCCCTAAAAATGAAAAACCAACCTCTTGCCAATAAAGCGATCAGCGCCGTAACTATACACAATGTTACAAATTCAATCTCGTTAAATATTTGTCCAAGATGACTCATCTGACGAGTTCTCGCTGTTAAAATCATAAATTGTGCTGACATCATTCGCAAACTGAATAATCCTAAAGTTTTAAGAGCCTTTTGGTTTTTTCTTTATCGAAATATTTGGTAAATTGAACGTATTTTGTTTTATTGCAGGGAGCAAGCGGGATGTTCGGTCATCGCTTTAAGGATATCAATTTGAAAGGGGATGTATTTGGCGGTGTGACAACGGCCATTATTTCACTTCCCCTTGCGCTGGCATTTGGTGTGGCCTCAGGAGCTGGAGCAGAAGCAGGTTTATGGGGGGCGATTATGGTGGGGCTATTTGCCTCGCTGTTTGGTGGCTCTAACACTCTGATTTCTGAGCCAACTGGCCCAATGACGGTCATTATGACCGCAGTTTTGACCAGCATGATGGCAAAATACCCAGAAACCGGTATGGCAATGACGTTCACCGTCGTCATGATGGCGGGGGCGTTCCAGATTGTTCTTGGTACATTGAAGTTAGGTAAATATGTCACCCTGATGCCATACAGCGTGATATCGGGTTTCATGTCTGGTATTGGCGTGATTCTTATCATTTTGCAACTCTCCCCTTTACTCGGCCATGCTGCTCCCTCTGGCGGTGTCATTGGCACGCTTTCTGCGTTACCTGAAACCATCTCAACGCTCAAATTTAGTGAGTTGTTTTTAGGCTTGCTGACGCTTGGTATTTTGTTCTTTTTTCCTAAACGGTATCGAAAGTATGTTCCAGCTCAGTTAGTTGCATTAGTCGCGGTAACGTTGCTTTCTGTCATTTTGTTCGATGTTGATGACATCCGCCGAATTGGTGAGATTCCAGCAGGCCTCCCATCGTTAGTGGTGCCACATATCGATCCAGCGATGTTTACTGAGATGGTGATTGATGCATTGGTTCTTGGCACCTTAGGCTGTATTGATACGTTGTTAACTGCCGTTATCGGAGACTCATTGACGCGTAAAGAACATGACTCGGATAAAGAACTTCGAGGTCAAGGATTGGCAAATATGATTTCTGGCTTGTTCGGTGCTTTACCTGGCGCGGGGGCCACAATGGGGACCGTCACCAATATTCAAGTTGGCGCTCGTTCTCCATTGTCAGGCGTGATACGAGCGTTGATTTTAGCGCTGGTTGTATTGGTGGCAAGCGGCCTGACTGAGCCGATCCCGATGGCAGTGCTGGCAGGTATTGCGGTCTATGTCGGGTTTAACATTCTTGATTGGAGCTTTATTCAACGAGCACATAAAGTTAGCTTTCCTGGCATGGCGGTGATGTACGGCGTAATGCTATTGACGGTATTTGTTGATTTGATTGTTGCGGTTGGTTTAGGTGTGTTTATCTCTAATATCATCATCATTGAGCGCTTGAGTCGTGAGCAAGCTCGCCAAGTGAAAGCGATCAGTGATGCAGATGAAGACGATGTACCACTGACGGATAGCGAAAGAGGGTTGTTGGATCGTGCGAATGGCAAGGTGTTGTTCTTTTATTTATCGGGGCCAATGATCTTCAGTGTATCAAAAGCCATCTCTCGTCAGCACTCCAGTATCTCGGACTACGAGGTGATGATCCTGGATTTAACTGATGTACCGATGATTGATGTCACCGTGGGCCTTGCGTTAGAAAATGCCATTAAAGATGCTCTAGATGCCAACTGTGAAGTGTACTTACTTTGTCCAAATCAACGAACGCGAGAACAACTAGAAAAATTCCATGTGATTGATCTAGTGCCGGATGAGAACACCTATAAGTTCCGCTATGAAGCATTGAATGCAGCGGTGAAGCATGTGGAAACCGATGAGCATCAGATGTTGGTGATGTAAATAAAGTTCATATTTTTAAAACGCTACAGAATTTATTCTGTGGCGTTTTTGTATCCCAGTTATTTCTAATTTTATGGAAGGTTTAATTGTATTCATCGTCATTCAACGATAAACTAAATTAACTTCATTGCAATACGTGGTGTTTATGGAGTCAAGATGAACTCCCGCTCAGGTATTTGCATTTATGATTCATCAACAGATGGCAGCGATTAAAGCAATGTATGCATTAGAAATTGAACAGCTTCGCAAGACGTATGCGGGCGGATTTGAAGCGTTGAAAGGCATTAGCCTAAAAGTAGAAAAAGGTGACTTTTATGCGCTTCTCGGACCGAATGGTGCAGGTAAATCGACCACAATTGGCATCATATCTTCTTTAGTCAATAAGACCTCCGGCACAACAAAGGTATTTGGCTACAATATCGATACGCACCTTGAATTGGCAAAGCAGAACCTAGGTTTGGTGCCTCAAGAGTTCAACTTCAACCAATTTGAAACGGTTGAGCAGATTGTTATGCAGCAAGCGGGTTATTACGGGGTATCTAAAGCGCTAGCGAAAGAGCGAGCAGAGAAGTACCTCAGCAAGCTTGATTTGTGGGAGAAGCGGAAAGAGCGTGCGCGTAACTTATCTGGTGGAATGAAGCGCCGTTTAATGATTGCCCGCGCGTTGATGCACGAGCCTCAGTTATTGATTCTAGATGAACCGACCGCTGGAGTGGACATTGAACTGCGCCGTTCGATGTGGGATTTCTTAAAAGAGATCAATCTACAGCAGGGTATAACCATTATCTTGACGACGCATTACCTTGAAGAAGCAGAAATGTTGTGTCGCAATATCGGTATCATCAACAAAGGTGAGCTGATTGAGAACACCACAATGAAAGCGCTTTTAAGCAAACTTCGTGTTGAAACTTTCATCTTAGATGTTGAGCTTGAGGGTGAAATGCCGAAATTAGAAGGTGTGAATAGCCAAATGATGGTGAACGGTTCTTTAGAAATTGAACTTGATAAGAGCCAAGCGTTGAACTCAGTGTTTAGTCAGCTTTCTGAACATGGTGTTAACGTGCTTTCAATGCGCAATAAAGCAAACCGTTTGGAAGAACTTTTTGTCAGCATTGTTCGTGGGGGTAATCAATAATGTATAAGTTGTATTGGACGGCGTTCTGCAGTCTTCTGACAAAAGAAATTAACCGCTTCACTCGTATTTGGGTTCAGACGTTAGTACCGCCAGCGATCACCATGACGCTCTATTTCATTATATTCGGCAGTTTGATTGGTTCCCGTATTGGTGAAATGGGTGGCTTTAGTTACATGGAATATATTGTGCCTGGCCTGATCATGATGTCAGTGATCACCAACTCCTATTCAAACGTTGCGTCTTCATTTTTTAGCTCAAAATTCCAAAGAAACATTGAAGAGTTGCTGGTAGCTCCTGTGCCAAACTACATCATCATTTTGGGCTTTGTGATGGGGGGCGTGGTACGTGGTCTGTTGGTTGGCACTATCGTGACATTTGTATCCTTGTTCTTTGTTGATTTGCAAGTGGATCACTGGGGGATCATCATTGCTACGGTCTTTATGACGTCAGTGGTATTCTCACTTGGTGGTTTAATTAATGCGGTTTATGCAAAAACGTTCGATGACATTTCGATTATCCCAACGTTTGTTTTGACGCCACTGACTTATTTAGGCGGGGTATTCTATTCAATTAGTCTGTTGCCTGAATTTTGGCAGGGTGTATCTAAGCTAAACCCAATCGTATACATGGTTAACGCATTCCGTTACGGCTTTTTAGGCGTTTCCGATGTGGGTATCGTGACTTCATTTAGCGTATTGTCTGTATTTGTTGTTGCGCTTTATGCTGTGGCGCATTACTTGGTAACCAAAGGCATCGGCTTGCGTTCATAGTCAGTGCATTAAGACTGTACAGAAAAAGCAGTTATAAAAAAGGTCGACGCAGTGTCGACCTTTTTGTTTTTATTTACGAACTCGATATTTACATCCATCGTAGTGAATAGCGAGTCATTGTCGCTTGCTATTCCGCACTGGCTGATTTGGTTTCGTTAGATTCAGCGTCGTCTTTGCTTTCAACAACCATATCTACCGTTTGGTTATCAATTAGACGAGCCTTACCTAAGAATGCAGACATCAAAATAACAGCTTGAGTTGTTTCAGCGGTGATTGCTTGCAGGGTGCGAGCATCACGGATGAAGATTTCATCAGGCTGTAGACCTGCTGCACGCAACTGGTCGCTTGCGTCTTCAATTACGGAAGCGTAGTCGTCACGGCCGCCGCGCATTGCGCTGCTGATCCAACGCATGGTACGTGCAAGCACAGGAGCACGTTGACGTTCATCAATCGTTAATAGCCCATTACGTGAGCTCATCGCTAAACCGTCCATTTCACGCACGGTTGGTACACCGATGATCTCGATGTCCATCGCCAAGTCATCGACCATCTTACGAATCACGGCCAGTTGTTGGAAATCTTTTTCGCCAAAACAAGCGACATCAGGTTGAACGATGTTGAACAGTTTGTTTACGATGGTTGTTACGCCACGGAAGTGACCTGGACGAGAGGCACCTTCAAGCATGGTAGACAAACCAGGTACGTCAACAAAGGTTTGTTTATCCAGACCCTCGGGATAGATAATTTCAGGTGTTGGTGTAAATACCAGCTCCACCCCTTCACCACCAAGCTTACTCAAATCATCTTCAAGTGTGCGAGGGTAGTTATTTAAATCGTCTGCACGTTCAAACTGCATCGGGTTTACAAAGATGCTTACGACAACGATATCGGCGTATTCACGCGCTTTACGAACAAGCGTTAAGTGGCCATCATGCAGGTTGCCCATTGTTGGGACAAATGCCACTTTACGGCCTTCACGTTTGAACGTTTTAATTTGTTCACGAATTGCCGAAATTTCCGCAAAAGTTTGCATGCACTTATCCTCTAGGCAATAGTATGAGCTTCGTCTGGGAATGCACCGCTTTCGACATCAGCCATGTATTTTGATACTGCTGTGCGCATATCGCCTGTTTCAGCAAGGAAGTTTTTCGAGAATCTTGGCATGTAGTTGGCTGAAATACCGAACATATCATGCATAACCAGGATTTGACCGTCAGTCACATTTCCTGCACCGATACCAATCACTGGCACGTCAAGAACTTGAGTAATACGCGCGGCTAATTCAGCAGGAACGCACTCGAGTAAAACAATTTGTGCCCCCGCTTCTTGTAGAGCCAGCGCATCTTTAACCATACGATCGGCTTTCTCTTGATCGCGGCCTTGTACTTTGTAGCCGCCGAAGATGTTAACTGATTGAGGTGTTAGACCAAGGTGAGCACATACAGGTACAGCGCGCTCAGTTAGCATTTTAACGGTATCAACTAACCAATCGCCGCCTTCGATTTTTACCATATTTGCACCAGCACGCATTAGCGTTGCTGCGTTCTCACACGCTTGCTCTGGCGTTGCGTAGCTCATGAATGGCATATCAGCCATTAATAGACAGTTTGGGCTGCCTGCGCGTACACAGCGCGTGTGATAAGCGATATCTTCAACAGTTACAGGTAATGTATCGTTTTTACCTTGTAAAACCATGCCTAGAGAGTCACCAACCAGCAATACTGGCATTTCCTGGCTTTCAAAAAGTTGGGCAAAGCTTGCATCGTAAGCTGTTGAAGTAGCAAATTTACGACCTTCTTGTTTCCACTTGATTAGGTCGTTGATGGTCATTTTTTTCATTGTTTTATCCTCACAAGGAGTTGGCTATGACTGCCAAATATTGAGGCCGTTACGATCTACTTTTGTTAGTAGTGTCGACACCTCGGTCCCATCTGGGAGTTGTAAACTTGGTGCAATTTCCGCAAGAGGGTAGAGTACGAACTCGCGCTCTCTCATTCCATAGTGTGGAACTGTCAGTCTTTCGGAATTAATCACCTCATTGCCGAATAGTACAATATCAAGATCCAGTGTTCTTGGACCCCAACGTTCTTCTTTTCGGACACGCCCTTGTTCTTGCTCGATAGCTTGTGTGCAATCAAGCAACTCAAGAGGCGTCAAATTCGTGTTTATAGCGACAACCGCATTAATGTAATCCGGTTGATTTTGCGGACCCATTGGTGTGCTGCTGTATAACGAAGAAGCGGCCACAAATTCAGAATTTGGTAGTGACTTGATGGCTTCTATCGCTTGTTTAGCTTGGCTGACAGGATCAGCCAAGTTACTGCCTACCGCAATGTACGCTGTAATCATGATTTCGACTTGCTCTTTTTCTTGCGATAGGTTTTTCGGCGTCGCTGGCCTGAGCCTGGTGACTGGCTATCGAGATCGTTTGCCATGGCTTGGCGCATTTCTCGGCCTGCATTTTGAAAAGTTTCCCACCACTTGGCAAGCTTCTGAGTGTCGCCACCCTCAATTTCACCGCGCATTTCAAGAAAATCAAAGCCAGCTCTAAATTTATTGAGTTCCATTAGACGGAATGCTCGTTTACCGTTACGTCGTGGCAGACGTAATTGTAATTGCCAAATTTCACGAATGGTGGCGGTATGACGGCGAGGAATTGCGATGGTTCGCACTTGCTCATCAAGGATGATATTACTTGCTTCCATTACGGCATCGTAGTGACACAGGTTGCGCTGTTCCATTAGCTTGTCTGCTAATGCGCACAGTGGATACCACAACATTGCAGCAAACATAAATGCAGGGTTAATACGTTTACCTTCATCGATACGCATATCCGTAGAGTCCAACACTAAATCAAGCATTTGCTCCGTATGGGATTCGTAATCTTCAGTGAAGTGCTCTGAAATGGAAGGGAACAACTGTTGGAATAAGTTGTATTCGCGCAGCAGGTGGTAGGTTTCTAAACCATGACCTGACTGAAGCATTTTTAGTGACTCTTCGAATAGACGAGCAGATGGGATGTCACGTAGTAATGGCGCCATCTCTTCAATCGGAGCTGCTGTGTCTTCTTCAATATCAAAATCAAGTTTTACTGCGAAACGAACTGCGCGCAACATACGTACAGGATCTTCGCGGTAACGAGTTTCAGGATCACCAATGAGACGAATCAGGCGATCTTCGAGGTCTTCGATACCACGCGCGTAGTCGTGAATCGAGTAGTCTGCGATGTTGTAGTACATCGAGTTAATCGTGAAGTCTCGGCGCTCAGCATCTTCATCAACCGTGCCATACACATTATCGCGCAGCAACATGCCTTCTTTTGACTGTTGAGAGATGTTCTTGTTTTGTTGCTCTTGGTGGTGACCACGGAAAGTGGCGACTTCAATGATGTCTCGGCCAAACATTATGTGTGCAAGGCGAAAACGACGACCAATCAAACGGCAGTTTCTAAACAGCTGTTTGATTTGTTCTGGTGTTGCGTTGGTCGCAATATCAAAGTCTTTTGGTTTTTGTCCAAGCAGTAAGTCTCGAACCCCGCCACCCACAAGAAAAGCATCGAAACCAGCACCGTTTAGTCGGTATAGCACTTTCAGTGCATTGTCACTGATTTGCTTACGCGAGATGTTGTGCTCTTCACGAGTAAGTACATTGAGAGCGAGTTCTGGAATTGTGGCCGGTTCGCTTGTTGTATAGTCGTTTGTATTCATGTGCATCTGGCAATAACTGGGTTTAGTCCAATTTTGCGTTGGTTAGTTCTTAAGCCGCTAGGGCCAATTTTGCGCCTAATGATAGCCTACGCAGTGCCATTTGAGAATCACGGCGTGATTTCAATCTCGACTGGAAGTTGTTTTACCTGCCAATTTTCGCAGCCCCAACGTAGAATTTCGTCTATGTTAGTGGCGTTTAACTCTTTAGGAATATGGAAGCCTAAAAAGGTCATTGCGCGCAGTAAAGTAGGCTTTGGTTCATTGACATCAATGGCCATAGCATGATTTTGCTTTGAAAGCTTATTACCGTTTGTGTCCATTGCTAACGGTAAATGTAAGTAACTGACTTCAGGTTGTTCAAGTATTTGGTACAGGCTGATTTGGCGCCCAGTTGGCTCAATGAGATCTGCACCACGTACAACTTCGGTAACACCTTGATCGATATCGTCCAATACTACCGCAAGATTGTAGGCAAATAAGCCATCTCGACGTTTAATAATGAAATCTTCATTTATTAGAGCCTCAGGAATGCTCATTTGACCATGCCTTTGGTCGATAAAATGGCTGACTGGCTTCGTCATTTTTAGACGAATTGCCCCCTCTTGCAAGTTCTTGTTTCGACAAGTGCCAGGGTAGTAGCCACCGTGTTCTTTGATTTGCTTACGAGTGCATTGGCAATAGTAGGCGTCACCATTTTTCAACCAAGCATCGATTTGTGCTTGATATAGGTGATGACGTTGGCTCTGATAAACGATCTCTCCATCCCAATGTAAATGATAGGCTTCTAAGGCTTGAAGAATGGCTTCTGATGCCCCTTGCATTTCTCTTGGGGGATCAAGGTCTTCGATGCGAACTAGCCAAACGCCATGGTTGGCTTTTGCTTGAAAGTAGCTACCTAGTGCAGCAACGAGTGAACCAAAATGTAATGGGCCTGATGGGGATGGGGCAAATCGACCTACATAGCGTGTCATGCGTGCATCTCGAAAATTATTACGTAATATTATAAACTTAACGTTACAAAACTAGTTAAAACAAAAGGGAGCCTGAGCCCTTTCAATAATCATAATGCGTGGTTGATTAACCTTGCATTTGTTTTTCTTTGATTTCTGCAAGTGTTTTACAGTCGATACAAAGATCAGCTGTTGGACGAGCTTCAAGGCGACGAACGCCAATTTCTACGCCACATGATTCACAGAAGCCGAAGTCGTCATCCATGATTTTGTCTAACGTCTTCTCAATCTTTTTGATCAAGCGGCGTTCACGGTCACGGTTACGCAGTTCTAAGCTGAACTCTTCCTCTTGAGAGGCACGGTCAACTGGATCTGGGAAGTTTGCTGCTTCGTCCTGCATATGGTGTACAGTGCGACCGACTTCTTCCCTGAGTTGATTACGCCAAGCTGTTAAGATTTTTGTAAAGTGTTCAACCTGCTCTGGCGACATGTATTCTTCACCAGGCTTTTCCTGATATGGCTCCACACCAGCAATGGCTAGGATGCCTATGGTTTTTTTCTTTGATTCTGGCATACAGCATCTCCTACTTACACCTAGTCAACTGCTACGCAGTCAATTTAAGGCGGGTATCTATAGCAAAAAGAGGCGGTGCAAGCAATCACTGAATAGCAAACTTATCGTCATTGTGAAGATGACATCATTTTTCTCATTAATTGATAAAATCAACATCTGAAACAAGTTTGATTTCAGTATTACTCAGTTCGGCTTTGTAGCAGAGAACTTCCACGCCCGCGTCTTGTGCTTGTTTTAGTAACATTGAATATTTCGCGTCTATATGGTGCGCCGCGGATACTTTTTCAATGCCTGAATGTAAAACAGTGAATAAAAGTATGGCTCTACTTCCATTTTGTGCCATTTCTGTGAGCTCTCGCAGGTGCTTTTGTCCCCGAGTGGTCACGGCATCAGGGAAATAACCTTGTCCCGAGGCGTCCTGCTCATCAAGTAAGGTGACGCTCTTTACCTCTATATAACACTTCGGTTTATCGCTTGCGCTGAGCAAGATATCAATTCGGCTATTTTCACTGCCATATTTAACTTCAGTTTGAAGTGTGTCATATCCAGAGAGCTCTGAAATGACATTATTTTCAATTGCTTCTACTGCTAATTGGTTGGCTCGTGCGGTGTTAACACAGATTTTATGTCCTTGGGCAGTTTCACTCAGTTCCCAACTGTTAGGATATTTACGTTTGGGGTTATCTGAGGTGGAATACCAGACCGTATTACCCAATTCAGCACAACCAGTCATGGCCCCAGTGTTGGCACAATGGATTGTACGGGTTTCACCATTATCTAGTTCGATATCGGCAAGGAAGCGTTTGTAGCGTTTTAGCAGAGTTGCTGACTCTAGAGCGGGTTTGAATTGCATTTGCTTATTTAGCCAAGAAGGTTTTTATGTACAATGTGGCCAACATTACCACATAGGGTCTTACCTTTGTCACAATTGCCGATTGAAGCCGTGATGCCGCAATTACTTAAGGCGGTAAAAACGCAACATCAAATTATTCTTAAAGCTGCGCCTGGTGCAGGTAAGTCAACCTACTTCCCGTTACAGCTTTTGTTAAACCAATCTGTGACAGGCAAAATTGTGATGCTTGAACCTCGTCGCCTTGCTGCTCGTAATATAGCGCGTTATTTGGCACAGCAACTTGGCGAGCAAGTCGGTGGTCGCGTGGGTTACCGCGTGCGTGGTGAGACAAAGGTGAGCCATCATACACAGTTAGAGATTGTGACAGAGGGGATCATGACTCGCATGATCCAAAATGACCCTGAACTTAATGGGGTCGATTTATTGGTCTTCGATGAGTTTCACGAACGTAGTATTCACGCAGATACGGCGTTGGCATTCAGCTTAGAAGTTCAAGAAGCGTTGCGAGATGATCTAAAAATCGTCGTGATGTCGGCAACATTAGACCAAACTGCATTGCAAGCACTGTTGCCAACGGCTGCTTATATTGAGTCGGATGGCCGCAGTTTTGATGTCGAAACGCGTTACTTACCGTTGGGAAACAATGATCCTCTGCCGACGTCGATGGCAAAGACAATTGAAAGTCTGATGCAAAAAGAGTCGGGATCGTTATTGGCTTTTCTTCCCGGTGTAGCGGCGATCAAACAGGTTGAAGAGCGTTTATCACATCTGCCTGATAACGTAGAAGTGTGCCCTCTTTATGGTCAACTCAGTTTTGCGGAACAACAAAAGGCAATTTCGCCAGCGGCTATAGGTAAGCGTAAAGTAGTGCTAGCGACCAATATTGCTGAAACGTCCTTAACGATTGAAGGCATTCGTTTGGTGGTTGATTCGGGATTAGAACGAGTCGCTCGTTTTGATTTAAAAAATGGTCTAACACGCCTAGAACAAGTGCGTATTGCGCAGTCTTCCGCGATTCAACGTGCCGGCCGTGCTGGTCGTATCGAAGAGGGAGTTTGTGTTCGCTTGTATTCTGAAAGTCAGTTAAAGCAGCAGCCACAAGTACCACAACCTGAAATTCTTCATTCAGATCTTGCCAGCTTAGTCATGGAGTTGGCGTTTTGGGGAGCGGGTGATATATCTGAGCTCAAGTGGCTTGATGTTCCATCGACCGCTGCACTTTCTCAGGCTAAGCAATTGTTAGTCTCTTTGGGCTTGCTGACCGAACAAAACCAACTAACGTCAGAGGGAAAAATCGCACATGAACTGGGTGTTGAGCCTCGTTCTGCGGCAATGTTGATTCAGGCGCAGTATTCCGGTGAAAAAATGCTAAATACCGCGCTCGCTGCCGTCGCCCTTATTGAAGAGCCTGAACGTAACGTGACGAATGTTGCCCACAGTTTACACCGTTGGATGTCGGGCGCGCATTCGAAAAAAGCGATACTAATTAAACGCGCTCAAACATTGGCGCATAAGCTAGACACCGCATTTAGCTTGAAAGATGTTGATGAGCAAGCGTTTCCATTGGTGTTGAGTTTGGCATTTCCAGATCGCATTGCCCAACAACGAGTGAACCAATATGGCCGCTTTACACTTGCAAATGGTCATGGTGCAGAGTGCCGTGCTGAAGATGTGCTTGGTGGTTGCGAGTATTTGGTTGCCATTGATTTGATGCGTTCACACTCCAACTCTAGCCAGGTTAATTTGGCATGTGAGCTAGATATTCATGCCTTACAAGATACGTTTGAGTCGCTATTTTCTTCGCAAGACGTTGTTGATTGGGATGAAAAAAAGGGACGGTTGGTTGCAGAACGACAAATTAAACTCGGACAATTGGTGATCAAGCGAGAAGTGATGCCAAGTCCGGGTAAAGAAAAAATGACACAAGCTTTACTCACTTATGTCCGTCGTCAGGGCTTACAGAGTCTAAACTGGACTCCAGCAGCGACAAACCTGTTAGAGCGGATCCGTTGTGCAGTGGCGTGGTTGCCAGAACAAGCTTGGCCAAGCTTTGATGATGCAGATTTACTCGATAATTTAGAAATGTGGTTGGAACCTTACATGAGTTCGGTGTCATCGGTAAAAGATCTGACAAAGGTGAACTTGGTTGAAGCGCTTAATGCTCGATTGGGTTGGCCCTTAAATCAAAACATCGATGAATGGTTGCCTGAAGAATATCATCTACCAACGGGCTCTAAAAAGCGCATTCGTTACCAGTTTGGTCAAGAACCGGTCCTTTCGGTACGCATGCAGGAAGTATTTGGTGAAAGTGGATCGCCAACCGTTGCGCTTGGACGAAAGCGCATGGTGTTAGAACTGTTGTCACCAGCACAGCGACCGCTTCAAGTTACCTCTGATTTGGCTGCGTTTTGGGCGGGAAGCTATAAAGAAGTGCAAAAAGAAATGAAAGGGCGTTATCCAAAACACGTTTGGCCAGACGACCCTGCAAATCATGTTGCGACGACAAAACAAAAGACAATTAAATAATGACTGATACAAAAAAGCCTAGCGTGAAAAAATCGCCAGCCAAAAAAGCAACGCCAAATAAATCGACAACGGCAAAAAGCAGCAGTGCGAAACGACCAAAGCGATCACCATCGAAAAAGCCAAGCGGTGAGAAACGCTCTTGGCTGAAAACTATCTGGTCATTCAGTTGGAAAGCTGGCGTAGCGCTGGCTGCAGTATTGGTATTTGTCGGTATTTATTTAGATAGTGTGGTGAAAGATCGCTTTGATGGTCAGCTTTTTGATCTTCCAACTGTCGTCTATGCCCGTATTTTAACGTTGAGTCCAGGAGAAAACATTTCCGTTAAAGAAATGCGCAATGAATTGGACGTGTTGAATTATCGTAAGGTGAGTCAACCTCGTTATCCCGGGGAGTATTCTTCTTCTTCAACTCGCATAGAGTTGATCCGTCGTCCGTTTGAGTTTGCAGATGGACCAGAGCCAGATCGTCACGTTATGCTGCATTTCTCTGATAGTGGTTTGCAACGGATTCAATCTTTGGAGTCGAAAGGGGATCTCGGTTACTTGCGTATCGAACCTAAGATGTTGGGTATGCTGGAAAAAGATCAAAATGAACAGCGTTTATTCTTACGTCGCGATCAATTTCCGGAGATTTTGGTCGATGCGTTATTAGCAACGGAAGACCGTGATTTTTACCAACATGATGGCGTGTCACCACTGGCTATTGGTCGTGCGCTTGTGGCCAATATTAAAGCGGGGCGCACCGTTCAAGGTGGTAGTACTCTGACTCAGCAGTTAGCCAAAAACCTGTTTCTTACTCGTGACAAAACCTTATGGCGCAAAGTGCGTGAAGCGTATATTGCGTTAATCTTAGATTATCGCTACAGCAAAGACCGAATTCTTGAAGCGTACCTAAATGAAGTCTATTTAGGCCAAAGTGGTGGTGATGCGATTCATGGCTTTGGCTTGGCATCGCGTTACTACTTTGGTCAACCGATTCAAGAGCTGCGTATTGATCAATTAGCGATGCTGGTGGGCATGGTCAAAGGCCCATCTTACTACAATCCAATTCGTTATCCTGAACGCACCAAAGAACGACGTGACTTGGTTCTGCGTTTGCTTATGCAACAAGATATGTTAACCGCAGAGCAATATGAACAAGCGGTGAATCGTCCATTGGATACGCAAAGTAAGCCGCGTATTGCCAGTCGTCAGCCAGCTTACTTCCAACAGCTAAACATTGAACTGAAAGAGAAAGTGGGTGATAACTTTAAGTCGGATACTGGTTTACGATTGTTTACCTCGTTGGATCCGGTTTCACAAAGTAAGTTGGAAAAAGCCATTGCGAAGAAAGTCCCTGAGCTTGCGCAACGAGCGGGTAAAGAATTAGAAGCGGCTGCGGTTGCGGTTGATCGTCATAGCGGCGAAGTTCGAGCAATGGTCGGAGGTAAGCGAGTCGGGTATGAGGGCTTCAACCGAGCATTGAATGCAAGTCGTCCGATAGGCTCTCTGGTCAAGCCGGCTATCTATTTAACGGCGTTAGAACAACCAGAAAAGTACAACTTAGCGACAACATTGCACGATACACCATTGAGTTTAAAAGGCAGCAAGGGGACGGTTTGGTCGCCTCGAAACTTTGATCGTAAATTCCGTGGCGATGTGCCTTTGTACTTAGCACTGGCAAAGTCATTGAACGTACCAACGGTTCGATTGGGTATGCAACTTGGTATTCCTGAAGTCTCCGATACGTTGGGACGGTTGGGCGTCGATAAGCAAGAGATTCGCCCTGTTCCATCGATGTTCCTTGGCGCATTCTCGTTAACGCCGTTTGAAGTTGCACAGATGTACCAGACGCTGACCAATTCAGGGAAACGAGCGAAATTATCAGCATTGCGTTCTGTAATCGATATGGACGGCAATGTACTATACCAATCATTACCTAAATCCTCGCCAGCGGTCGATGAGCAAGCGGCTTGGCTAACGACTTATGCGATGAAGCAAGGTGTTGCACAAGGAACAGGACGCTTCTTACAAAGTCAGTTCGCATGGGCCGCATTAGCAGGGAAAACGGGTACCAGTAATGATAGCCGGGATAGTTGGTTTGTCGGAATTGATGGCCGAGAAGTAACGACAATTTGGCTTGGCCGAGATGATAATAAATCGACGAAATTGACGGGTTCTAGCGGTGCTTTACGTGTTTATGCGGAATACTTGCAGCAACGTATACCTGAGCGGTTGGATTTACCTTGGCCTAGAGAGGTCACTACATTGGGCTTTCAAAAGACCCCTCAAGGTGCATTAGAAATGAATTGTCGTAGTGAGTATAAGCTGCCAGTTTGGGATAAAACGGGCCAAATCAAACAACAATGTGAGAAAAAGTCTAATTGGTTGAACAAGTTATTTGATTGGTAAAGTGTTCAAAAACATCATCGCTGACTTGTGCAGTTGCTGAATTCTTAGTACAAGTAAGCGTTAAAGGTTCAGTAAAGGAAGAAAGGAATGTTCAGAAAGTCGACATTATGTCCATGGCAGTGCAAGGTTGCGCTTTGGATCTGCTCCTTTTTGATAGCAACCCCTTCCTTTGCGAAACATGAAGATCCGTCGCGCCCGAAAGTCGCCGTTGTATTGGCGGGTGGAGGCGCGAAAGGTGCTGCTCATATCGGTGTCTTAAAAGCGCTGGAAGACATGCATATTCCGGTTGATATCATTACTGGTACCAGCATGGGGGCTTACGTTGGTGGCTTGTATGCCACGGGCATGAGCGCGGATGAAATCGAAAGTTTTATTTATAGCGTCGATTGGAATAGCGGTTATCGAGACCGTGTCGACCGCAGTCAACGTCGCGTTCGCGACAAAGAATACGAAGACCGTTACCAAATTACCACTGATCTCGGCTTAAGATTTGGGGAAGTTCGTTCACCAACGGGAGTCGTTCAAGGCCAAAATATGTTACGTATTTTGCGCGAAACCACTGGTAATTTAGGTCGTTTTAAATCCTTTGATGATCTCGCGATTCCATACCGTTCGGTTGCGACGGATATTGTCGAATTAGAAGAAGTGGTATTGGATAACGGTTATCTTGTTGATGCCATGATGGCCAGTATGTCGGTACCGGGTGCCCTCCCTCCTTATGAACTCAATGGACACATGCTCGTTGATGGTGGCGTGGTCAATAATATGCCTGTTGATATCGCTCGATCGATGGGAGCAGATGTCGTGATTGCGGTCGATATTAGTACCGATTACAAAGACAAAGAAGACTTTACAGGCTTGTTTGTCGTTGCCGATCAGCTATCCAATTATTTGGTTCGTCGCAGCACTCAAGAGCAAGCGAAAACACTCAAAGATGATGATGTTTATATTCGACCTGATGTCGGTCAAATGGAAACTGTTGATTTTGACAAGATGCCAAATGCATTTAAGTCAGGGTATGACATCACGATGAAGTTGAAATCAAGACTTGAAGCATTGAGTGTTGAAAGCTCTGATTACCAAAAATACATCGAGCACAAACAAGATGTCCGAAAAGCGATGCAGTACGGTGATGAACGCGTTGTTGATCAGATCGTGATTGTCAACAACACGCACTATAGCGATGTATTGCTGACAAACCGTTTAGAGCTTGATGCAGGAAGACAACTTACCACGGAAGAGATCGAAAAAGCCGTCGAAAATTTGTATGCGCTCGATCGCTTCGAGTTGATCACTTATCACTTTGAAGAAATAGAGGGCGTAAACCTACTTGTCTTTGAAGTGAATGAGAAGTCATGGGGACCGAATTACCTTAACTTTCGCTTTTTCCTTGAAGATGATTTCAATACGGACAGTCAATATGGGATTGGTGTTTCTGCCAACTTTACCGACTTGAATTCGCACGGTGCAGAATTGACCGTTAATGTAGACATGGGAACGGATAAACTGATAGAGGCAGAGCTCTACTCTCCGGTTCTATCTAGCCAAGAGTTGTTTGTCTCTGGTCGCGTGAACTACAACAATGAAAACCGTAACTGGCCAGTTAATGATTTTGAAAATCCAGATATCAGTTCGGTCTATGATTTTCTTCCGGTCTCTTATACCGAGTTCACTACTGATCTTGCCGCTGGTGTGCAACCTACGTTATGGCAAGAGTTCCGAGTGGGCGGGCGATACACGAAAGGCGAGATTGAGGCCTCTACCTTTGCCTCAGCGGGGCATTTTGATTATGAACGCTTAGGCGTGTTCGCAAAATACCGACTCGATACGCTGGATGATTTTGCCTTTCCTACGCGGGGTATGTTGATTGATTTAGATTACTTAATCTCTCATGACAAGAGCCCAGAGAGTTTTCAACTTGGCAATCCTGATAAGGATATTGAAGATACGGTCTATGAAATTACCGCGCGTTTTAAAGGTGCGTTGACACACAGCCGTCATACTTTAGTCGGTCAGGCAGAATACAGTGTTGTTGAGAGTAAAAATTCTTCTATTCCTCTCGACCCACGAGAGCTCGGTGGGTTTTTAAACCTATCTGGAATTCCAAGAAACAGTCTTATTGGTCAAAACCTATTTTTCACCAGCTTAGTGTATCGCTATAAATGGATGGAGAATGATTTTGGATTGTTCCAAGCCCCAGTTTATCTGGGAGCATCGTTGGAGCATGGTGGTGTTTGGTCAGATAACAATCTGAAGCTAAATGATGCACCATTGTATAATGCGGCGTCCGTATTTTTTGGTGTTGATTCACCCATTGGCCCTATTATGCTGGCTTACGGTCGTACAGAGGAAAGTTTGGATGCTGTGTACTTGATCGTTGGAACATCATTTAAATAAAAAGGTAAAGAGCAGCAAAATCTCTGCATATTTAGCCAATATTCACCGGACTTTAGTCGTAAGTTGCTATGTTGGTCAAGGTGGGGAGATTTTAATTTAAAGTTAAATTTGCTATTCTGTCGCCCACAGTTTGGCCTCTACGGCGCTGTTTCTCAATCAAGAATTGAATGAAAACAAGGGCAATGGAGAGCCAAGTTTCCAAGGATGTTCACTCCTTTACTTTAACAATAGTAATTAATAAAGGAGGAACCGCAATGAGAGGAAAAGTCGTGCTTGAAGCCTACCGTAAACACGTCGAAGAGCGTGCTGCCGAAGGAGTTGTTCCTAAACCGCTAGACGCGGAGCAAGTTGCTGGACTTGTTGAACTTCTGAAAAATCCCCCACAAGGTGAAGAAGCGTTTATTCTTGACCTGCTAGAAAATCGCATCCCACCAGGTGTTGATGAAGCTGCTTATGTAAAAGCTGGTTTCCTGACTGCAGTGGCTAAAGGCGAAGTGGCATCGCCATTGGTAAGCCGTGAAAAAGCGGCAGAACTGTTGGGTACTATGCAGGGTGGTTACAACATTGCTCCACTTGTTGAGTTCCTTGATGATGACGTGCTTGCTTCAATTGCAGTAAAAGCGCTGTCTCACACGCTACTCATGTTTGATGCTTTCTATGATGTAGAAGAGAAAGCCAAAGCAGGCAATACATTTGCACAACAAGTCCTACAATCTTGGGCTGATGCTGAGTGGTTCACTTCAAAAGAGAAAGTCGCTGAAAAGATCACCGTTAAAGTCTTTAAAGTAACGGGTGAAACTAACACGGATGATTTATCTCCAGCACCAGACGCTTGGTCACGTCCTGATATCCCAGTACACGCGAAAGCGATGCTGAAGATGGAACGTGATGGCATCGTGCCAGAGCAGCCAGGCAGCGTTGGTCCTATTAATCAAATTGAAGAGCTGCAAAAAGACGGTATCCCTCTTGCCTACGTGGGTGACGTTGTTGGTACGGGTTCTTCACGTAAATCTGCAACGAACTCAGTGCTTTGGTTTATGGGGGAAGATATCCCATTTGTACCAAACAAACGCACGGGTGGTATTTGTTTAGGCGGTAAGATTGCCCCAATCTTCTATAACACGATGGAAGATTCTGGCGCGCTACCAATTGAGTTAGACGTACAGAACATGAATATGGGGGATGTGATTGAAATTTACCCATATGAAGGCGTTGTCCGTAAAAACGATGAAGTGATCTCTCGCTTTGAACTAAGCAAAGTGTTGCTTGATGAAGTTCGTGCTGGTGGTCGTATTCCACTGATCATCGGTCGAGGTCTAACAAGCCGTGCTCGCGTATCATTGGGTCTGGAAGAAACAGACCTATTTGCTAAGCCAGTTGACCCTTCTGCATCTGACAAAGGCTACACACTCGCTCAGAAGATGGTGGGTAAAGCATGTGGCGTTGAAGGTGTACGTGCAGGTCAATATTGTGAGCCTAAGATGACGACGGTTGGTTCTCAGGATACGACGGGGCCTATGACGCGTGATGAGCTAAAAGACCTTGCTTGTCTGGGTTTCTCTGCGGATCTAGTGATGCAGTCTTTCTGTCATACATCGGCATACCCGAAACCAGTCGACGTAAACACGCACCACACGCTACCTGATTTCATTATGAACCGTGCTGGTGTATCACTTCGTCCGGGTGATGGTGTTATTCACTCATGGCTAAACCGTATGCTGCTACCTGATACTGTCGGTACAGGTGGTGACTCGCATACGCGCTTCCCTCTAGGTATCTCGTTCCCAGCGGGTTCTGGACTCGTCGCGTTTGCAGCTGCAACAGGTGTTATGCCGCTGGATATGCCAGAGTCGATCTTGGTACGTTTCAAAGGTGAAATGCAGCCAGGTATCACGCTACGTGACCTTGTGCACGCGATTCCTTACTACGCAATCCAACAAGGTCTACTGACCGTTGAGAAAGCAGGTAAGATCAACGAATTCTCTGGTCGAGTGCTAGAAATTGAAGGTGTTGAGCACCTAACGGTTGAACAAGCATTTGAGCTTTCTGATGCATCGGCAGAGCGCAGTGCGGCTGGTTGTACAGTTAAACTGTCTCAAGAGTCGGTTGAAGAATACTTAAACTCAAATATTACTATGCTGAAGTGGATGATCTCTGAGGGCTACGGTGACCGCCGTACTATCGAGCGTCGTATCACCGCAATGGAAGAGTGGTTGGCAAACCCTGAGTTGATGGAAGCGGATGCAGATGCGGAATACGCGCACATCATTGAAATCGACCTAGCGGATATTCATGAGCCAATCCTATGTGCACCAAACGATCCAGATGATGCGCGTCTTCTATCAGAAGTACAAGGTACGCAAATTGATGAAGTGTTCATTGGCTCTTGTATGACAAACATTGGTCATTTCCGTGCGGCAGGTAAATTACTTGAGCAGTTCGGTGGTCAACTGGATACTCGCCTATGGGTCGCACCACCAACGAAGATGGACCGTGATCAGTTAACGGAAGAGGGTTACTACGGTATTTATGGTCGTGCGGGTGTTCGTATCGAAACGCCGGGATGTTCTCTATGTATGGGTAACCAAGCACGCGTAGCAGACAAAGCAACGGTAATGTCGACGTCTACTCGTAACTTCCCGAACCGTCTAGGTACAGGAGCGAATGTCTACCTATCTTCAGCAGAACTTGCCGCTGTGGGTGCAATTTTAGGTAAGATTCCAACCAAGGAAGAATACTTAGAGTATGCGAAACAAATTGATGCAACGGCTGCAGACACTTACCGTTACTTGAACTTCCATAAGATGGACCAGTACACTAAGAAAGCGGATGAAGTGATCTTCCAAGAGCCAGCATAAATGTTATGCGAATGATAAAAACCGCTGAACATTCAGCGGTTTTTTTATGGCAACAGTTTTACAACTCAGTTCACTGAGTCGAGAAGTATTAAAGTTTTACTTGCAGCAGAGCTGCGACATTTCGTGCAGTTAACTCGATATTCTGAGCGGCTTCTACTAACGCTGTTGGGAGATCGACGGAGCGGTTAACGACAGCAAAGACTGCGTCAATACCGTGTTCGTGTACAACGCCACAATCTTGCGTTAAACAGCCAGCGATACCGATGACAGGCACGTTGTGTTTTTTCGCGGTGCGAGCAACACCAATAGGCGTTTTTCCATGGATCGTTTGGCTATCAATACGACCCTCACCTGTGATCACCAAATCGGCATCAGCAACCACATCATTTAAGTGAACAGCATCCATCACAATTTCGATGCCAGGGCGCAATTCTGCTTGGAGCAATCCCATTAACGCCGCGCCTAAACCACCTGCTGCCCCTGCGCCTTTACGCTCTAACACATCTTGACCAAGCTGAGCTTTGATTACGCCAGCGTAGTGCGCCAAGTTGCTATCGAGTAATGCCACCATCTCTGGTGTTGCCCCTTTTTGTGGACCAAACACTTGTGATGCACCTTTCTCGCCGCACAGTGGGTTATCAACATCACATGCGACTTCTAAGCGCACGTTAGCAAGGCGAGAGTCAAGGTTGCTCATATCGATGGTATGAAGTTTACTTAGCTCACCACCACCAAAACCTAGCGATTGGCCAGATTCGTCAAGCAGACGGATACCCAGAGCTTGCGCCATTCCAAGGCCACCATCATTGGTAGCACTACCACCGATGCCTACGATAATGTGTTCAACACCTTTATCGAGTACCGCTTTGATCAATTCACCAGTACCAAATGTAGTAGTGATAAGTGGGTTACGTTTTGCAGGTTCCACGAGGTGGAGACCGGAAGCGGCGGCCATTTCGATGATGGCTGTTTTACCATCCCCCATTAACCCATAGAATGCAGTAACTTGTTCGCCAAGTGGGCCAGTGACGCAGTGTTCAATGATCTCGCCGCCTGTAGCATCAACCAAAGATTGAACCGTACCCTCACCACCATCTGCCATTGGCAATTTGATGTATTCTGCATTAGGAAGAACTTGCTTGAAGCCTTGCTCAATAGCAACGGCGACATCCATCGCACTAAGACTTTCTTTGTATGAATCTGGAGCAATAATAATTTTCATAGTAATACCTTAACGCCTTAAACAAACAGACCAAACACACCGAACATCATGGTAGACACGAATGCGATCATCAGACCAACCGCCGATTCATAAGGGATGAGCTTAAGACGCTCACGAATGTCCATATGAACGGCCCCGCCGGTTGCGTGGAAGAAGCTGCCATGAGGCATGTGGTCAAGTACGGTTGCACCTGAATGGATCATTGCTGCGCCAGCAAGTGCTGGAACGCCTAATTCTAGAATGGTGTGACTAAATACACTTGCGGCTACCGCAGTACCTGCTGTGGTTGATGCGGTTGCAAGTGACATCATGGCACCAGAGATAGGCGCAAGTAAGTAAGATGGCAAACCAGAAGCGGTCAGGATTTCAATCAAGCCACCTTTAAGACCAGAGTTGGCAATAATGCCGGCCAATGTACCTGTACCAAGCAACATCACCGCAACCGGCGCCATACGGCTTAAACCAGAAACCGCGAAGTGGTTGGTGTCATTAAAACGACCCATAACGACAGCACCAATAAAGCCACCAAGAGGAAGGGCAATCAGTGGATCTACGTTAATGCCTGCAATCGGGCGCAATGCAAGTAGCGCGATTGCGACCAGTGGTGCCACGATAGCGGCGCCGAATGTCGGTAGCTTAGAGTGATCAACAGAGACAACTTCATGGGCTTGTACCATGCTGCCTTTATTTGTTAGACGTTTTGCGATGATGTACGCCAAGGCAAGACCAAATAGCCCTGGTACGACGCCTGCCGCCATAACCGAAGTAAGCGGGACATTGAATGCATCCGCGGCAGCAATAGCATTCGGGTTTGGTGACATCACGTTACCCGCTTTACCACCGCCAACCATTGCTAGAAGAATCGCGGTCTTAGAAATGTTGGCTCGTTGGGCTATCGCAAGAGCGATAGGAGATACCGTAATAACAGCAACGTCAACGAACACACCAACAGCCGTTAGAATCAGCGTTGCTAGCGCGAGTGCCAGTAAAGCTCGTGTTTCGCCCACTTTCTTTACAATGGTTTCGGCAATAGACGTTGCGGCACCAGACTCAATCAGCACGCCAGCAAGTACACCAGCCGCAAGAATGCGTAGAACCGCGGTTACGATGCCTTGAGCACCACCAATCATGAGAGAGACGGTATCAGTGAGTGATACACCACCAACAACCCCACCGACTAGAGCACCGATGATCATTCCGTATGCAGGTGGAACTTTACGTAGGATAAGCGCTATCGCAACCACTAGCGCAGCCAATGCGCCAAGCGTAGAGACTTCAGCCATTTTTGTTTCCAATTTAGTTTTGAGAATTATTTTGCCCGCACTATAGGGGGGATGCTTTGGAACGTCTTTAGATTGAACAACAAATATTCTGCCGGAAACACGTTCGTTTTTGTGCGTGTGCACAAATTACTAATTAATGGCGCAGTAAGTTCAAAGCAAGGTAAAGGTGCAATTTGTCATCTAAGTTGTTGATATTTAGCTTAGTAATCTTTTCTATTTGTTCTAGTCGATAGCGTAGAGTATTACGGTGAATATGCAGCAGTTGGCTTGTTTGATAAGCGTCACAGTTTTGAGCAAAATATGCTTTGAGGGTTTTCACTAATGTTCCCTTGGTGTCTTGTTTCATCAATAAATCGAAAGGCTCTCTTAGTTGTTCAACTTTCCATGACTCTTCGAACAGGCTGCTGAGAAGAACGGGTAATCGATGATTTTGATAGAAAAAGACCTCGCCATTTTGGCTATGTACAGATTCTAAAGTGAGTTTGGCCGTTTGATACGATTTACTCAGCCCATCACTTCCTTCAAAATAATCTCCCAAAGCGATACGAATCTTAAATTTGCCTAATTGTCGTACACGTTTTAGAAGTTTTGTGACTCGCTTGCGTTCATTCTCAATGGACCAGCCGTTCTTGCTCAGTTCTATTGGTTTAAGCACCACGACCTCATTGGCGGATACCGATAAAATACCGACCAGATTGTCACGCTCAGGGAACTCTAAGAGATGCACGAGTTGCTGCAAGTGTGCGAGTGACAACGGAGTCTTATTTTCATCAGGCATGACTTGGACGATAGCAGCAATTCGAGGCTTGCTAAGATCAAGCTCGAGCCTTTCTCCGATTAGGCGAATGGCATCATTATCGGTTTGCGCACCTTGAATCAGCTGCATCACCAGTTCTTCTCTGTGGCGTTTGTGCCACTCTACTTGTGACATGAGTGCCGCTTGCTCAACAATAAGCTCCGCCGTCATCTTTACTAACTCACCATACTGGTGCACTTGGTCTGGTTCGCCAGATATACCAATGGTGCCAATAATTCTATCTTGGTAGATGATCGGGAAGTTGATACCGGGCTTGACGCCTTTGAGGTGTTCGGCGGTTGCTGAGTCAATGGCGACAACGCGATGTTCTGCAATAGCAAGGATCGCCCCTTCATGACGCTGGCTGAGTCGTGCTGGATCGCCGGAACCAATAATGCGGCCCAGTTCGTCCATGACGTTGACAGAATAAGGGATGATCTTCATGGTACGCTCGACAATCTGTCTTGCGATGGTTTCATTTAGCTGCATAACAAGCTTATTTAAGGTGCAAAACGCGCAAGATACCACTAGGTTCTTGGCGGGACAATCGTATAAAAGGTGTGCGACAACGTATTATCTTCAGATAAAGTATGCAGTGAACCCAAAGTGATACTTGCGTTTGAAAGTTAGCAGGGTAGACTTCGCCCATTAATTACCTTTGTTGAGCAGAGAGCATTTTCTGCCGTAGAAAGGTGGCAACAATAAAATTGAATGGGTGACGATTTGTCTGACCAGAGTTAAAGAGCACTACGATGGAATTTGAATTTATTCGTAATACGCTGATGGGCGAATACTACGTAAAATGCAGTATGGGGCATGAGATTGTTGGTCGTTGGCTGCAAGAAGAAATCGGCAAAGACCCTTCAAAAATTGCACAAGTTGAAGCTTTAATTGATCAGGCATTTTCTTCGCCATCTCAAGAGCATAGACTGACTGGTGCAGAAATAAGTTTAATGATCCTCGATGATGAAGTTCTGGTGCAAGAAAATGCACTGAGTCACGATTATGAAGTCGAGATGGAAACTGAATTCGATTTCTACAATGCCGAGAGCACGGCGAGTTGCGGTATTGAGGACTTTTGTTCTTTGATTGAGCAATGGAAAGACTTTTTGAACATTTAATGCACAGTTTTGGGTAGTCTCACTGAGATTGCCTTATATTTGTGAAAGGGCGCACCGACTTGGTGCGCCTTTTGTTTATAAGTTTTAACTTTGTTTAAGTTTATATAAATCAATGAGATAAAAAGTTGGCACGCCGCTTGGATTAATAAAACTGTTTCAGGATGAAAGCTGCGGAGAAGAGTCAATGAAAATCATTAATGCCATTATAAAACCTTTTAAGTTAGACGATGTACGTGAAGCATTGGCTGATGTTGGTATTGAAGGGATGACAGTATCAGAGGTGAAAGGTTTTGGTCGTCAGAAAGGTCACACGGAGCTATACCGTGGCGCGGAGTATCAAGTCGACTTTCTACCAAAAGTAAAACTAGAAATTGCAACCCATGCAGACAATGTGGAACGCGTGGTAGAAGCCATCACTAAGGCGGCTCAAACCGGCAAAATTGGTGATGGTAAGATTTTTGTCTACGACCTAAACCAAGCGGTACGTATTCGTACTGGTGAAATGGACGCAGAAGCACTTTAAGAATTCAAGGGATTGGAGAATTATCATGGAATTAACAACTACGGTAACCGAATTACGTTACGCACTCGACACCTTTTTCTTCCTCATTTCTGGTGCGTTGGTCATGTGGATGGCAGCAGGCTTTGCCATGTTAGAAGCGGGCTTAGTTCGCTCTAAAAACACAACAGAAATACTAACTAAAAACATTTGTCTTTATGCAATCGCTTGTACTATGTTCCTATTGGTCGGCTACAACATTATGTACGTTGATAATGGCGAAGGCGGTTGGTTGCCATCATTTGGCGCACTAATTGGCACACAAGGAGAAGGCGCTGATCACTCTCTAGAGTCGGACTTCTTTTTCCAAGTAGTATTTGTAGCAACAGCAATGTCAGTCGTATCTGGCGCGGTTGCAGAGCGTATGAAGCTTTGGTCTTTCCTTATCTTCTCTGCTGTGTTGACGGCGTTCATCTACCCAATGGAAGGTTACTGGACGTGGGGCGGTGGTTTCCTATCAGAAGCAGGTTTTAGTGACTTCGCTGGCTCAGGTATCGTACACATGGCCGGTGCTTCAGCAGCATTAGCGGGCGTACTATTACTGGGTGCGCGTAAAGGTAAGTACGGCAAAAATGGCGAAATTTACCCAATTCCAGGTTCAAACATGCCTCTCGCTACATTGGGTACGTTCATCCTTTGGTTTGGTTGGTTCGGTTTCAACGGCGGCTCTCAACTCATGGTTTCTGACTTTGAGAATGCGACAGCAGTAGGCCAAATTTTCTTGAACACTAACGCAGCGGCAGCGGCAGGTGCAATTGCAGCACTATTCGTATGTAAAACAACGTGGGGTAAAGCGGATCTAACGATGATTCTGAACGGTGCGCTTGCAGGTCTTGTTGCAATCACGGCTGACCCTCTATCACCATCACCGCTTTATGCTGTGGCAATTGGTGCGGTATCTGGTGCACTAGTGGTATTCAGCATCATTGGTCTAGACAAGATTAAGGTTGATGACCCAGTAGGCGCTATCTCTGTTCACGGTGTGTGTGGTTTCTTTGGTCTGATGGTAGTACCACTGAGTAATGGTGATGCAACGTTTGGTGCACAGCTTCTAGGTGCAGCAGTTATCTTTGCTTGGGTATTTGGTGCAAGCCTAGTGGTATGGGCAATCTTAAAAGTAACCATTGGCATTCGAGTTTCGGAAGACGAAGAGATGGAAGGGATGGATATGCATGACTGTGGTGTTGGCGCTTACCCAGAGTTCGTTACTGTAAAATAGCGGACATATTGAAATAATTAGTTACAAACCAAACGTTCAACAACCTGCTCGAAAGAGCAGGTTTTTTTGTGTCACATCATTGTTTTCTTATTGAACATGCATATAATAACGCAACTGATAAACGTTATCATTAGCATGACAAGGGATTAACCAATGAAAAACTGCTAACTCTTTCAGCGATTACTTGCGCTACTCTGGCTCCAACAGCAATGGCTGCTGAAGAAGTGAACGTCTACTCTTACCGTCAACCTTTTCTAGTTGAGCCTATGTTCAACGAGTTCACTAAAGAAACGGGTATTAAAGTAAATGTGAAGTTTGCGAAAAAAGGTCTAGCAGAGAAGTTGGCTCAGGAGGGCGAATACAGCCCAGCTGACGTAATCCTTACTACAGATATTAGCCGTCTAGCGGAACTGACGAACAAAGGTCTGGTTCAAAAGGTAGACAGCAAAATCATCGAAGAAAACGTACCTGCACAGTACCAAGATAAAGAGAACGAGTGGTTTGCTCTGACTCTACGTACTCGTAACGTTTACTCTTCACGTGACCGTGTTGGCAAACTAGGTAACGACTTCAACTACGCGGATCTAGCGAAGCCAGAATTTAAAGGCAAAATCTGTACTCGTAGCGGTAAGCACCCTTACAACGTATCTCTAGTATCTTCAATGATTGCACACCACGGTGAAGCAGAGACAAAAGAATGGCTAGAAGGCGTAAAAGCGAACCTAGCTCGTAAGCCTCAAGGTAACGACCGTGCTCAAGTTAAAGCAATCAAAGAAGGCTTGTGTGACGTTTCTCTAGGTAACAGCTACTACCTAGGTAAGATGGTTAACGACAAAGAGCAAAAAGCTTGGGCTGATGCGGTATATATCAACTTCCCTAACCAAGAGACTACAGGTACGCACGTAAACATCTCTGGTATGGCGATGGCGAAATTCTCTCCAAACAAAGACAACGCTGTGAAGCTAATGGAATTCCTAACGGGTGACAAAGCGCAGCAAATGTACGCAGAAGTAAACTACGAGTACCCAGTAAAAGAAGGCGTTAAGCGTTCTGAGCTTGTGGAGTCTTGGGGTGACTTCTCCGCGGATAAGATTTCTCTAGACGATATTGCAGCAAATCATGAAGCGGCAATTAAGTTGCTAGATGAAGTGAAATTTGACCTTTAATTCCATGTGGGGGTATAACTATACCCCCATTTGATTAAAGGATATGAGATGTATTTGCACCTGCATTTGTGTTTCATAAAGCCTTGCAGTATTTAGGCAATGAAGAATAAACATTCTCTATGGAAAACCAGTAGTGGGGCGATCACCTTGTTACTGGTTTTGCCGATCTTAGCGATCTTCTATACCGCCATTGGCGAGACGGATGACTTGTTTGCACATTTGATGTCGACGGTCATGCCAACCTATATCTATAACACTGTTGCACTGACAGCGGGTGTGATGTTCCTTTCTTTGATTCTCGGTATTCCAAGTGCTTGGTTTATGGCGATGTGTAAATTGCCAACTGAGAAGTGGTTGCAGTGGGCCTTGGTTCTACCGCTTGCCATGCCAGGTTATATCATTGGCTATATCTTTACGGATTGGTTTGATTTTGCCGGACCGATTCAAATCTTTTTACGTGATATAACCGGTTGGGGGCCTGGCGACTATTGGTTCCCAGATATTCGAACCTTAAGTGGTGCGACTTTTGTTCTTTCTCTGGTTCTTTACCCATATGTTTACTTGCTGTGTCGTGCAGCATTTATGGAACAGAACGTTTCCTTGCTGCAAAGTGCTCGCTTACTCAAATGTTCTCCTTGGGAAAGCTTTTGGCGTATTTCGTTACCCTTAGTTCGACCATCTATCGCGGTTGGTTTGTCTCTTGTCGCGATGGAAACCATTGGTGATTTCGGAACGGTCAGTTACTTTGCAGTGAATACATTGACAACTGCGGTTTACGATACCTGGCTTGGTTACTCAAACTTAAATGCAGCGGCGAAGATTTCAGCAATGATGTTGATGGTGGTTGTGCTTCTGCTCAGCGCGGAACGCTACAGTCGCCGTAAACAGAAGCTATTTCAAAGTCAATTTAACAGCCATGAAGAGTTTCGTTATGAGTTAAAAGGTTGGCAGAAATGGGGGCGTTGATTTGGTGTTGGGGTTTGGTTGCTATCGCGTTTGTTTTCCCACTGTTACAGTTAATTGATTACGCTATTACTTACTTTGCTCAGAGTTGGACACCAGAATTCCGTGAATATGCATGGAACAGCTTGGTGGTGTCAATCGTGGCTGCAATCATTGGTGTTGCAATTGCCTTGATTGTGAATTTTAGCCAGCGAGTTAACGGTGGTCGTTCGAGTTTGGCATTTATGCGTTTATCCTCTATGGGGTATGCGGTTCCGGGAACGGTACTTGCGATCGGCGTGATGGTAGCGGTGTTGTTTATGGATCACCGTGTGAACGATTTTGCTAAAGCGATGGAGTGGAGCAGACCTGGGCTGATTTTCTCTGGCTCAATGTTTGCGTTGATCTTCGCTATGGTGGTGCGTTTCTCTGCAGTCGCCATTGGCAGCGTGGAAAGCAACTTGAATAAGATTTCTCCATCATTAGACATGGCCTCTCGAACCATGGGCTGTACGCCGAATACCATGTTATGGCGAGTGCATTTCCCATTGGTAAAACGCGGTGCATTGATCGCCGGACTATTAGTGTTTATTGAGTCGATGAAAGAGCTTAATGCTGCACTGTTGTTGCGTCCATTTAACTTTGAAACCTTGGCGACGTATGTATATAACTTTGCCTCGGACGAGCATTTAGAGCTTGCTGCTCTGCCGGCTGTATTACTGGTTCTTGTTGGGTTGATCCCGCTTGTTGTTGTAAATCGTTCACTGGAGCAAAATCACTGATGAGCTGCGCATTATCTATTCAAAACTTAACTTGTCAGTATGACGCTCAAACAGTACTTGAATCATTGTCTCTTGAAGTGGAACAAGGCCAGATTGTTTGCCTACTTGGTGCGAGTGGGTGTGGTAAAACAACCCTACTTAAGGCAATAGCGGGTTTGTTGCCTCTGAGCTCAGGACAAATGAGTTTAAACTGTGTCACGATTGATGACGGTGAAAATTGGCTGCCACCCGAGCAACGTAACATCGGTATGATCTTTCAAGATTATGCACTGTTTCCTCACTTGACGGTGGCAGAGAACATTGCCTTTGGCCTAAAAAATGAAAGCGCTCAACAGAAGTTACTCAAAGTAGAAGAGATGTTGGGTTTGGTTCACCTAAAAGGCTACGGCGATCGTTACCCTCATCAGCTGTCTGGTGGTCAGCAGCAGCGTGTGGCGATTGCTCGTTCGCTTGCTTATAAGCCAGATTTACTGTTGCTAGATGAGCCGTTTTCTAATATTGATACCCAAGTTCGTCACGAGCTGATCGGTGAGATTAGAAAGATCTTTAAAGAACAGGGTGTTACTGCAATTTTTGTTACGCACAGTCGTGAAGAGTCGTTTGCGTTTGCCGACAAAATGGCCGTTATGAATCGAGGTGTGATC